>NZ_JBFUBP010000002.1:0-565197 GCF_056405675.1 Polaromonas sp. P1_F4 | reverse complement strand
CGACATTGAATGTCATCAGACGTTGGGCATTGCGGGATCAGATGTCCATCCGCGAGATCTCAAGGCGTACAGGCCTGGCTCGCAACACCGTGAAGAAGCACCTGCGATCAGAGGAGAGCGAGCCTAAGTACCCAAGACGGGTCAGCTCAAGCAAGCTCGATCCCTACGCCGAGAAGCTGGCCACCTGGCTGGTAATCGAGGCAACAAAATCGCGGAAACAGCGGCGCACTTTGAGGCAGATCCACACAACTCAGCCCAAAAAGGAGAAGATCAAGAACTTATCCACATCGTGAGCACCTTCTGCTCACAAAGAGTGTGGGTCAAGATTCGATGGAAAACTCGGGTCAGACTTCAGTGCAATTCAACAAACAGGCATTAATCGTGTCGCGTTGTGGCAGCACATGCGAGATGTGGCGCGAGCAGCGTATACAGACCGAGACATTTGGCTGTGAGCACACACGGAAACCACTTGGAGTTCTGAGATGAATCGTAGGAAAGCTCCACATCATCCAGGTGTGGTCCTTCATGAATACTTGGGCGACATTTCGATTGCCGAGGCAGCCAGGAAGCTGGCGGTTAGCCGTTCTGTGCTGTCACGCATATTGCATGGGAAATCCGGAATTTCCGCGGACATGGCGATCCGTCTCGGACTGGCATTGCAGACATCGCCAGACTTGTGGGCCGGGTTGCAATGGCAGTTTGATCTGTATTTGGCTAGCAAGCACGCGAAGCCCAGGGTTGGGCGCATCGTGACAAGGATCAAGGATAAGTCGATATTGGATCTCAAGGGAATGCTGCGTCCGCCCACTGGGATGAAAGTGTCAATAGAGGAGATGAGACGAGCACCCGCAGACCTCGACACGTAGGACGGTGAAGCACGTGGTGGGCGCGGTTGTTGGCTTCGCCAATCGGCTGGGGGAGTGTCCATCCTATTGCTCCATAAGTGGGGATGCCTACGAATGCATGGACTACCTCCTGGTAGTCCAAGTTTTTGCCCGCACCCCCTCGGGTCAGACTTCAGCGGAATTCAACACATCTACCAGAAAGTAATTGCCATGGAAAAGTTGACACCTTGGTTTGATGCCAAGTTACATTCTCCGTCCCGCGAGGGATGGTACGACTGCAAAGAATGCAACGCCAGGCATTATTTTAAGGACGGGCTTTGGTACAGAAACCAAAAATCAATCCGTGACGGAAACATGACGATCCGGAAGATGCACTGGAGAGGTCTGAGACGGGAGTCACAGGATTTTGATTTTCTACTCTGAAGCGTTGTGGCCTTTGTGTTCAACAGAAACCGCAAGGAAGAGCGTATGAAATCCTCCAATGTGACCGGGGAAGATACTCCCGACGACGAAAAAGAAGTCTTGGTGCCAGAAGACTTCCCTCACGATCCATTTCCCACTACGCTGACCGGCGCGCAACCGAAAGTTGCTGCACGTGAGGTCGATGGCCGCTATGTGATTGGCCTGACCGAGGAAGAACGCCGTGGACGGTACCTCATGTGCGCAGATCTTGTAGAGCAGCTGACCGCCTACACAGAGAGAAAGCGCATTGAACGTCACGATCTGACTTTAACCAAGCTATTGGATGAAGTCGATGTCGGCATCAGGCGTAAGGGATGGGAGCTTGGCAAAGTCGAGTTCGACTGGATCATGGCTAGATTGCGATCGCGGTTCCCTTAGCGCGGTCATGGTGGAGCTACGAGAGACTCTTGAGAGATAGATCATGAAAGAAATTCGCCTTTGCTGGGCAGCACATGTTGTTCATCATGAAGATGAGTTGAAAGATGGCGGACTGTGGACTCCTGCCACCGAAGAGGCGCGTCGCTACTATCAGATCGTCGCTGACGCTGGCAATGAGGTCTATGGCCCCGGCTCACACTGGGTGGAAGAGCGCGAGGCGTAAGGTGCACGGATTGCGTACCCACGATTTTGGTGCTGTACACGTCAAGGATGCTGGGGTAGCAAGGCCTCGCGAAGACATCTGATCCCGCAATGCTCAACGCCTGATGACATTCAATGTCGCCACGACTATCACCCTAATTTCCCCTGCTTTGATAATAAGCAGGGTAGTGCCTACGTGGGTCAGTTTTGGATAGAAATTACTGCCTTAAGTGGATCAGATTTTTACGGAATTCAACACGAATGTCCGAGCCGGCACGGCCCAGCCTTCAATGGCGGCCGGGAGGCCAGCGTTTTTCGTTTGACATCACGTGATAACCCAGGGTTATGGCTGAGGCAGGGTATGTGAGGCTCCCTGCCCGAGGTGTTTGCACGTCAAATTTGTCCAGCCTGTTTCGACGCCGGCATGCCCCGCACCACGGCTGGGCTGTGCGCCGCAGCGGGCCGGTTTGCCGTTGCAAAGCCTAGATGGCTTGCGCCGGCATCACCTCCTCGAAACCAGACAACAAGGAAAGATGGCCATGCACGCTGCAAGCCGGTTGGGTAGGGACATGGCAAGAGGAACAAGCACGCCCCGGTTCAGGCGGCGCGTCGTGGCGCAGGCGGTCACCGCCTGCCTGGTGGCCACGCAGGCGCCGGCGATGGCGCAGTCGGTGTACTGGCCGCTGCACGTCAACGTGGTGCCGTCCGCAGTGCCCACCACCGGCACACCGCTGCCGGTGATCTCCAACACCGGCACGGCCACCAGCGCGAAGGACGCGGTCACCATCCGCTACTCGCTGGCGCCGCGCAAGCTGGGCAGCAGCTTCGACGTGCATGCGGGCCTGGACCTCAACAAGATCGGCAACGCCACCGAACTGGGCAACACCATGGGCGTGGAGTACGCCTACGCGGTGATGGACGGACGCGTGGTCTTCATACGCCGGCCCCGCACCAATCCCTTGGACCCGGCCACGGGCTGCGACGGCATCCTGCCGCCGGGTGGCAGCGCGACCTCCAACGACTACGGCGCCGGCCACCCCTGCGCGCCCAGCGGTGTCGGCGGCGCGCAGGAAAATCAGGTCATCCTGCGGCACGACAACGGTGTGGCCACCTTCATGCACCCGGTGCTCGGCGAGTCGCGGCGCTACACCGTCTACAACCACCTTTATTCCATAGGCTCGGCGGCCGACGGCGGCACCACGCTGAACGCCGCCACCAACCTCAGCGGCAGCAACGGCACGCTGGTGAGCGGCGGTTCCACCGTGTTGGGGCGCATGGGCCTGTCGGGCGCCAACAACGTGCACCTGCACCTGACCTACTTGGTGGTGCCGACCAGCATCAGCGAGTCGGCCTACAACGCCGACAACGGCGCCAACGAGCGCTTCGCGCGCAACCCGCTGGAATTCCTTCCGCACAGCGCGCCGCGCACCGAGAACCTGCGCGCCAGCTTCAGCGGCAAAACCGTGCAGCTCGACGTGGCCCAGCAGAACAACGTGTTCATGCGCGCCACCGTGAGCAGCGGCAACGTGTACAGCGCGCTGGCCGGCAGCGGCCTGAGCACGGCCGACCAGAACCTGGTGCGCGCCGGTGACTGCCGCGACCTGGGCATGGCCAGCGCCAGCGCGGGCGGCGCGGCCAGCAGCTTCAAGTGCCGCACCGTCGACACCCACGACCTGCTGGCGCAGGGCAGCACGCAGCGCGACACGCAGGAGCAGTACGGCCTGCAGCTCGACGTGTCCAAACCTTTCTACCAGTCGCCGGCCACCTCGTCGACGGCCTACAGCTCGGCGCCCTCGGTGTTTCCCAATTCCTATGTGGGCATGGAGTCGGGCGGCCTCTCGGGCGACTATGCCAACACCACTGACGACGTGCTGAAGTCGCGCATGTCCTGGACGGTGATGGACAGCAGCATCAACGGCGGCGTGGCCAACAGCTCGACCTTCGCCAACAACGCCACGCGCCAGGCCAACATCTCGGGCAGCGGCAACACCACGCGCAGCTACGCCACCGGTTTTACGCCGGACCGGCTGCAAATGTTCGACTACTTCAACAACCGGCTCTACGACGCGGTGGCGGCCGACGACATCCTCGACACCAACGGCGTGTATTCGCAGTACCTGCCCAACCCGACCTCGGGCCACTACGCCACACTGCACCTGCTCAATTCCAGCCAGCGCATGCGCGGCATCACCGGCCCGTCCGATTCCATCGTGCGCATCACCGGCTCGTCCAGCGTGCTGACCCTGCAGCCGGCCGCGGGGACCACCAACACCTATTACGGCAGCGTCATCGGCGGCGGGGACGTGCGCATCAACGGCGCCGGCACCCAGGTGTTCGACGGCGGCACGCACACCTACTCGGGCGGCACCACGGTGAGCGCCGGCGGCTTCACGCTGCAGGGCGCCTCGCTGGCCTCGGGCGTGAGCGTCAGCGCCGGCGGCACGCAGGCCAGCCCGGCCGCCGTTTTCAGGATGGCCGGCGGCGCCGGGGGCAGCGCCTCGGTCACCGGCAACGTCACACTGGCCGCGCAAACCGCCTCCGGCCTGGGCAATGGCGGGCGGCTGGGCCTGGACAGCGCCACCCATTCGGTCACCGGCAACTTCACCATGGGCACCGGCTCCTCGCTGCTGACCACGGTGGACGCGGCGGCCAATTTCGGCCGCCTGAACGTCTCGGGCACGGCGCAGCTCAGCGGCAAGCTCATCATCCAGGCGGGCAGCGGCGCCGGCAGCGCCGTCACCGCGGGCATGACACGCACCCTGGTGCAGGCCGGAACGCGTACCGGCACTTTCAGTGGCGGCGTGCAGCACGACTATGCCTACTTGGCTCCCACGCTGAGCTACACCGCCAATTCCGCGATAGTGACCTTCGCGGCGGCCTCGGGCATGTCGGTGCCCAGCTATGCGCAGGTGGCGACCACACCCAACCAAGCCGGGGCGGGGCAGGCCCTCACTGCGTTAGCGCTCTCCGGCTCCAGCGCACCGCAAAAACTCGACGCGCTGTCGGTCGTCGATGCGCGGGAGGCGCTCACCGCGGTCAGCGGCAGCGCACATGCCACGGCGGCGCGGCAGATGTACCGCATGAACGACTCGCTGGACGAGCTGCTGATGTCGCATGTGCACCAGGGCGGTGCGGGTGGTGCCGAGGCCGTGCGCACATCCGGCCAGCTGAAGTTTTACAGCCGGCTCACACCGCCATCCGCCGCGCCGGTGTCGTCCTTGCAGTCGGGCCTGCGCCTGGGCCTGGATGCGGCCAGTGCCAGGCCGGCGCTGGACGGCTGGATGGCCGTGGTCAACGGCCGCAACCGGATCGCCGGCGACAGCGCGCAGGGCATTGCGGGCGGCGACGTGGACGCGCGCATGGTGCAGTTGGGCATGGACTGGCGCCCCCAGCAACCGCTGGCGGGCGGCGACGTATCGCTGGGCCTAGCGGCCGGGAGTGGCCGCGAAAACGGCATGCTGGGCGTCGATACCCTGGACACGAGCGCCTTTAACCTAGCCGGCTACGCGCGCTGGTCGCATGACAGCTGGTACGCCGGTGGCTACGCAAACCTGGCCTGGCGGAAACACCGCGTGGACCGCCGCATTGTGTTCGCGGGCGTCGACACCCTGGCGCAAAGCCGATTTTCCAGTTTCACGCCCAGCCTGCGCCTGGAAGCCGGCCGCAGCATCAGCCTGTCGCCGGCCTGGCGCGTCGAGCCCTACGCCGGCCTGCGCCAGACGGTGATCCGCCAGGATGCGTATGTGGAGCAAGGCGGCGGTGGTTTCTCGCTGGCGGTGGACAAGCGCACCGACAAACCGCTGGAGCTTTCCGCCGGCGTTCGCACCGAGTTCCGACTGCACGACTCCCCGCGCAGGAAGACCACACTGGACGCCGGCATGGCCGTGTCTCGTGTCAAAGGTGGCAACCCGGGCAGCATGGAACTGTCCTTCGCCGATGCACCCGGCGCGGCCGTCTTTAGCGTACAGGGCGCGCCCACCGACAACACGGCGCTGGAGCTGAACCTGGGCGTGAAGGTGCATTGGACCGACAGCTTCACCGGCGGCGTCGCCTACTACCGCAAATGGGTCCAGGGCAACAACACCGGCACCCTGATGGTGAGGCTCAACAAGAACTGGTGAATAAGATTGACACGCAACTGGCACTGGCGGCACTACGTGCAGCACTTGAGAGCAAGCGGCCTTCGCCAGGTTGCATTTATCACGCGGACCGCGAATGTCAATACGCGAGCGAGACTTACCGGAGGGCGTTGCGAGACGCTGGGCTTCCCGGCTCGAGGAGTTCACCGGCCAATCCGTATGACAATGCCCAGGTGGGGAGCTTTATGAAGACGCACAAGGTCGAGCAGCTGTACTTGGCCGGCGCGAGACCTTTGCGAAATGCAGCCACCGGGCTGCCACGCTTCATCGAAGAGGTCTACCACGCCAAGCGGCCTCATTCCGCAGGTGGTTATCCTTCACTGAACGAATTTAAATTGCAACTCGCTCGGGAGTCGCTTAGTTCTGATGGTCCCGTGGTCCAGCCTGAGGGGTTTACTCCAAACTCGGATCAGACTGCAACGGAAGTCAACACATCAAGAGTTCCAGTGAACGACGCCGCTCGTGTCTCGTGCACCTCGTTGCCGTCTTTCAATGCTCTAGATTTGTCTACAAAATGCTTGCCCCCCCCGGCTAGCTCTTGCCTTGCGGCAGCGACTTTTTAAAGTCGTCAATGCTGTCGAATCAGTCATCTAGACGGCGGCTTAGCTCTTTGCCATCGGCATCTTTCTCATCTCGGCGTTGAGGCTTGATGCCGACAATTTGGTCCGTATTTTCTGGCCGTCAGGCCGAGACCCGCCTTAGTTCTCCAGGTCCGCCACCTTGTCGCTTGGGTATTTGAAGGAGTCTTTCAGAACATAGGGCATCGGCAATTCCATGTTGATGCCGCGCGGCGGAATCGGCTGCTGGAACCATTTGGCGTAGATGGCGGTGATTTCGCCGCTCAGGATGATGCGGCGCATCTCCTTGTCGACCACCTTCTTGAAGGCGGCGTCGCCCTTGGGCAGCACGATGGCATAGGGTTCTATGGTCATGGGCTTGCCGACCACGCTGAACTTCGACGGGTCTGGCGCGTTGGCGCGCAGGCCGTAGAGCAGCACGTCGTCCATGGCATATGCGTCGGCTTTCCCGGCTGCCACCATGCCGAAAGCCTCGTTGTGGTCTTTGGCCTCGACGACCTTCATCCGGTAGTTGTACTCCGCGTCCAGCCGGCGCAGTGTTTTTAGGTTGGTCGTGCCAGTGGTGGACACCACGGGCCTGCCGGCCAGGTCGGCCATCTTGGTGATGCCCGAGTCGCTGCGAACCAGGAATCGCGCGGACGTGATGAAGTGCGCGATGGTGTAGTCCACGATCTTGCGGCGCTCGGCATTGTTGGTGGTGGATCCGCACTCCATGGCCGCCTTGCCATCGGCCACGGCCGAGAGCCGCGTGGCCGGTGTGACCAGCAGATACCGCACGACGAGGTCCTTCAGCTTCAGCTCCTGCCGGATGGCTGCGACGACCTTCAGGCACAAGTCCATGGCATAGCCGACGGGCCGTTGATCGCCGTCCAGGTAGGACATGGGAATGGCCGCGTCACGGTGCGCGAGGGTGATCTCGCCGCTCTCGCGGATGGTGTCGAGCAACCCGGCGTGAACCGGAAGCGTGGCGACAGCAACGGTGACGGCAAGCGCGCAGCGAAATGCCTGACCTGGCAGTTTTTTCATGCAGGAAGTCCTCTGGTAAATGGTCGGCCGCCTTGGCCGCAGCCCAGCCAGGCGCACCGTCCGGTGCGCCTGGCTGCTTTTAGTTCAGCGCGTGTAGCGGCTGAAGAATTCCACGGAGCGGCGGATGCTGTCTTCCGTGGCGCGGACGTTGGCTTCCACCGCCTGACGAGCCTTGCTCGGGGTGTCGAAGGAGTGGGTGACGCCTTCGTACCAGACCAGGTCCAGTTCGCTGCCATTGCGCTGTGCGTTCTCTGCCAGGATGCGGCAGTTTTTCGGATTCACTTCCTCGTCGTCGCTGCCGATGAACAGGATCATCGGCGTGTACGTCTTGTAGGCGGCTGTGTAATGCTGCGTAACCTGGGTGCAGGCCGGGTAGAAAGCGAGGATGGCGCGAAAGCCCGACGCCGTCGTGGGCGCGGAGGCACCCGGGGCGCTGGCCGATGCGGTGGACAGCGCCGCGCTACCGCCGTTGGACCATCCCTGCAAGAAGACCTGGGTCGCTATGACGTCGGGCTGCTCGCGCAGGTACTTGAGGGCGCCGTAAGCGTCAAGCGGACGGACAGTTACCTCGTTGAGGTTGGCGGGTCGACGGCCGTCATTGGTACCCGCTGCAAAGCCTTTCGCATAGCCTCGTGGCCCGAATGAATCTACCAGCAGGGCGACGTACCCTCGCTCGGCCCAGAACTTGCCCCAGAACGCGTGGCGCGAACTCAGGGAGTTGGCGTCGGTGGTCTCCTTCAGGCTGGAGTACAGGCCGCCGCGGCCATGCATCAACACCACGGCCGGGTGCGGGCCTGGCGTGGAGGGCTTGTACACATAGGCCACCAATTGCGTGCTTCCGTCCAGGCTCGGGAAATGGACTGTGCCGGCCTGCTGCGCCTGTGCTGCGGCGCCGGCGCATACCAGCAGCGCGCAAAGAATTTTTCCCATCATCAGTTTCACCCTCATGAAGTCACTCCGGAAGTTGGTTGGCCGGAGGCCGGCGCCCATTGGGCGTCCAGGTCCAGCGGGAAGATAGGCCGTGGAATACGCTTCCACGGCACGTTGGCGAGCACTGCAGTGGTGAGACCGGGAACGTCGACCTCCACCACCTGGCTGCTCGTGAAAAACTCGTCGAAGGCCGCGCGGAAGTGCCCGCGCGACTTGACCACCATGGCGCGGACCGTGGAGAGGTCTATACCCAGCATTTCGAACTGCACCGCGTCGCGCGCCTGGTCGCGGCGGCTGACCACCACGACCTGGACGCCGCCTATGCGCAGCAGCACTGTGGGCCCGTTGGCGATGACGTTGCCGGCTGAGATGCCCCGCCGTGCGACATAACTTCCCTGGTGCAGGCGTTCAACCACAGCCTGCGCGGCGAAGCGGCCAGAGAGCGGGTGCGTTTCGTCTCGGTTGAAGCGCGCCTCAAACACCTCTCCTTCGCCCAACTGGTGAGCCTCGGCGGCCAGCATTGGGTCATAAAAAGGCCCGACGACGGCGCCGCTCACGCCGGCTTCCACGAAACCCTTGAGTATCCACACCGTGTTGCCTCGCGCGCCACCACCGGGGTTGTCGGCGATGTCCGCAAAGATCAGCGGCGACACTGCCATGTCCCGGCCGCAGGCCAGGGCCTTCGCGGTCGCGTCGGCCAGCGACGTCATCTGCGGCACATAGCGGTGCCGGTGATTCCAGGCAAAGCTGGCGATCTCGTTGGCCAGCGCCTGTGCCTTGGCCTGCTGGCCCCGCGTGGTCACGATGACTGACATGCCGTTCTTGGGCGTATCGCCCAGCGTGAAGCCGGACGAGATGGACACGTTGAGCACGTCCGCGTCGACCTTGGACTGGCCGAAGGCAATCAGGTCGGCATATGGGCCTGAGGCGGTGTTCTGGGTGACCGAGGGCGGAGCGAAGGGCAGCTTGACGAAGCCTTTGGCGGTGCGCATCCCGCCCAGCATTTCGCGCAGTGCACGCGCGCACTCGGCACCGCGTTCGCGCATGTCCACGTGCGGGTTGGTGAGGTAAGCGGCCATCAGGTCGGCGTTGTCTACCATGCGCGCGACGACGTTGGCATGCAGGTCCAGCGTCGTGACGATGGGTACATCCTTGCCGACGATCCTGCGCACCGCTTCAAGCAGCGTGCCGTCCGGGTCGGCGTCGCCGGTGGCGCTGGCCGCGCCGTGCATTGCGATGAAAACGCCGTCCACCGGTAGCGCCCGCTGCAGCCGTGCACAGAAGTCCGCGACGATTTCGTCGAAGTAGTCCTGCTCCACTTCGCCGCTGGCATGCGCCTGGGCGATGAGGAGAGGAACCGGCTGCCAAGCGCCGGTCGCGTTCATGCCGGCGACAAAGCCGCTGATATTGTTGGTGCAGGTGGGGCTGGCGCTTTCCCAGTCGGCCTGGAAGGCGGCGCCGGCCAGCGTGCAGACGGACTGGAACTCGGCGCGGGTCGCCACCGGGGAGTGGTAGTTGCTCTCAAGCAGGAAACCGCCGACAGCGATACGGGGAAGTGAAGGAGAGGTGCTCATGGTGCTCGTGGGTTCAGGCGAGGGCCGTGCCTTGTGTGTCATTCAGGTGGCAAGCTGACTGCTGGCCGGGTGAAACCTCGCGCAGCACCGGCTGCTCAGCGGCGCAACGCGGGCCGGCGTGCGGGCAGCGCGGATGAAAGTGACAGCCCGTGGGCGGATGGAGCGGCGAAGGGATCTCGCCTCGGATAGGCGTGAAGCGGGTATGGCGCCGGTCCAGCCGCGGGATCTCCGCCAGCAAGGCCTGCGTATAGGGGTGGTTGGGCCTTATATAGAGCTCGTCGACCGCTCCGCTTTCCATCACCCGTCCTAGGTACATGATGACCACGCGGTCCGACAGGTGCCGCACCACCCCCAGGTCGTGGCTGATGAAAAGATAGGTCAGGCCCAGCCGCTCGCGCAGGTCCATGAAGAGATTCAGCACCTGCGCCTGGATCGAAACGTCCAGCGCTGCCACGGCCTCGTCGCAAACAAGAAAGCCGGGTTTGACCGCCAACGCCCGGGCAATGCCGACGCGGGCGCGTTGCCCGCCCGAGAATTGATGCGGGTAACGGCGCATGCAGTCCGGGTCCAGCCCGACCTGCCGCAGCAGGCCCGCCACATAGTCTGCCGCTTCGCCCCGGCTGATGAAGCCGTGCGCCACAGGCGCCTCGGCGATGGCGTCACCGACCCGCATGCGCGGATTGAGCGAGGCAAACGGATCCTGAAAGATCATCTGCACCGAGGGCCTGGCACCGGGCTTGACCAGCACCGTCTTACCGTCCAAGAGCACCTCGCCCTCACAGGCGCCATGCAGGCCCGCGACCACCCGTCCCAGGGTGGACTTGCCGCAACCGGACTCACCGACCAGGCTGACGACCTCACCTGCGCGCACATCGAAACTCACGCCGTCTACCGCGTGGACCGTCTGCTTCTGGATCTTCACGCCCAGGCGCGAGGCGACTTTCTCGATGATGTCCAGCTTTCGGGTAAAGCGCTTGGACACATTTCGAATCTCCAGCAAGGCGGTGCTCATGCGCAAACCCCCAGCGCCGCGCCTACGGGGTGGAAACAGCGCACGCCGCGCCGCGGCCTGACCTCGTTCAGCATGACATCCCTGGCGCACTCCGGGCTGGCAGCACTGCAGCGCGGTGCGAACGCGCAGCCCGGCGGCAGGCGCAACAGCGATGGCGCCATGCCCGGGATCTGGTACATGCGGCTGCCGCGTTCGTTGGCGGCCGGCACCGAGCCCAGTAACCCCCGCGTGTAGTGGTGCAGCGGCGAGTCCAGCACATCTCCGACAGGGCCCTCCTCGACAATGCGGCCGGCATACATCACCGCCAGCCGGTCGGCCAGGCCCGCGACGACGGCCAAGTCGTGCGTGATCCAGATCAGAGCGGTGCCTGCTTCGCGCACCAGCTCCTGCATTTCATAAAGAATCTGCGCCTGCACCGTCACGTCCAGCGCCGTCGTGGGCTCGTCGGCAATGATGAGTGCCGGCCGGTTGAGCAGTGCGATGGCGATCGCCACGCGCTGGCGCATACCGCCGGAAAACTGGTGCGGGTATTGCAACAGTCGTTCTTCGACCGAAGCGATGCCGACCTTGCGCAAGACTTCAGCGCAGCGGGAGCGTGCGGCTTTCGCGCTGACGCGCTCATGCGCGTGAATGGTTTCCATCATCTGCGTGTCCACTCGCAGCACGGGGTTGAGCGTCATCATCGGGTCCTGGAAGATCATCGCGATGCGGTTGCCCCGCAGCCGCCGCAGCGACTCGGCCGAGGCGCCGACAAGTTCGCTGCCCTCGAACTTCACACTGCCGCCGGCAATGCGGCCGGGTGCGTCTACCAGGCCCATGATGGAAAAGCCGGTGACCGACTTGCCCGAGCCCGACTCCCCGACCAGCCCTAATACTTCGCCCGCCCTGAGCGAAAAAGACACGCCATTCACGGCGCGGGCAATGCCGTCGCGCGTGCTGAATTCCGTGACGAGCTTGCTGACTTCAAGCAGGGGTGTTTCCTTGCGGGTGGATGTGTCGTTCATTTGGCGAGCCTCGGGTTCAGTACGTCGCGCAACTGGTCGCCGACAAGGTTGATAGCCAGGATGGTCAGCAGCAGCGCAATGCCGGGATAAACCGAGATCCAGTACTTGCCCGACAGCAGCGACTCGTAGCCGTTGGCGATCAGCAGGCCCAGCGAGGGCTGCGTAGGCGGCAGGCCCAGACCCAGGAATGACAGCGTGGCCTCCAGGGAGATCGCATGCGCGACCTGCACCGTCCCCACCACGATCATCGGCGGCAGGGCGTTGGGCAACAGGTGGCGCAGCACCATGCGTATGGGCGTGAGGCCCAGGCCGCGCGCGGCTTCCATATAGTCCTTGTGGCGCTCTACCAGCGCGGCTGAGCGGGCCGTGCGCGCATAAAACGCCCATTGCACGGCGATGAGTGCGATGATGACCTTGTCGACGCCCTTGCCCAGCATGGCGATCAGCACGAGCGCGACCAGGATGGACGGGAATCCCAGCTGGATGTCCACGATGCGCATCAGCACCTGTTCGAAACGCCCACCCAGATAGGCTGCCAGAATGCCCAGTGTCACGCCCAGGCTCATGGCGGCAATGCCGCTGGTCACGCCGACGATTAGCGAGACGCGTAGGCCGTAGAGGATGGCCGACAGCATGTCCCGGCCCTGTGCATCGGTGCCCAGCAGGTAGATAAGCGTGCCGTCGCCCGACGCCGAGCCTGGCGGCAGCCGGGACTCCATCAGGTCCAGGCCGGCCAGGTCATAGGGATTCTGCGGCGCTATCCACGGCGCGAAGACGGCGACCAGCAGTACGGCTGCCAGAAGCGTCAGGCCGAAGAGCGCGATGTACGAACCGGCATAGTCGCGCGCGAAACGGCGCAGCGGTGTGTCTTCCTTCGGTGCGGGCACAGAGGATTTGGGAGGCGGAGCAAAGGACATCATGGGTTCGCATCCAGACGGACGCGCGGGTCCAGCATCGAATAAAGCAGGTCCACCACCAGGTTGATGGCAATGAACATCAGCACGGTGATCATCAGGTAGGCGACGACGACAGGGCGGTCCAACTGGAAGATCGAGTCCACCACCAGTTTGCCCATCCCCGGCCAGGCGTAGATGGATTCGGTCACGACGGCAAAGGCGATGACCGAGCCGAACTCTAGGCCCACCACGGTCACCAGCGGAATCATGATATTTTTCATCAGGTGCACGCCTAGCACGCGGCGGTTCGTCAGGCCTTTGGCGCGGGCGAAGCGGATATAGTCCAGCAGCACGTTCTCGCGCACTTGGGCGCGGGTAAGGCGGATGATCAGCGCCAGCTTGAAGAGCGCCAAGTTGAGCGCCGGCAGCAGCGCATGCTTGAGGCCGTCCCAGTGCAGGATGGAAAGCTTGAGGCCCATCACGTCGACCACGGGGCCGCGGCCCGTCGATGGCAGCCAGCCCAGCTGCACCGCAAAGACCAGGATCAGCAGCAGGCCGACCCAGAAGCTGGGCAGTGAGAAGCCGACGATGGAGCCGGCCATGATGGTCTTGGCCCCCAGGCTGTCCGGCTTGAGGCCAGCGTACAGGCCCAGCGGTATGCCAAAGACCAGCGCAATAAGCATCGCCAGCAGCGCAAGCTCCAGAGTGGCGGGCATGCGCTCGAGGATGACGTCCAGCGCCTGGCGGCCGTGCACAAAGCTCATGCCGAGGTCGCCTTGCAGGGCATTGCCGAGAAAGCGGGCGTATTGGCTGACAACCGGCTGATCTAGGCCCAGCGCGGCGCGGGCGCGGTCCTTCTCGATCTGGTCGGCCTGCGGGCTGACGAGCAGCTCGATGGGGTCGCCGATCACGAAGATGCCGGAGAACACCAGCACCGACGTTACCAGCAGAACCAGCGCGGTCTGCGCCAGCCGCCTGAAGATATAGACAAGCATCTTATTTTCCCGGCTTGATCATCAGCGCGTTAAAGCGCCGCTGCGGGCGGTGCGTCACTACCAGGCCTTTCCTGGCGGCGTAGTCGAAGGCGGGATGGAAAACCGGAATCAGGCCTTCGTCCGCCATGAAGGCCTCGGTCACCTGCGCCAACTGGGTGCTGCGCTGGCTGTCGTCCATCACCGCCATGGCCATGGCGAGCTGGCGGTCCAGCCCAGGGTTGCTGTATTTCGTGCGGTTGGCCGAGCCGGAGCCCTTCTCGGGGTCCACCGTGCCGAGCAGCGTGCGCAGGCCGCTGCCCGCGTCGTCCGAGCCGTATTGGGCCGAAAAGGCCGAGAACTCCTGGCGGGCGGCGCGGCCGAAGAACACTGCGCCGGGCATGGTCTCGACATCCACGGCCAGGCCGATGCGCGTCCAGCTGGCAGCGATGGCCTGCGCGATGGCGGTGTCATTCGGGTAACGGTCCACCGTGGCGTGCAGTGTCAGGCGGAAGCCGTCGGGCCAGCCGGCTTCGGCCAGCAGCGCCTTGGCCCGGGCCGCGTCGAAGGCATCGGGCCTTAGCGTCTTGCTGGTGCCGGCAAAGTTGGTGGGCAGGATCTGCGCGGTGGGCACGGCGCTGCCTTCCATCAGACGTTCGGAAATCAGCTTGCGGTTGAGCGCTAGCGAGAGTGCTTTTCGCACGCGCGCATCCTTCAGGGGATTCTTCGCCAGCGCTGAGCCGTCCCTGGCCTTAATGAAGGGCGACACGTCGCGCGCGGAGTCCAGCGCGATGTAATGCACCAGCGCCGCAGGGCCGCTGAAGAGCGTGTAGCGCGGGTCGGCCTTCACGCGCGAGAGGTCGGAGATCGGCACCAGATCGATCGCGTCGACCTGGCCCGACAGCAGCGCCGCCAGCCGTGAGGAGTCCTTGGCAATAACGCGTTCGGTGACCTTGCTCCAGGTGGGCTTGCCCCCCCAGTGGCCTTCAAAGCGCTGCACCACAAGGCGTTCGCCGCTCACCCATTCCGCCAGTTTGTAGGGCCCGGTGCCGATGGCCTTTTTGCCGCTGTTGTAGTCGGCCGTGGTGGCGCCCTTGCCGTTCTTGGCCGAGACGACGAAGAGGGTCGACATTTCCAGCGGCAGGGCCGGGTTAGGCGCTTTGGTGTGGATGCGCACCGTGAGGGGGTTGACCTGCTCTACGCGCTCGATGTTGCGCGTGTACTGCGCAAACGAGTTCGGGCTGTTGGGCACAGCAGGAATGCGCTCAATGGTAAAGGCCACGTCCGCCGCGGTGAGTGGTGTGCCGTCATGGAATTTGACGTTGGGGCGTAGCTTGAACTCCCACAACTGGTCGCTCAACATCTTCCAGCTCAGCGCCAGCTGCGGCTGGATCACGCCGTTGGCATCCTGAAAGGTCAGCTTTTCGTATATCAGCTCATGGGAAGACCCCGCGGGAAATGACGCGAAGAAATGCGGATCCAGCGTGTTGAGCTCAAGCTTGGTCCCTATCGTGATGTCCTGGGCGGCCGCGGGGAGGGCCAGGCCGACGAACGCCGAAAGCGCCACCAGTGAGCCCAGCATCATCCGGCGGGGCGATGTATTTGCGTTAGTCATGATTAACCTCATTTCTCCACGGCCGCGCGTTTGTGGCCAGCCAGATGGCTGCGGGATGACGGCCGGAGGGGCCGCCTCGCCCGTGTGATGGGCTAATCTAACAAATGGTGTTCAACTGAACTTGAATAAATATGCATTGATACATTCAATTTATTCATGTATCGCCGTTTTCGCGTTGCAGGCCTTGGCTTTAAGGTGCCGAAGTGACTTTTCTCGGCTTCTGCTTTGAAATGACGCGCCAGAAGTCATTGCTCAGGTGCGCGCGCGGGCTGTCCGACCGTTCCACCAGGCCGACTTCGCGGTAAAAGGTGTCTCCGGCCAAGTCCACCTCGCGCACCTTCAGGCCTAGCACCCTGAGCGCCGGTGAGCGCGGCACAATGGCCACGCCCATGCCACGCTCAACCAGAAGGCCGATGGTCTCGATCGAGTCCGTCTCCATGGCTTCCATGAGGCTGTAGCGTTTTCTCTTGACGAAGCGCTCTACCAGGCTGCCGCCGTGGGAGTGCCGGTCGTAGCGGATGAAGGGACGGCTGGACAACAGCGCCGCCACGTCGCTGGACTTTTCGCCCGCCGCCGTGAGCAGCACGAAAGGTTCCTGTCGCAGCGACTTCCAGGTGAGCACTCCATCAATGGGGTAGGAAGGCTTGACGATCAACGCGCAGTCCAGTCGCTGCTTTTCAACCGCCGTCAGGAGCTCCATAGAGCCCCCCGGCGTCAGGTGGACTTCCACCTTTGGAAAACGCTTATTGAAGGCCGGCATCGCGTCCACCACATCGCCCAGCAGGCTGGTCATGACAGCGCCGGCTCGCAGGGTACCCGTGAGTTCGGCGTCGTCCACGCCTGCCGTCATCTGGCCAAACAGCAACACGATCTGCTCGGCGTGCACCAAGGCGCGGCGCCCGGCTTCATTCAGTACGGCGCCGCGGCCGCTGCGGTCAAACAGCGTAAGGCCCAGTGCCTCTTCGAGCTTGCGCATCTGGACGCTGACGGCCGACTGCGTCAGGCCGATACGGTCGCCGGCGGCTGCGAATGTGCCGTGGCGTGCAATGGCGGCAAGGGTGTTGAGGTAACGGATCATGGCGCTCCTTGAGGGCGGGATAAATCAGGCCAGTATGGCTCCTCATGACTCAACACATTAAGAAGATTCATGTGAAGAGCGAATAATTTTCGATCTTATATGAATCTTTGCGCCATAACATTGAAGCCAAGGCGCTCCCGACACGGTGTGGTGCGCCTCCACCCCCCCCCGGGCCCTCCCCAGGCCCAAGGACACATCAGGAGCCTTACATGAGCAGAAAATTCAAACTTCCATGGGTCGCGGCGGCGCTCGTTGCCTGCACCCTCGGCACCGCCGGCGGGCAAGAGCTGACCGGCACGCTGAAGAAGGTCAAAGAGAGCGGCACGCTGGTGCTCGGCGTGCGCGACACGTCCGCGCCCTTTTCTTACTTGGATGACAAGCAGCAGTACATCGGCTACCACATCGACCTGTGCATGAAAATTGTTGAAGCCACGGGCAAGCGCCTCGGCATTCCCGTCGCGGCCAAATTGCAGCCGGTGGCTTCCGCCACGCGTATACCGCTGATGGCCAACGGCACGATAGACCTGGAATGCGGCAACACCACCAACAACCTAGAGCGCCAGCAGCAGGTGGCGTTCGGCCCGACGACCTTCGTCACCGCCACCAGACTGATGAGCAAAAAGAGTTCGAACATCGCATCTGTTGCCGATCTGCGCGGCAAGGGTGTGTCGGCCACCTCGGGTTCTTCCAATGTCAAGCTGATGGTCTCGCTCAATGCGCAGAAAAACCTGGGCATGAACGTGACCCCGGTGGTGGACCACGGCGAAGGCCTGGCCATGCTGGACTCCGGCCGCATCGCAGCCTATGCCATGGACGACATCATCCTCTACGGCATGGCCGCCAACGCCAAGTCGCCGGCCGACTACGTCATATCCAAAGAGGCCCTGTCGGTCGAACCCTACGGCGTAATGTTGCGCAAGGGTGACGCGGACTTCAAGAAAGTCGTCGACCAGGCCATCACTGACACCTTCAAAAGCGGCGAGATCCACAAGCTCTATGCCAAATGGTTCCAGTCGCCCATCGCGCCCAAGGGCATCAACCTGAACGTGCCGATGAGCGATGCGCTCAAGGCCGTGATTGCCCGCCCGACCGACTCCGGCGACCCGGCTTCCTACCAGTAAAGCGCAAACGTTCCATGCAAGCCCTGTCCCTGAATGAACAAACCGCCCCGGCGGGTGCGCTCCGGCCTGCGAGCATCCAGCACGAACTGCTGGGCGAGATGAGAGTGCCGGTGTTCTCCGACGTGGAGCGCGCGGCCCTGCGGCTGCGCCACTACGTCCGGCACACGCCGCTGCTGCGGTCGCCGGCGCTCGACAACATCGCCGGCGGCGCGGTGTGGATCAAGCCCGAATGCCTGCAGGTCACCGGCTCGTTCAAAGCCCGGGGCGCTTTCAACGCGCTGCTGATGCTGGAGCCGGCGCAGCGTGCCAGGGGCGTGGTGGCGTATTCCACGGGGAACCACGGGCAGGCTGTCGCCTGGGCGGCCCGGCAGGTGGGCGCGAGCGCGACCATCGTCATGCCCGTTGACGCCCCCCGCAACAAGGTAGACAAGGCCCTCCAGCAGGGTGCGCAGGTACGCCAGTACGACCGCCGCACCGAAAGCCGCGAAGCCATCGGCATGCAGCTGTTGGCCGAGACCGGCGGGGTGCTGGTGCCGCCGGGCGACCACCCCGACGTGCTGGCGGGGCAGGGCACTGTCGCGCTCGAGGCGCTGCGCGACCTCCCACCGGACGCGCTGGCGCGCCTGCACACCTTCATCGCACCCTGCGGGGGCGGCGGCCTGCTGGCGGGCAGCGGCCTGGTGCTGGAACAACTCTCGCCGCGCACGCGCATCGTGGCGGTGGAGCCTGACGCTTTCGACGACACGCTCCGTTCGCTGGCTTCGGGCCGCCGCGAAAGCAACCCGACAGGCGCGCGCTCGGTGTGCGACGCACTGCAGGCGGCCACACCCGCCGAACTGCCCTTTGCCATCAACCGGCTGCTGCTAGGCGCGGCCCACTCGGTGACCGACGCGGAAGTTGCCGCAGCCATGCGTTTTGCGTTGGAAGAGCTGCGCCTGGTGGTGGAGCCCGGTGGTGCCGTGGCGCTGGCGGCTGTGCTGGCCGGCCGCATGCCCTTGGGCGGCCAGGATGCGGTGCTCGTGCTGTCGGGCGGCAACGTGGACATGCCTTTGCTGCTGACGCTGATCGGTCAGCAGTCTGCGCCGCATTGAGCTTTTCAAGCAAGCCGGCCGACCATGAATTACCACTGGAACTGGAAAATTTTCTGGGAGATGTCGCCCGAGGGTACGGGCACCTATCTTTCCACGCTGGTCTCGGGCCTGGGCTGGACGCTGGCCACAGCCATTGCCGCATGGTGCCTGGCGCTGTCGCTCGGCCTGCTGGTGGGCGTGGCGCGCACGCTGCCCAGCTGCGCGGCCGTGCGGGCGGGTAATGCCTATGTGGAAGTTTTCCGCAATATCCCCTTGCTGGTGCAGCTGTTCCTCTGGTACTTCGTCGTGCCCGAATTGCTGCCCGAGGCTCTGGGCCACAGCATCAAGCAAATGCCCAACGCCTCTTTCCTCACGGCCGTAGTGTGCCTGGGCTTGTTTGCTTCTTCCCGCGTGGCCGAGCAGGTGAAGGCGGGCATCCTCTCGCTGCCGCGCGGCCAGTCCATGGCCGGAACAGCCATGGGCCTAACCACCGCTCAGACCTACCGGCACGTGTTGCTGCCGCAGGCGCTGCGTATTGTCCTGCCGCCACTGACATCAGAATTTCTTAACCTGGTGAAGAACAGTGCCGTAGCGCTGACTATCGGACTGATGGAGTTGACCTCACGGGCTCGCGCCATACAGGAGTTCTCGTTCCAGGTGTTCGAAGCCTTGAGCGCCGCGACGCTGGTCTACCTCATCGTCAACGTCGGCGTAATCGGCTTGGCGCGGCTGCTGGAGCGCCGCGTCGCCGTGCCGGGGCTGATTGGCGCGAAGGGCGGCCGTTAACCCGGCAGCCACAACCGCGCCATTGAAAGAAAACCGCATGCTTGGCAGCTTCGACTTCGATGTGATCGCCCGCTCATGGCAGTACCTGTTCATGACGGGCATGCTGTTCACGCTCAAGCTCACTGCGCTCGCCACCCTGGGCGGCATCGTGGTCGGCACGCTGCTGGCTATGTGTCGGCTGTCCGGCTCCGGGTTCGCGGCCATGGCCGCCGGCACCTATGTGAACGTCGTCCGCTCGGTGCCTCTGGTGCTGGTGATCTTCTGGTTTTACTTTCTCGTGCCCTACATCGGCGCCTGGATCATCGGCGCCAAAGAACCGGTCAGCGTGGGCGCGTTCTCGTCCTGCCTGATCACTTTCATCATGTTCGAGGCGTGTTACTTCTGCGAGATCATGCGCGCCGGCATCCAGTCGATCCCGCGCGGCCAGGTCTCGGCAGGTTATGCCATGGGCATGAACTACTGGCAGGTGATGCGTTTTGTCGTCCTGCCGCAGGCCTTTCGCAACATGGCCCCGGTGCTGCTGACGCAGACCATCGTGCTGTTCCAGGACGTTTCGCTGGTCTATGTGCTTTCCATCACCGACTTCGTTGGCGCCGCCTCCAAGGTGGCTCAGCGCGACGGGCGTCTGGTGGAGATGTACCTTTTCGTTGCCCTTGTCTATTTCGTGATGTGCTTTTCGCTGTCGGGCCTTGTGAAGCGCCTGCAGCAGCGTGTGGCCATCGTGCGCTGACTTCTTTTTCATCCACCCCAACCCCAACCCCAACCTCAAAAACCAACCTCCACTCCAAGGAAAACCATGAACGTGAAAGCCGATACCTGGCTGCAGGCTCCCCAAGTCCAGCCCTCTCCCCGCGTCAACGAGTTGCGCCTGCCCACCCGTGTGCCCGGGGGCGCGCGACAGGCAGACCGCGACCTGCTGGCGCTCGCGCCCGAAGGCTTCCTGGACACCACCCATTTCGACACCGTGCGCTTTGCGCCGCCCGACTGGGCCGGTGACGTCATTGCCCGCGCGGCCAGGGACGGCTCGCTCGCCTACACCGGCTACCGCGGCCATCCCGACGTGCTGGCCAGCGTGGCCGAAGGCGTGAAGTCGGTGTTCGGCCTGGCGTTCGACCCGGCCAGCGAGCTGATCCTCACGCCGGGCACGCAGGCCGGCCTCTTCGGCGCGCTGTCCTCGCTCATCGGCCAGGACGACGACGTGCTGCTGGTGGACCCCGATTACCTGTTCAGTGAACGCATCCTGCGTTTCCTGGGCGCCAAGGTCACGCACATCCCGCTGGCCGGCGATGCGAGCCCCCATCCTGACCTCAACGCGCTGGAAGACGCCTTCAAACGCCTGAAACCGAAGCTCTTCGTTTTCTCGCACCCTAACAACCCGACCGGCGCCGTCTACGCGCCCGCCGTGATCGCCGCCATCGCGGAACTGGCTGTGCGCTACAACGTGATGGTGCTGGTCGACGAACTCTACGCGCGCCTTGTCTATGAAGGTGTGCCGTATACCCACTTGGCCGCCCTGCCCGGCATGAAGGACCGCACGATCACGCTGCTTGGCCCCAGCAAGACGGAATCCCTGTCCGGTTACCGCCTGGGCGTGGTGGCGGCTCCGGCCGTCGTGATCCGCGGCATCGAGGACATCCAGTCCATTACGGCGCTGCGCGCGCCGGCCTATTCGCAGCACGTGCTGGTCCCGTGGCTGCGCCAGGACGTGCAATGGCTGGAAGGCCGGCTGAAGGAATTCTGGAACTTGCGCCAGATCACCGCCGCCGCTTTCGCAAAGCTGCCCTGGCTCACGCTGCACCTGCAGGGCGGCACGGCATACGCCTGGCCCGACGTCAGCGCGCTGAAGCAGGCTGACACCACCATTTCGCAGGCGCTGATGCGAGATGCCGCCATGCTGGTCAGCCCGGGCTACCAGTTCGGCCCGAGCGGCTCCGGCCACTTCCGCGTCTGCTATGCGCGTGACGAGGCCGAATGGTCGGTGGCGCTGGAGCGCATGGTCGGGGTGCTCGACAAGTTCGCGGTTGCGGCGGGCCTGCCAGGCCGCACGTCATGAGCGTGCAGGCTTTTACCAGCGCCCAAGCGCCCCGGCCCGCCGGTACGTACAGCCAGGCCGTGCGCTTTGGCGACCTGGTGTTTCTTTCGGGCCAGGTGCCGCGCACGGTCGACGGTATACCCCAGGGCCACCGGCCCTTTGATGAACAGGTGCGCCTGACACTGGACAACCTGCAGGCCGTGGCAAAGGAAGCCGGCCTCAGCCTGCGTGATGCCGTCAAGGTGACGGTGTTCGTGCGTGACCCCGCCAGCCAGGCCAAGGCTTTCGATGCCGTCTATGCCACTTATGTGGGTGCGCCCTTCCCGGCGCGCAGCTTCGTGCAGTCCAGCCTCAACGGGTTTGACATTGAAGTCGATGCCATCCTTGCCGTTCGCTGAGCAGCCAGCCACCGCGTCTTCGCTGTCGGCGCCCCGGGGCCTGCGGGTCGCGTTGTGCTGCACCCACGTCGAAGCGCAGCCCTGGGAGCAAGCGCTGCGCGTGGCACTGCCACACGCCACTGTGCAGGCTTGGCCCCGCAGCGTGGCGGACGCCGACTATGCCGTGGTCTGGAATCCGCCGCAGGCCTTCCTGAACACGCTGGTCTCGCCGAAAGCGATCTTCAACGTTGGCGCGGGCGTCGATGCCCTGATGCGTATGCGCCTGCCGCCTTCAGCGCAGATCGTGCGCGTAGAAGACGGTGGCATGGCGGTGCAGATGGCCGATTACGTCTGCCACGCCGTGCTGGGCCATTTTCGTGATTTCGGCGGCTATGCAGACGATGCCCGAGCCGGGCGCTGGGAGCCGCGCAAGCCGCGGCTGCGCAGTGATTTTCCGCTCGGCGTTATGGGCCTGGGCGCTCTGGGTGAGCGCGTGGCCAGGTCGCTGGCACAGTTCGAGTTCCCGGTGCTGGGCTGGAGCCGCAATGAAAAAAGTATCCCGGGCGTGCGCTGTTTGGCGGGCCCGTCGCAGCTGGACGAGTTTCTGTCGTCGACACGCATCCTCGTGTGCATGTTACCGCTCACACCGGAAACGCAGAACCTGATGTGCCGCCAATCGCTTTTACGCCTGAAGCCCGGCGGCTACATCATCAATGTGGCACGGGGCGCACATCTTGTGGAGGATGACCTAATAGAGCTGATCGATAGCGGCCACCTGGCGGGCGCGACACTCGACGTTTTCCGCACCGAGCCGCTGTCCTTGCATCACCCTTTCTGGAAACATCCCAAGGTCACCCTGACGCCGCACATCTCAGCACAGACGCTGATCGGCGAGGCCCTCGCGCAAATCGCCGCCAAGATCACGCTGATGGAGCAGGGAAGGACTGTCACCGGGCTCGTCGACACGTCGCGCGGTTATTAGGGTGCTGTCATGCGCCGCCCCGATAGACCTGAGGCCACCCGTCGCTTGTTTTAAAAGCAAGGGAAATTAGGAGTGATAGGCGTGGCGACATTGAATATCATCAGGCGCTGGGCATTGCGATCAGATGTCCATCCCCGAGATCTCAATGCGTACAGTCCTGGCTCGCAACACAGTGAAGAAGCACTGCGGTCGGAAGAGAGCGAGCCCAAGTATCCAAGGCGGGTGAGCGCAAGCAAGGTCGATCCCTACGCCGAGAAGCTGGTCACCAGGCTAGTCATCGAAGCAACAAAATCGCGGACACAGCGGCGCACTTTGAGGCAGATCCACACAGACTCTCCTTTTGATCCCGCTTTTCGCCTCAGCAATTCTTCATAGAAATTCCGAGCTGCGGCTGCCGAGTTGGTCTTATCAAGACGCCAAAGAGCCTGGTCATCTTTATCCACACCAAAAAAGTCAGCGCCCTCTCCAGGCGTCTCTACGGGAGAAACGTGCACCCGAGGGCATTGCTTCTTCAAGTGGTCGATTCCTTTCGTATGTGCAACATACGGAATGTAAATCACCGCCCGCTGTTCAGGTTGCCGCTCTAACTGGTAGGCCCGGGCAAAGTTCTTAAACTGGGTTCCAGTACCCAGGCAATCATCGAGGAGGATCAGCGCGTCACACTGATCCAGGCGCAACCGCGAATGCTGGCCGCCGACACACCGGACGCCCCCTCTCGATGCAAGGGCTAGACGGCTCTAGGCCAAAGCGATACGAAATCGAAGGCATGGTTTGCTACCGAACTGCGGAGGCTTATTAAACCGCTCATGGAGCTTGCCGCCTGCTGCAAGGATGACCTTTTGCGAAGGCAAGTTGTCTGGGTCGGTGGTGATTTCCACATACGGCATTCCCATTAGTCGTGCTTCCTCCAGCATGCTGAGCAGTGCGGCTGTTGCATAGCCTCGCCTTTGCCTCCATGGAACCACCGAGTAGCCGATGTGGCCCAGGCAATACGGAGGTAGGTCCGTCGTTCCGTGTTGCCACCTAAACCCGATAGCTCCTGCGAACTCTCCATCCCACATCCAGCGCACGAATCCGGGCAAGCGAGGTACCTCTGAGCCGTCCGGCATCTTGACGGGCAGGCCATTGGCTTCCCTGTCATCAAGCGAGTCAACGAATAACTTCGGGTCAGCTTCAATTTTCTCAAGTTCTTCGATCGAAGCTCCCAAGCCGCGCTCATTGTGTGGAGACCACCCGCGTTTAAGCGCGGCAGCGTAGCCCTCAACGTGACGTTCGGTCGGAATTACGAGTTGGATCATCTGGTATTGGTCGCCTAACGCCCGAATCAAACCGACCCGCAAAGCGGGTTCGGATTGAAAGAGTTGTTAGGCCTTACAGGCATTGCACGATTCCATTTGTAAGTTGCTCGGCTGCCTGATCAGCCCCAAGGTCGGCAAAGTAGGCTCCGCTGGCCTTGACTTTGATGCGCCCGTTTCCTGTGCGGGAGTCATACCTGACTTGTACCCGTATGCCCACGATATTTACCTTATTGAACTGGTTGGTTTCAAATAGGCCGCTACCAATATCTCGAGTTGTGACGACATCACTCCATGTGCCTTGTTTTACCTTAAGTGAGCGAATGGTGGACTCAGCACAAGTAAAGACGGCCTCTGCGGGCGTGTCTGGCTTGGCATTGAAGTGGCTTGCAGCCGTCGGCTCGATTAGAGCGCAGCCTCCAAGAACCGTAGCCAACAAGACCGTGACGAGAAATTTCATATGAGGCCTAGCGTTGACGTGAGCGGCTGGCCGCCCGAGATTAACGATAGACTGAGCCGCTTCTGGCCGGTCCGACTCGACAAAACTGTTAGGCAGCATCTAAATACTCCCGTACTTGCATCTCTGAGCGTAGTCGGAAGCGCTGGCCTTGGAACGCCTCAAACAAAGCAAGGTGAGCGGCCTGACCGCTCGATCCCTGGCGAAAGCAATACGCTTCGGCCCAACTAATGAGTTCCCGAAGGCCTTGGCTAGATTGTTCTCGGTGCATGTGCGCTTTGCTCTCAGAGCCTCGGAGTTCAAGCCGCCGCCTGCACACCAACCAGGGCAAGTCAAGCCACACGAGCGTCATCGCAGAGGGCAAGAACTGCGCTGCCAAGTTCCCGTAGACACCTTCGACAATCCATTCGGCCTCAGTCCGCTTGACGTCAATGAGGCGGGAGACGTCTGAGGGGTCTCGCTTCTCATTAAAACCGCCCGGAAGCCAGAAGACCTCGTCAAGATGCATCACTGGACCACCTGTTTTCTCAGCAAGACATTTGGCCAGCCACGTCTTCCCGCTGCCACTGTTTCCGATAATTACTGTCCGCATATTCCCCCTAACTTGAAGGCAAGTCAGCTGCGCTGCCACCAGCCAGAAGATATGAGCATTTCCGGGAGTACTCGGGGTCACATCCCGTTCCTGAACTCGGCCGCAAGCAAGTCAACGTCATCCAGACGCCTTGGTTCAGGAAGCCAGTGCCTGTATGAAACCTACCAATATTGGGCTGTTACAAGAGTCCGCCGCTCGCGCTCAGGAGCCAGCCGCCAAGCTCGGCTCTTTGGTCGCGTCGATCGCGTTCAATCATGTCCAACCTAACTAGGGGTGGGGCCACTGCAAGGCAAACCCAGAGTTAGTCGCTCAAGTGCATTAATTGCCGGAAATTCTCGCCCCAAAATCATTAATTGCCGGAAAGAGGTTTGGGAAAAGGGGCGATTTTCGAGGCTAAAACCGGTTTTCTGGCTATTAAATGCCGGAATTCCCGCTCACTATTTGCCGGATTCCACAGCCTCGGCATTAAATACAGCCGGTCCAGGTGGATTCAGTGCAAAATGCCTCGAATATTTGCACAGTCACCACCGCAAAGTCTGTAACTGCCCGCATCCCGCGGTGCTGTTTTCCCTCTGGTCGGGGCCTGCCGTTCAACCACGCAAGCCGGGATTTTCCGCATCTTCTACCATGAGAACCCGCCACATCGAAGTCCTGCAAGCCATTCTGCGCACGGGCACCATTAGCGGTGCCGCACGCCTGTTGCACGTCTCTCAGCCTGCCGTCACCAAGGCGCTGCAGCATGCGGAGGCCACGGTCGGCTTTGCCCTTTTCAACCGCGAAGGCAAGCGGCTGGTGGCGACCAAAGAGACACACGCACTGGCACCCGTCGTGGAGCAAGCCACCGGCGGCCTGGACGCCGTTCGCGAACTGGCCCGCAATCTCAAGCTGGGCGCCGACAAGGCGGTGCGGGTGGCCGCGGTGGCGTCTTTGGCCAACAGCGTGCTGCCTACCGCGTTGCTCGCGGCCCGAAAACTCTTTCCCAAGATGCGCAGTGAGCTCAATACCGGGCACACCGAAGACATGATGCAAAAACTGCTCATGCATGAAGTGGACATGGCCATCGCCTTTGACCCGCCGCTGCATCCTTCGCTGGATTGCATCGAGATCGGGCATCTCCAATTGGTAGCGGCGAGCCTGCCCTCCAGGCTTGGTAAATACGCGCGCAATAAGTCCATCTCGGCGGAAGCCCTGGCGACCATGGAGTTGATCGAGCTCTCTGGAAAGGATCCTTTGGGGCGCATCTATTCGCGCTATGCCAACCGGTTCAGCTGGCAGCAAGGCAAGACGGCCGTACGCACTTACCAGATGGCGGTACGCCTGGCGGAGTTGGACCAGGGTGTGGCGATTGTGGATTCGGCCAGCGCTAACTTTTTCTCCGACAAGCTCAAGGTCTTGCCGCTGGAGCCGCGCGCCGAATTCCCCGTCTGCGCCATGTACCTCAAGGCTGCCGCCGTCACAGACATCATGCGCGCGCTCACCACCTGCGTGGGCGACGAACTCAAGAAGGTACAAGACGCCACCTGGCAGCCTCGCACCTGAGCGCCGGCTCTTCCTTTAGTACTGGCTTGAAGCGACAGCTTGAGGCAGAGTCCGCCCGCTCAGGCGGTTGACCACGAGTCGCGCAGCGACCAGGTCGCTCAAGCCCACACCCACGGCCTTGAACAGGATGATTTCTTCAGGCGTGCGCCGCCAGTGCGCATCGCTGGCCAGCAGTTCCGGCAAGTCGCTGATCTGCGACGCGTCCAGGCTTTTGTCCGCCAGGCCGATCACGATCTCTCCGGCTTCCACGAGGCTTTGCGGTTTCCATTCAACGATCACGCGGTCGCTGCGCGCCCGGCTGATCTGGTCGATCTCCGTGCCACTGGGCAAGCTGGTTCCTACTGCGCAGATGCTCGCGCCGCGCTTGAGCCAGGCACCGTCAAACAGCGGTTGCTTGGAGCGCGTGACGGTGACGATCAGGTCTGCGCCGGTCACGGCTTCCTGGGGCGTCACCTGGTGAACCCGTGTCTTGTAGCGTTTGGAAAACGCTTCGCAGGCCTGTGAAACATCAACCGTATCCACCACGGCGATCTCGGCAAACCCCATCGTCTCCTGCAGGGCCTCAAGATGGGTGCGCCCTTGTATCCCCAACCCGAAAAGCGCCATTTTTTGGGCGCCGGGCACGGTGATTTTCGGGGCCACCCAGGCCGTCATGCCTGCGGTCCTGGCGCGGGTGATTTCCGCCGCGGGCATCACATGGTGCGTCTGGTCTTTCAAGTCGAACAGGTTGACCAGAAAATTGAACTGGCCATTCAGGCTGGTGTAGGTTTTGTACGCAGCGACGGCGCGGCTTTCCCACAAGGCGCCCATGCCGCTGAGCTTCCAGTTCCCGCAATCGATGCGTTGGCGGGCCTGTATGGATGCATCTCCGGTGCGCAGGGATTCAAAGGCGTGGGGCAGGTCGCGCAGAACATCGCGCCATCCGACGGCATCGCCAACGTCGTCATCTGTGTAGGTGTGGATCATCGGTTCTTTCAAGGTGAGTGATTGTTCAGTAGCCATCGCCGTGGCCATCGGGCCAAGCTCATCCTAAGTTCGGCCACTGCTGTGCCCTTATCAAATTAATGTGAGCCCAATAACCTGAAGTTATGGGTCCCTCTGAAGCGCTGGTCTGCATGTGGCCAACTGTCATCACCAAGGCTTGACGCCGCCGCGTGCTGACGGACATGATTCAAAAACGAATGCAACGGCACTTTTGCTAGCCCCTGAAAGTCGATACATGCACACAGCTGCCCTTCCTCTTTTTCGTCCTGACCTGCAGTCTTTGGCGGCCTTTGCCCTGCTGGTTGTGTCGCTCCTGGCGGCACCGGGCGCATGGGCGCAAAAAGCCCAGGCCGTGAACTTCACCAGTGAAGACGGAAAAACTGAACTGGTGGCCTATATGTATCTGCCGTCCACCCCGGGGCCGCATCCGGCGGTGGTGATGCTGCATGGGCGGGGCGGGCTTTACTCGACCCTGAAGGAAACCTTCGACGGCGACTCCCTGTCGTCGCGCCATGTCATGTGGGGCAAGTTCTGGGCCGAACGCGGCTATATCGGCTTGCTGGTCGACTCCTTTGGCCCTCGCGGCTATGCGCGCGGGTTCGAAGCCGGCACCAACGACGGCAGCCGGCCCGCCAGTGTGAACGAGATCACCATACGGCCGCTGGATGCCTATGCTGCGCTGAAATTCCTGCGCAACCGCCCGGATGTCGTCAAGGACCAGGTGTTTTTGCAAGGTTGGTCCAACGGGGGCAGCACGGCTTTGTCTGCGGCATCCACCCGCGCGCCGGGCATCATGTCGCCCACCGAAGCCACGGGTTTCCGGGCCTTTCTAAGCATGTACCCCGCCTGCGCACAAGTGATGCGCCAATTCCCTGAGTACAAAAGCTACGCGCCCATGCTGCTGCTGATCGGCACCGATGACGAAGAAGTCAAACCCGAACGGTGCGCACAAATTTCGGAGATCGCCAAACGCAATGGCAGCGACTGGCAGTTTGTGCTGTATCCCGGTGTGGAGCATTCCTACGACACGCCCACCAAAAAGCGTGAATCGGTGGAAGCCAACAAACAGGCTGCGATCGACAGTAAAAAGCGCGCCGAAGAGTTCTTCAGGAAGTTCACCCGCTAAGTCGTTCTTTTGCATTAAATTGCCCTCTAGCCCATAGTGGACATGGACTTTTCGCTATCAAAAATGGAGCGTCCGGGGGGCTGGACCGACGCCTGGCGTGGTGTCACCACGAGTTTGTGCCGGCGGCCCGCACCGGTGAACGTCTGAGCCCGCGCAAGCGCCCAGGACGCCCTGATGCGATCACCACGGGCCGCAATTTTTTAATCCTTCACTTCTTGCAGCGGCAGGTCTTGCGGCGCAGCCGTATCCGCGCACGCTTGTTGCGGCCCTGACCCTCGGCCACAAGCCCTTCTGCCTCACTTTTATGAGGTGATCAATAACCTGAGGTTATGGATATGGGCGGGTATTTCGAACTGGCGATTTCGGGCGATTGCCCGTCCAATATCCGTCAGGGGAGCAGGCCTTGATGCATGGCGCGGATGCGGCTGCCAGCCTTTCAAGAAATACAGATGCAAGCAATCAAAGTGAAAAGGCCCAAAGGCCGCCCGTTCAAACCCAGCGTGATTGGTAGCTTGCTGGCCTTGTCCGGCTATGGCGCTTTGGCGCAAGTGCCCGATGCGGGCCGCATGCTCGAGTCGATCCGGGAGCGCGCGCCCGGCGTGAGCAACCCGGCTCCGGCGGAAACCCCGGCCGTGATTGAGCGGCCTGCCGATGAAAAAAGCCTGCCCGCCACGGACTCCGGTGTGCGGATCGTGGTCAGGCAGTTTGAATTCAGCGGCAATGACTCCATCGACGCGCAGATCCTGGCTGCGGAGCTCGGCGACTTCACGGGCCGCGAAATTGGCTTTGACGCGCTGGCCGACGCCGCTGCGCGCATCACCCGCTTCTACCGGGCGCAGGGCTACCTGGTGGCACGCGCCAACTTGCCCGCGCAGGACATTGCCAACGGAACGGTGAAGCTGGAGATCCGGGAAGGGCGTCTAGGCACCGTCGCGGTCGAGCCTGCGAAGGGCGTTCGCCTGGATGAAGGCGTCATCCGCCGCTTCATCAATGACCTGACCCCTGGCGCCGTGATCCGCGAAGCCGATATCGAACGCTCGCTGCTGCTGCTCACCGACTTGCCGGGCATCACCGTGCGCTCTGTGCTTCGCGCCGGCGCGCAGCCGGGAACGGCCGACCTGGTGGTGCGGGTGAGTGAGAGCGCGCTGGCGCAGGCAAGATTCGGTTTTGACAACCAGGGCAACAGTTACACCGGGCGCAATCGCCTGACGGTAGAGCTATCGGCCAACGACTGGCTGGGCCTGGGCGAGGCCTGGAGCGTGCGGGGACTCACCACCTTTGAAGGGCTGACGGCGCAGACGCTGGGCGTCTCCGCGCCGATAGGCGGATCCGGCCTGCGTGCAGGCGTGGGCTACACCAACCTGCTCTACAAGATAGGCCGCGACTTTGCGCCGCTCGAGGCCCACGGTGAAGGCCAAAGCGCCAGCGCATTTCTGGCATATCCCTTCATCCGCAGCAGGCAGTCCAACCTTACAGGCCAGCTGACGCTGGAGCACAAGTCCTATATCGACCAGATCAACCAGGCCGGCGTGGATGTCAAAAAAACGAGTTCACTGGGCCGCTTTGATCTGTATGGCGACTGGCGTGATGGCCTGGCGGGCACCGCGGCGCTGACGAACTACTCACTGGGCTTCACCCACGGCAACCTGAGCCGGGACACGCTCTCTGATGCCGCCTTTGACGACCGTTCGGCCCGCACGGCAGGCAATTTTCACAAGCTGAACTGGTCGCTTTCGCGCCTGCAGGCCTTGCCCGGCGGCTTCACGCTGTACGCGTCGTTCTCGGGTCAGCGTGCCTCCAAAAATCTCGATTCCTCGGAAGAGTTTTTTCTGGGCGGCATGAACGGTGTGAGAGCCTATCCGCAGGGCGAAGGCGCCGGCGACGAGGGCTGGGTCTCAAGGCTCGAACTGCGGCGCTCGCTGGGGCGTCTGGGCGGGTTCGGTGTGGAAGGCTTTGTCTTCTACGACGCCGGGCGCGTGCGTATCGACAAAAATCCCTGGGATCCCACACAGGCCAGCAACCACAAGAGCCTGCAAGGCGCCGGCCTGGGCGTGATCCTTACCCGCCCCAAATCCCTGACCGTCAGCCTGGGCGTCGCGTTCAAGCCGACGAGCACGCCCAGCAGCATCGAGGCCTCGCACAGTCCGACGGTGTGGATACAGCTCAGCGGCGCGCCGCAAGCCTTTGCAGGGCTCTCGTCGTCGGGCTCTGATGACCCGGACCTGAGCCAAGACCGGTTCGAAATCTTCGGTGGCTTCGGCCTCGAATTCGAGCGTATAAGCCGTGATGGTGCGACCGACGCCGGCCCGCGCGGCGCCACGCAGTCGGCCACGCCCACAGGCAGGCAACTGCCGCCCTACACGCGCTACAGCGACCCGTCGTCTTCGATCGGTGTGCGCGGCGCTCTGGGGCTGGGCGATGGCCTTGAAGCCTTCTGGCAGGTTGAAGCTGGCGTGGCCTACAAGTACGTGCCGAAGGACGGCGCCACCTCTTCACGGCCCGAATCCAACGCCTCCACCTCCCTGCAGGACGCCGGTGTGGGGCTGCGCAGCCCTGATTGGGGTGCGGTGCGTTACGGTCAGTGGACCATGCCGTTTCGCGACATGACCGCAAAGTTCGATCCCTTCAATGACTACGGCATTGGCGGCGCGGGCGGCATCATCGGCTCGCCCGGCCTCGGCGTCGGGTCGTCCAGCGCCCCCGGACCGGTGACCAATGCGACCGATGCCAACAACGACGACGCGGCCTTCATTCGCCGGCAGCCGGGTGTCTGGCAGTACGCATCGCCGGAGTGGAACGGGCTGTCGGCGCGCATCGCGTATTCCAACAATGGCCGCAGGGCCGCGCCGGATCTGGGCTCTGGCTCGGTCTGGGGTTTCAGCGGCTCGTATGTCATTGGCGCTCTCAAGCTGGGCCTGGCCTACGAGCAGCACAACCAGTACTTCGGCATCGCGAGCCTGGGGCGCAACAACCGCGGTGTCGGTTCTTCCGCCACCGCCGTCACGCAAGGCACCTCGTCGCGCGACTGGGCAGCCAGTTTCGGCGCCAGCTACACCGTGGGGCGCACCACGTTCTCCATGCTCATCGACAAGCTGGCCTATTCCGAATCGGATGTCGTTCCCGGGAACACGGTGCTTGATTTGCAAAGCTATCGCCGCCGCGCCCGGCTGTTCGGCGTGACGCACACCATCGGCCCGTGGGAGCTGCGCGCCAGCGCAGGCCGTGCCTCTGCCGGCAGCTGCGATGTGGTGTCCAACGATCCGGCCTTGCGCTCCTGCTCGACGGCGGGTTTGGGCGCGACCATGGTGGCTGTCGGCTTCAACCGCACCATCAGCAAAAACCTCAGCGTCTACGGCACCTTCTCCCGCATCCGCAACGACGGCTCGGCCAGCTACAACTTCCGCACGGGTGCGGTGTTTGCTTCCGCCGGCAACTCACCCGGCGTCGGCGCCGATGTGCTCGGTTACGGGCTGGGTTTCAAGTACAGGTTCTGAGAAAGAGAGTCCTCCATGCGCTCCATGCACGCTACTCATAGTCGCCGCTTTCATCCTGTCCCGACTTCCATCATGCTGGCGGTCTTCGCCTTGCAAGGTGCCACCGCGTTCGCTGACTCGCTGCCGGGCAATGCCTTGCCGACCAACGGGCAGGTGGTGGCCGGCTCAGGCACCATCGCCACGTCGGGCAACGTCCTCACCGTCAACCAGGCCAGCGACAAGCTGACGACGCACTGGGACAGCTTCAACATCGGCTCGGGCGCAACCGTCAATTTTGTGCAGCCCTCCAGGTCGTCCATCGCGCTGAACCGCGTGATGTCCAGTGACCCGTCGCGCATCTACGGGCAGCTCAATGCCAACGGCCAGGTCTTTCTGGTCAACGCGGCCGGTGTGCTGTTCGCGCCTGGCTCCAACGTGAATGTCGGCGGGTTGGTCGCCAGCACGCTCGATATTTCCAACGCCGACTTCGCCGCAGGCAATATGCGCTTCAACAAAACATCTGGCGCCACAGGGCAGGTGCTCAACCAGGGAACGCTCACCGCGAGCGAAGGCGGGTACGTCGCGCTGGTTGGCCCCCAGGTCAGCAATGAAGGCAGTATCACCGCGCGCATGGGCACCGTGGCCCTGGCAGCGGGCAATGCCGTCACGCTGGACATGCATGGCGACGGGCTGATCAACCTGCAGGTCGACGGCGCGGCGCTGTCGGCGCTGGCCTCCAACAGCGGCGCCATCCAGGCCGATGGCGGGCTGGTCATGCTTGCGGCCCGCTCCGGCGGCGACCCGCTGGCAACCGTGCTGAACAACAGCGGCACGGTGCAGGCCCGAAGCCTCACCAACAAAAACGGCGTGATCAGGCTCGAAGGGGGAGAAACCGGCGTCGTCGCTGTGAGTGGCACGCTCGACGCTTCGGGCTACGGCACCGGCCAGGCCGGCGGCACCGTCAAGGTCCTGGGTGACAAGGTCGGCTTGTTCGCGGGTACCCGCGTCGATGCGTCGGGTGACGCGGGCGGCGGGGCCGTGCTGGTAGGGGGTAACTGGCAAGGCTCTGGCAGTGAGCAGCGCGCGAGCGCAACTTTTATCGATGCAGATGCCCGAATCAAGGCCGACGCCGTCACCACCGGCAACGGCGGCAAGGTCGTGGCCTGGTCGGACGAGAGCACGCGTTACTACGGCACCATCAGCGCCAAGGGCGGCTCCACCAGCGGACACGGCGGCAACGCCGAAGTGTCGGGCGTCGGTTTCCTTGACTATTCGGGCACAGCCGACCTGACGGCCGCGCACGGCAACGCGGGCTCCTTGCTGCTGGACCCGACCAACATCACGATCTCGTCGGGCGCCAATACCGCGACATGGAATGGCAGCAATACCTTCACCGGTGCGGGCGCTTCGTCCGTCCTCAACACCACCACGCTGGTCAACCAGCTGGGGACGGCCAACGTGACGGTGAGCACTGCCAGTGCCGGTGCATCGCTGGGCGACATCACGGTTGCCAACGCGGTGAACTACAACGGTGCCACCGACCGCACACTGACGCTGCTGGCCAATCGCGACATCAATGTCAATGCGAACATCACCTCGGGCACGGGCAAACTGAACGTCGTGCTCAACTCGGCCTCGGCCGGCGGTGCGGCGGTCGGTTCTGTCTCCATCGGAAGCGGCGCGCAGATCGTGACCAATGGCGGCAACCTCACCATAGGCGGCGGCCCGGACCCGACCACCGGCTATGCCACCGGCGGCGGCGTCACCACCATCGGCTTTCGCATGGTGGGCGGCGGCAGCCTGCTCAGCACCGGCGCGGGCAACATCATCATCAATGCCAAAGGTGCGGCCGGCCAGGCGTTCTCGATGGCCACCAGCGCCAACACGATACAAACCACCAGCGGCAACATCACCATCAACGCCCGTAACGCCGGTGCCACCGCCTTTGGTATGAACAGCGGCACCAACATCATCCAGTCCACCGGCACGGGCAACATCACCCTTAGCGCCGAGTCCACCGGCGCTGCGCTGGGCCTGACCATGGGCTCCAGCGGCACCAACACCATCCGCGTGGCAGACGGCGTGCTGATGATCGACGCCAAATCGACCGGCTCCAGCAGCGCGCTGGCGCTTGGCTCCGGCACCAACACCCTGCAAGCCACCGGCACCGGCCGGCTTGCGTTGACCGGCACATCATCGGGTTCGGGCAATGCCGTGTCGCTGATCACCGGCACCAACCTGATAAGCACAGGCGGCGGCGACATCGCCATCACGGGCAATGCCACGGGAACCGGCAGCGCCATCGTGCTGGGCGATGGCGCCAACCTGGCCAAGGTTGAGGCCACGGGCGCCGGCAACATCACGCTGGTGGCCAATCGCCCCGTGGCGATGAACCTGGCCACGCTCAGCTCCGCCGGCGGCAATATCAATGTCTCGGGCATAGGTGCGGGGGCAACGCAGGGCATTTCGCTTACCGGGGGCAGCAAGATCCTCACCTCGGGCGCCGGCGGCATCACCCTCTCGGCCAGCAACGCCGGCGGCAGCGCCATGCTGGTGGGCTCGGGCGCCAATCTGGTGGAAGCCGCGGGCAACGGCAACGTCACGCTCAATGTGCAGTCCAGCAACGCAGGCTCCGGCTCGGGCCTGTCGATGGGCAGCGGCGGCACCAACGTCATTCGCACCAACAATGGCGCGCTCACCATCAACGCCCAATCGGCCGGCACCAGCAGCGCACTCGCTTTAGGTTCAGGCAGCAATACGCTCGAAGCCACCGGCGCGGGAAGCGTGGCTTTGTCGGGCACCGCCACCGGCGCCGGCAACGGCATCTCGATGGCCGGCGGCACCAACCAGGTCAAGTCGAACAGCGGCAACCTGTCGCTCACCGGCGCGGGCACTGGCGGCGGTGATGGCATCACCTTCGGCTCGCTCAACAACTCGGTGCTGTCGCAGAGTGGGAACATCAGCTTGAGCGGCACCAGCAGCAGCGGTGTCGGTGTCTCCATGGCCACCGGCATCAACCTCGTGCAGGCCGGCGGGCAAGGCAGCCTGGCCGTCACCGCGCAGTCGGCCGCCACCGGCGCGGGCTCAGGGCTGGGCATGGGCACCAGCGGCACCAACACCTTGCGCACCGCCAACGGCGCCCTCACGGTCAATGCGCAATCGGCGGGCACCAGCAGCGCGCTCGCCCTGGGCTCAGGCACCAACACCATTGAGTCCACCGGCAGCGGCGCCGTGACGCTGGCAGGCAAGGCCCTGGGTTCAGCCAATGGTGTTTCACTGGCGGCCGGCGGCACCAACACGCTGCGCACGGTGAGCGGAGATCTCTCCGCCTCCGGCACCGCCATGGGCAGCGGTGACGGGATCAACATTGCCAGCGGAAAAAATTCCGTCCTCACGCAAAGCGGCAACATCACCCTGGCCGGCGTTGCTGCCGGTTCGGGCACCGGCATCGCCATCCGGCCCAGCACAAACGTGGCCACCATCGAAGCCACAGGCGCCGGCAACATCACCTTCAAGGCCGACAGCTACGACAGCTCTCCTACTTCCACTGGTACCGGCTCGGTGCGTATTGCCAGCGCGGGCGGCGTGCTGGGTATTGAGCAACTGACGCCGGGCGCCACCATCGGCATCGGCGAAAACGCCGTGGGCACGTTGAACTGGGACGGATCCGAAATTGCACAGGCTGCTTCCGGTTTCTCGTCAGTGCGTGTGGGAAACATGTTCTCCGGCGCCATTGACGTACGGCCGCCGTCCTTCCCCGCGCCGCTGGTATTGCCGGTCAGGTCTAGCGATGCGACGCGCCAGCAAGCGGCCATTGTGGCGTCCACCTATGCCGAAGCGGTCGAGCCCGCGGGGGAGCATGATTTCAGCGGCACCACCTTGGCCTTGCGCAGCGAGGAGCCTGAGTTGCTGAAAGTGGAAGGCTTCGATGAAACTCGCTGACCTGAACCTTATGGTTCGTATTGCTTGCCTGGCCGTGCTGGCAGCGGGTCTGTCGCTGCCTTCGCATGCGCAGGAGAAGGTGCAGTTCCCCAGTCTTGACCGCTGGCAGGGCAGTGAACGCCTGGTGATCGACGGTTACCTCTACAAGCCGGCGGCCGAGGGCCGCTTTGTCTCGCTCGTCATGTTTCACGGCTGCGCGGGTGCGCTGGGAAACAACGGCCGCATCACGCAGCGTTTTCGCGACACGGCCAAACTCCTCAATGGCATGGGCTACGGCGTGTTGCTGGTAGACAGCTTCAACCCGCGTGGCGAGCGGCAGATCTGCACGGTAACGCCCAAAGCCCGCGCCATTCAGGAAGAGCAGCGCTGGCTCGACGCCTATGGCGCCGTCGAATACCTCAACACACGCCCAGACGTGGTGCCGGGCAAGATCGGCGCCATCGGGTTTTCGCACGGCGGCACGGCAGCCGTGCAGGCGATGAATGCCGAGTTGCCCGTCAAGAAGCAGGGCGCACCTGGTTTTGCCGCGGCCGTGGCGATGTACCCGGGCTGCGCCTCGACGCTGGCGGGCAAGCCGGACTACGTGGCCTATGCGCCGCTGCTCATCCTGGCCGGTGAGCTGGACGACTGGACGCCGGCGCGCTACTGCCAAAAGCTGGCCGAGCGCAGCAAGGGGCGGGGCGAGCCCGTCGACATCGAAATCTACCCCGATTCGTACCACGGCTTCGACGAGCTGAGCGCCGTCAAGGTTCGCGAAGACGTGATACGCAGCGGCAAGCCCGTGCACGTGGGCGGCAACGCGGCAGCGCGCATTGCGGCTCACCAGAAAATTCGCGAGTTCTTCGCCAAACACCTGCCTGCTCATTGAGCGGGCGCATTCATGTCACAAGGAAAGATGATGCGTTTACACAAAAAAGCCCGCGCACTGGCAGGGTTAGGCCTTGCGTTTGTTGTCTCGCAAGGTGCGCTCCACGCGCAGTTGCTGCCGCCGCAAGACGTGGCGCCCGAACCGTCGTCGGGCTACACAGAAAAGAAGGTGGTCACCGCGCGCAAGTTCATGATCGCCACGGCCAACCCGCATGCGACACGGGCCGGCGATGAAATGCTCAAGGCCGGCGGCAGCGCGGTTGATGCCGCCATTGCCGCCGCCATCATGCTAAACCTGACCGAGCCGCAATCGTCGGGCATAGGCGGCGGTGCGTTCATCCTGAGCTTTGACGCGGCCGGTAAATCCGTCAATGCCTATGACGGCCGAGAGAAGGCGCCCGCCACGGCGCAAGGGGACCGTTTCCTCGACAGCAAAGGCAAACCCCTTCCGCTTCGCGACGCCATCAACTCCGGCAAATCCGTCGGTGTGCCCGGCTTGCTGCGTGTGATGGAGCTGGCCCACCAAAAGCACGGCAAGCTGCCCTGGGCCAAACTCTTTGAGCCCACCATCCGCCTGGCCGAAAGCGGCTTTCCGGTGTCCGAGCGCCTGCACACGGTGATCAAGCTCGACAAGACCTTGCGCGCCAACGCCAATGCCAAGGCCTACTTCTACGATGCCGCCGGCGAACCGCTGGCAGTCGGTGCGACACTCAAAAACCCGGCCTTTGCCGCCGTGCTCAGGCGCGTGGCCAAAGAAGGGCCGGACGCTTTTTACAAAGGCGAAATTGCCCGCGATATCTCAGTCGCCGTCAACAGTCAGGCGCAACCCGGCGGCATGACGGTGCAAGACATTGCCGCCTACCAGGCCAAAGAGCGCACGGTGCTGTGCGGCACCTACCGCGCCTACAAGGTCTGCGGCATGCCGCCGCCATCGTCAGGCGGCATCGCGGTGCTGTCCATGCTGGGCTCGCTAGAACGCTTTCCGATGTCCACCGTGCGCCCGAACTCTGCAGAAGCCGTGCACCTCTTTTCTGAAGCTGGCCGCCTGGCCTACGCCGACCGCGACTATTACGTCGGCGACCCTGATTTTGTGAACGTACCGGCCACCGCGCTGGTCGCGCCGGACTACCTCAAGACGCGCAGCGCGCTGATTCGCCCGGACGCCAGCATGAAGCGCGCGGCGCCCGGTGTGCCGGCCGGCGTCAAGCTCGCCTGGGCGCCTGATGAATTGTCTGAAATTCCCGCCACCAGCCACATCTCTGTGATCGATTCCGCCGGCAACGCGGTCTCCATGACAACGACGATTGAGGCCGTGTTCGGCAGCCACATCATGGTTCACGGCTTTTTGCTGAACAACCAGATGACCGACTTTGCGATGGCGCCGGAAGAAAACGGCTTGCCGGTGGCCAACCGCATCGAAGGCGGCAAGCGCCCCCGCAGCACCATGTCACCCACGCTGGTGTTCGACGCTGCCGGCAAGCTGAAGATGACGGTGGGTTCGCCCGGCGGCAGCGCCATCATCAACTACGTGGCCAAGACCTTGGTGGGCGTGCTGGACTGGAACCTGGACATCCAGCAGGCGATCTCGCTGCCCAACCGCGGCAGCCGCAACCGCGCGACCGAAGTCGAACTGGGCACCGAACTTGAGAAACTGGCCGGCCCTTTGAAAGCGATGGGCCATGAGGTGCAAGCCATCGAGTTCACCAGCGGCCTGCAGGGCATTGTGGTGACACCCGGCGGCCTGAGCGGCGGCGCCGACCCGCGGCGCGAAGGGTTTGTGATGGGGGAGTAAGCACTGGGCACAAGCTGCCCTGATTTGTCGCGCTGTAAAGCGATCCTGTTTCATGGCACTGGTTTACGGTACGCGCTATCTGCGAAGATAGGCGCCGTTCAACCGCATGCCGTGACCCAGGAGCGCCCATGCCACACCGCATTTATCACGTCGAGTTTTCAGCGCGGCAGCTGGCAGGGTGCTTTCAATGACAGCGGGGCAACTCGGCTTCGGCTTTGACTACGAGGCCTTGGCGGCCGCGCAGGCTGCAACGCCTGCCAAGGTTCGCCAGGCCAAAGCGCCACCAACACCAGCCGCGGCTCCCTCTTTGCCGGCCCTCACCCCCGAGGCCATGGCGCTTGAACTCGAGCGCTACCCGGATTACCGCGTGCTCAGGCGCTTGGTGCCGGTAACGCATTTTGACCATCGCCCTGCGGGGCCCATCGCCCGCATCGTGATCCTCGACACCGAAACCACCGGCCTGGATGCGTCACGCGACAAGGTCATGAAGCTGGCGCTGGTTTGCGTTCAGGTCGATATCCAGACAGGGCAGGCCATAGGCCCGGTAGAGTGTTGAATTCCACTGAAGTCTGACCCGAGTTTTCCATCGAATATTGACCCACACTCTTTGTGAGCAGAAGGTGCTCACGATGTGGATAAGTTCTTGGTTTTCTCCTTTTTGGGCTGAGTCTGTGTGGATCTGCCTCAAAGTGCGCCGCTGTTTCCGCGATTTTGTTGCCTCGATTGCCAGCCAGGTGGCCAGCTTCTCGGCATAGGGATCGAGCTTGCTTGAGCTGACCCGCCGCGGGTACTTGGCCTCGGTCTCATCGGACCGCAGGTGCTTCTTCACTGTGTTGCGAGCCAGGCCTGTACGCCTGGAGATCTCGCGGATGGACATCTGATCCCTCAATGCCCAACGTCTGATGACATTCAATGTCGCCACGTCTATCACTCCTAATTTCCCCTGCTTTTAAAACAAGCAGGGTAGTGCCTACGTGGGTCAGTTTTGGATGGAAATTACTGCGACAACTGGATCAGATTTCGACGGAATTCAACAGCGGGGCCCTTTGATCCAGAAGCTCGCTATTCATCTGCTTGAAGCACTTGACTGATCCGGGATCACACCGATACGACGGCACTTCGGCGACAAGCTCCGCCGAAAGCCTGGCGAGGCAAGCCGATTCTCACGGCGGCACGTCGATCAAGAGCTGTCATGACGAGAAAAACAAAGTCAGCTCCTGTATGTGAATTGCCGTAACGTGGGCCGCGTAAGAGTCCACGTCCAGTTTCAAGCCCGCTGCGAGCGGGCTTTTCTACGACTGCATGTGTCTGACCCCCCTCGGGTCAGACTTCAGCGCAATTCAACACGAAAACATTCTGGCGATCCTTCAATTGCCCCAAGCTCCACTACTTAGATGATCAAAAGCCGTTTACTGATGTCCAGTAGACGGCTTTTCCAGTGGAAGGTACGGATTTTTGACCAGTGAACGTCAAAATCATTCAATACGAGTTACGACTGTTTTGGAGCGCTCTGCAAATCGTGCGCTTCGAGGCGCGCTGCGAACCCCGACTTGCTACTTCGGGGCTGGAGCCGCTTTGGCCTCTACAACATAAGTCGCAGCGCTTCCTGGCGTGAAAGTGAGACTGAAACGGGCCAACCCGTGCGGAAAGAGTTTCTCCTTGCCGGTGTACGACTGCAGGGAGTCCAGACTTTGCTTGAGGGCTGCCGACAGCGTCGCGACGTCGTCACCTGCTTGGGGCTGTGAGTCGAGAATTCCGGTGAGCGGCCAACCGGTTGCAGTTAGGACTTCATCCACTTTGGTCCGATAGGCCGGATCGCCATTACCGTTGTAGTTATAGGCCCCTTCAAGAAGTTCCGCACGGCTAACATCACCGAACAGATAGAACTCTCGAGCTGGTGCGGCACGCTTGTTGGTTTTCCAGACCAGGTGGGGAACAGCCCAGTAAAAACTCATGGTGCTGTTGAAGGCGGGATCGTCATGCCCCTTCGACACCGATCCAAGGCTGCCGACCTTGGCGGCCGCTGGCACCTTGTCCTTGACCGCATTCGGCAGCTGGTTCGCGTTGAGGTTGGATGCGCCAGGACCGCCGACATACCTGTCGAATACGGTGCCGCTATTGGCCAGTTGCGGCCACCAGGCATCCGCCGGATTTCCACACTGCATGGGGTCTCGCGCGGGCTGGTTCCCGATTCCGGTTCCGTGCTTGCTTTCTACCCACGACATGGCACGCACCAGCCGGGTGATCCTGTCTATGTCCGTTGCATTCAGTACCGCGCCCGCTCCTTTGCGGAACTGCATGAATTGTTGCCAGAACAATATGGCTGCGCTTGCAGTCGCGGCAAGTGGCTGCCAGGCAGCGGCCTCCTCTGCCGTGGGGAAAGCTGGTATTGCTACCTTCAAGGTTCTGCCGGTCTTCTTTTTCCTGGCCGGAGCGGCGATGCCCTTGGTGATCTTCCTGCTTGCCATGCTTCCTCCCTTATGTTGTGCCCGCAAGCTTCGCATGACTTCCTGAAATATTCAAGACGCCGGAATCATGGATAACCAGCGGTTTCCTCAAGACGCCAAGATTCTTAGGGCTCGAATGAAATAATTTTTTTGGATGCCGGATATTGTTTGCATGTCCAGACAACCGCGCGCGCGGTGAGTAAGTACCTTGACAACAGCCTACGGCCAAACTCAAATGTGTCCGAGGTGTGGGAATAACTATCAGACATGGGTGGACGCCGTCCCGGGCGGTCCTTCGCGTGCGCAGAGGAGGAAACGATGAGCCATTCAGAAGCGAATCTTGCCAAGGATCGCCCGGTAGAGCCGCGGGCGGCTGACGCAGTCTACGAGCGCGGCACAGGTCCTTCATGCGGTCTGCGGGTCTTCGAAGGGCGGCTTTCATGCTGAATCTTCGATGGCTAAGACAGTCGGTTTTACAAGTTGCGTCAACCGGCGATGCTGACCAGCGAGAACCTCTCCCGATTTTTGTTCATCCTTTCAGCCGCCGCTCCTTGCTGCAGGCGGGCGTGGCGAGCTCATCGGTTTTGCCGGCAGCAGCGCTTGCACTGCAACGCAGCGCCGACATTGCTGCTTATTCCAGAGACGGCCGCTTCACGTTGCAATATGGTGGAGCAACCGCATGGGCAGTCGATCCCGCCTGGTTCGACGGCGATGCACGGCTGACCCACTCCATCGCGCCAGACAGTTTTACCGTTTCACTGTCGGGCGCGAGTTTTGCGGGGACGGGCCTGCGCTGCGATTTCACGATGGCTTGCAAGCAGCACGGCGGCAACTGGAGCGCAGAATTTACCTTCCCCACCCTGGATGGTCGTGCCAGCGTCGATCTGGCCGCCTGGCTGCGTGGCGACACGGTGGTGATGACGCGCGTGCGGGTGCCAGCCAGCATCGGTGGCTGTGGCGGCCTCGCCAGCCGCATCGCCGGGCAAGCGGTGCTTTCTTTTTCAAGTGCATGGACGCTCACGCTGGACGGCGTAAGCATTGCGGCGGTCAGAACCGCTCGGGGATCTGCGGCTTGTGAAAGCGTCTCGCTGAGCTTGCCCAAGACCTCACTCGACAGCCTGATCACAGAGCCAGTTTTACGCCGGTCGCATGTCGCCTTCGACGGCGCGCAAGCCGGCGCCCTCATGCCCAGTACTGAAAGGGTCGCCATCGTCAGCGAGGCTGGCAGCCGGATGACGGCCGAGTTCGCCCGCTTGTCCAATGATCGTCTGCTCGTTGCAGCATTGTTCAGTCCACAAAGCAGTTCGCATGCTGGCGCTGCAAGCGCCATTGTTGACAGTTCCTCTGAAGGCGGCGGGTTGCAGTTGCCCGTCGAGGATTTTCGTGTCGTGGAACTGCATGGGGCGGCAGAGCAGAGCAAGGCGCTGTTTGCACGCCTGCGCCAAGGCACGCAATGGGCCAGTGCAGGCAGCGCCAGCGCGGAAGTCACCGTTGGTTCGCAGGCCTCGCTTGAGACGAGCAGCAAATGCACCGGCCTTGATGCACCCCTTTGTGAACTCAGGATGGCCGAGCTGGCCGTGTCGCGTTTGTATATACCTTTCGTAGGTGCGGATGTGGCCTATTTTGCCGAACGGCCCCCATCTGGAAAGAAACCGCCCGACTCCCTTGAAGTGATTCGTCACGACAAGCTATCTTTCTTCAGCGATGGCGTGATTGACCTGAACGATTTCGATCTCATCGTGCGCCGCACCGTCGATGGCTTTGGGGCGGTGTTTCGCTTCAAGGGCATACGATTGGCCGCCCGGCACGGCCAATGGACGCTGGCTCGGAGCGCTGGCGCTAACGACCCCTGCGAAATCGAGTTTGAACTGCCGTCGCAGCATTTGAATGAAGAAGCGATATTTTCCGCGTCACGTCCAGGCCTGAGCGACGCGTCCCAAGAGGTACTCTGCGCGCCTGTGGATTCGGCGCAAACACGTGTTCTGAACTACATCGCACGTGAATCGATGAAGCCTTGGAACGCAACGCCTCCTGCGGTAAAGGCTTTCCTGGAGAGCTTTGTTGTCCGCCTGATTCGCGACGCAAGTGCAATGAAGCAATCGGTGGGCGAGTCTGCCGGTCTTACCTTTTTGAACAACGTGAAGGCAGGCATCGCGAACGCGAAGGATCTTCCGAGAGCATTTGCCAAATATCTGAGCCCGCAGTACGCGCAGGCCACATTCGACGTTTTTCAGGCACTTGACTCCACGAAGCAAGACGCGATCCGACAAGCCGCAGCCATCGGCGATGAACCTGGCAAGGACGTGTTTTCAACATGGCGCCCACGCGCCGTGGATAGCGCGCCGAGCCGCCTTGTTTTTTCCGTCGACCTCAAATCCAACGAACACATTCCCTTCTCGCTGCGCGCGCTGATGGCGTGGTCCGAAGATAGCGATGAAGGCAAGCTTGCAGGCGCGCGTTTCAAGGAGAAACTGTCCACACGCGCCATACCGCCGACAGCGCCGCTGGAGGTCCAGGAAAATCTCTCCACCGAGACTGGGCGCCCATTGATCGGCATTCACCAGCTGTCAGCAAAGGGCGACGGCGAACGCGTCACAGCGCTGGAGTTGCCTTACCGCCTGGCGATCAGCCCGATTCGCCGAGAGGCCGTAGGCGGCAAGCCGCCACCTGCCTACTGGCGTGCCAGCAGTCCGCCGCAGGAGGTATGGGGAAAGTCAATTTCCCTGTGGCATTTGCGGGCCGGTAAGCCGGGCGGACCCCCGCTGCAGCTGCGGGCACTCAGTTCTCCGGATTTCGATCTCAGCAAAAATGCCTTCCTCAGCCCGCCTGCGCCCTACCTTGCCAATGCAGGGGAAATCCGCGCATCGCTTGACCGTCACGACCGGTTTAACTTTGTCGCGCTGAGCGGGGGGTTTGGTCAGACTGCCTTGCTGGGAAGTGCATCGGTGGTACCGAGGACCTCGGTTAAGGACGACGAAGGACTTTTCATACCTCAACCGATCCAGGCCAAAAGGCTCATCCTCACAACGCCAGGCGCAAGCTTCGACTTCGACACGCAATGGGATCCGCCGGGCGGCAAGAACGGCGCGCTGACCGTTTCCAAATGGGAACACCACGCACGAATACGGCGCGACTCCGCCGTAACAGTGGAGTACCGCGGCTTTCTCATGCCGCTGGGCATCCCGGCCGTGTTCATCAAACGGACCACACGCGAATTCAAACGCGATGGCGCGGGAAAAGAAAGCTATCGCGCAGTGCTGGTGCAGCGTTACAGCATCCGCGTCGATGCGGTCGAGATGTCCTATCCTGCGCTGGACCAGCCCTTCGATTCACGCGACTGGTTCATGCGCAAATTGCGCGTGATGCCGTTGGAAACGCCGCCGCTGTTGCCGCCCGAGCAAACCGCCGAGAGCCAGATTGAAAGCGAGCCGGGCAAGAGTTTTGGAAGGCAGGCATTCTGGCCGATGATTCCCGCCAGTCCCTTGTCGGTCAGCTGCAGCGACGGCAAGCTGTTTGAATTCACTGTTGAAAACGACACGATCGCCTTCAGCGCGCCGCTGGTTTTTGTCGACAACCAGATTGCGCACACGCCCGACCGTCTGGCGGTGGTCATCAGGGCATACGCGAAGCAAGTCATCGCTCGCAAAGGCGAACTTTCTGCAGTCGGCGGCGGAACGCTTCCGGTAAAAAAAGCACTCGCAAGAATCACCAAAGGCGAACTCGAATACCTTCCCGGCGCAGGAAGCCGCAACAGCCGGCACATCACACGCTGGTTTGCGCTGGGAATAGGCCTGCCGGCCGGGACACTTTCCGGTGCCGCAAATTCAGTCCTTCCCGATCTCGACGAAGCCGCTTCTAAGCTATCCAGCACGGATAAGCTGACGTTCAATCCTGAGCGCGAGCGCAAAAAGCAGCCGCCGTTCTATCCCCGCCTGTCGCAGGCATTGATTGAATCAGAACTCCTGTCACGTCTGTCCGGCAGCGGCGTGCGCCGCAACAACATCGATTACCACCCGGTCTTCATACGAGCAGCTTTCGACGAGACAGAAAATAAGGGAGGCGTTTTCGCGCGGTTCATCGACGGCGGCGCGACCATGAGTTTTGGCGGCAACACGTCCCAGTCGGGTGGCGCGTTTTCTCCTAGCACCACCATGATGGCGTTCACCCGCGACCACGGGCCTGTCGGTGGCGCCAGCCCTTCATCAAACCGGCAACCCGTCGCTATCCTCGCGAGCCCGCGTACGGCGCTACAGTCTGCATCCGCCTCACCGACCAGCGATCCGGTGGCAAAGTTCATGAAAGGACTATCGGACCCGGTCGAGTATTTCTGCCAGACGATGGGCAACGCCAAGCTTCTGGGCTGCGTGCGGCTGGTTGATATCGTGAAGACCGCGCTGCAGGTTACCGGCACACAGGTTCCGCGCATCAACCAGCGGGAGATTTTTGACGGCGTCATCGATGCGATCCGGCCTGTGCTGCTCGACGCATCTGCCGGGCCTGTGAGGGTGCTGCAAGATGTGCTGGATACACTGGCAAGACCCGATATGTCTGCCGAAGTCGCCGCGAAACTGGCACCGCCTGTTCAGACAGCGGTGGACGCGCTGGAGTCAGCGCGTGCAGAACTTCAACAGGCATCACCGCGCCCCGAAGTGGTTGCCGCTTTCGTCGCCGACGCCTATGCAGCGCTGCGCGCTTTCCTGGACGACGCCAACAACCTGGCGAACAACCCGCTGGCACTATTGCCACCTGCCGCGGCGGCGACTTTCGCACAATTGCGGTCCATCCATGAGCAGCTCCTGGCAGCAAGGCAGGCGCTTCGCGACCTGCCAGAGCAACTCAAGGCCGGTGCACTTGCCCTGCTTGCAGAAGAAGTCAGGAAGGTGGAAGCGCGCGCCGTAGCCAGTCCTGAATTCCATGCGGTGCTGGATTGGGTTCTCATGATGAAGGCGGAACTTGCCCGCATCGAAAAAGCTGCGCGAGACCGTGCCTGGGCCGAAATCTCGTCAGCACTGGGCGCACTGGCCGGGCCAGTGGCCGAGCTGCGCGGCTGGCTGGCTTTCTGCCGTGCCGCTACCGATGCCTTCAGGAATCAACTCCATGCGGCCATAGCAACCCTGCTCAAGCCGCTGGCGGACCCCAAGGCGGCGGTGGGAACTGCTATCGACAACGCTCTGGAAAGGCTGTCCTATATCCAGAAAAGCGTAGAAGCTGTCTTGCCGAACCTTCGCGGCAATCATGCAGCCGCTCGTGCCGCGACCGACGCCTTGCATGCCATTGTGCAACTTCGCGAAATCCTGCTCACCTTTGCACCGATGCTCAAGCGCATCGACGACGCTCTGGCAAAACCGGATATTGCCGTCGACATAGCACTCTCATCTGAGTACCTGCTCAAGTTCGAGGCCATGCTGCGCAAGACCGGCGAACTGATTGGACTGCTGACGCAAGTCGAGCCGATGCAAGTACGCAGCAAGCTGGTTATCTTTACCACCACCACCATGCTGCCGGGCAATGAACTGGTGGATCATCTGGCTTCCACACTGGCTGACACTTTCACCGCCCTGAAGCTCGCCCCGGCACTAAGGGACGCAGCGGATGCAATTGAAAAACTCGACATAAAGGTAGACAAGAAGCCCGCAGCCTTCAAGACGCGCACCGTCGAAGTTCTGAAGCAAACAGCAGACCAGATCGAAAAGCTGAACTTGAAGGAATCGCTCAAGAAAGAGCTGGGAAATATCAGCGACGCGTGGGTGGAAGGGGTTGAAAAACAGCTCACGGCGATGCTGTCATCAGCGATACCGCAAGCGGCTGCACTGATGGCTGCAGTTGCTCAATGGGAGAGGCAAGTGGCGGCCGCACAGGCCGCGTTGATTTCTGCCACACAACCAGTTTGCACGATATTGGCGAAATGGAAAAAGCCAGTCATCGGGCCCGACGAAAGCGCATGGGTTTCGCCAGACCTTCTTTCTCGCCTGGACAAGCTCGACATGCTCATCGTGAAGGCACAAGGCACATGCAAATCTTTGGCTACTTTCGATGAAGTCACACGCGCAGCATCCGATGCGACCCGCATTGGCGATGAAGTTACCGCGCTGGCGGGCTACCTGGGCGAAAAAATCACTGGCGGCGGCCTGGGCGATCTGGTCAACATGAAGGCACTGGTCGAACAGGCCATCGCAAAAATCGGCTTGCCGACCAAGCTGCGTGTGAGCTATGAATGGCGTTGCAACATCGACGACTTCCCACGTGGCGGTGCGGCGGTATTTCGACCGGTCAAAGGCGCAGGCACCGGTCCGGGAGGCCACCCACAACTCAGCATCACCTCCGTCACCGAAGTCGACCTGCGCAACCCGGGTGCGCCGGTCACAAGGGTCAACGGAACCATAGATCAGTTCGATGTCAACCTCTTCGGCTCGGCGTCTTTCCTGATCATCAAGTTTGCGCCGGTCACCTTTACGGCGGGCAACTCCAGCTCGCTGAAATTCGATATAGAAATCCGTGAGGTGCTCTTCGGCCAGGCCTTGAATTTTGTCAATGATCTTGCCAAGTACGTCGGCGCCGAAGCAGGCGTGTATGTACAGGCGCTGCAAGGCCGGCCGGGCTTGGAAATCGGCTATCGGTTTAACCGCGACGTCATACAGCTGGCAGCGTTGACCTTGCAAAACGTGTCGTTTTCGATTGCCGTGCAACTGCCGTTCGACAACTCGCCAGTCCGCTTCAAGGTTGCGGTCGGCACCAGACAGATGCCTGTGCTGGCGTCCGTCGGCATCTATGGTGGCGGCTTTTTTGTGGCCCTTACCATGCGGGCTGACACGATGGAGCTGCTGGAGGTCTCTTTCGAGTACGGCGGCGTGACCGGCTGTGAATTCGGCGTTGCCAAAGGCACTTGCAAGATCACAGCGGGCATATACCTTGCGCTGGGTGTGCGTGACGAGATCACCGGCTTCTTCTCGGCGAGTGGCGCTTTCACCATTGCCCAGCTCATGCGTGTAGGCGCGGCGCTGCTGGTGAGCTTGAAGAAAGAAAAGTCTTCATTGGTAGGCACGGCGACCTATACCTTCTCGTTTTCGATTGGGTTTGCCGAATACTCCTACTCGGTCGGCGTCTCCTACGCCAAAGGCGGCAGCAGCGATATGGATACGTCAGCCGACGGCACCAAGACGCCGCCCGAGTCCCAGGGGCAGGCCATTGTCAACAACCAGGTTACAGACATCGATTACCGGATGCTCAATACCGCAGAACCAGATTCGAAGTCCCTGCAATCCAGCCTCAGAAACAGGAAGGTAGCAAGCAAGGAGTCCGAGCGGGCGGACTACAACCTGGACATTGAAGAGGCCGCGTCAACGCCCCTGAAGCCCGCGCCGCTGCAGCGCGGGCTGGCCGATGCGGCCGTGTGGTCCACCTACTGGAGTGCGTTCTCGGACCTTGACGGCGCGATAGATGACGAGCTGTGCCCCGAAACAAAGACATCAAAGACAACATCATGAACAACGAAGAACGAGTGCACCTGCAGCGCGAGACTTTCGATAAATTCTGCGCCTGGCTTCTCATACCGCACGGCAGGAAAGAGGCGTCTGCTACCGGCGCGGTGCGTTACAACGCGCGGTTGATGTTCAGGCAAAGCGGATTGAGCATGTCCAGTCAGGACGTCGCGGTGCTTGGCGAAGTGTTTGCCAACTGGCCGGAGTTTTTATCGCGCAGCAACTGGCAGCCCAATGTCTACAAGGCAGACGAAAATCTCAAGGTTTGGCGGCTGAAGCCCGATACGACGCGGGATCTGAAAAGCCTCTACCAGCGCTATTTCGAATCGCTGGATTCGAGAGACTCAGGTGCAAAGACCAGATGGAAAAACCGGCTGTTCGAAGCAAAGGAAATCTGGCGCGCCGCGTTTCCCGAAGCTGGCCGCAAATGCGTGGTGTATGCATCGCCCAAGCCTGACGACGCCACGACCAAGCCGCACTCCGAGACCGCCGATTTTGTCGCAGGCATCTATGGCGGCCTGCACGCGCTTTCAGTTGCGGTAACGCGTCTGGCACCAGGCCTTCCGACCCACGCGGGCGTAAGGGCCTACAACCTCAAGGATTCGCGGGAACGGCTGCTGCGTGAAGGTAGCCCGATGGTTGCCAATCTGTCACAGTTGAGCGATAGCCTGAATGGCCCAGCAGACCGCCGCACTACAAGGGACAGTCTTCGCCCCAATCGCGAACCACCTGCACAAAAAAATGTGCTGTCAAACTGGCTGTTCAACGCTGCGCCCAGCAACTCCGTGTGGAAATTCGACAAACGGGTGGGCGAAACCGGCAGGACGCTGCGTGGCGATTCAGCAGTCCAGAAACTGTTCTCGTGCCTGCACTGCTCGACGCCGGACAACGAAAAAACAAGGCAGGACATCGACAAAGTTCACGGCGCGCGCGATCAGGTGGATTCCATCGAGATTGCCAGGGAGATACAGAAGATCGCGCACCATGGCTGGTTGATGCGCCATCTGGGTCTTGTCCTCGAGATGACGATAGCAGACAGCGAATGGGAAGAGGCGCCCCGCGTTGTCGCAGGTTCTTTTCAGCCCGGAGTGGTGGTGGCTGATGCAGAAGGTCATGCCGCTCCCAATCCTGCGCGTGAAGTCGGCCTGCCGCAACGCGCGGGAGTCATTGAGCTGGGCCCCAGGTCCGGCAAACGCTTTAAGCTGCTGCAGCTGGACGTCGAGACAGCAGCCCGCAAGCTGGTGCAGGCGGCGTCTACCCAGAAAGCGCAGGAAGCTGCAGGGGCCGAACCAGATGTACTGCGCTATGAAACTTCTGCGCAAGTCAGCAATGGCATCACCCTCGTCGACACGGACAACGTGGGACGCGAAAAAAGCCTGAAGCGTCAGCAGGCCCCCGTGATCGCGCAAGCCACTGGTCATAGGCTGCTGTATGCCGAAGACATTACAAGCGGCATACGGCCTGACGTGCGCACGCAGACGGTACGCACGCAAACGGCTCCCAAAATCACACCGTGGAAATCACTGACTGGCTGGAAAATCAGGGATGCGCGTATCAACAGCCGCGACATCACGGGGCACTTCAACCGGGTGGAGGCCGGCGAGTCAGTGGTTGGTGCGTCAAGCCGCATGGTGGCCGCCGAAGACGGCAAAGGGGAGGTCAAGCCTGGCGCCATAGGCTTTGAAACGCTCTTTACCTGGGACGGCTGGAGCCTTGCTGCAGGCCACCCTGACCCAGGCGCGGACGGGCGGCAACCCGCTTTTCTCAAACTGGAAGTTGGTGATCTGGTGGTGACGCTGGCGGCCAGCGGAGATCTTCCCGCGCTGCGTGTCGGTCGTGGATACCAGGTCGCGGCACGCGCCGTTTACCTTGACGGCGTAGGCCCCAGCCTTGATGACGCTCGCTTGCGCTATCGATGCGAGGGTTATCAATATGTGGTGGGGCTGGACCCGGAGACTGGCGACGCGCAAGCTTTCTTTCCCTGCATGCGCTACGAGGTCCTGCTGCCTCCAGCCATTCATCTGGGCGAGCACCTCGACTACGCCCGCTTTCCGCAAGCTTCCGCCAGCAAGGCGGTGCTGGCGACCTCGTCCAATCCAGCGCATGTGAACAAGCGCGAAATCCGGTATGTGGTGCCGCCCGCGATTTCGCTGGAGCAGGCAGTGGCGCTGGGTCAATACGATTCGGCCGCCATGCGGCAGGGCCCGCCTGTGAGCGCATTCAAGGGTGTATGCCTTACACGCAGCGGCCGCGTGCCCAACGCATCAAGTCCGGCGTTCGATGGCGAACCTAGGCCCACGCGCGGATCGAGCGCAGGCGACAAGTCCGACACGCTGTTTCGCCGCTCGCCGCTGGCGCGTGACCCGGTGATCCCCTACCTGCCCGACCCGTGGGCGCGCATGGTCATCATTGCGGCCTATCGCAGCGGCGACAACGAACTGCTCGCCGCAGAGTGCCATGACTACTATGAAAAATCCGGCATCGACGCATGGCCGCAGTGCGAGCCCTTGAAAATCGAGATTGTCCGTTCACAGGACTACTACATCAGCGTTCCGCAAAACAGTGGCTCAGCCAAAGGCCGTGTCGACTTCAAAAAAGAAGGTGGCACGCTGAAAGTCATCATCCCGCCTGGCGAAGACTTGCGCCTGCACCTGTGGCATGAGATCGATGAAGACATGCTGGAAAAGAGCGCCATCGTCGACCAGATGGCCGCCTATCTTTACAGCGCGGATGGACAGCGCTGCTGCGAGCAAATCGGCATCACGCAGCGCACAGGTAACCTTGAACAAACACGCAAAGCATTGATCAACCGGCTCTCGCAGTGGCAGGAAATGCGTGACCATCCGATCCGCAGGGAGATGTCCCGCCTGCGCGCCAAGGGACTTACCAACATCACATCGTTCGGCATGATCAACCCGAGCCAGGAACTGCGTGTGGTGCACGCTGTGGAGCAGCCGCTGGCGCCGCACTTTCTATGGTCCGGTCTGCCCAGTGAAGAAGTTGCGCCCAATGTGCGGGAGCAGATGGTCATGGCGATGCCGTTCGAAAGATTGCTTCCCTTCGAACAGTCTTTCCGGCTGGCGCGCGAGCCAGGGCGCAGCGATGCGGTACTGCGCGGAGATCTGCGCATCGATCGGCAATCGACTGCGCGCGTCGATATTGCCCTGTCGTGGAAAGACTTTACCGACCGCATTGAAAATCCGGCTCCAGTGCAGGAGAGCAAAAACGCAGTCGTGACCATAGACCATTTGCCGGCGATGTTGAAAAAGTCGCTCGATGCAGCACCCAACTCCCGGGCCTATCCTGACCAGGCCCCCGACCACGACCTCATCCTGCTCGACGGCGTCAGGTCGCAACTCGGCAGGATAGCAAACGAAGACCTCGGCGAGCGCCGCCTGACGGTCGGCTTCGGCGATGGACGTGCCCGCGTGGTCGATCTCAAAGCCGTCGCGCAGAGCCGTTTTGCTGCAGAGTTTCCGAAGAACGCCCATGCCCTTTCGGAAGCTGGTGTGATCACGCAGATGGTGTGCCCGGCCACCGTCGTGCCGCCCCCGCCAAACGTGGATTTTGTGATGCCGCAATACCGCTGGCTGCAAAACAGCAGCGGACACACAGCGCATGAACGAGTGGGTGGCTGCTTTCGCGTGTGGCTCAACCGGCCGTGGTTTTCATCCGGCGTGGACGAGCGTCTGGCAGTGGTGTGCTGGCCACCGGAGATGTTTGACAAGTCGTTTCTCAAGCGCAGCGTGCATGCGGCGGTGGCCGACTTCTGCGGCATCAACCGCGACCCGCCAGTCTTTCTTGAACCCTTCGTCACGCGCTGGGGTCTCGATCCGCTGTGGTCGAAGGATCGCGGTTGTGTGGGCTCGATACCGCCAGAGGCGTTTCGCAACCACGTTTGCGACGTCAGTGATATCGCCGGGCGGAGAAAGTCGGAGGCGTGTTTCCCGGTGGTCGATTTGCGGGAATGTGAAGCGATGAAACCGCATATCGAAAGCTACCAGGCTGGCAGCGCCAAGGTTGCGCTGGTCTTGTATGCGCCCAAGTACGACACGGCGAGCCGCCGGCACTACGTCGACATACAGATCGACGAGCAGTACGCGTACTTTCCGTTCGTGCGCCTCACGATGGCGCGCTACCAGCAGTACGCCTTGCCCGGTTACGAGCTGTCCGAGATCTCTGTGCAGGAGTTTGTGCAGTTGCCGCCGGGCCGCAAGACGAGCGTGACAGTGAAGCGGGAAAGCCGCACGCACAACTCCGCCACCGTCAAGCTGGCGCTGGAGATGCGCGGATCCGCGCCCGGCCCGGTAGCCCCGCTGGACGTCGAACAGCCTGGGCGCGAATGGAATACTTTCGTGACCGCACGGCTCGACTACCTGCCGAAAGCCGTTTGGGAATCCATGCGCAGTTCAGTGCCTGGTGAACTTGGCATGCACGGCGTCGCGTGGGTTCCGCAGTTCAGCACCACCGTGCTGCTGGTGCGAGACAAAGCGCGCGGCCGATGGACTTTGTCCAAAGACGATGCAGACTTCAAGCCAGTATTGAGCGACGCGAATGTTTATTCAGTGCTCATAGAAGAGTTCGAACGCGGTTGGGAAGATACCGCTGACAGGAGCGCCGACGAGGCTAGCAGCGCGATTGCAGTTCGCCGCTCTATCCGGCGGGTATTCAGTGACCGGCTCTTGCTGCCGGACCAATCGTGACAACACCAGCAGGAGCGGTTGTGAAACCGGTTTTAAATATCGGCCGGTTCGTCGCTGCGGCGTGGCTGGCAATGGCTGTCTTTGCCTCTTCATCTGCAGGCGCGCAAACGCCGCCAAAGTCTGTCACCGGGGTGGCTCCGATTGTCGGTGGCGAGTTTGCGGGCGCTCTGCCCTGGCGACTGGCTGCTGCGCGACTGCTTAACGGGGCTACCAGTTCACCGTTTCCCGAGGCTGCACCGCCTCTGGTGGCGCTGCGCAGCGGCGCCAAGCCGTGGCTTGTGAGCTTCCAGGTGGCCCGCGCGGGCATGCCCGGCACGTTTTGCGAAGGCGCGATGGTCGGAGACAAATGGGTGCTGACCTCAGCCTCATGCGTTTGCCCCGGCAAAGACATGCCGCCAATGGATGTTCTGATCGCGCCGCAAACATCGACTGCAAATGCGAAAGTCTTAAACGCGGCGCGGGCTTTCGTTTATTACGAACGGCCGGATGCACCGCCCATGGCCTGCTACCAGGCCCCGCCGCCACCACCACCGCCGCTTCTGCCCATATGCATTGACCCGGATGCTGTGTCCGAGATTACAGATGCAGAAACTACTGCCAATGCAAGCAATACGATTGGCACCACCACCTTGAATGTGAGCACCGAAACGTCATCAATCACAGAACCGACCGAGCTGGCCAACCATGAGGAAGACCTGATAGCAGAGGCATCGGCGCCGCTGCCCACCACAACGTTTGCAAGCTTTGCACTTGTCGAGCTGACTGGCAGCGTCAGCAATGTCATCGACATGCTGGGCAGCACCACGGCGACGGCCAGCCTTCTGGCAAGCCTGGCGCCCGTCGGCTACACCGGGACTGCAGCCGTGCGGCCGCTGGAACTGGAGTCGGTACTCTGGGTGGGGGTGATGAGCCCGGGCCGGTACAACTTTCTTCACCGCCATCAGTACACCTATCCGGCCAAACTCCAGCCCGTCGCGTGCGCTGATACACAAGTTGAATTCGCAAGTGTGCCTATGTCCACCTCGCCGACGTGGCACCTGTGCCGCGAAAAAAATGACCTCGACGAGCCGCAGAACGCGATGGGCACGACCTGGCTCGGCACACCCGTCGTCCTGTCCGACCACAACCGGCCGCTGCTGCTTGGCCTGGCCGGCAACGCGGCATCGTTGATGGACGTGATACCTGGTACGTCCATCACCATCGCGCAATCCATCGATGCCCTCAAGGCCAGCAAAGACGGCAAAAGTAACTGGTGGTTTAACCTTGCAGGGCTTCCCCCGCCCCCGCCGGCGCCAAAGCCGGTCATCAATCCACCCATCGCAGTGCCTGGACAGGAATGCCGAAAGATCCAGCCAGATTTGCCCGGCGACCCCGCACCGTTGAGCGAAGCAACCAATGCTGCAGAAAGTAGTGCCCCCACCGCGAATCCAGCTGGCACGCCAACCCTGCCCAATGTAACGGCCGCGCCTGTTGCGTCCACCGCCAGGCAGACAGCGCCGCAAACACCGGAGCCGACGGCGTCACGTTTAGGCCGCACACAGTTCTTTGCAAGCTGCTACGGAGCAACCGACGATCTGGCCGCAAGAGCTGCTGCTGCCCGCCTGCGACTCAAACTACTGACGCCCGAGTCCAAAGCCACCATCGAGAAAATCTTTGCACGCTATGAAAGTCTGAACAAGCAGATTGACCTGCGTCAGGTCGCCTATTTGCTAGGCACCGCCTACCGTGAAACACGCGGCCGCATGGTGCCCGTACGCGAAGGCAAAAATTGCAGCACCGACGAATGTATAGAAAGGCAGATACAGGCATTGGTCGACGAAGGCCGCGTGAAAAGCAACTACGCCCTACCCGACGCGAAGGGCCGCCGCTATTACGGCCGAGGCCTGGCCCAGCTAACCAAGGCCGGCAAATACGAAAGCGTAGGCAAAGCCTTGGGACTGCAAAACACGCTGCTGAAGGATCCAGACAAGGCGCTAGATCCCGATATAGCCGTGCAGATTCTGGTGGACGGCATGGTGCGAGGGCTGCTGGGCAAAGGCAAGCTGGCGGATTATTTCAATGATGTCGATGAAGACTGGATTGGGGCGAGGGCGATGGTGAATCCTGGGTCACGGCGGCCGGAGGTTACTGCGGGGTATGGGAAGGTTTTTTATGGGTGTCTTGGGGGCAGCCGATAATAAAACTGCTTCCAACGAGTGCAGAGCCTGGGTTGTTCAGCCCGGCAAGGTCAGACAGAAACCGTCATAAAAAGACTAAAAATTCCGACATGATTTTTTTGCGCTTTGCTCCATTCTTCCACCCCAAAGGAGAGCAAAAAAATGCCATACGGAATTCGCACCATAGTCAAAGGCGCCAATTCTTTTTTCGCTCCGGCACGGTCTGTTGGATTCACCCGATAGCTCAGGTAACCACGATGCGCACGTGCAGGTGATCGGCCTGAGTGCTGGAAGGAAAATGGTGAGTTTTTGGATTGAGCTGTCCGAACTTGAACACCTTGCGCCTGCGCCCCTAAGCAAAGACGCTCATCGCCGAATGACCTTCATCGATGGAGCGTAGGCCAGGAAATTCACACTATTGCTCAACGACAGACGGCGAACTGTTGAATTGCGCTGAAGCCTGACCCCACTTGGTCAGCTTTCGACGGAATTCAACAATGTGTTCGACGTACTTCATTTTGTTGTCGAGAATTCTTGTGCTGCGCTAAAATTCTCGACGTACTTTGCCGCGTTAAAAGTCGACGAAAAATTAGCTAGAAGTTACTAGTTCTTGGAACGGTTCCTGACGAACTTTATTCATTGCAATCAGCTTGTTTGTAAAAAGAAAGACTGTAAAACGCTAAGAAAACCTGTAAAAAAGGCGTTCAGGCTGTTTGGCGCAGCGTCTCTGCTGCCCACTAGACTAGGCTCGCCTACCGGACCGGGAACAGTCCACCAACCGCATAGGGAGCGAGCAGGTCAAAAAGCGCAAGGCCAATAAGGCAAGAACGGCTGCAACACTCACATTGCAGCCGGCCTCGGTCCTGCAAAGCAGGGTGTCCATGCCTCACCTCACCTGGATAGACCATCCCAGCCTGCGCATTGAGCGAACCGTCATATGCGTATGGCTGTGTGACCGGGAGTTGTCCCCGGCCGCTGCGGAATTGAAGGAGGTCATCTTGGCTTCCGCCAGGAAAATACGCCGGCCGGAGCTTTCCTGGAAACTGGTGCCGTTCACGGCGGCCTAGACGATTGCTCTATGGCTCACCCCAGTTCTCCGTGATCATTGCCTGGCTCAAAGTGTCAATGAAGGCTTTCCCAGCCAGGCTGAGTTGGCGGCGCGAAGAGTACAGCACATAAATGGACATTGGCGCCGGCGCCCAACCTGCGGTGACGATGCGTAGATCTTCAGCCTCGACATGCGGCCGGCACATGAGCCAGGGTAGCCGCGCAATACCCAGACCCGCCAGTGCAGCCTTGAGCACGGCGATCAGACTGTCACCGCCGAATTGCACCGGCAAATGCACTTTCACCGATTCCCCGTCCGGGCCGTTGAGTTGCCAGCTTGCCCAGGCGTCGCGGGAGTTCCAGCCAATGGCGGGCTTGCGCGTTAGCTCCTGCGGCGTCATGGGCCAGGCGCTGGCTTCCATCAGCGAGGGTGCGGCGACTAATACATACGAAAGCTGAACCAAGCGCCGAGCGATGAGGTCGGAATCGGGCAAGCTTTGGTTGCTTGGATGTATCACCAAATCGTAAGGGTCGCAGCGGGGGGAATCTGTTCCATGGGTAGTCGTCAAATGCACTTGCACGCGCGGATGTGCACGTGCAAATGCTACCGCTACATCGGCCACCAAGACGGACGATAAGGCGATGGGGCAAGCCACGCGCAAGGGGCCGGAAGGCATAGTGGCGCTGTCTAGTGCGGCCGTTATCGCGGTTTGGGTTTCGGCCCGAATTTGCAGGCCGTGCTGCAGCAAACGGCTGCCGATTTCAGTGACAGCGAAAGTGCGTGAATTGCGCGTCAGCAAACAAACGCCCAACAGCTCTTCCAGTGAAGCAATGCGTCGGCTTAGCCTCGATTTGGGAATGCCGCTACGCTTGCTCGCGGCTGTGAACCCTCCGGCTTCGATAACTTCAACAAGAAGAAGGAGGTCGTCAGCAAAGACGCTCAGCTCTTGAATGTGTTCAATTTTGCCAGGCACAGAGGAATTTCCTTTGAGAATTGGCGGTTAAGGGCGACGCAAAACCGTGCATCGCTGTCCACGGTCGCGCTCGATCACTGATGGGGAACATTGATATCTCGGCTGACAAAATTCATCGCCAGAACAACGAGCGCAGCGAGCAGCATCGGCACGAAGGCGCTCAGCACGATGTCGCGCGGCATTGCTCCGAGAGACATGAGCATGCCGCCTATCGCCGGTCCTATAACGGCGCCAACGCGGCCGAAGGCGGCGGCCCAGCCGATGCCGGTGACTCGCGAGGCCGGGGGATACAGTGAAACGGCCAAGGCGCTTTGACCGATGGTTCCACAGTTCAAGCCTGCGCCAATGCCGCCAAGGACCAACAACAGCGCTACCCTGTCGAAATCAAGCTTGCTGACGCAGGTGATTAACACCACCGTAAGCAGTGCAGTCACGACCAGTACACGTTGAGTACTGAAGCAGGCCGACAACGGCACCAGCAACAATGTGCCGAAAATTCCCCCAATGCCGAGGGCGACGGCGCCTAGTGGCGCTTCCCTAGGGCTGAAGCCAAAACTGCCCAGGAGCGTAGGTACCCAGAAAATAAGGGCATAGAAGGTCGTGAAATTCAATAGCGCAAAACACCAAAGCAGAACGGTACGCACGGCCATGCCGCCTTCCATGAGGCTGCTAACGCTAGCGCCGCGCGGCGCATCAACGATGCTTTTTTCCACCTTATCCTCAGTAGGCAGGCCCCACCACAGCACCGGGAGAAGCAGAAAAGGCAACAGTGAACCAGCCAGGAAGATGGCGCTCCAGCCGAACTGTGCGATCAATCGCCCAGCCATTGCGCCACCTGCGGTGCTGCCTATCACCAAGCCGGCTGCAACGCCAATCGTGACAGCCTCTCTCCGATGTTGCGGGCCGTACTGCACCGCCAGCGATATGGCTGCCGGCAGGGCGGATCCCAGTCCAATGCCAGTGAGGAGGCGCAGCCAGGACATGGCGTGTATCGAGGTTGCAAACGCCGTGAGCAGTGAGCCAAGCGCGAATAGCATGACGCTGTTGATCATGACGCCGCGTCGGCTGTAGCGGGCCGCAAACCAGCCACTGCACACATAGCCGACCACAGCGCCCAAGCTGGTGCCCATGAAGGTTAGGGTAAAGGCCGATGGCGGAAGGTTCCATTCACGCGCCATAGTCGGCACGACCAATCCGATCGAAATGGTATCGAAACCATCGAGCAGAACAGTCAGGAAACAAAGAACTACACCCCACCAGGATACGGTGCCGGTAGCGGATCCGGTAATAGAGGGAGTGGCGATGGTAGTGCTCATAACCCAGTTCCTTCTTGTGAGAACGACCTCATACAACGGCTACAACGGCGCTGACTTGATTGGAAAACATGCAGGATGGCCGTTGTTGTGTGAATGCAGGTCCGTCGGAAGACGCTTGCGGCCAACCATCCGACAGTTGGGTTACCCCCCCAAGAACGCCTTGACGGGCTGGTACCGTGAATATGAGCAACGGCTCGGTTTTCCCGCGGGCTATGCCGGGCCCAGAACCCAAGCACTCGCAGGTGTGGAAGGCGGCAGCTGTTGAGCACTACCTCACTCACGGTCAATACATTGCCGCCACCATGCCTCCGACCGCCACTCGATTTTCAATTATTGACGGATCTTTCCTACGCTTGTGACGATAGACAGCTCGACGAAGCTCGAACCAGTTCGCTGTCCTGGTTTAAAACTTATCAAGTACCCTCCAAGGTCAAAAGCGCTCATGCTGTTCAGGGCCAGAATGATTCCTTCACGGCTTGGCTTGGCACCTTGGCGACGTACCGCCTCCGCAATGACGTGGGCAGTGATGTAGCCTTCCATCATGGCGTAGCTCACCGGAACTTCCAAGTTCGGCGTTTTGGCTGCAGTGTCAATAAATTCCTTGACCAGTCGGCTGGAGAGTTTGTAAGGACTGGGCGTTACTTGAGCAATTGCTACGCCTTGCATTTGATCTTCTGCCAGCCGCTTTGACAACTGCTCAATATCCACTCCTGAGTGTGCCAACAGCTGCGCGGTACCGCCGTCCGCGCGATACTTTTCAATGAAAGCGGCGGCCGCGGCACTGCTGGATATCAACATGACTGCTTGCGGCGGTTGCGCGACAAAGCTAGCAACCGCGCTTGTGACATTGACTGAGTTAGCGGCGTATGACGCACGTACTGTGATTCTTACATTGAACCTTTTTGCTGTTTCTTCGCTCGCCGCGATCAATGCGTCAGAGCCCGGTCCGGCCTCAAAAAAAACGCCTACGCGCGTGATGCCGACCGTTGCCAGATGATTGATCATCCTGGAAATTTCGTCGCGAAGGCTTGCGCGGACGCGATAGAGATTCGGAGCTTCTGGCCGAATTTCGGAAATGCGGTAGCCTACAAGTGCGATCTTGTCCGCCTCCAGGATGCCCGCGCTAACCAGGTCGGCGATATTTTTGTTTCCAAAGAATCCAGCCAACACCAGCGGCTTTTCCTCGGCAATCAACTGCCTGGTTAAGGCAACTGTATCTTCCGGCCTTCCCCCATCATCCCGCCGCGAGAGCGTGAAGGTGTGGCCGTTGACCCCACCCGTCTTATTCAACGCGTTGAAATGCAACTGCATGCCGACGGAATAGGCGCGACCTTGACTGGCCTCGAGCCCAGACATGGGCCCAACTTGGCCCACGACAACTTGTTCGGCAAGAGACGGCATGGTGATCGCTGCGCACAGACCCATTAGTGTATTGATCACAGCTTTTGCAAATGCCTTCAGGAAATTCCGATGACCACGGCAGGCATTGTTATGTCGGCCGGCAAGAATCGAAAGACGGCAGCAGATTCTTCGGCAGTAATCAACTCTTACTGCTCGGCCAATAGAGATGTTGCCGACCGKCCACAAAGCATTTGGTTTCATCATTAGCAGCTTTCTTTGGGTGTCGGTTCACTGTTGAGAGTCGATAGCTGGCATAAATAGGCTGGGGCCAATGAGGGCAGTGCAACGGCGCAAAGTACGCTGGAAAAGCGTCAACAGGGGTTGCGCAATCGGTGCGTTTAGTCGACCTTGGCGCCGGAGATTTTGATAGCTCTCGCCGTGGGGGCACGCTCGAGCTCGATCGCACGGGCAAACTCCGCTGGGGAGCTAAAGATAGGCTCAAATCCGCGCGCTTGCACGTCACGCTGCTGGAAGTCGGGGTTTAGGGAAATTGCACGGATGTCCTGCGCTATCTTTCGCACAATTTCCGGCGGGGTACCTGCGGGAGCGAACATCCCAAACCACGCTTGCGCCGGGACTTCCCCGAAGCCCAACTCCGCAAACGTGGGAACCATGGGAAGCAAAGCTGACCGGGTCTTTCCACCAATGGCCAGTGGCTTTAATTTCCCGGACTGTATGTGAGGCATGGAGGAGGCTGCGCCGCTCAATGTGAACTCGACTTCGCCGCCTACCAATGCACCGAGCGCCAGGGGAACACCGCGATAAGGCACGTGCAAAATGAAAAGGCCGGCCTTGTTTTTGAGCATTTCCATGGCCAGATGGGGCTCGCTACCGCTGCCATAAGACGCATAGTTATAGCGGCCCGGCTTGGTTTTAACCTCCTTGATCATGTCGCCGAGGTTGGACATCGGAACGTCTGCACGAGTAAGAAGAATCTGATTGAGCTGAACCAGCTGCGTCACAGGCGTGAAGTCTTTCACGGCGTTATAGGGCAGCTTCGCGTAAAGCAAGGGGTTGGTGGTCACCGTGGTCTGCGACGTCAGCAAAAGTGTATAGCCGTCCGGCGGCGACTTTGCCACTGTATCGGCTCCCGCAATCGTGGCAGAGCCTGATTTATTGTCGATAACGACAGGCTTGCCCCATTTGGTGCTTAGTTGCTGCGCAAGCGATCTCGCGAGAACATCTATGCCACCCCCAGCAGGGTATGGCACAACGATTTTGACCGGTCGGGCAGGATAGGGCTGCGCATATGAGGCGGGGGCGAACGAAATCATGGACGCCAGCGTGAAAGCGGCCAGGCGGAGTAACGTTGAAATGGACATACAGAGACCTCAATGTAAAGAGAACTTGGACAGTGATCGACCGGAAGTAATCAACCTCGTGCGGGAAACGCAAGCGACAGCACGCTACGGTAAAGCTGGGTTTCTGGATTTGCCAAGTCCAGCATGATGTCGAAATGATTTTTCTTCTTCACGGTGTAGGTGTCCCGTAAAAGAGCGTGAGCCTTGAGGTAGCGAGCCATTTCTTCCCCCTGTCTTCGGAATTCGGAGGTGTCATGTTCTGCGACGACCACGTCAACTGGGCAGGAAACACGTACCGCCTGGTGTTTAAGTGAAAAATCGAGAACCTGCTCCTGCGATAGTGCGAGGCGCTTATTGCGATAGGACAACCGTACGGGCTCCAGGTCGCACAAGCCGCTGATCAACACGGCACCTGTAAAGGGGTTTGAGCGGACCCCAAGGTAGCCCCAATCCTGCGTAAGGCACTGGCTGACAAGGTGCGTTCCCGACGAGTGGCCTACAAGGACGATTCGCTCTGGATCGCCACCAAAGTGATGAATATGCTTGACAAGCCACCCAATGCCGTGACGTACCCTCGCAACCATATGGGGAAAACTAACGGTTGCCGCGGTGTGGAAACCTAGGGCAATGAAAAGTGCTCCCGCTTTAGTGAACGCAGGCGCGGCAAATGCGCTGGCTTCTTTGTCAAGGCTCACCCATGCACCACCGTGAACGAAAACTACTACGGGTCTTGAAGTCGCATGAACATCGCCGTAGATGTCCAGGCATTCACGGCCGTCATCTCCCCAGCGTAAATCCGGCACCGCCACATCCGCGCGGGCTCGCATGCTAAGCACCCTTACCTCTCCCATGATGTCCTCGTGCGACGGACAGGCCCTCGGGTTGTCGTACTGCGCATCAAGATCTGCCTGTGTATAGCCGCCATAAACCAGACTTCGCACCGCTACTCCTTCGTTCATTCATTTGCACTCTAGGCGGATTGATAGTTGATGTAAAACGATAAATAGACACCAATAATCAATCAAATGTGCATAATGGGTTGTAATGAATTTGAGTCGGTAACGGGGTTCCAGGGCCATGCTTCCTACCTTGCGTCAACTCGAGGCCTTTATTGCCGTGTGCAACGAGGGCAGTTTCCACGCAGCGGCGCAGCGCATCAACGCCTCGCCTTCAAGTTTGAGTGCCTTGATCCGGGAGCTGGAGGCAAACCTCGATGCGAGCCTATTTGACAGAACTACCCGCCGCGTATCGTTGACCCAAGCGGGGGATGCATTGCGTGAGCCTGCCCTGCGCGCACTTAAAGACGTCGAACGCGGCGCCGCCCAGGTCAGAGCTGTTTTGGCTCGGAAGATTGGCCGGGTAACAATCGCCGCCCCTCCGTTGCTGACGGCGGAGCTTGTCGTTCCTGTTGCACGGCGGTTGAGAAGCAAGTATCCCGGCGTCGAGATCCGGATCATGGACCAGCCGTCGTTAAGCATCCCCGAACTGGTGCGTTCCGGTGTCGTCGATATCGCTTTCGGGGCGTTCTCGAAATCGGAACCAGAATGTGCGGCGCTACCCCTGCTCAAGGGGCCGCTGTATGCACTTCTGCCCAAAAACAGTCCCTTGGCCGCCCTGCGCTCAATTCCTATTGCTCAACTCGCACAGCAAGGACTTATTTTGCAGGACCGCGGCAGTCCTTTCCGGCAGGAACTCGACAGGATATTTCTCCAGCACAACCTCGAGCCAGACGTAGCGTTTGAAGTCACCCATTTCACAACGATTTTTAGCATGGTTGAAAACGGTTTTGGCCTGAGCATCGTGCCACCCTACATTCAGTTGGCTATGAGAGGGCGCAGCACTGTGGTGCGCCCGGTGCGCGCCGCTGTCGCTACCTCGGAGATTTTGATGATCCACGATGCCAGGAGAGCCCTGCCGTCTTCAGCGAAGGCCTTCTTCGACATAGCGAAGGAATACCTTTCCGAACTGCAAGAAAGCGCGGGCGCTGTTCGGCGTCGCTAGATATGAAGGCTGCCCCAAAGGCATCGAAAAATTGAAGGACATATCGAGACACAGTTCAAGATTGTGAGCGTGTCTTCGTGGTCTTCGTCCGCGGCAGGACAGTCGCCTTGTTGATCCGGTAGACGAGTCCGTTGGGATTATCTTCAACGATTTCCAACGTGCCTTGAACCATCAGTGGTTCATCCGTCTGTTTTTGTGGCTTTAGCGTGTTGATCTCCGCGGTGGCCGTCGGTGACGCCGCAACATGGCACTCGTCGCAGATCAAAGGCTGTGCACTTAGTAAAAACCGCAGGTGACGTTCACCCTTGTCAATTGCGGTCATATAGCCTACCAAGGTAATTTGTTTGCCGTGGAGTCCACGAATCTTCCCGGGCATATACGTCAACTTGTATTGGCCATGTTTTCTGGTCAAGCCCGCGCGAGCGAGGTCACCCCACAAAACCAGGTCTCGCGGAGCGCCTTTGAAATCGGACGGCTTCAATTCTTTTGTGGCGCTGTCCTGAGCATGTTCATCCACGCCATGAGCGTGCTGGGCCAAAGAGGAGTTGGCCAGCAACGACAGCGTCACCGCGAGCAGCGCACCTGGGGCGGCTACTCGCATGAGTCGTGATTGGGTCATCAAGGTATGACGAAAATCAAAGAGGTGTCGTGGCGTCCTTGTAGACGCGCTTGCCCCCAACGTACGTTTCAAGGGCTTTGAGATCCTCGACGTCCCCGAGCGGGATTGTCAGGATGTCGCCCGATATCACAACGAAGTCCGCGAGTTTCTTCGGTTCGATGGATCCCTTGATGTCAGCTTCGTCCGTGAGTTTGGCGTTGTTGAGCGTGACAACCCGCAACGCCTCGCCTCGGCTGATCGCCTGGTTCGAGCCGATGACGCCGCCTGTAATCGTGTCGCGCGACATGAGATTGTAGAGCCCCCAGAACGGATTCAGTGGAATGACGGGTGAGTCCGTCCCACCGGCGACCAGGAGTCCTGCGTCAAGGAAGGCCTTCACTGGCGAGTATTGCGAAGCGCGGTCAACGCCAATGTAGTTCTTCAGAACCGGCGCCACGAGATACACGTGGTCCTGCACCGACATGCGCAAATTCAACGCCTTCATCTTTGGCAACTGATCCGAGCGCGTGATCGCCGCGTGTTCGATCGTCCATCCAGACTGGCGAATGTCCTTGACTGCGCTGGCCTTCTCGTAGCCCTCAAGGACCTGGTCGATGGCGGCATCGCCAACGGCGTGCGTTGCCACGCGCCAACCGGCCTTGTTGTAGGCCGTGACGGAATCATTGAACGTTACCTGCGGCACAGTCCTCAAGCCGAAGTAGGTCCCGCCTTGTCCCATCGGCTCGGCGTACGCCTTGGTCAGCAGAGCACCTTCAAAACCTCCGTCAACGGCCATCTTGATGCCCCAAACGTTCAGCAGGCTGTCGCCCTCACCCCGCTTGATCCCCGCTGCCGCCAGGGCCTCCAGGCCAACGCCGCGAAAGAGGACGCTGTAGCGCACGGTCGATCGTCCCGAATTCCTCATTTGTTGCAGCAACTGGTACGCTGCCACGTTGATTCCCGGGACGCGAACGCTGGTCAGGCCGTAGGAGTTGAGCACGGCCTGCTCCTTCTCGATGCTTGCCAGGGTCGCAGGCGGGGCGGGCGGTAGCTGAACGGGGCTGCGCGCGGTATCGACCAGTTCGCCCGTGAGGTTGCCATTCGCGTCCTTTGGAATTGCCCCACCTGCCGGCACAGGCGAGCTGCTTGTAATGTTCCACTTCGCCAGTGCAGTCTTGTTCAGGAAATAGCTGTGCCCCCCGCGGACCAGCACTACTGGTATTCCGGGCGCCGCGGCTTCAAGCTCGGTCGCTGTGGGCGTGCGCTGTTCGGAAAGCTGGGCTTCGTGCCAATCCCCATTCGAAACGAGAATCTGGCCAGGCGTGGCGATTTTGGCCGCGGCGCTAACCTTGGCAAACAAATCCGCAAGTGACCGCGCCTTCGAAAGGTCAATGCCAGGGCCCCCACCAGCGCTATGGAAGTGGCCATCGGCCAATCCGGGAATCACCGTGCGGCCCTTGAGGTCTACTACCTGCGTGCTCGCACCTGCATGCCTTTGGATCTCCGCAGTTGACCCAACACTCAAGAATTTTCCATCCCTGATGGCGAAGGCTTGCGCGACACGCGAATCATCATCCACGGTAACGACTTTCCCGTTAATGAAGATCGCATCCGCTGGTACGACGTCGAAACCACCGCAGCCGGCAACAAGGATTGAGCAGGCGCCCGCGACAGCAAGAAAGCAAAGTGAAGATGGGATGTTTTTCATGTGGGCTTCTCGTTTAAGGACTCGTTGAATCCTATTGACGGCCCAAATGCAAATAAATGCCGGGATTGAAAATAATACTTTCAGCCGGCGGAACAATTCTCACGGGACCATCGATTCCCAGCGCCTCTGGTAATCCTGTTTCTGGAAATCCGCAATGAGAAAGTCGATGAAGGCACGAGTCTTCGCCGGCACAAGACGACGGTGCTGGTAAACGATGTTGATCGACATCGGAGGCAGCTGCCAGTCAACCAGTAGCGGAACCAGTCGACCAGAAACAAGGTCGTCGTAAATCACGTACATCGGTTGCGCCACGATACCAAGCCCTTGCACGGCAGCGACACGCAGGAGCTGGCCGTCGTTGGCTTCCAGTATCGACTTGGTCCGAATCGTGACCTCTTCGTCGCCGCGCCGGAACGCCAGTTCGTCGGGGTTGTGGTAGGTATACAGCAGCAGCTGGTGCTGAGCCAATGACTGAGGATCGCCAGGCGTGCCGTGTCGATTCAGGTAGCCAGGCGAGGCCGCGAGCACGCGCCGCGTATTTGCCAGGCTCCGGATCACAAGACTCGAATCCGGTTCGAATTCGCGGGTCCGGATGGCCACGTCGATGTTGTTGTCGATGATGTCGTAGTACCGATTGGCCGCGACCAATTCCACGCGGACATTGGGGCAAACCTGTGCGAACTCCGGTAGCAGTGGCGCGATGTGCTGCAGCGACAAAGACAAAGATGCAGTCACGCGCAGTGTGCCAACCGGGTTGGACGTCGTTGCGTTGACCGCCTCGACAGCTTCATTCATGTCGTCCAGGGCGGCCTTGCAGCGGCCATAGAAGTCCTGGCCGACGTCAGTCACGAACAATCGCCGTGTACTCCGCTCGATCAGCCGTGCCCCGAGGCGGCGCTCCAACGCAGCAAGCATGCGGCTTGCCGAGGGATTGGATAAGCCCATCACTTCCGCAGCCTTGCTCAGGCCGCCTAGTTCGACGACGCGCACAAAGAACTCGTACTCGGCCCAATGATTCACGGGATTCTTTCATTTGATGGAAATATTGTTTTCAATTCTGGCATTTATTTCTATTTAAGTCATCAATAGCATCCGTCCCAGGCATCAGGAAACCAGGGACCATGCGAAACCTCGACGAGAACACGATCACCCAGGCGGTCATTGCGCGCCACGCGAATACCACCGACGAACGGCTACAGACGGTCATCACCAGTCTCGTTCAGCATCTGCATGAATTTGCACGGGAGGTCCACCTCACCGAGGCCGAATGGGCTGCGGGCATTGAGTTCCTCACGGCCGTGGGTCATACCTGCAGCCCGACGCGGCAAGAGTTCATCCTGCTGTCCGACACGCTGGGCTTGTCGACACTGGTCGCCGCCCAGAACCATCGCAAGCCCATCGGTTGCACCGAGGCCACCGTCTTCGGCCCGTTTCATGTCGAGGGCGCCCCGGAAAGACCGCTCGGCGCCGACGTCGCGAACGGTGCGGAGGGAGAGCCTTGTTTTGTGCGCGGCTGCATCAGGGGATTTGCCGGCGAGCCGGTCGCAGGCGCGGTGATCGAGGTGTGGCAGGCCGACGCAAAGGGCCTGTACGACATTCAGTACGAAGCACTTGACGAGCACCGCGCGCGCGCCACGCTGCGATCAGCGCAAGACGGCGCTTATCACTTCCGCAGCATCGTTGCAACGCCTTACCCGATTCCCCACGATGGGCCGGTGGGACAGCTACTGGAAGCGCTGAACCGCCACCCATGGCGGCCCGCGCATCTGCACTTTCGAATCACCGCCCCAGGCTATGAAACATTGGTGACCCATGTGTTCCGCGACGGGGACCCGTACCTGGACTCGGATGCCGTGTTTGGTGTGCGTTCGTCGCTGGTGGCGGATTGGCTGCGTCACCCTGCGGGGCCAATGCCCGATGGCGACGTGCTTGAGATCCCGTTCTACACCCTCGACTTTGATTTCGTGCTGAACCCGGCGCACGGGAAAGACGGACGCCAATGATCAAGCACATTGTCATGTGGAGGGTCCGCGGCGATACGTCCGACGCGCGGCGGGCGGCCGGTGAGCAGGTCAAACAACTTTTTGAGCAGTTGCGCTCGCTGATACCGGGTCTTCTTAAGTTAGAGGTCGGTATCGACGTCAGTGGTGTCGATTACGCGTGCGACGTGGTTCTCTACACCGAGTTCGACTCGGTCCAGGCACTAGCGGCCTATGCAGAGCATCCCGAGCATTTGCGCGTGAGGCGCGAACTCGGTGACTTGCGGGTGGCCCGTTTCCAGGTTGACTATGTTCCTGGCGAGGATTCTGGCCATGCTTGATTTCGTCTACAGCGCAGCGGCCGTTCGGGTGGTTTTCGCTCCAGGCGGCCTTGGCCGTATCGCGGATGAAGTGGCGGCGCTGAAAATTGAACGCGCGCTTGTGCTGTGCACAAGCGATCAACGTGCTCTGGGCGAAGCGGCCGCGGCGCTGTTGGGAAAGCGCTGCGCAGGTCTCTTCGACGGTGCGCGCATGCATGTACCTGTCGAGGTGGCACGCAAGGCCTGCGAATACGCAACTTCAGTCGGCGCGGATGGTGTCCTGGCGATAGGCGGTGGCTCGACCATCGGACTGGCCAAAGCGATCGCGCTCGACATGGGGCTACCGATCGTCGCCGTTCCGACCACCTACGCCGGTTCGGAAATGACGCCTATCTATGGGCTGACCGAAGGCGGCGCCAAGCGAACCGGGCGTGATACGCGCGTACTGCCGCGCACCGTGGTTTATGACACCGAACTGACGTTTGGGCTACCTGTGGCCCTGTCGGTCACCAGTGGCCTGAACGCCATTGCGCACGCCGCGGAGGGACTGTACGCGCGCGACAGCAACCCCGTGCTGAATCTGATGGCCGAGGAGGGTATTCGGGCGCTGGCCGCTGGTCTGCCACACCTGGCCCACGCACCGCGCGAACTTGCGGCGCGCAGCGATTGCCTGTACGGCGCCTGGCTGTGCGGCACGGTGCTTGGGCAGGCAGGCATGGCGCTGCATCACAAGCTGTGCCATGTGCTCGGCGGCAGCCTGGATCTGCCGCACGCAGATACCCATGCTGTGATGTTGCCGCACACCTTGGCCTACAACGCACCAGCCGCGCCCGAGGCAATGCGGCGCATCTCGCGAGCGATCGGAAGGCCCGAAGCTTGTGTCGGCCTGCATGAACTTGCGAACGAACTTTGCGCGCCAACCGCACTGCGCGACTTGGGCGTGGCAGCTGCCGATCTGGAGCGCATCGCCGACCTTGCGCTTGCCAACCCGTACTGGAATCCGCGCCCCCTTGACCGTGAAGCCATCACCGGGCTGCTGCGGCGCGCCTGGGCCGGTGACCCGCCCGAATCATGAACAGCCACGCCGCAGATTAACTACCGAGCCACCCATTCACCACTACAGGAGAAAAACGATGAACCGAGTTACCCGTTGGAGCTTTTCAATTCTGGCCTGCATGGGCATGGCTGCTGCCGGCGCAGCCGAACTTCGCATTGGCGTGATGACGACACTGAGCGGCGCGCAGGCAGTGCCTGGCGTCGACATGCGAGACGGCATTGAACTCGCCGTCAAGCAGCTCTCGGGCAAGGTTGGCGGGCAACAGACCCAGCTGATCGTGGCAGACGACCAGTTCAACCCCGGCGCTGCCAAACAAATCGCTGAGCGGCTGGTCAAGAAGGACAAGGTGCAGGTGCTGACCGGCATCATTTACTCCAACATCCTGCTTGCGGCTGCTCCAGTCTCCCTGGAGAACGGCGGCATCTACCTCAGCTCCAATGCTGGCCCGTCGCAATATGCAGGGGAGCAATGCGACAGCGGCTTCTTCAGCGTCAGCTGGCAGAACGACGCTGTCCACGAGGCGGCTGGAAAATATGCAAACGACAAGGGCTACAAGCGCGTGGTGCTTGTCGCGCCGAACTACCCGGCTGGGCGTGACGCAACCACCGGCTTCAGGCGCTTTTTCAAGGGCGAGGTGATCGACGAGCTCTATCCCAAACTCGGGCAACTTGACTTCGCCGTGGAGATCGCCCGTCTGCGCGAGCAGAAACCGGACGCTGTGTACTTCTTCCTGCCAGGCGGCATGGGAATCAACTTCGCCAAGCAGTACCGGGCCGCCGGGATGCCAGAGAAGTCAATCCTGTTAACCAGCCAGTTCTCGGCCGATCAGGATACCTTTGCCGCCAGTGGCGATGCGATGCTGGGCATCTACAACACCGGTCACTGGTCCACGGACACCGACACCGCACAAAGCCGCGAGTTCGTCGCAGCCTTCGAGAAGGCTTATGGCCGCTTGCCGAGTTTTTACGCCTCGCAAGGCTATGACGCCATCATGATGGTCGACGCGGCGGTTCGTTCGATCGGCGGCAATGTGGACGATCCGAAGGCGCTGCGCAAGGCTTTAAACGAAAGCAAATTTAAGTCGGTTCGCGGCAAGTTCAGTCTCGGCGCCAACCGCTTTCCGGTACAAGATTTCTTCGTTCGTGTAGTCTCGCGCGACACAAAGGGCCGTCTCTACAACAAGACCGAGTCACTCGTCCTGAGTAATCACGCCGACGCCTACGCTGCTGCCTGCAAGCAAAGGTGAGTGAAAGCCATGCTGTGGATCGAACAACTTCTCAATGGGTTGCAATACAGCCTCATGCTGTTCCTGTTTGCGGCCGGCCTGACGTTGGTGTTCGGGATCATGAATCTGGTCAACCTCGCGCACGGATCGCTGTACATGCTGGGTGCCTACAGTGCAGCGACGCTGACCGCGTTCAGTGGTTCGTACGCCATCGGCTTGCTGGGCGCCATGCTGTTCATGGGGCTATTCGGTGCGGTGCTGGAAATGGTGCTGATCCGGCGCCTGTACCGCCAGGATCACCTGACCCAGGTGCTCGCCACCTTCTCGCTGATCCTGATCTTCAACGAGTCCGTCCGCATTCTGTGGGGGGTACAGCCACTGCCCTACGACGTACCTGCAGCGTTGTCGGGTTCAGTTCCCGTCGTCGGCGATCTGCGCTACTCGGCCTACCGGCTGGCCACGATCGCCGCAGGTGTCGTCGTGGCCCTGCTGTTGTACTGGATGGTCTCGCGTACCCGGGTCGGCATGTGGGTGCGTGCGGGTGCCTCGAATCGCGAGATGGTGCAGATGATGGGCGTGAACGTGCGGCGGCTGTTTACCGCGATCTTTGCGCTCGGCGCGGCTTTATCGGGACTGGCGGGCGCCGCACTTGCGCCGCTGATGTCGGTCCAGGTCGGGATGGGGGATGAAGTGCTCATTCTTGCCTTCGTAGTGGTGGTCGTCGGCGGCGTCGGATCGATCCGCGGCGCGTTCATCGCGGCGCTGCTCGTCGGTATGGTTGACTCAATGGGCCGCGCCTGGCTGCCCGGCCTTCTGGGCAAGGTCCTGCCGGCCCATATCGCCTCTGATCTCGGTCCCGCATTGGCGTCGATGTCGGTGTACCTGTTGATGGCCATCGTGCTGATGATTCGGCCCATGGGGCTGTTCTTTCCCGGCGCACCCAGCCTGTTGCCAAAGTGGCTGCGCCGACGTCCACCAATGCTTGCAAGCGCCGCCCCGGGGAGGGCATCGGCATGAACCGCGGAATCATTGCATTCGCTGCGGCCGGCCTGGGGTTACTGGTATTGCCGATTGTGCTCGTCTCAGTGGGCCAGGAGTTCTATCTGGGCCTGTTGACGCGCGTCATGATTTACGCCCTGGCCGCGACCAGCCTGAACCTGATCCTCGGCTACGGCGGCATGGTCAGCTTCGGCCACGCCGCTTTTCTTGGAATCGGCGGCTACGCAGTAGCCATCGCCGCCCAGCACGGCATTGGAAATGCGTGGGTGGCATGGCCAATAGCGCTTGGCGCCGTCGCGCTGTTCGCAACGGTCATCGGCGCGGTCAGTCTGCGCACCCAAGGCGTTCACTTCCTGATGATCACTCTGGCCCTGGCGCAGATGGTCTATTACGTCTTCGTCTCACTGCGTGGCTACGGCGGCGACGACGGGCTCTCGATGAGCCGGCGCTCGACTTTCGGATGGGAAGCCTGGTGGCCGACGCGGGGTGACGCAGGCTTCTACTACCTGGTCCTGGCATTGCTGGCACTCGCGTTACTGTTCGTGCACCGGTTGATTCAGTCGCGCTTCGGCCGCGTTTTGGTAGGCGTGCGTGAGAACGAGGCTCGCATGAGCACGATTGGGTTTCCGGTCTACCGCTACAAGCTGGTGGCCTTCGTAATCGCCGCCATGCTGTGCGGCCTGGCAGGCGTGCTCAACGTTGAACTCAACCGCTTCGTCAGTCCGTCAGTGATGCACTGGTCTCAATCTGGCATGTTGATGGTGATGGTAATCGTCGGCGGCCTCGGGCGTCCGTGGGCCGGCGTTGTCGGCGCAGCCGTTTTCCTGGGTCTTGAGGAGGTCCTGTCCCACTACACCGAGCGTTGGCAGTTGCCGATGGGGCTCCTGTTGCTCGCGCTTGTGCTGGCACGCGTGGCCGGCTGGCGTCTCCCCGGCGACGCGCCCAAGGAGTTGCAGAATGTCTGAATCATCGCTGGAAATCCGTGGCATGTGCAAGCAGTTCGGTGGTCTGCGCGTGACCGACGACCTCCACTTGCAGGTTCGGCCCCGCGAAGTGCACGCCCTGATCGGTCCGAACGGCGCCGGCAAGACAACGCTGATCCACCAGATCGCCGGCACGCTAAAGCCCGACGCCGGCACGATCACCCTGGATACACAAGACATAACGACCCTGCCGGTCGACGAGCGCGTGCGGCTCGGCATTGCCCGTTCTTACCAGATCACGAATGTATTCCGTTGCCTCAGTGTGATAGACAACGTTGCGCTCGCCGTGCAGGCCCGACGCGGCCATAGCTTTTCATTCTGGCGTCCGATTCGTCGCGACACCGCCTTGCGCGACGAAGCAGCGGCTGTTCTTGATCGGCTTGCGTTGACCGAGCATGCACTGCGTCCGGCGACCAGCCTGTCATACGGTGATCAACGACTGTTGGAGGTCGGCATTGCGTTGGCAACCTCGCCGCGCATGTTGCTGCTGGACGAGCCGATGGCCGGCATGGGTCCACAGGAATCAAGCCGGATGGTCGAGATGATCGAAGGCCTGCGCGGGCAGATGACCGTGCTGCTCGTCGAGCATGACATGGACGCTGTGTTTCGCCTGGCGGACCGCATCTCCGTGCTCGTTTACGGAAGCATCATCGCGACGGGAACCCCCCAGGAGATTCGTAGCAATCCAGAAGTCGTCCGGGCCTATCTGGGTGAGGAGGACACCGCATGACCGCTCTGCTTGACATTGTCAACATCGACACGGCCTATGGGCAAAGCCAAGTGCTGTCCGGGGTCAGTCTCCAGATCCAGGCGGGCAGTGCGCACGCCTTGCTCGGGAGAAACGGGATGGGTAGGACCACACTCGTGCGCTCGATTCTCGGCCTGACCCCACCGCACCGCGGCGAGATCTACTTCCTCGGTAAGCGCATCAACGGCTTGTCAACGAGCGAGATCGCGCAGCTGGGCATCGCGGTCGTTCCTGAGGGCCGACAGATTTTCCCGAACCTGAGCGTGCACGAGAACCTGACGGCCTTTGCCGCCAATCGATCGGGCGACGGTCGCTGGACGCTCCCCTGCGTTCTTGAGTTGTTTCCGCGTTTGAGCGAGCGGGCCAGCAATATGGGGAATCAGCTCTCGGGCGGTGAGCAGCAGATGCTTGCCATCGGAAGAGCCCTGATGACCAACCCGCGGCTGTTGATCCTCGACGAGGCCACCGAGGGACTTGCACCTCTGGTGCGTGCCGAGATCTGGCGTTGTCTGGCGTTGTTGCGCAGCACCGGGCTCAGCATCCTGGTCATCGACAAGTACGTCGAGCGACTCATCCAATTGGTCGATCGCCACACCATTCTCGAACGAGGTCGCGTGGCCTGGGAAGGGGATTCAAGCGCATTGGCCAAAGATCGCGACCTCTGGCACCGGTATCTCGGTGTCTGAAAACCACTTGAATTCAAAGGAAAGTATCGTATGAGCAATAGCACTTCAGCATCAACGCCACCGAGGCCCGGAAAGCCTCTGGAATGGCCGTCCGCGGACTTCTCGCGCGTGCCCTATGACGTCTTCACCGACCCTGATATCTATCGCCTGGAAATGGAACGCCTGTTCCGCGGCGCGCTCTGGAACTACTTGGGAATGGAATGCGAAATCCCGGAGTGGGGAGACTTTCAGACTACCTGGATCGGCGACACCCAGGTCGTGGTGACACGCGCCAAGGACGGATCAGTCCATGCGTTCGAGAACAGCTGCGCGCATCGCGGTTCGCGCATCGTCGACAAGGTGCGCGGCAATGCCAAGCGACACACCTGCCCGTACCATCTGTGGACATACAACCTCGCGGGCGACCTCACCGGCGTCCCGCTGGAGAAGGGCCACAACGGCAAAGGCGGTATGCCGCCCTGCTTTGAAAAGAAGGATCATGGGCTGCGCACGCTTCGCGTGGCAACTCGTGGCGGGTTGATCTTCGGCACTTATAGCGACGCCACCGAGGCGCTCGACGACTTCATCGGCCCGCATAGCCTGGCGCAGATTGACCGTCTTCTCGTTCAGCGTAAGCCGAAGGTCATCGGTTACCTACGCCAGAAAATCGCAGGCAACTGGAAGCTTTACAACGAGAACGTCCGCGACCCTTACCACGCTTCGCTACTGCATCTTTTCCAGGTTTCGTTTGGCATCCAGACACCGGCGATGCAGGGTGGCATCAAGCTCGACAAGGACGGCAAGAACACCTGGAATCATTCGATCATGAGTGCCGACGACAACGCGGATCTCGGCAAACTGGAAGGTGCCTACGCTGACACAGGAAAGCTCATGCCCGACTTGAAAATGCATGACCCGTCGTTGCTGCAGGTTCCGCTCGACCTCGGAGACAACTACAAGACGACGATCCTGTCCATGTTCCCGACGCTGATTGTGGCCCAGGTCGACAACACCTACGCCATTCGTCACCTTCGCCCCAAGGGGCCAAACGCGGTCGAATTGCACATCACCTACCTGGGCTTCGAAGGCGACACACCGGAGCAATTGCACAACCGCCTGCTTTCGGTCAACCTCATCGGTCCAGCGGGCTACATCTCTATGGAAGACGGCGAAGCACTGCGTCTGGTGCAAGAAGGTGCGAAGGCACGCCTTGGCGACCACTCTGTGCTCGAAATGGGGGGCGTCGGTGAGATTCAAGACACGGACTACCTGTCGCAAGAGATCTCGATCCGCGGCTTCTGGAAGCACTATCACCGCTTGATGGGCTTTCCCCCAGCCGGCAAATCGAACCTCGAAACGGAGTCCGCTTAATGTCTGTCTCTCTGCAAGAACGCGTAAAGCGCTTCAACTTCAACTACGCAGACGCCTTGAATCAGCGTCGGTTCGCCGAGTGGCCCGGGTATTTCACCCCAGACAACTGCGACTACCGCGTGGTCTCGCGTGAGAATCACGATGCGGGCCTGCCCGCTCCGCTGCTGGGTTGCTACACGCACGGTATGGTCAAAGACCGTGTGGAAATGCTCATTCAGGACTCGCTGACCTACCGGCAGATGTATATGCGCCACTACATCACCAACGTGCGAACCGACAAGGCTGCCGACGGCACCATCCTCGCCAGCGCCAACCTGCTGGTCATGCAGAGCGATCTGGAGGGCAACTCGTCCATCTATATGGTCGGACGCTACGAAGACGTGCTGGCGGAGATCAACGGGGAGCTTAAGCTGCGCAAGCGGCTGGTGATCGTTGACTCGTTCAGCATCGACAACATGCTGGCTGTGCCGCTGTGAGGACAGAGGTTCGAAGGCTATGACATCCGACTCCAGCATCGTCATCGTGGGCGCCGGCCTGGCCGGCGCCGAAGCCGCGTTCGCGCTACGCGAGCACGGGCATGCGGGGCGCATCGTGGTGATCGGCAAGGAAACCTGGCCACCGTACGAGCGTCCGCCGCTGTCAAAGTCTTACCTGAAGGGCGATCTGGCGCGCGACAGGCTCTGGCTTCGCCCTGCTCAGCTGTACGCCGAGCAAAACATTGAGCTGTGCCTGGGTACCGAGGTCACTGCCATCGATCGCGCCCAACGCTGCGTGCATCTGGACAAAGGCGCAGTGCTTGCCTATGACAAGCTGTTGCTGGCGACGGGGGGCGAGGCACGCCGGTTGACCATCCCCGGTTCAGAGCTTGACGGGGTTTGCGAACTCAAGACGCTCGACGATGCCGATCGCTTGCGGGCTCATTTGGTGGCGGGACGATCGATCGTCATCATCGGCGGCGGTTATGTCGGCATGGAGTTCGCGGCGACGGCGCGCCAGGCCGGTTGTGAAGTCACCGTCCTGGAAGCCCAGGCCATGGTGCTCTCACGCTCACTCTCCGGGGTGATCGCCCGGCACCTGCAAACCGAGCATGAAAAACGGGGCGTGCGTGTGCTGACGCGGTCGGGCGTGACGCGTATCGAGGGCGATGGACGCGTCAGCGCCGTTGTCCTGGCGGATGGCCTGCGGCTTCCCGCCGACATGGTGCTTGTGAGCGTTGGCAACCTGGCCAGTGACGGGCTGGCACGCAACGATGGCGTGCAGGTCGATCGCGGGATCGTGGTGGATCGCGAGGGACGCACCAGCGACCCCCATGTGTTTGCAGCCGGCGATTGCACGGTAACCTGCTGCGAGGGATTTGACACGCCTTTGCGACTGGAGTCGGTACAGCACGCCACCTTGCAAGCCAAGCGGGCCGCGGCGGCGATGCTGGGCCAGCCCCCAGGACGCGACGAAGTGCCATGGTTCTGGTCGGATCAGTTCGATATCAAGCTACAGATGGCGGGGTTGCCCTTGCCGGGGGACACCGAACTGGTGCGGGGTGACCCGGAAAGTGGTCGCTTCAGCGTCATCTACCAGAACGCTGATCGCATGACGGCGATTCAATGCGTCAACGCCCCGGGTGACTTCGTCGTAGCCAAGAAGATGATCGCTGAAAGGCGTGTGTTCCCGGTTGAATTGTTGGGCAACCCGCTTGTCACTCTGCGCGACATTCGATTGGGTCGGCTAACAGAAGAAGCACCGACCCAGTAAATTCCGTTCCATGTTTAAAGAAGCACCTATGTCCGATATACAAATCGAAGTCACTGATCGGAAAGGCCGTATCAGCCAACTTACCGTGACCAGCGACCAGGGCTTGACGCTCATGGAGGCTCTTAAAGCGCGGGGGCTTCCCGTAGCCGCCATCTGTGGCGGAACGAAATCGTGTGCGACCTGCCACGTCTACGTAGGGGAGAGTTCTGCGAAAGTCAGCCCACCCGACGAGGATGAAGTCGATCTGCTGTCAGAGTCGGAACACTATCGAGAGGGCACGTCGCGCCTGAGTTGCCAGATCGTGCTGTTGCCAACGTTAACCGGCTTGAGCGTTGAACTGGCTCCTCAGGACTGACTGCATCCAATGCCCAACGCCGCTCGCACCTGAGAGTGGCGCGTCCTGAAGGGCTCGATCACTTCCGCCGCGAACGTCCTCGATCTTCCCCCTGCTGAACGATGGGGTCGTCGGCCTTGATTGCCTTCGCCCGCCAATATGCAAGCGTTTCGGTGACCCTGGAGTCGACGGACGGTTGGATGACGCCTTCAGCGATCCGGTAGACCTCCTGATCCAATCCAGCACTGAGCCGCTGCGCGATTCGGCCTCGGTGCGCGCAAGCGCCTGCAAGCAGGCGATCAGCTGGTGACATCCTGCTGCTGATACGCAGGCGGCGCTGACCGGCTGCGACGTGGCGCTGCTGCCGTCCGTGATGGCGCCGCCGATATCAAGACCGCCGCCTTTGCTTGATTGCACTCGGCTGGACACCATCGCCCCTATCGATCTACACACTTGTTCGTCGCGCCGGACGCTGGCCTGGCTGGCCGCTTGTTCCTCGATGACCTGGGCGCGGCGTTCGCCCCGTTCGAAAGCTCTGGCCGCTAACGCGAGCATCCCGTTCTTGGAACACTGCGTTGCGCCGGACTCCCTTACGCGCCGCACTTCGCGTTCCTAGAATTCGCCCTGCCGCAGCCACGTCGAGCTGCGCAACAGGAGCCCATGCATGACCAGCGACAGAAGTTTTTTATTCAAAAGCAAGGCCGCCAGTCGGCGCGGCTTTCTTCTTTCGGCGGCCTCGGTGGCGGCTGCTTCATTGGCTGGCTGCGCCGCCGGTGGCGACAAGGCTCCGATGGTTGTCTCCACATCGTCGGGGGTGTTCCGCGGACAAACGACCGAAGGCATCACCTCTTACCTGGGCATTCCCTATGCGCAGCCGCCGGTGGGCGCCTTGCGCTTTCGTGCGCCGCAACCGTTCGTGCCCCGCAGCGATGTGGTCGCTGCGAATAGTTTTGGTGCGGCGAGCATCCAGACCGTAGGCCGCTCCGTGTCATGGATTTATCCGCCCCCGCCCGACCAGAGCGAGGATTGCCTCACGCTCAATGTATGGGCGCCCCGGAACACGCAGAAGTTGCCCGTGATCGTCTGGTTGCATGGCGGCGCATTCCGCACGGGCGCCACGTCCATGCCTCTCATGAACGGTCGGCACCTGGCCGCGCGCGGCCAGGTGATGGTGACGGTGAATCACCGACTGGGCGCGCTGGGCCTGCTTTCCCACCCAGACCTCACGGACCCCGGCAACGGCACCTCCGCCAACTGGCAGTTGCAGGACATCGTCGCTGCCCTGCAATGGGTCAAGCGGAACATTGCCGCGTTCGGCGGCGATCCGGACAATATCTGCCTGATGGGCCAGTCGGCCGGCGCCATGGACGCTGCCATCCTGGCGCAGAACCCGGCCTACCGCGGGCTGTTTCACAAGGTCGTGTTGCTGAGCGCACCTGCTGTGACGGCCCCAGCCTCCATGAGTTCCCCCGACGCGGCGGCATATACAGAGCTGTTGGCGGCTCGCCTGGGCACGACGGTACGCGGCTTGCGCGATGTGCCCGCACAAACGCTGCACGCCGCTGAGATCGCGCTCAACGCCCTGCCGCTACCGGCGAGCATCACGACAGGCAAGGGCATCAAGCTGACGCCACTCGTCGACGGCAAGGTCTATCTCGGCGACTGGACGCGCGGAGCCTGGCCTGCCGACGTCCCCGTACTCATCACTTACACCCTGGATGAGGGCGCGTTCTTTGTTGACCTGTACGACCCCGTCTCCAAGACCATGCTGACGCCGCCCTTGCCATCGACCGCCGCGGCCTTGAGCGGTGCGGTGCTTTCCCAGGTAGGTGGCTCGCCGTCCGCCGCATCCGCAATCATCGACCTCTATGCGCGTAGCGCTCAGGCCGAAGGCCGCTCCACTGCGCCTGGCGCTTTGTGGGTGGAGATTTTCGGAGACGGGGTTTTGCGCAACTTCGGCACGCGCTATGCCGCCACCATTGCCAGGGCAGGGGCCAAGGTGCGCTACGGCACATTCATGCACCCGGTGCCGGCGCCCGGGCGCGGCGTGCCGCATTGCGCCGAGTTGCCCATGGTGTTCGGCACCTACGCGCTGGACTACTACCAGGGCAAGGTGGGCACGAACGAAGCGCAGGGCAAGCTTTTCAACGAGATGGCCAGCGCATTGACGTCCTTCGCGAAGGACGGAAATGCCCGGTTTGCCTCGGGCCAGGCCTGGCCGCTGTACCAGCCGGGTACGCCCACGTCGGCGCGCATCGGCGAGGGCGGCTCCTCAGCCATCACGCTGGGCCCCATTCCGAAACTGGCGCAGATGGCGGCGTGGGACGCGCTGCTGGGCTACTAGTCCTTTCGTCACTTACCGAGAAAAACCATGAAAAAAGTCAACAAAAAAACCAGCCTTCTTGCCACCGCAGCGGTGCTTGCCGTCTCCCAGGCCCTGTTCGCCGGCCAGGCGCTGGCGCAGTCCAGCGTCACCATCAGCGGCATTGTCGATAGCTACGCTGGCAGCACACAATTGAGCGGTGCCCCGCGCCAGACTCGCGTTGAAAGCGGCGGGCTGTCGGCTTCGCAAGTGACCTTCAGCGGTGTGGAAGACCTGGGAAGCGGCCTGAAGGCCGAGTTCGGCCTGGGCATGTTCTTGCGCGCCGACACGGGTGCCAACGGCCGCTCTGATACTGACCCGCTGTTTGCGCGTCTGGCGTTTGTCGGCCTGAGCAGCGAGCTGGGCACTCTGCGGCTGGGGCGCCAGACGTCCAGCAGCTTTTTGACCATGCTGCGCACCAATTCGCTGGGCGACTCCGCAGCATTCAGCCCCATATTCCTGCACACCTTCCGCAGCGCGGTGGGCCAGGGTACACAGTTTCACAGCCCCGGCGCACCGCCCGTCAGCCGCGCGCTGACCGGCGCGCTCGGCACCACTGACAGTACTTGGAACAACGCCGTGGGTTATGTCTCACCTATCGTCGGCGGCTTTACCATTTCGGCGCTGTATGCGCCAGGCGAGGTGGACGGCGTCGGCGATCGCAAAGAGCTCGGTGCTTTTTATGCCAATGGCCCTTTGAACCTGGCGCTCGTGGTGGACAAGTTCGCTGCCGGTTCTGTGCCCGCTTCAGGCCCGGCAGCCGCCGCCGTCCAAAGCCAGACCAGTGTGCAGCTGGCCGGTGCTTATGCCTTCGGTTTTGGCCGCGTGAGTGCGGGCTACTTCAACCACAAACGTGACTACACCACGGTCACGGATGACCGGATCAGGACCTTCCATGTCGGCGCCAGCATTCCCGTAGGCGCAGGGGCCGTACTGCTGCAGACCGCCCAAAGCCGCCAGTCGCCCGACGCGGGCGCCAGCACCAAACGCACCACCACAACTGTGGGTTATGACTACAACCTTTCCAAACGGACCGATCTCTATGCGCTGTACATGAACGACAGGTTCACCAGCCTGGCCGCTGGCAACTCCGTAGTGATTGGCATTCGGCATCGCTTCTAGTAGACAGTCAATTTGATTCGTTAGCCAGGCTCAGTCTCATCTGAACGCAGGTACTTCTTCACTGTGTGCGAGCCAGGCGTGTACGTCTTGAGCTCTCGGGGATGGCCCTGAGGCTCCCGAAGGGAATCTGGCCGGTCCCTCCTGTATATGGTCACGATGGTTGCTGGCACTTGCACCGGGCCTGTGGTGCAGGCACAGGCCAGCAGCTCATCCTTACGGCTTCTTAATGCGACTTCGGGCTGCGTAAATGCGGTACCTCGGGGTTTAACCCATTTGAATTACTTTGTTTTGGTGATGTACTGGATGAAGTAATAAAGGAGACAGCATGGCTCTCAATTTCACGCACCTCAAGACCACTTTGGCTGCACTGGTGATCGTGGCATTGCCGATGTCCAGCCACGCCATCGACCTGGTCTTCGGCCAGGTCGCTTCGCAGACCAATCCGACCTCGGTCGCGAACGCCAAAGGCATGGCGGCGGGCATCCAGGTCTACTTCGACAAAGTCAATGCGGGCAACACCCTGCAGGGCAACAAGCTCAAGTTGGTCACGCTTGATGACAGCCTGCAGGCCCCAAAGATGATTGAGCTGACCCAGCAACTCATCGGTGATCCGGCGGTGGTAGGGCTGTTGGGCTTTCTCAACAGCGGCGGACTCGCCGAAATCGCCAAGCAGGACTTGCTGGGCAAGAACGGCATCGCGCTGATCGCGCCGCTGCAGGGCGATAAAAATGTGATTTCCGCCAGCAATGTGTTTCCCCTGCGCAGCGGCTACGCCGATGAAGTCGGCAGCCTGCTCAAGGAAGCCAAAGCCTGGGGCAAGGACTCGCTGGCCATCGTCAACATGAACGTCGCCTTCGGCCCACCCCTGGCGCAGTTGACGACCCAGCTCAGCGGCCCACAGGGCGTCAAGATCGTGACGCAGCAGGTGCTTGATGCCTCGCCCGACAAGCTCGACGCGAGCGTTCGCGCGGCCGTCGCGGCTATCTCCGAGACCCGGCCCAAGGGTATTATTTTGCTGGCTGCGGGAAAGCCCGCGTTTGAATTCGTCAAGGCTGTCCGCGAGGTCCCTGGCGGGTCGGTGCAGATCTACGGTCTGTCGGTGCTGCTGCACGACGGCTTGGTCAATGCCACCGGCAAGGACAAGGCTCGCGGCATCGTGTTGAGTCAGGCGGTGCCTTTCCCCTTCGTTCCTTCCAAACCGGTCATCACCGAATACCAAGCCGACATGAAGAAGTACGCACCGAGCGAGGCCTTGTCGTTCTCAAGCCTCGAAGGCTACATGGGCGCCAAGATCGCCGCGGAAGCTGTCCGGCGTGCGGGCAAGACGCCGACCCGCGCCGGCGTGCTGCAAGCCTTGTCCAATCTGGGCGAATACAACCTTGGAGGTGTCTTTGTCAACTACACGGCCAACCAGCGGACCGGCTGGGGCGGTGTAGATCTGTCCATCATCAATTCCAGCGGCAATCTTCAAAAGTAGACTACGCAATCTCCTTCCTAAGAAACTTCCCCGCTGCTCACCATGTTTCCACAAGCAATGACTGATCGCTGCAGATCGTCGGCCGACTGCAAAGGCGCATCAATGTGATGCGTTCGACGTACTTTGTGGATTTTCGTCTTTGTTTGATCCATTTTTTCATCGAGCGCTGAGCCACCGGTGATGCCTTTTTCGCAGGACTGGTCGATCCAAATTTCGGGTTTGACGGGGTCAAGCGACTGCGAAAAGGGTGGGTCACACCGATGCGAAACTTAACACGTTCCCGGACAGATGGCGCATTTCCCAGCTTGTCTTCAAGCTCAAGTTCATCGAGGGCAACCTGGAACTTGAGAAGTCGGCGCCGCTGTAAGAACAACGCCCAACCCTTCCATCGAGCGGACGGTCAGACTTCAGCGCAATTCAACAGCGAACCGCTCAAGCAACTTGCTTCCGACAGGCCAGTCGCCAAGACCGCTTTCGGAATTCAAGTGCCCGCCCGATTCAACTTCGAAATAGTTGCTTCCCCAGGCCTTCGAACAGGCGTTTGCGTACGACGTTCTTCCATAAGGATCATTCGTGCTTGCAACAACCGTACTGGGGAAAGGCAACTTCTTCAATGGCACGGGTGAGAAGCCGACCGCTGATACAGGGAAAACTTGTGAGGTGGGATCAGGCACGGCTACCAGTAGCGCACCCCTGATCTTTTTTCCTTCTCGTGCAGCCCAGTGAATGACTGCCAGGCAGCCCAGACTATGGGCCACGACGAGGGTGTCGGGCCCAAGGGACGCAACCTGCCGGCTGATGGCCGCAACCCAGTCATCGCAAACAACGTGATCCCAGTCTTTGACTTGTAGTCGATGCCACTCAGGTCCCTTTTCCTGCCAGAGACTCTGCCAGTGTGAGGGGCCGGAATTCCCAATCCCGGGAACGATCAGAACAGGAGACGTCATTTTTCAAGCACCTCTATAAAAGCACTCAGTTTAAAAATGAATGAGATATGTCGCCATAGATAATCCAAGGAAATGAATACCTCAATTGTTCAAACCATTTGAATTTTTACCCTCATGCCAATGAAACCAAAGCAGGCAGATCTCGACAAGCTGGACTGGAAGATCCTTGAGGCGTTGCAGCTCAATGCGCGCATCACGAACACCGAACTCGGCATGCAGGTCGGACTGTCGCAGCCGGCCGTCACTGCTCGCATTCGGCGTCTTGAGGAGGCTGGAGTGATTGAAGGATATTCCGCGAGGATCAACCTGCGCCTGTCGGGATATCCGACCTCCGCCGTAATCCGCATACGTACCACGCACGCTCAAATACCGGTCTGCTTGAAGGCTTTTGCGGCCATGCCGGAGGTGATTGATGCGCACCGCATTACGGGGGAAGACTGTTTCGTCGTGCGGGTGGTGGCCTCGGAAATGCAGGAACTGGAACAAACGATTGACGCACTCGCGGCCCTTGGCGCCGTGTCCACGGCCGTCGTGCTTGCGAGCTATCCAATGAAGATAGTTCGGGCTCCCAAGGTTTGATTCGAATAAAAATAGGAGGGGAAAGCGCGTGATACCCCTCGATCCGAACGTTAGCGATCTGCCCTCTTAACTGGGCGCACTGTCCGGGCGCCAACGGCATTGAGCAGGTGTAACGTCAAAGGCTAACGTCTCAGAGCACTTCTGCGCAAAACGCCCAGTGCATTCGTTGCAGCGACGCAGGTAGCCGATCCCTGAATCGCGGAATCGAAGATTTCCGTTAGCTTGGCTTCAGCACCAGGGTTGTGTGATCGACCGAGTGCGGCCACAGCCGCCAGGGCCATGGCACTGCCGGGAATCGAACCGTTGTAGATGCGCAGAAGCTTCACCATGAGTACACCATACCCTTATCCACGCCGAACATCACTCTATGTTCAAGCCCGTTGGCGTAGGACAGGACAGACAAAGTGAGCGTTCGAAGCCGTTTGATGCAATTCCATCACATGTCTCCACACTAGCGTGACTTAAATGACGATGTTGAATTCCGTCGAAATCTGACCCACTTAGCGCAGTAATTTCCATCCAAAACTGACCCACGTAGGCACTACTCTGCTTGTTTTAAAAGCAGAGGGAAATTAGGAGTGATAGACGTGGCGACATTGAATGTCATCAGGCGTTGGGCATTGAGGGGTCAGATGTCCATCCGCGAGATCTCAAGGCGTACAGGCCTGGCTCGCAACACAATTAAAAAGCACCTGCGATCGGAAGAGAGCGAGCCCAAGTACCCAAGGCGGGTCAGCTCAAGCAAGCGCTATCCCTACGCCGAGAAGCTGGCCACCTGGCTGGATATCGAGGCAACAAAATCGCGGAAACAGCGGCTCACTTGAGGCAGATCCACACAAGCTATCGGTTCAAAAACAGCTCTGCAAAGACTCAGCCAAAAAAGGAGAAAACCAAGAACTTATCCACATCGTGAGCACCTTCTGCTCACAAAGGGTGTGGGTCAAAATTCGATGGAAAACTCGGGTCAGACTTCAGTGCAATTCAACAGTTTCGACCCAGCGGCACGCAAATGCTTGAGGTAGGCGCAGAACATATCGGCCATTGCGTCCGCGTAGACTTTGATCTCTGCGTTTGTGCGACTGCTTTCCGAAAAATCCTTTCCGGCAGCGCTGAGAGTGGCGGTAATCAGGTCGCCGGCCAGTACACGAGTTACCTGCGGCGCCTTGGGCAGCGCTTCCCGCATGAAGGCTTGAATAATTCGGTCTCCCGACGCCTTCGCCGCGTGTGCTTCAGGTGCCTCGCGGTAGAGCGGTGCAGCGTCATTGAGCGCCACCCGCATTCCAGCCTCGTCACACTCCGATCGAATGAAGGCGTGAACCAGTGCCCGCAGCCTTTCAAGCGGCGCCTTCTGAACATCCTTCAGGATGCTGCGCAGCATATCTGTCGTCTGCTGCCACTCGTCGCTTTGCAGCCGGAATAGGATCGCCGCCTTATTTGGGAAGTACTGGTACACCGAGCCGACACTAACTCCGGCTTTTTCCGCGACGCGCGCTGTCGTGAATCGATGTGCTCCTTCCTTGGCCAGAACCTGAGTGGCCGCCTCCAGAATTGCAGCGACGAGTTCAGTCGAGCGGGCCTGCTTGGGCTGTTTTCTCGAGGAAATCTGAGGAATCTGGCGGTCAGTCATGGCGGCGTGGCGTGTCCAAAATAATGCGAATAGCGAATGCGAGGAATTAATCGTATTCTATGGATGCGACGAATTGATCGCATTTTATCGCGCGTTAAGTAACGCTTACCCAGATTGGACACTTCAATGATTGCAACACTTATCTCCCCTCCGCTCGCCCCGTTGTTGGACACGTTATTCGCGCAGGCCAATGCCGCCACCAGCCCGACAATGGCAGGCGTTTCGCGTGAAGAGCGAGAACGCCTGATGCAAAGCAAGACGGAATACTTGAGTTTGTATGGTCTTCTAAAAGATTTATGGCTTCCGGTCTCGCGCGAAACCGGCGCACTGCTTTATATGCTGGCGCGCAATGCCAATGCTGCAAACATCGTCGAATTCGGCACCTCATTCGGCATTTCAACTCTGCACCTGGCTGCGGCACTGCGTGACAACGGCGGCGGCAATCTGATCAGCACTGAATTCGAGCCCTCCAAAGTGGCGCGGGCGCGGGAACATCTTGCCGAGGGCGGCTTGGCCGACCTGGTGGAAATCCGCGAGGGCGATGCACTGAATACCCTCGCGACCGATCTGCCCGAAAACATTGATCTGCTGCTGCTCGACGGAGCCAAGGCGCTTTACGGCGACATTCTGGATCTGGTGGAGAGCCGCCTTTTGCCAGGTGCGCTGATCGTGGCCGACAACGCCGACCAGAGCCCGGACTACCTAACCCGAATGCGTTCGCCCGGCAGTGGCTACCTGTCCGTGGCGTTCGGCGAGGACGTGGAGTTGTCAATGCGGCTTGGCTAAGTCAACGTTCGCAGGGCCTCAGGAACCGGGTATTGAATTTCGTCGAAATCTGATCCACTTATCGCAGTAATTTCCATCCAAAACTGACCCACGTAGGCACTACTCTGCTTGTTTTAAAAGAAGGGGGAATTTAGGAGTGATAAACGTGGCGACATTGAATGTCATCAGGCGTTGGGCATTGAGGGATCAGATGTCCATCCGCGAGATCTCAAGGCGTACAGGCCGAAACTCGCTCCGGCAGCACTTGAGACGCTCAGTGCGACGGTACAGCACCGATTTGCTGTAACAAGCCAAGCATATCGGGCTGGCCGCGTTCTTCGACGAACTTACTATTGGAGAGCCGGTAGATGTTCATGGCCTGCACCACGATTTTCTTCCCTGTAGGTGAAACACCGAAGAACGTTCCTTGATGTGTGCCGCGCATAATGAACCGGGCGGCCACTTTGTCACCCTCGGCCACCATTTCTTCCAGGGTCCACTGGATGTCGGGGAACCCCCCACGCATCATTCCAATGATTGCGAGATAACCGGCCGGGCCTCGCATTGGCTCCGGACTTCCCGGCACATGAAAGATCGCGTTTGGCGAGATGAGTTCTTCAGCCAATGTTTCACTGGCGGTGTTGATGAACTCAACAAATCGCTGCATGGTGAGTTTGTTCGCTTCTGATGTCACGGTAATGCTCCTCTATCGACGCTACTGGTGGTTCAAAGTCGTAAGCGCTTGTGCCGCCCAACGTACTGTATACCGCAAGGTTGAATTCCGTCGCACTTTGATCTATGACCTAATTGAGCAACGCGGGAAGCACCTCGCCGCGGCACTCACCAAAGCCAATGCTTGCAGCGCCAGGTTTCTCGCACCAACCGCGCAGGGTGACGACATCGCCATCGTGCAGAAAGGCGCGTTGCTCTCCGTTGCCGAGGGTCAGGGGGGCCAGTCCGCCCTTGGTCATCTCGATGATGGCGCCTTCCTCGCCATGTGCCGGGCCCGAGATGGTGCCGCTGCCCAGAAGGTCACCGCTTTGGAGGTTGCAGCCGCCCATGCTGTGTTGCGCGACCATCTGGGCGAAAGTCCAGTACTGGTGCTTGAAACTGGTGCGGGACACACGGGTGGGAGCCTGAGCCGCGGCGCGGTGCGGGCTGCTTTCGATCAGCACATCAAGTTGAATGTCGAGCACGCCGCCCGCGAGATTGGCAGGGCTGTTCAGATAAGCCAGAGGCTGAGGGTCACCTGCAGGACGGGAAAATGGCAACCTGAAAGGCGCCAGTGCCTCCATGCTCACAATCCATGGTGAGATGCTGGTGCAAAAATTCTTTCCCAGAAACGGGCCGAGCGGCGCCATTTCCCAGAACTGAATATCACGGGCAGACCAGTCGTTGAGCAGGCAGACGCCGAAGATGTGTTCTTCGGCCTGCGCGATCGGGATAGGCTCGCCCATGGCGTTGCCCGGGCCGATAAAGATTCCAAGTTCCAGTTCGTAATCGAGCCTGCCGCAAGGAGCGTATATCGGCTCGGTTGCGCCCGGCGGCATCATCTGCCCCATGGGGCGGCGAAACGGCGTACCACTGATGACCACGCTTGAGGCGCGTCCGTGATACGCGATTGGCAGCCATTGGAAGTTGGGCGTGAGCGGATCACTGTCCGGCCGGGCAATGCGACCCACATTGCGCGCATGGTGAATGGATGTGTAGAAGTCCGTGTAATCTGCAATACGCGATGGCACCCGGTACTCCACCATAGCCTGGGACACGAGGCAGGCGCGTATGGCCTCCTGCTGCGGGGCGGTCGCATTTTCGCGCAGCAAGGCAAACAAGGCGTGGCGCAAACTGCGCCATGCGCCTGGGCCGAGTGCCATGAAATCGTTGAGCACGGGCAAGGTACAAGCCTGGCATCCCTGCAGGGCCAAACCGTGCAGCACACCGCTGCGGCTCAACGCCGCGAGATCCACGACTTGCCCGCCGATGGCCACTCCGCCGCGATAGGCTTCTGCGCTGCCCTGTCGGCGAAAAACCGCATAGGGCAGGTTTTGGATAGGAAAATCCGTGTGGCCGTTGGCCTCTTCAAGCCAGCTTTGGGTAGTTAGTGCGTGGGTGTGGTTCAGGTCCATGGCAATGCCTCAGACGGTAGCCATCAAGGCATCGTCAAAAATTGCCACCGCGCGGGTCCACCCTGCCGAGGCGCCACGAATTTTGTGTGGAAAGCAGCTGATAAAGAATCCATCTGAAGGCAGGACTTCCAGGTTGTGCAGCTTCTCCAGATGGCAATAGCCGATATCCCGGCCAGCCTTGTGGCCCTCCCAAATCAGTGACGCATCTTTGGTCTCGCCGTACTTCTTTGCCGTGTGCACAAAGGGCGCGTCCCAACTCCACGCGTCGGTGCCGGTCAGGCGGATGCCGCGCTCGAGCAGATACATGGTGGCTTCATAACCCATTCCAACGCCCGCGGCGACGTAGTCCTGTTGGCCGTAGCGGGATCCGGCCCGGGTGTTCACCACGACAATCTCCAGCGGCTTGAGCGTGTGCCGAATGCGTGCGAGCTCTGATTCAACATCGTTTGCCGTCACCACATACCCATCAGGCCTGTCGCGAAAGTCGAGTTTCACGCCGGGTTGAAAGCACCACTCCAGTGGCACGTCGTGAATGGCAATCGCGGGTTTTTTCCCATCCAGCGCCTGGTCCATGGTGGAGTGGAAGTGGTAGGGCGCATCCAGGTGAGTACCGTTGTGCGTGGAAAGCTGCACCAGTTCAACGGCCCAGCCTTCCCCTTCCGGCAGGTCCTCTTTTTTCAGGCCCGGGAAGAAAGGCGCGATCTGCTCATAGGTGTTGTTATGCGTGAAATAGGTGATCCGCGGCTCCAGGCCGGGCGGATCAGAGGCGACATCGTTTTCGAGGTAAATGGACAGGTCAACAAACTTTCTTGGCATGGGAAGCTCCGTGGGGTATCAGGGGCACGCCGTGCGGCGCTGCGAGGGTCAGGACTCGGCGGTGAAGCCTGTTTGCTTGATCAATCGCCGCCATTCCTGGGTGTCCGCGTGGAGCAGTTCGGCCAATGCAGGTGCGGTGGAGGATTCAACTTCCAGCCCGAATTGCCTGCCGTAAGCCACCAGGTCGGCTTGCGCCAATACAGGTTGCAGATAAGCGGCGGCACGGCGCGCGACATCAGGACTGGCTTTGCCGGGAAGGAAGAAGCCGTACCATTCGCGCACCGTCAAGGGGTGGCCGAGTTCACGCAGCGAGGGTATCTCGGGCAGAAAGGGTGAGCGCGTTTTTCCCGAGATCGCCAGTACACGCAGCTTGCCGGTTTTGATGTAGGGGAGGTAGTCGCCGATCGGGCCCACGAATGATGAAATTTGCCCACCCAGCAAATCCTGCACACCCGGTACCGAGCCGCGGTAGGGAATGTGCCGGAGATCCACGCCGGCGACTTTCCCCAGCAGGATACCGATCAAGTGCGGCATGGAGCCGGCACCGGGACTTCCGAAATTCGCCTTGATATCGTTGGCCTTGGCCCAGGCAATGAAATCCTTGAGTGTCTTGACGCTGTCGGGCACGGCCGGCCCCACCGCAAGCCCGTGGTTGATATAGGCTCCTACCGAGACGGGGGATACGTCCTCAACGGTGTATTGCAGCTTGGGATAAGTGAATGGATAGATCGAAAGCATGGACGAAGGCGTAAGCAGCAGCGTGCTGCCGTCGGGGTTGGCTTCCTTGAGTGTGAGAACGCCGATCTGTCCGGCGGCGCCTGGCTTGTTTTCCACCAACACGGTGGCAGCGTAGTTGCCTCTCAGTTTGTCGGCCACTCGCCGGGCCAGCACGTCCAGCGTGCCGCCCGGAGGAAAGCCGGTAATGATTTTGGCCAGGTTCAGTGAGGAGGCCTGGGCGCGGCCAATTTGTGGAAAGGCGGCGGCGCTTATGGCGCCTGCGGCGAGTTGGGTGAAGTCGCGTCGGGTGAACATGATGTGGCTCCTGTGTCGATGCCTAGAAACGGTGGCGAATGCCGACGCCGTACGAGTTGCCTGAAGCATTTCCGGTGAACCTGTCGTTCATCACAATGGCATAAACGTCGGTGCGCTTGGAGAGGTTGTAGTCGTAACCCACGCTGGTGGTGGTGCGCGTCACGGCCGCTCCGGTGTCAGGTGTTTGCTTGCTGTGGGCCGTTTGAAACAGCACGCTGCCTGCACCGACGGGAATGTTTGCTCCAAGATGCCAGGTTCGGATGCTGTCGTCCACGATGGCAGCATAGTCCCGTTTGGTGTCGAGATAGCCGGCACTGATGCGTCCGAAGGGGAAAGCATAGGCGCCCGACGCATGCCAGGTGCGTTGCTTGGCCAGAACCGCGGCGGCAGGGCCCGACGGCGGGACGGAGGCATTGCCTATCTGTTCCGTGGCCAGGCCAAGAGTCAAGGGGCCGTTGGCATAAAACGCACTGAGGCCCGCGCGGTTGCCGACGCCTGCGACTTCACTGGGGGCCCATTGCGCCATCACAGTGACGCCTCCAAGATTGGGACTGATGTAGCCGATGGCGTTGTTCCAGGTGCTGTCGGTGGTGCCCAGGGCGCCGGTCAAGGAACGGCTTGTCGGCGGTGCGCCGGGCGTCATGAACTGGCTTCCTTGCGCGACTGCCGCAACCCATGTCTGAACAAAAGTCGGACCAAACGTGGAGGAGTCACCGAAAGAGTTGGTTCGTATGAAGTTGAGGAAATTACCCGTGGTTTGCCGCCCCAGGCGCAAAGTGCCGAAGCCGCCGCTCAGGCCGACATAGCTGTTGCGCGCAAATAGCGGGTCACCTGTGGCGCGACCTGATTCCCCGGTATCCACCCGCAGGAACATACCTAGGACGAACTCGGCCTTCAAGCCTCCGCCCAGATCTTCGACGCCTTGAAAAGTAAGTTGTGATGTCGTCAAGCCACCGCTATCGACCCGCGTCGATCGCGGACTTCCGCTGAGTTGGCGACTGCCCGCGTAAGAGTCCAGCACGCCTGTCACCGTGACGTTGCTTTGTGCCCGGGCAATCTGCGTTCCCAGTAGCACGGTCGCCGTGGCGGCGAAAAGAAAAATTGTCTTCATGTTGTCTCGCTCCATTTTTTTAGGGTGTGTTGATCCACCGGTCGTCAAAGCCAGCTTTGGCCGTCCGGAGGAATGTGTGGGAAAGGGAAGGACGCTGCGCTGCGCGGCGCAGGCCGGAAAACTCAGGGGGGACGCTTCAAATCAAGGCGAAACATGGCCAGAGATTCGTGAAGAGTGAAGGCGGCGATTTAATGGATCGGGGTGGCAAGCACGCCACGGATACCGCTGCTAATGAAGCGCACGATCAAAGGCTCCGCTTCGGGTGCGCAGGCCGCGAACTCACCGCGGGACAGGCCTTCGATGCGCCTGTCGTTGACGTGATGCAGCAAAGAGCCCAGCGCAAACTGGTAGCAGCATGCCGCTGCGCCTCGCGTGGCACCCGGCATGGCGGCGGTAAACGCGTCAATGAAGGCATGAGCCAGCGGATCAAACATGTCCCGGATCAGGGCCTCGTCCTCCTTGAGCTGCTCGACCATGCCGCGCTGGATGAGTCGCATGAAATTTCGCCCCTCGGGTTGCCGGGCCACCTGCAGCACAGGCAGCACGAATGCCTTGACGACTTCTTCCAGCAATTGCTCGCCCGGCGTGGTTTTCTGCGCCTGGGCCAGGGAGTCGAGCCGCTGCTGGATATACCCCGCCCGCTGGCGAAAGATCTCGTGATAGAGGTCCATCTTTGGACCGTAGTAGTAGCCCACCAGAGCGAACTGCACGCCGGCTTCATCGGCAATCTCGCGAATCGACACGCCATGAAAACCACGCTCTGCGAACAGGCGTTCAGCGGCCAACAAGATGTTGCGCTTGCGATCCGGCGTCAGCACGGCGGCGTCGGCTGAGTCTTCGCTGGAGCTGCGGGTGGGGCGATTGCTTGCACGGGGCTTGGTCATGTTGCTCGATCCAGAGATTTGGTAGGATGAAATATACATCCGTATAAATTACTTATACACTCGTATAAACCCTAGCAATCCCGCGGACGGCATCAGATATCGCGGTGCCCAACGCACGGTGACATTCAATGCCGCCGTGTTGTTGACTCCGTCGACATTCGACCCAGTTATGGAGTGAGCCCTCGGACTGGACCAGAGGGGTCATCAAAACTAAGCCGCGAGCCGAGCGAGTTGCGATTCGATCGTTTTGGGGAGTAACAATGAAGTGCCAGCTTGAAGTACAACTCGACTAACTGCTTGTGAAGGTGTTTACGACTTCAGCTTTACCGGTTGTTTTTTTAACGCCGCAAAACCGCATGAATCCTAGGTCCGTGTTTACGACTTTAATTGCGCGGAATAGCACTGCGAGGCTTGGTGGACGCTCACTTCAGGCAGCGAAGCCGCCGCTCCCTCGGGCTGATATGCGTACGGTCTGGCCAAAAAAACATTGGATCGGAAATTTATACGTTCGCTGATGGCTTCCCGGTTCAGAATCACACCCATGACAACTCCCAAGCTGCTGATCGAGTCCGTGGACGGCATCATGACCGTGTCCCTGAACCGCCCCGACAAGCTCAATGCCATTGACAACGAGCTTGCGCGTGCGCTTCTTGCCGCTATTGAGCTGGCCTCGCGCGACGATACCGTCCGGGTGCTCCTTCTGCGCGGCAACGGCCGGGCATTCTGCGCGGGGAGGGACGTCAGCAGTCCACCCACGGAAGACGATCTGGTATTGGTGCAGGGTGTGGCCAAAGCGCTCGTGTCTCTGTCCAAGCCGGTGGTTGCTTCGGTTCATGGCTGGACAGTCGGCGCCGGCTTCGAGTGGATGCTCAATGCGGACATTGTGGTCGCGGGAGAAAGCACCCGCTTCAAGCTGCCGGAGTCCTCCCTCGGGGTTTTTGTGACGGGTGGATTGACCGTCACCTTATCTGCCTATGCAGGCGTGGCGCGCGCCAAGGCGCTGATGCTACTGGGCGAGGAGTTCTCACCCGCGCAGGCGATGGCCTGGGGTCTTGTCTGGAAAGTGGTCCCCGACCAGGAACTCGAATCGGCTTCCCGACAAATTGGCGCCAGGCTGGCGTTGCTTCAGCCGGCGGTGGCAGCCAGCTTCAAACGGGTTCTCAACGACATCGGCCTTCGCCATTTCGACGAGGCCATCGCGCTCGAAAACGATGCGCAGCGCACCTTGGGTGGTCGCGGGGTTCAGAACTAGCAGGCTGCCCAAGGCGTGCGGAAGATCTGATCTCTCAACGCCCAGGGCATGCTGGGGTTGACCGTCGATCCGGTGTCGCCCCGTCCACATGAAAGGCCGGTCAATCCCGGCGCCTGATTTCATCTTCGATGATGCCCAGCCGCATATCGAACTCAGGCATCACCCAGCGCCGTAACGCTTCACCCGGGCCTTGCCAGCGCTCATGGCCCTGCGCGTCAGGCGTGTTGCAGATTCGCACCCAAGCCCAACCGAGCAGCGCCAGCGCCACCGCGCGCAGGTAGTCGCCAGCGACCCAATAGGGCAACTGGGGCGCCGCACCCGCGGCCTTGATCAATGCTGCGGTCGTCACCTCCAGGCGGACGAAACAGCTCAATACAGCCTTCTCGTTCGCGCGCCCGTCGTCCAGGCCCTCCTGCAGGACCTGGAACATCTGCCGCAACGTCTTGCCGCCGTCCGGTATCACCTTGCGGACCAGCAAGTCGATGGCCTGGATCTCGTTGGTGCCCTCATAGATCATGGTCACGCGTGAGTCGCGCACAGTCTGCTCGATTCCCCATTCGCGGATGTAGCCATGGCCACCGAAAACCTGCAGGCATTCGCTGGCGCCGTGGAAAGCCTGATCGGTGAAGGCAGCTTTCAACACGGGTGTGAGCAGGCTGCACCATTGCTGTGCCCTTTCACGACGGGCGGGGTCAGGGTGGTGCCTGGCGATGTCGAGCTCGAGTCCTGTCTGGTAAGCCAGCACGCGCCCTCCGTCGATCCAGGCCCGCTGCGTGTCCAGCAGGCGGCGCATCGCCGGGTGGCCGATGATGAAGTCGGCGGGCTCGGTGCTGGTGCGTGGTCCGGGCACGCGCATCTGCCTGCGCTCACGCGCATAGGCATCGGCCTTTTGCCATGCGGCGTCGAGCAGGCCGATGCCCTGCAGCGCCACGTGCAAACGCGCCGCGTTCATCATCACGAACATTGCGTTCAGGCCCTCGCCCGGCTGGCCAATCAGCCAGGCTGTCGCATCATCGAAGCGCATGGCGCAGGTGGGGTTGCCGTGCAGGCCCATCTTTTCTTCGATGCGATCGCAGTAGACATGGTTGCGGCTGCCGTCCGCCAGCAGCTTGGGGGCGAGCAACAGCGACAGGCCTTTGGGGCCGGCAGGTGCATCCGGCAGGCGCGCGAGGACGAGATGCAGGATGTTGCTGGTGAGATCGTGATCACCACCGGAAATGAAGATCTTGCTGCCGTTAACACGGTAGCTGCCGTCCGGCTTCGGCGTCGCGCGGGTGCGCACCAGTCCGAGATCGCTGCCGGCATGCGCTTCGGTAAGGCACATTGTGGCCAGCCATTCGCCGGAGGCCAGTTTCCCCAGGTAGGCCGCTTTCAGTTCGTCGCTGCCGTGATAGGCCAGGCACTCGTAAGCTCCGTGCAGGAGGCCGGGCGCCATGGTCCAGCCATGGTTGGCGGCACTCAGCCATTCGTACAGCGCGCCTTCCAGCACCCAGGGCAGGCCTTGCCCGCCGTGTTCGGGTGCGCAGGAAAGCGCGGGCCAACCGGCCTGCCAGAAGGCCTTGTAGGCCGATGCGAATCCCGGAGGCGTTGTGACCACGCCCGCATCGAAGCGGCAGCCGGGGTTGTCACCCGCCGCATTCAGCGGCGCCACAACCTCGGCGACGAACTTTGCCGCTTCCTCCAGAACCTGCCGCTGCAGGTCGTTGTCGGCATCGGCGAAGCACTCGATCGGTCGCAATTGGCCACCCGCGTCCAGCACGTCGAAAAGAATGAATTGCGTATCTTGCACAGCGGGTTTATAGGTCATACGCCCTTTCTACTGGTTGCTACGGAGCTGCAATAATAGTTATTCATAATAACCAAATTGGCAGACGAATGGCAACAGGCGCAGCCGATCCTTTCGGCTCGCGCCGCCGTGCTGGCTGCTCCTCGTTCGGGTGGAAGGCAGAGGTGGGCGCGGGAGTTGCTCCACTACCCATCGCTCGTGGCGCTCGAGTTTCATCACAACCTGTATAGAGCGGCAAATGCTGCCCCGCATTGGCGCCTGGCTTGCACCAGTGCCGGCCTCTGGCACCTGCCTTAGCGACGCTCTTTCAGCGCCGTGTGCAGGTAGTCGTAGAACATCTTTGCCGGTGCGCGCAGCGTCGTGCCACGCAAGGTGGTGAGGCCGAGGACACGCGACACCGCCGGGGCGACGAGCGCAACGCCGATGATCGACGGATGCCGTTTCGGCAAGGCCAGGCGCGGTACCGCCGCAAGCCCGAGCCCCGCTTCGACCATGCCGAGCAGCGTCGCGATGTGGCTCACCTCGAGACGGTATGAAGGGTTGATGCCCGCCTTGGCCAGCGCGTCGTCCAGCAGTTGCCGATTCCCGCTGGTACGCGATACCGCGATCAGGCGCTCGGTTTCCAGGTTCTTCCAGGACAGCGTCTTGCGGCCGGCGAGTGCATGGCGGCGCGGCATGGCCACCACGAAGGGGTCGGTGTGGATCGGCTCGAAGTCCACCCCGGGCACCTGGTTGCCCATGAAGCTGATGCCGAAGTCCGACTCGCCCGACACTACGCTGGCCATCACCGCGCCGGCGGCTTCGTCAATCACACGGACGCGGATCAGCGGGTAGCGTTCGGAGAAAGAGCTCACGACCGTGGGCAGGAAATGGATGGCCGCGGAAGGCACGCAGGCCACCGTGACCCGGCCGGTCCGGCTGCCGGCGATGTCGGTGATGCCGAGCATGGCGGACTCGAGGTCGTCCAGCGCGGCGCGTGCGCGATCAAGAAAAACGTGACCGAGGGCCGTCAGTTCGACCTCTCGCGTGGTGCGGTTGAAAAGCCGCGCGCCCAGGATGGTCTCGAGCTTGTCGATGCGCCGGCTTAAAGCGGGTGGGGAAAGATGGATATGGTCGGCTGCTGCGCGAAAGCTCCCGCGCTCGGCCACCGCCACGAAGGCTTCGAGTTGCTGTAAATCGAAATTGATGCGTGCCATGCACCAATACTAGCAAAAGTTGCACTTCACGGATTCCCTTCATTCGCCGAAGATCCGGCAACCAGAACATCCACAGGAGACAAACCATGCTGCCGAAACACCACGTCCGGACTTTGCTGATGCTGAGCTTGCTGCCACTGGCAGCCGGCTTCTCCATGGCGGCGACCAGTCCGGCGACGCCAAAAAATTGGCCCGAAAAAGCGATCACCATCGTGGTGCCGACCTCCGCCGGCGGCGCCAACGACGCGATGGCGCGCGTCCTGGCCCAGGGACTCAGCGCCCGGCTCGGCAAACCGGTCATCGTCGACAACCGGGCCGGGGCGAACGGCGCGATTGCCAGCGAGTTCGTGGCCCGCGCCGCGCCGGACGGCTACACCTTGATGTTCGGCTACATCGCTACCCACGGCATCAACCCGGCCTTGCAAAAGCTGCGCTACGACCCGGTCACCGATTTTGAACCCATCGGCATGGTGGCGGCATCTCCGACGGTGCTGGTCGCCAGCCCGGAAGTGCCGGCCAGGACCGCCAAAGAACTGGTGCAGCTCATCAAGGCCAAACCCGACAGCTTCAGCTTCGCGACGGCGGGGAACGGCACCGCACCGCATATCGCAGGCGAGCTGTTCAAGCTGTCCGCAGGGGTGGACGTGATCGGAATTCCCCACAAAGGCTCAGCGCCCGCCGTGATGAGCACTATCTCCGGCATCACGCAATACATGTTTCCCAGCTTGTTTACCGCGTACCCGCAAATCAAGGGCGGCAAGCTCAAGGCGCTCGGCATCGCCGGTGACAAGCGATCTCCCGTCTTGCCCGACGTTCCGACGCTGGCCGAGCAGGGAATTCCCAACGTCAGCATGTCGCAGTGGTACGCCATGTTCGCCCCCGCTAAAACTCCCAAGGTGGTGGTTGACCGGCTGAACCAGGAGATCAATCGCGTACTGGCCGAAAAAACCGTACAGAAATTCATTGAAGACCAGGGAGCCGAGGTTGAAACCAGCACGCCTGCGCAACTCAAAACCCTGGTGCAAAAGGAAGTCACGCGCTGGAAGGGCGTTGTGGCGACCGCAAAAATCAAGCTCGACTGAGTCGCGCAAGTTTCACTGAAAGGAGGGTACGCGCATGAACTTGCAAGACTGGACAGGCCGCAGCGAAACAGTGGAAGACACCGCCACCGCCACGCCGTACGCAGCGCTGTCGGCCACGCTCGACCGCGCCGACACCTCGCGCCCCGCGCCCGGCACGCCGTTGCCCTACCTCTGGCACTGGCTGTATTTCCTGCCGATCCACGCGCAATCGGAGATCGGCCCGGACGGCCATGCGCGGCGAGGCGGCTTCCTGCCGCCCGTTCCGCTGCCGCGCCGCATGTGGGCCGGCAGCGATTTCGAGTTCCACGAGCCGCTGTGTGTCGGCGACGCGCTCGCGCGCACCTCAACCATCGTTGATGTGACGGAAAAGAGCGGCCGCACCGGCAGCCTGGTTTTCGTGAAGGTGCGCCATGAACTTCGCCGCAACGGTTCTGCAGGCGTGGCGTTGACCGAGCACCACAACATCGTCTATCGCGCGGCGCCGACGCCGGCCGACGTGGCTCCGCCGCCGCAGGCAGCGCCCGCCGAATTCGCGTGGGTGCGCCGCATCGTCGCCGACGACGTGCTGCTGTTCCGCTATTCGGCCCTCACGTTCAACGGGCACCGCATTCACTACGACCGCAAGTACGTCACGGAGGTCGAGGGCTACCCGGGCCTCATCGTGCACGGCCCCTTGATCGCCACGCTGCTCATGGACTTGTTGCGCCGGCACATGCCCGACGCCACGGTGCGCAAATTTGAGTTCAAGGCGGTCCGGCCCACGTTCGACGTCAACCCGTTCTCGATCCACGGGCAGCCTTCAGCCGACGGCAAGAGCGTGCGGCTGTGGGGGCGTGACCACGAAGGCTGGCTCACGATGGATGCCACCGCCACGCTGGGCTGAGGAGACGCCATGCAACCACTCAAGGGAATCACCGTCGTCACGCTCGAACACGCCATCGCGGCGCCTTTCGCCACACGGCAGCTGGCCGACATGGGCGCGCGGGTCATCAAGGTTGAGCGCCCCGGTGTGGGCGATTTCGCGCGGGCCTACGACAGTCGCGTGCGGGGCCTTGCATCGCATTTCGTCTGGACCAACCGCTCCAAGGAAAGCCTGACGCTGGACGTCAAGCACGAGGAGGCGCAGAAGATCCTCATGCGCCTGATCATTGAAGAAGCCGACGTCGTGGTGCAAAACCTCGCGCCGGGCGCTGCAGCACGGCTCGGCCTGTCGTACGAAGCGTTGGCCAAGCGCAAGCCCGGCATCATCGTGTGCGACATCTCGGGGTACGGCGATGACGGCCCTTACCGCGACAAAAAAGCCTATGACCTGCTGATCCAGAGCGAGGCTGGCTTCGTCTCGGTAACCGGTACGCCCGACACACCGTCCAAGGCCGGTCCATCCATCGCCGACATCGCTGCCGGCATGTATGCGTACACCAACATCCTGGGCGCGCTCATGCACCGTCGGCAGACCGGTGAGGGTCAGCGCATCGACATCTCGATGCTCGAGTCGCTGTCGGAGTGGATGAGCTACCCGCTCTATTACGCCTTTGAAGGCGCGGCGCCGCCCCCGCGAACGGGTGCTAGCCACGCGACCATTTACCCCTATGGCCCGTTTCTGGCCGGTGACGGCAAGACCGTGATGATGGGCTTGCAGAACGAACGCGAGTGGAAGGTGTTTTGCGAAAAAGTGCTGCTGCGGCCCGCGCTTGCCAGTGACCCGCGTTTCGCCGGCAATGCACAGCGCAGCGCCGCCCGGAGCGAACTCTCGTCAATCATCGTTGAAGCCTTCAGCACCCTGACCGCCGCGCAAGTTGTCGAGCGGCTGGAAACCGCCGGTATCGCTAACGCGCAAGTCAACACCATGAGCGAGCTGTGGAAACATCCGCAACTCCAAGCTCGCGCGCGCTGGCGTGAAATCGATACCCCGGCCGGCGCCGTGCCCGCCATGCTGCCGCCCGGTTCCTGGCAACATGGCGCCCCGCGCATGGACGCCGTGCCCGCGCTGGGCCAACACACCGACGCGATCCTGAGCCACTTCGGCTACGGCACCGAACAGATTGCCCAGTTGCGCAAGGAAGGCGCGGTATGAGCATGTCACCCGTCGTGCCGCTGAGCTACCTGTTCGTGCCGGGCAACGTGCCGGAGCGATTCGCGAAGGCGCTGGCTTCGGGTGCGGACCGCGTCATCATCGACCTGGAAGACGCAGTCTCGCCCTCTGACAAGGCTGCCGCGCGCGAAGCCATCGCAGCGTGGATGCCCTCCGCCAACGAGGAGATTCGCGGCAAGCTGTTGATCCGCATCAACGACGCGAGCACGGGCTGGTACGTGGACGATCTGCAGCTCCTGCGGAAGGTTCGGGCAGTCTGCGTCATGCTTCCGAAATGCGAAAGCAGGCGGCAGGTGGCTGACGTTCTTGGTTCGCTCGATGCGGGTACCACCGTGTTGCCGCTGGTCGAAACAGCGCGTGGCCTGCTTGCCGCCTTCGACCTTGCCACCGCACCGGGCATCGCACGCCTGGCCTTCGGCTCGCTCGACTACATGGCTGACCTTGACATTCCCGCCGACAGCCCGGCGTTGCAGCACGCCGCGATCCAGCTTGCCATTGCCTCACGTGCCGCGGGTTTGCCCTCGCCCGTGGCTGGCGTCACGCCAGACATTGATGCGGACCGGGTTGCCGCCGACACGGCGCAGGCACGCTGCCTTGGCTTTGGCGCCAAGATGTGCATTCATCCCGCGCAGGTCGCCGCGGTGCATCGTGCGCTGCGGCCTGACGCCGAAGTGCTGGCTTGGGCGCAACGCATCCTGAGCGCCTCGCGCGCAGCCGGCGGCGGCGCCATCCAGCTCGACGGGAAGATGGTCGATCGCCCGGTTGTCCTCAAAGCCGAGCGCATCGTGGCCCTGGCTGCACGCACCCCCTGATTTTCACAAGATAAATAACCCAACATAACCCAACGGAGAACCTATGTCCGCAACCATCATCGACTCAAAAATTTTCGGCGACATGTTCAGCGATGCCGCCATGCGGCATGTCTGGTCGGACGAGAACCGCACCGCCAAATACCTGGACATCGAGCGCGCGCTCGCCAAGGTCCAGGGCGCCCTCGGCATCATTCCAAAAGAGGCGGCTGAAGAGATCGTGAAGAACTGCGAGACCAGCCAGATCGACTGGGTCAAGCTCAAGGCCAAGACCGAGCAGATCGGCTACCCGATCATCGCCGTGGTCAACCAGATCAACGCGCATTGCAAGGATGGCCTGGGCGAATACTGCCACTGGGGCGCCACCACGCAGGACATCACCGACACGGCCGCCGTGCTGCAGATACGCGAGGGCCTCGCGCTGGTCGAGGCCGACCTCGCGGACATCTCGGCCTCGCTCGCCAAACTGGCGCGCGCCCACCGCGACACGCCGATCATCGGCCGCAGCAACCTGCAGCAGGCGACGCCCATCACCTTCGGCTACAAGATGGCCAGCATCCTTGCAGGCATCGAACGCCACCGCGAGCGCCTCACGCAGCTCAAGCCGCGGGTGCTGGTCGGCGAGTTCGGCGGCGCGTCGGGCACGCTGTCCTCGCTTGAAAAAGGCGCGATGGAAACCCAGGCCGGCCTCATGAAGGAACTCGGCCTCGGGCAGCCATTGATTTCGTGGCACACCGTGCGCGACAACTTCGCCGAAGTCGGCGCCTTCCTCGGCATCGTCGGTGGATCGCTCGGAAAGATCGCGATGGATGTGAAGCTGTTGATGCAGACCGAGGTCGCCGAAGTGTTTGAGCCTTTCGCGCCAGGGCGCGGCTCCTCGTCAACCATGCCGCAAAAGCGCAACCCGATCTCCTGCCTCTACATCCATGCCAACATCTCCGTGGTACGCCAGCTGGCCGCGTCGCTGATGGACGCGATGGTCGCCGACCATGAACGCTCCACCGGCCCGTGGGAAATCGAATGGGTGGCGATGCCCGAGATTTTCTGCCTGATCTCGGGCGCGCTCAAGCAGACGAAGTTCATCCTCGCGGGTCTGGAAGTCGATGCCGCGCAGATGCGCCGCAACATCGACATGACCCACGGCCTCGTGATGTCGGAGGCCGTGATGATGGGCCTGGGCCCCTACATCGGGCGTGAATACGCTCATGACCTTGTCTACGACATCTGCCGCGACGCGCTCCAGCAAAAGCGGCCGCTGATCGATTTGCTGGCGGAGCATCCCGAAATCAAGAAGCACGTGACACGGGAGCAGCTGGCCTCGTTCTGCGATCCGATGAATAACCTGGGCCAGGCAGGCGTGATGGTCGACCGCGTGCTCGCGTCGGTCAAGGTGCCGGACTCGCAGCCCACAAGAGTGTCGTAAAAAGAGGGTGGCTCAAGCTTCGTACCAAAGTTTTGTGTATGCGGTTGAAGGGTGCCGTCTCAACGTCTTAACGGAAGCTCCAGCGTCACGCAGGTTCCATGTGTGCCACTGGAAATGCGGACCTGGCCCGCCAGTTTTTGTGCGCGCATTCGCATCGCGGCCAGGCCGCGTTGGGTCTTGCCGGGTGCGGGAACGGCGTGCGTGTCGAAGCCGCAGCCGTCATCTGTGACGGACAGCTCCAGGGTGCTGGCGGTGTCACGTGCGCGAACGGTGATGGTCCTGGCCGCGCCATGGCGCACTGCATTGTTGATGGCCTCCTGGAGCGTGCGCAGGATGGAAAGGCCTGTCTCGGGTGTCAGGTAGTCCATCTCCGGCAACGGCCCCACTTGCCACTGCAAACCAACCCCGATGGCGTTGAGCCGCGGCTCCAGACGATAACGCAAGTTGGCCAGCAGGGGCAGCAGGTCGCTTTCCTCAAGGTCCAGCGAATCGATGATGAGCCGCATGTCTTCCAGGGAGTCTTCGATCACGCGCGCGACCTCCTCTCGCGGCACTTCGTCGCGGCGGGTCATCCGCAGCGCGGTGATCAGCTGGCTGCCCATGCCGTCGTGCAGGTCGTGCAGCAGCCGGGTACGCTCGGCGGCGATCACGGCCTGGCGCTCCTCGGCCTTGCGGCGGTCGAATTCCGCGCGCATTTCTTCCAGGGCCTGCCCGTGCGCTGTGCTGACGCCGGCGACCGCAAGGTTGATCTCTTCTTCGGCGCTGGCCCTGTGCAGCGCCAGGCCCTCGAGCGTGCGTGCGACCAGGGTAGCCAGCACCAGTAGTGCGGCCACTGGGGCCATGAAGAAGCTGTCGAAGGCGTTCAGGTCGGCGGGAATGGCCAGGTCCTGCAGCACCGCGGCCCACCAGAGGACCAGCGTCAGGGCCAGGAACACCTCGTTGCGCCGGCGTGTGCGCCAGGCCCTGTGAACCTGGGCCAGCACCACGGCGATGGTCAGGGCGAAATAAGGCCAGTGCAGTACGGCCGCGACGTTGGGCCGCATGTCGCCCTTCAGGTAGGCGGCGACGCCCGCTGCGAAAGACAGCGCGATGACCCCGTAGAGCACTTTGAGGTAGCGCTTCCAGGGCGGGCTGGTCCAGTGGCTGTACTCCAGCAGCAGCATGATCATGAGCGTGTTGGACACCAGGGTGCTGGCCAGCGCGAACAGCAGGGATTCGGGGCCGGGCGGCCCGGCTTCAGGCGCCAGCATCACCAGTGCCCGCGGCATCCAGCTCAGGCACAGCAGCACGAACAGCAGGTGGATGTAGCGGCGCGTCTTGAACCACAGCGGGATGGCGCCGAACAGGCAGATCGGCACCGCGAACATCAGCATTGTGGGGGCAATGCTTTGCAGGAAACGGCGCACCTGGAAGGCCGGCCCCACGGCCGCAGTGGTTCCCAGGCTCATGCGCGAAAGTCCGCCGCGGGTGTCGGCGCTGCCGCTGACGCGTACCTGCAGCAGGTTGCCTGAGGGTTTGAGTACGTGGCCTCCGAGGGGCACCCACAGCGCGCGGTTGCGGGTAAATCCGTTGCCCGTGCCAAGGTCCAGCCGTTCGCCGTTGAGCCAGAACTCGCCCAGGTCAGCCACACGCGGCACGACGAGCACAAGTTCATGCTCCGGGCCGGTAGCGCCGGCGGCCTTCAGAGGGGCGTCGAGCGCGATCGAATACCAGGCGACGCCGTCAAAACCAGGGCGGCTGCGGCGCCAGTTGTCGGGCAGCGTGACGGGCGAAGCCTTGCTGAAATCGACTTCGGCGGGGCGCCCTGCGTCTACAGTTACGACCACCGCCCGTTCCAGGGTGGCCGCCGTGGCGCTCCAGGACGGCGCCGCCAGCATCAGCGTGGTGCAGGCGCATAGCGCGGCCCATATGCCCTGCAATCGCATTCAGATCAGTCCCCGGGCACGCGCCTGGTTCACGGCTTCGACGCGCGAGTGCACGGCCAGCTTGCCGTAAATGCTCTTGATATGGGCGGCTACGGTAGACGGCGCGACGTCGAGGTGCCGCGCTGTTTCGGGTACCGAAAGACCCTGCGAGATGGCTGTCAGCACATCTTTTTCGCGAGGCGTCAGCGGCTCCATCAGCCAGCGCTGTGCCCCTGTCCGCGGCGCGGCGAAGCTGCGCAGGAGATAGCGCGCCACCTGCGGCGAAAGCGGGGCAGCGCCTTCGCTCACGGCGCGGATCGCACGGCCGAATTCCGCGGTCGGCGTGTCTTTGAGCAGGTAGCCGTGGGCGCCCGCCTGCAGGGCGCGCACCACATGGGCCTCGTCACCGAAGATGGTCACCACCAGGATGCTGGTGTGGCGCGAGCGGCGGGCCAGGTCGGCGATCAGTTCGGTGCCGTCGCCGTCGGGCAGGCCCAAATCAATCAGCGCAACGTCCGGCTGGGCAAATGAAAAGCTGCGCCGTGCCTCAGCGCAGGAACCCACCGCCTCCAGCAGCCTGAGGCCAACATCTTCACGCACCATGCGCGCGAATTCCTCACGAATTGGTGTGTCGTCTTCCACCAGGGTCACGGTCAGGATGGACATGGATGCGCTTGATTCCTTCGGTTGTTGGGTCGGCGGAGCCCGCCGTGAATCTTAGTGGGTGTGCCTATTTGACCGCAAAAAAATTCAGTCCGTCTCCCCGAATCAGGGGAGGCGATTGCCTACCCGGCCCGACACCATACGCGGCATGCAAACCACTACGCGATCCACGACAGGCACTTCGCTGCCGCTGCGTCAGGGCTTTTACGCCTCTTCATGGCCCGTGCGCCGCGCCGCGGCGCTGTTGTGCGGAGCCGTGTGCCTGACCGGGCTGGAGCCGGCAGCGGCGGCCAGCCCTCCCGATGCCGGCAATGTGTTGCAGCAACTCAGGCCTGCGGCTCCCGTGCCTCGCGAAGATGCACCGGCTGCTCTGCCTGCAGCACCGGCCGCGGCATCCCCGATGCCACAGGCATCACCGGGGGATGCTGCACTCCAGGTGCGGGTGGCGCAGATAAAAATTTCGGGTGCCACCGCTTTTTCTGAAGCAGACCTGCTCACGGTGGTGCAGGACGCCATCGGCCGTGAGCTTGACTTCGCCGGGCTCGAGGAACTGGCGGTGCGCCTGAGCCGCTTTTATCGCCAGCACGGCTATACGGTGGCGCGCGCCTACCTGCCCCAGCAGGACATCCAGGATGGTGTGGTGAAAATCGCCATTGTGGAGGGCCGTTACGGCGCCATCACCGTGAAGCCGCAGGGCGAATTGCCCGCGCCGCTGCCGCTGGCCGCACTGGTGCCGGGTGAGCTGGTAAGCGACGCAGCGCTGGAGCGTTCGCTGCTGCTGGCAGCCGACGTGCCCGGCATCGCGGTGCGCTCGACCCTGCAGCCCGGCGCGTCGGTGGGCACCAGCGAACTGGTGGTGGACGTTGAGCGGGGGCCGGCTGTCACTGGCTTGCTGGAGGCCGACAATTTCGGCAGCCGCGCCACCGGCCGCGAACGGGTAGGCGCCAGCCTGTACTTCAACAACCCGGCCGGCCTGGGCGACCTGGTGTCCCTGCGCGCATTGACCGCCGGGAGCGATATGAACTACGCACGCCTGGGGTGGCAGTTACCGGTGGGCGGTAACGGCACGCGCGCGGGCGCTGCCGTCTCGGTGATGAGGTACCGCCTGGGCGGGGAGTTTGCAAACCTGGACGCAAACGGCGACGCCTCCATAGCCACCCTGTTTGCCGCCCACCCAGTGCTGCGCTCACGCCTGCACAACCTGTACGCACAAGTCAGTGCCGAGCACAAGCGCCTGCGCGACCGCATCGACCTCGTCGGTTCGGCCGATGACAAGCATCTGAACCTGCTCAATCTTGGCCTTTCCGGTGACGCACGCGACGGCTGGGGTGGCGGCGGCGCCTGGGGGTTTTCGGCCACGTATACGCGCGGCCAACTGGCCATTAACAGTGCCGACGCATTGGCCATCGACGAGGCCACCGTGCGCAGCGCCGGCAGCTTCGGCAAGCTGGGCCTGCTGGCCATGCGCCAGCAAAGCGTCGGCAAGGCCAATTTGCTGGTCTCCTATACCGGCCAGTGGCCCAGCAAGAACCTGGACTCGTCCGAAAAGCTGCCGCTTGGCGGCGCCGGCGCCGTGCGCGCCTACCCGCAGGGCGAAGCGCCGTCAGACCGCGCCAGCCTGCTGACGCTGGAACTGCAATACCCGCTGGGCGCCGGCTGGCAGCTGGTCGGCTTTTACGACGCGGCCGTTGGCTACGGCAATGAGCAGCCGTTGTCCGGCGTTGGCGCGTCAAACCGGCGAAGCCTGTCGGGTGCCGGTCTGGGCCTGAACTGGGCGCATGCCGACGGCTGGAGCGCACGCTTCTTTTACGCACGCAAGCTGCACGGCGGCCCGGCCACCGCCGAGCCGGATCGCAGCAGCCGGCTGTGGCTGCAGGTGTCCAGGAGTTTTTGAGTGGCCAACGCACCGCCTATTTCGCGCTACATATTTGATAGCTGCTTGCGCACGTCCTGAAAGGGCTGCAGCCCGATTTGATTCACAACCGAAGGAAAAACCGCCATGAACCACACCTACCGCGTCATCTGGAACGAAGCCGGTGCCTGCTTTGAAGCCGTGGCCGAAACAGCCAGCGGCAAGGGCAAACGCAGCCTGGGCAAGCGTGAACGCAAGCTCCGCGCGTTGGCCCTTGCCGCCGGCTTGGCAGCGGCGCAGGCGCTGGCCGCTCCCATGGGTGGCCAGGTCAGCGCGGGCCAGGGTGGCATCACGCAAAGCGGCACCACCACCACCATCACTCAGGCCACACCCAAGCTGGCCATCAACTGGCAGGGCTTCGGCGTTGCCGGCAACGAGACCGTCAATTTCGTGCAGCCCGGATCGAATGCCGTTGCACTCAATCGCGTGCTGGGCACTGAGGCCAGCCAGATCCTGGGCCGGCTCAATGCCAACGGCCAGGTCTTCCTGCTCAACCCCAACGGCGTGTTGTTCGGCCAGAGCGCGCAGGTCAGCGTGGGCGGGCTGGTGGCCTCGACCCTGGGCATGAGCGATACCGACTTCATGGCCGGGCGTTATGTGTTGCGCGCCAGCGGCAGTGGTGGCGGCAGCGTGCGCAACGAGGGCTCGATACGCGCGGCCGACGGCGGCAGCATCGCGCTGATTGGCGCTCAGGTCAGCAACACCGGCACGCTGGTGGCCAACCTGGGCACGGTGGCGCTGGCCGCCGGCAAGCAGGTCACGCTCGACTTCGCAGGCGACGGGCTGCTCAAGCTTGCAGTGGACGAAGGCGCGGTCAACGCACTGGTGCACAACGGCGGGCTGATGCAGGCCGACGGCGGCACCGCCCTGCTCACCGCCAAAGCCGCCGACGCCCTGGCCGGCACCGTGGTCAACAACACCGGCGTCATCCAGGCGCGCACGCTGGAAAACCGCGGCGGTGTCATCAAGCTGCTGGGCGGCTTCAACGGCGGCACGGTACAGGTGGGCGGCACGCTGGACGCTTCCGCGCCCACCGGCGGCGACGGAGGCTTTGTCGACACCTCGGGCGCGCATGTCAAGGTGGCTGAAGGCACACGCGTCAGCACGCGCGCCGCGCAGGGCAAAACCGGCACCTGGTTGATAGACCCCGCGGACTTCACCATCGCCGCCAGCGGCGGCGACATCAGCGGCGCCACGCTCTCCGCCAACCTGGCCAACAGCGACGTCACCATCCTGTCCAGCAGCGGCAGCAACGCGGCGGGCAACGGCGACATCCACGTCAACGACAACGTGAGCTGGGCCGCCAACACGCTGACGCTGACCGCTGCGCGCGACATCAACATCCGCGCCGTGATGGACGCCACCGGCACTTCGGCCCTGGTCATGAACACCGGTACCGCCAACGGCACCGATGCGGGCGTTGCCGGCGGCAAGGTAAAGGTGCCGGTGGACCCGGTGACAGGCTTCGCCGGCCGCGTGAATTTCGACCGGGCGGGCACGGGCTTCCTCACCATCAACGGCGAGGGCTACGTCGTCATCAACACCCTTGGTACGGAGGGCTCCACCGACGGCCTGCAGTCCATCAACCTCGACGGCGGCCTGCGCTACGCGCTGGGGGCCGACATCGACGCCAGCGCGACCGCGGGCTGGAACGGCAACAAGGGTGCCTCGCCGCTGACTGGGCTGGGCGGCGTGATGGACGGCCTGGGCCACGCCATCAGCAACCTGACGCTCTGGGTGCCGACGGGCATGACGGGCCTGTTCTCGGTGATCGGCGGAACGGTCAGGAACCTGGACCTCGTCAACGTGACGGGCAATGCTTTTACGGGTGCAGGCGCACTGGCCAGCGACGCCAACAATGCCACGCTGCACAACCTGCGTGCCTCAGGCACGCTGGCAGGTCCCGGGTCGAGCGTCGGTGGACTGGTGGGCTACATGAATGGCGGAACCTTGCAGGATGCGCACGCCCAGGTGGCCATCAACATGACCAGCAGCGGTGACATGGTGATTGGCGGCCTGGTGGGCGAGGCCATCAACGGGGCCACGCTGCGTGACGTGTCGGCCTCCGGCGCGGTCAACGGGGGCAACAACTACGACTATGTGGGCGGGCTGGTGGGCCGCCTCAGCGGCGGCGCCACCGTGCAGAATGCGCGGGCTTCGGGCGCGGTCACGGGCCGCGCCCACGTGGGCGGGCTGCTGGGCGCGAACGGCAACGCCGACGCGCTCACCGCGGGCACCACCCTGACCAACGTCAGCGCCAGCGGCACCGTCAACGGCATCGGCAGGCTCGGCGGCCAGGGTGTGAACGGAGCGGCCCGCAACGTGGGTGGCCTCGTGGGCTGGAATTTCGGCAACATCTCCCAGGCGAGCGCGACCGGAGCGGTGGTGGCCGACGGCGGCGCGACCACCACCTATACCGGGGTTGGCGGCCTCGTCGGCCAGAACTACTCGGGGGATATCGGAAATTCACATGCCACAGGCTCCGTCACGGCCACGGGACTCACCGGCGTCACGCAGTACGTCGGCGGGCTGGTCGGGCACAGCACCGGCGCGCTGTCGAATGTCTATGCGACCGGCAACGTGAGCGCCACCGGCGACTACACGGGCGGCCTGGTGGGACGCAACACCGGTGCGGTGACGGACGCGCGCTCCGACGCCGTGACCGTGCAGGGACCCGGCAATTACACCGGCGGACTGATCGGCGACCACAGCGGCGGCGCCATCCAGAACGCCCGCGCCACCGCGAACGTCACCAGCCAGCGGCAGTACAGCGGCGGGCTGATCGGCAGATCGACGGGAGCCGACCTCAGCAACGTCACAGCCACCGGCTCCGTCACCAACACAGGCAACGCCGTGGGCAATGCCGGCGCGAACGTCGGCGGCCTGGTGGGGCGGGTCGCCGGCGGGACGATCGACCAGGGGGAAGCGACGGGTGACGTGAGCGGCTATTCATTTGTTGGCGGCCTGGTCGGCAACTTCGAGGGGACCTCGCTGACGCGGTCGAGGTCGACCGGGGCGGTCGCGGGCGACAGCCTCGTCTCCGGCGCGAACGTCGGCGGCCTGGCGGGGTACGCCGGCGGCACGATCTCCGACGTCCGGGCCACCGGCAACGTCACGGGCCGCAGGTCGGTCGGGGGCCTGATCGGCAACGCCGACGCACAGCTTTCCAACGCGGTGGCGACCGGCAACGTGCAAGGCCTCACGAACGTCGGCGGACTGCTCGGGCAAACCATGGGCGTCATCAGCAACGTGCACGCCGAAGGCACCGTGCGGGCGACCGACACGGGCAACAGCGATGCCGGCGGCCTGATCGGCTCGGCTGAGGCGGCGCTCAGCAATGCCTACGCCACCGGCCGGGTGGAGGGTGCCGGCAGCCGGGTGGGCGGCCTGATCGGGCATAGCGTCGGCACCGGGGGTGTTCCCACCTCGAACGTCTATGCCACGGGAGAGGTGGTCGGCGCCGGCGGCGTGGGCGGCCTGGTCGGGGTCACCGACGCTGCCAGCGTGATTCGCGGCGCCTACGCGTCGGGGGCCGTCACCGGCACCGGCACCGCGGTGGGCGGCCTGATCGGCAGCAACAGCGGCGCGCTCAGCGACGCCTATGCGAGCGGCAGCGTGAGCGGTGGCAGCCAGGTCGGCGGCTTGATCGGCGATGTGGTGGCCGGCACGGTGGACAAGACCTACGCCACCGGCGCCGTCAGCGGCACCAGCGCCCTGGGCGGGCTGGCCGGCTCGGCCTCCGGCACGGTCACCAACAGCTACTGGGACACCGTCACGAGCGGGCAGGCCGCCAGCGCTGCCGGCACCGGCCGCACGACCGCGCAGATGCGCCAGCAGGCCACCTTTGCCGGATGGGACGTGGGTGCCACAGGCGGCACGTCCACCGTTTGGCGCATCTACGAAGGCATGACCGGCCCGCTGCTGCGCAACTTTTTGGTGGCGCAAAACGTGGCCAATGTGAACACGGTGTACAACGCGGCGACGCAGGCCGGCAGCGTGGTGGCGCCCTCGGGCACGCGCACCGGCACCGCCGCCAGCGGCCGCAACGTCGGCAGCTACACCGCGTTTTCTGACCAGCAGGGCCTGGACATTGTGGGCGGGCTGCTGACCATCACGCCGGCGGCGCTCACCGTGAGCGGCGTGACGGCCAGCGACAAGGTCTACGACGGCAACACTATCGCCGCGTTGAATACCGGGGCGGCAACGTTGTCTGGCGTGCTGGGCAGCGATAACGTTGCCGTCAATTTGAGCAGCGCTACCGGCAACTTTGCCGATAAAAATGTAGGCAATGCCAAAGCAGTAACAGTAAGCGGCGTGGGCTTGTTGTCTGGCACTGATGCGGGCAACTACAGCGTGAGCAGCCCGACTGCGGTGGTCGCCACCATCACGCCTAAAGCCTTGACGGTCAGCGGCCTCAGCGCCGACAACAAGGTGTACGACGGCAATGCCACCGCTACGCTGAACACCGGTGTGGCGGCGCTGTCAGGCGTGATCGGCCTTGAGGACGTAACGCTGAACCTGAGTGGTGTCACCGGCAGTTTCGTCGACAAGATGGTGGGCAATGCAAAGGCGGTGACCTTGAACGGTACCGGCCTGTTAGGGGGCGCCGATGCCGGCAACTACAGCGTCAGCAATCCGGCTGGGCTGGTGGCCGACATCACGCCCAAGGCACTGACGGTCAGCGGCGTCACGGCCAGTGACAAGGTCTATGACGGCAACACGACCGCTGCCGTCAACATCAGCGGTGCAAGCTTCAACGGATTGGTGAGCGGCGATGTATTGGCATTCGGCGCCACAGGCAGCTTCGGCAACAAAAACGTAGCCAACGGCAAAACCGTGACTCTGGCCAGCAGCTACACCGGCGCCGACGTTGGCAACTACACCATCACGGACCAGGCCACCACCACCGCCAACATCACACCCAAGGCCTTGACGGTCAGCGGCATCACGGCCAGCGACAAGGTCTATGACGGCAACAACACCGCCACCGTCAACGTGGCTGGCGCAAGCTACGCCGGCCTGATCACCAACGACGATCTCGCGGTCACTGCCACGGGCGCTTTCGCCGACAAACATGTGGGCAGCGGCAAGACCGTGACGCTGGCCGGGAGCTACACAGGCGCCGATGTCGGCAACTACACCATCACCGGCCAGGCCACGGCGACGGCGAACATCACACCGAAAGCATTGACCGTCAGCGGCATCACGGCTGCCGACAAGGTCTACGACGGCAGCACGACCGCCACCGTCAACGTGGCTGGCGCAAGCTACGCTGGCCTGATTACCAACGACGATCTCGCGGTCGCTGTCACTGGCGCTTTCGCAGACAAGCATGTGGGCAGCGGGAAAGCCATCGCCCTCAGCAGCAGCTACACCGGCGCCGACGTGGGTAACTACACCATCACCGGTCAGGCGGCGGCCACGGCCAGCATCACCCCGGCCGCGCTGACTGTGACCGCGCAGGCCGACAACCGTGTTTACGACGGCACCACCGCGTCGGCAGCAGCGCCCGTGGTCACCGGCGCGCTGTACGACACAGTTGCCAGCGCAGCCACGCAGACCTTCGACAACAAAAATGCCGGCAGCGGCAAGACGCTGACTGCCGCCGGACTGGTCATGAACGACGGTAATGGCGGCAACAACTACAGCGTCAGCTATGCCGCGAACAACAGCGGTGTCATTACGCCAGCGTCACTTTCGGTGATCGCCGATAACCAGGCCAAACAGGTCTATACGCCCGACCCTTTGCTGACTTACCGCACCGGGCCGTTTGCGGCCGGCGACAGCGCGGCCTCTGTACTGAGCGGTGCGTTGCAGCGCGTGGCGGGCGAGCAGCCTGGCAATTACGCGATCAACCAGGGTTTGCTGGCAGCCAATGGCAACTACACGATCAACTACACGCCCGGCACCTTGTTGATCACGGCCGGACTACTGCCTGGTCAGGCTGCAGGGTCGACCGGCGGCACACCCTACCAGCAGGCAAAAGCGCAAACGCCGCTGCCAGCGCCTGAGTTCAGGCAGCTGTCTGCGTGTACCCCGCTGGCGGGTCGCGGCAACTGTGGCGGTGAACTGCCGCTAACGATTGTGGATGAGGGCATGCGCATGCCGGCGCTCGCTCAAAGCACCAACTGAAGGACTTTATTCATGCAACCCAGCTGACGGATGATTGGCCTCACGCGTTTTCCGAACTTGATGTAGAGCTCAACCGCTCGAATCCTGTCTTGGAACGAATACGTGAACTACCTCCTGATAGTCCAAATTTTGTCTGCATCCCCTCTTGGGCAGGTTATGGGGAATCAAAACAAACCTTAAGCGCAGCATTCCAGGTGCTGGAATTCAAGGCCGGTCCCCGCTAGGTGCAAGTCATGGTCCACTGCCGGCGGGCGGCCGCCTGAAGGAAGTCGATCACAGCCCGTACGCGCGCGGCGTTGCGCAGGTTGGGCAGGGACACTGCGAACATCGTGTGGGTAACACCGGAAGCGTAAGGTGATAAAACCTCCTTCAAAAGGCCTTTGGCCACGTCCCCCGCCGCCAATGGAACCGACAGCATGCCGATGCCCGCCCCGGCCACCAGGGCGTGATGCACCAGGGCCGTGGTATTCATGGCGAGCTGTGACCTGACAGTGGCTTCGACCTTCCGTCCGGCCTTGCGGAACGCCCATGTCACAACGGGCCCCTGCGCGGTATGGGTTACCGTCTGATGCCTGCCCAGCTCCTCCGGGCTGGCAGGTTCTCCATGTTGGCGCAAATATTCAGGCGAGGCGTACAGGCGGCGTTCAAAGGAGCCAAGGGCACGGGCGACCACAGCCTCGCTATTGCCCACTGTGGTGCGCAGGGCCACATCGATCCCGTCCGTCACGAGATCGGCAACCCGGTCATCGGCCACCATCTCGATGCGCAACTCCGGGTATCGCGCGCGCAGCGGGCCCAGCTGCGGCACAACCAGTTCCTCGCAAATCTCCTGGCTTGATGCCAGCCGCAGCGCGCCGGCCACGCGATTTCGCTGTTTCGACACCGCGGCAGAGATGTCCTCCATCCGCGCTAGCAGTTCACGCGCTTCCTGCGCCAGCTCAAGGCCTTCGGCGGTTGCTGACAGCCCATGCGTGGACCGGCGCAACAAAGTGACCCCGTACCCCGTTTCAAGGCGGTTGACTCCCCGGGTAACGACAGAGACTGCCACGTCCAACTCTCGGGCGGCCGCAGAGAACGAATTGAGGTCGAGTGAGCGAACCAGCCACCGCAAGTCCGCAGGGTCCGGCAGGAAGTGTTTCATCAGGGTTGCCTTTGCGTTTCGAGCAAAACCGATTATGCGGGATGGTGGTTTCCGGCTGTATTGGCTCGCCCTAAAGTGGCGACACCAACCCAAAAAAAAGGAAACAACCATGCCCATTCTCAATGTCAAGATCTCGGCGAACCGTACGCCAGAACTCTCGCAACTCGTCACCGACACGCTGCTGGACCTTTCCAGCCGCTTGCTCGGAAAGCGACGTGACCTCACCGCAGTGGTGATCGACTATGTCGATCCGCGCGACTGGTTTGTCGCCGGAAAATCGCTGGCCGACCTGAAGATGACCAGCTTCTACTTCGACATCAAGGTGGTGGACGAAACCAACACCAAGGCCGAAAAGGCCCGGTTTGTCGCTGAATCATTTGAAGCGTTCGGGCGCATCCTGGGAGACCTGCACCCAGAAAGCTACGTGTACGTGCAAGACGTGCGCGGCAGCGCGTACGGCTATGGCGGGCGCACCCAGGAATATCGCCATCAACATCCAGACCAGTAAGAGGCAGAGCCATGGAACTAGCAAACACTATCGTCGCCACGGCCATGCGCCGGGCCGGACTTGACTCCTGGATTCCGGAAGGGGAAGGGAAGTGGTCACTTCCGATCCAGTTCCTGCCAGACGGCTCGGGCTGGGTCGAGTTGATGCGGCTCAAGCCGGGCACGCGGCTGGGTTTACACCGGCACACTGGCGAGGTTCACGCCCTGACCCTGGTTGGCGAGCGTCGCCTGAACGACGGTCGCATGGTGGGCGTCGGGGACTACATTCACGAGCCTGCCGGCAATGTGGACTGGTGGGAAGCTGTAGGGGACGAGGATCTGCTGGTGCACGTCGTCGTCAAGGGCAGTGTCGAATACCTCGGAGCGCACCACAGCGTACTGCAGCGGATAACTGCCGCCGACCGGATCTCGGACTACCACCGGCATTGCGCAGTAGTCGGGGTGCAGCCTCGCGTGCTGGACTAGCTGGGCGATTCACGAATTGCCGATAGCCATGTCCTGCTTCACCCGGGCCTTGCCGGCGCTCATTGCTCTGTGCGCCGGGCGTATTGCAAATGCGCACCAAAGCCCAACTGAGCAGTCCAGCGCCACAGCACCACAACACGCCCTGGTCACATGGAACTGCGCGCCTTGCTCGGCGGATGTCCAATCACACGCTTGAACGCCCGGCTGAACGAGGCCTCGGAGTCGAAGCCCAGCCGGTCGGCGGCGGTGGTGACACGCATGCCGTCCTGCGCGATCCAGCTGCGGGCCTGGAACATGCGAATGCGGGCCACGTATCTCGCCGGGCTCTCGCCCACCGAATCCTTGAATGCCTGGGCAAAACGTGATCGCGATGCGCCCATGATGTTCGCCATCTCCGGCACACTCCAGTCTTGCTCCGGCGTCGCGTGAATGGCGGCAAGCACCTTGCCCACGCCGGGCGAGCGCAGCGCTGCGATCCAGCCTGTCGAGTTGCTGCAAGCGCATTCCACCCAGGCGCGGATGATGCTCGCGGCGAGCACGTCGGCCATGCGGGCCAGGATGCCGCAGGCGCCGATGCGGTTGAGCGATGCTTCACGTTCCATCGCGTCAAGCAGCATGGGCACGCCCGGGTCGCGTTGGGCCAGGTCGCCGGCGCGTATCACCTCCGGCATCATGGCCAGCAAGGGGTGCAGCGGGTCGAGGTTGAAGGTCATGCTGCCGCAGAACATGACGTGGGAGGGTGCTTGCGCCATAGAAGCTCCGTCCCGCAGCAGGTAGATGTCGTCCGCGACCCGCTCGCGATCAAAGGTCGCGAGGTCTACCGGCGGCACTTCGGGTGAACTGGCCAAGGTGTGGGTCGTGCCGCGCGGCAGCAGCACCGCGTCACCGGCCTTCAGTTCCATCCACCCGGACTGCTGCGTATGCATCCAGCAATCTCCGCTGGCGACGAAGTGAAAACGTGCGGCCGGTTGCGCGGCAAAGGAAATCGCCCACGGCGCATGCATGAGGCAGCGGCCGTACTCAACGCCTTCCAGGCGCAGGCCCAGCAGGACTTTGGTGAGGGGATCGGGCCCGGCGGCAGGCAGGCCCCCGTCTTCTTGAGGAGGCTGAACGACGGGCGTGAAAGTTCTGGAGGAATCGTCAAGCATTTCGGCTCTTTCGCCATGGAAAGGTGTCGATGCTAGGCCTAAGCTGGCAACCCTGTCCTCAACAAGGCTTCATATTTCATGTCATCAACTTCCTGTTCTGCCTGTCTCGATCCGCTGGCCGCTGGTGTAACTCCTGTCAATGATCCGCCCGGTGAGGCCGCCGCGCTCTGGGCGGCGGTCGCTTCACTGTCCCTGGGCGTGTTCGGCCTGGTCACGGCGGAATTCCTGCCGGCCAGCCTGCTGACCGCCATGGCGGCCGACCTGCACGTCACGGCAGGCGCTGCGGGTCAGGCCGTCACGGCCACCGCGCTTGTCGGCGCGGTGGCCGCGCCGACCATTCCCTTGCTGACGGCGCGCTTCGATCGCAAGCGGGTGTTGCTGACGCTCACAGCCCTTTTGTTCGTATCCAACCTGTTGGCGGCGACAGCCGCCTCGCTCGCGGTGCTGCTGGTCGCGCGCGTGGTGCTTGGCATCGCGCTCGGTGGCTTTTGGTCGATGGCGGCGGCACTGGCCATGCGCCTGGTGCCGGAACGGCTTTTTCCGCGCGCAATGTCGCTCGTGTTGACGGGCGTGTCCATTGCCACCGTCTGCGCGGCGCCCGTCGGCGCTTGGATGGGCAATCTTTGGGGATGGCGTAGTGCTTTTGTCGCGGCAGGTGCCGTCGGCCTGCTGGCTTTCGTTGTGCAGCTGGTCGCGTTGCCGCCCCTGCCGCCACGCGATCAGGCCAGTCTGAAGGGCCTGCGCGATCTGCTCACGCGGGGGCCGGTACGCATTGCGCTGCTGGCCGTGTTGCTCGTGATATCCGGCCATTTTGCGGGCTTCACTTACATCCGGCCCGTGCTTGAAGACGTGACGAAGCTGCCAGTGGCGGCGATTTCCGCTGTGCTGCTGGGCTACGGCATCGGCGGCTTCTTCGGGAACTTTGCCGGGGGCTGGCTGGCGGGGCGCAGTGAGCGATACGCGATCGTCGCAGGCAGCGCAATGATCGCCGTGCTTGCGGCTGCGCTGCTCGTTGGCGGCAGCTCCACCGTGGTCACCGCTGTCGCGGTGACGCTGTGGGGGTTCGCATTCGGCGCGTTTCCGGTCGGCTTTCAGACCTGGATCGTGCGCGCCGCACCAGACCAGGCAGAGGCCGCGGGCGGCTTGCTGGTGGCAGCGTTCCAGATCGCCATTGCCACGGGGGCCATCGCGGGAGGCCTCATCGTTGACTGGACTGGAGCGCTCGGGGCTCCTGCGTTCGCCATGGTGGCCGTGGCCCTGGGTGGCCTGCTGGCTTGGCAGCGCGGACCGGGCCCCGCGGCGACCGATGCACGGAGGCAGTCATGACAAAGTCAAAACCAGACCCCAGCATCAATCGGCGCATCACCTTGGCGGCGCACCCGCGCAGCCTGCCCGTTGCGTCTGACTTCAATCTCGTAACCGAGCCTGTGCCGCAAGCGGGCGAAGGCCAGGTACTTCTGCGAACGCATTTTCTTTCGCTGGACCCATACATGCGCAACCTGATGGACAAAATCGGGCCTGGATACGCACCACCCGTTCCATTGGGCGGCACCATGCCGGGTGGCACAGTCAGCAGCATCGTCGACTCCAGGCATCCCAAATATCGCGTTGGTGATCTCGTGCTAGCCAACGCTGGCTGGCAGGACTACGCTCTGAGCGATGGGAGCGACCTGCTGTTGATTGGTGATATGGCCCGACCATCCCTTGCGCTTGGCGCGCTCGGAATGCCGGGCTTTACAGCGCATGTCGGTCTGTTGGACATCGGCCAGCCAAAAGTTGGTGAAACTGTTGTGGTTGCAGCGGCGACCGGTGCGGTGGGCGCCATGGTCGGCCAGATCGCGAAACTCAAGGGCGCCCGCGTGGTAGGCATCGCCGGCGGTGCTGAAAAGTGCCGCCAGGCCGTCGACGATCTGGGCTTTGATGCCTGCGTCGACAGGCACGGCCCATTGTTGGGGGAACAGCTTGCTGCCGCATGCCCGGCGGGCATCGACGTGTACTTTGAAAACGTCGGAGGCGACGTATTGGCGGCAGTCCTTCCGCTCCTCAATCTTGGCGCCCGTATGCCTGTGTGCGGCTTTGTCGCACATTACAACGACTCGGCAGGTTTGCCCGGCATCAGTCAGCTGCCGCAGTTCCTGGCCGCCATCTTGCAGAAACGGTTACGGGTGCAGGGCTTCATTATTCTTGACCACTACGGTGCGCGCTTTGACGTGTTCCGCAGTGACATGGAAGAATGGATCAACGGTGGACAGGTCAAGGCGTTGGAGCACGTTGTGGATGGTCTTCTGCAAGCACCCGCCGCCCTGTCAGACCTGCTGCAGGGCCGGCACTCCGGCAAAGTCGTCGTACGCCTGGAGGCATAGTTGCAGAGGGGCAGATTTACGCTGCCTCGCGTGGCGCGGCCCTGTCCAGGGTTACAACACACCGGCCTTGTAGACGCCGGGTACCGGTTCGCCGGTGACTTCGAGCACGCCGACCGCGCCCTTGCCTGCGCGTGACAAGGCGTGGTCCACCAGTAAATACCTTCCGGGGTGTTGGACCTTGATTTCGACGATGGTCGCGCCGCCGGGTGCCACCAGCGTTGTCTGTACGTCGTGCTTGAGACCCGTGAAGGAGCCTTCGCTGTACACGGTATCGAAGATCTCACCGATAACGTGGAAAGACGAGATTTTGTTGGGGCCACCGACGCCGAAGTAGATGCGCACGGTTTCGCCTACCTTGGCCTGAAGTTTATGGGTCTTGCTCAGTGCACCGACTTCGCCGTTGAAGACGTAGTAGTCGGGCAGTTCATTGGCCATCTTCTCGAGGTCGGCCTCCTGGTGTCCCTTGGCGCCGTGTGGACGGCCGGTGTACATCTCTCCCTGCATCACGTAGTACTCGCGGTCCACCTTAGGCAAACCGCCTGCGGACTCGACCAGGATCATTCCGTACATACCGGCCGCGATGTGCTGCGGCACCAGGGGCGTGGCACAGTGGTACACATACAGGCCCGGGTTGAGCGTCTTGAAGGTGATGGTCTTTTCCTGGCCCGGAGCAACCTGCGTGTGTTCGCCGCCGCCATGGCCGCCTGTCACCGCATGCAGGTCGATCGAATGGATCATCTTGCTGTCACGGGCATTGGCCAGCGTCAGCTCAATGGTGTCGCCTACGCGGGCGCGAAGCATCGGACCGGGCACCTGGCGGTTGAAAGTCCAGTAGGTAAAGCTCGTGCCGTCGTCGAGCTTTCCGGGCAACTCGACTGTCTCCATGCGGTACTTCAGGGTCTTGGGAGCCCGGCCCCCTACGGCAGCCGGCACCGTGGCCGGGTTGGCAGCCACGCTGACTGCGGACGGGTCGGCCGCGCGCTGTGGCACGGGAGCTGGGGTGTAGAGTGCAAGTGCGGCCTGGCTGGAGTCGCTGCCAGCGGGCGCAGTCGCTTGGGCCGCGGCGGGGCCGGTGACTTGCAGCCGGCCTTCCATGCCGATCTGCCGGTGGCCGGGGATTGAGCAGTAGTAGGTAAACGTACCAGAGCGCGGAACCTTGAACCGCAGAGTGGTCTTGCCGGTGCCGGGGCTGAACTTGGACGATGCGACGTTGAGTTCGGGAATCACCAGGTCGTGCTCCGCGCCTTCGCCGCTCTCCAGCACGATCTCGATTGTGTCGTCCACGTTGGCAGCAAGGGTCGGATTCACCTGTCCTTTGTCGTCGACGAATACCATTTTCCCGTCGACGATGTTGGTGTGGAGTTCGTAGCGCTTGATCCGGGCGGGTGCCGCTGCGATTGAAGTGCTGCCGGACGCTGCAGTGGTATGCGCCGGGTGCGCGGCGGGCTGCGCCTGCACGGACAAAGCCGTGGCGAGGATACCGATGGCGGCGGCGATGGCGCCGAGGGAGAGAGTCCGTTTCATGTGGCGTTTCCTTGGTCTTTGTGCCGATTCGGCAGTTCTGACTATGCGAGTGGTGTGCCACGAGAAGCTTGTTTTAGATCAATGCCTTGCCAGATAGACGGCTTGTTCGACCTGAATAAAAATGGTTCAGAACGTTCGGATTGCAGTGTCGGGTAACACCTGCCTTCATCCCGCTTCTTTTCATTCCTGGTACGAGCCCAGTTGTCAGCGTCCGTTCATGTGTCGAGTTGCGCCAGCACGCGCCGTGTGGCGGCAAGGGTTCGGCGTGCGCGCTCGGTGGCGCCGACAGTGAGTGCCAGCGTGTGCGTTGGCACTTCGAGGCTGAGCGGGATGTTGCGCGGCGCAGCACGCAGAAGACCGAGCAGGTCCACTTCGCCATCGCCAGGAAACAGGCGCTCGGAGCGGGCCTCGGCGAGGATCGCGTCCGTCGTCGGCGGAATGGCTGCGGGCACGTCACAAAACTGCATGAAGCGCATGCGCGACGGCGGGATTTCGGCAATGTCCTTGATGCGGCTACGCGAGCGGCTCAAATGGAAGGGGTCGATCAGGACACCGGCGTTGCTGCGGCCGGTGCGCTCAACGATACGCGCAGCCTGGGTCAAATCCTTCGCGTCGGTCCAGGGCATGAATTCCAGGGCGGCTGCCAGCCCGTAGCTGTTGGCGAGATCGCAGAATGCGGCGAAGGTATCGGTGAGCCGGGCCTCGTCGGGATCGTTTCCGGCCACAAGCAACTCGCTCGCACCGAGCCGGGCGGCGGTGGCAATTGCGGCCTCGTAGCCGGCGACCAGGGTATCAGGCTTGATGCGAAAGATTTCGACATCAAGCACCTTGATGCCGGTGTCCGCCAGGCGATGTTCGACTTCGCGCAGCATCTGCGTGTCTCCCACGATGTCGTACTGCGGCTCGGTCGGCGTTGCCGGCAGCAAGCGGATGCCGACATGGCTGAAACCGGCATCAAAGGCGCAGGTCACCATTTCAGGCGGCGTCAATTCCAGCACGGTCAGGGCGGCGAGTGAAATGGGTCGGGTCATATTCCTGGCTCCGGGCTCACGTCGATGAGGGCAACTGAGACTCCTTCTTCATCATCCAGAGTTCCTGTGTGTCCAGCGCGACACGTTCTACCACTCCGTCGCTCTCGAGTCTTTCCAGCGCCTCCAGTGTTGTAGCTTCCGGAGGGACGGGCTCTTCCCAATCGATCCAGAACGAGTGGATTCCTATGGCCGTATCGACTGAATGCGGGGCACTCTCGAGCTTTCTGCGGATACAGAGGACGGCGAAATCGACCAGTTGTTTGTTCATCAAGCAAGCTTGTTTTTTGGGGATGCCGCTGCGTGTCATTAAGCGTGTGCATGCCAGGCACTACTGCATGCCGCAATGTGTTCGAAGCGCTTGTTCTGCAGTTTCTTCGCAATAGATAACTTCATTATTGTCCCGGTCAGCTCAAAACCAATCATTTTCTTTGGAAACTAACCATTCGCAATAGTGGCATTCCATTCTTTGGAAAATTTCCGCGAGTTTCAAAGTGACGGGACATATCTGCACCAAGGCATGGATATTTTTGTCCTGCTGGTTGCACAAGCACGGACAGATGTCGAGGGCCTTCGACCGGCACGCTTTTTCGGTATGCGATGCCTTCGCTCAACTGAAAAAAGAGCAGTGCAAATTAGTCCCCCTCACCTTCAGAGGTGAAAAAAATACTCATACGAATCAATGCGTTAAGAGATTTTTAAGGTTGGCATGCCGCTTGCGAAAACAGTGCGGGAGAAATTCCGCCCGCGGCCCTCGTGGCTTGGCGAGCGTTTCTGCAAGTGCGTGCGGTATTGACTATGAGAGGCTAAAAATGGCTGAAAGTGTTCAAAAATGGCTGGAGCGTAATCGTCCGCCCCGGGTGAAGATCACCTACGAGGTGGAGACTGGCGGCGCCATCGAAAAGCAGGAGCTCCCCTTCATCGTTGGAGTGTTCGCCGACCTGGCCGGCGATCGCGATCCCGACGTGGAATTTCCGCCGTACAAGCAGCGGCAGATGGTGCCTATTGACCGAGACCTCTTCAACGACGTCATGAAGACGCAGTTGCCGCGTGTGGCTCTGGGCCGCGTTCCGCGTATCCCGTCACCACCTGGTGCAATGCAGATCGGAGCCGTCGAATCGGCCAATCTGTCCGGCGACATTACTTTCAGTTCGCTGGATGCGTTCGACCCGATCGCCATCGTGCGCGCCATTCCTGACCTCAACAAGCTCTATCGGGTACGCAGCAACATCCGCATGCTGCAGTCGCGGGCGGAGTCGAGCGACCGGCTCAACGACCAGCTGAATCTGTTGATTGCCAAAACGCCGGACGGCCAGGCCGGGCGAGCACAACTTCAGGTGCTGGCCGGGCCGGACTACCGCAACAGCGTCGTCAAAGCAGATATGGACAAGGCGCCTGGCGAACTCAAAAAGGCCACATCTTCTTTGTACGACCTGGCCATGGTGATGGGCAAGGCCGATCAGGCGGCCAAGCTCAAGGCTGCCACCGACTGGGGATACGACACAGTCAGCAACGTGGGTACGGACGGCAAGTCGGTGGTTGACCCCGATGCAACCCTGGCGCCGCTGCGCAGGCTGCTGGGGGTGTTTGCGACCCCCGACACGCCGGAGAACCTGCAGACAGTGTCAGCCCAGCTGCAGCAACTTACGCAGTGGGATGCCGGCCTGTCTTCCAAAATCCAGCTGGAACGCAATGCGATTGCCAGCAATCTCGGCGCCGACCCCACTGTGACCGCGACGCAGACCAAGCTCGCTGCAGACGCCACAGCGCTATTGGCAGCGCTCGCACCCAAAGACGGCCAGATCGATGCCGACGCGAAAAGGGCTGCGCTGTCTGTGCTCGGTATGCAGCAGACCGATGACAGCGATTCGATTGCGATGCCGGCCGACGCCGCACAAGTGCGCACAGTGGCCGAGCAGAAGCATGACGCGGTCAATCGCAGGGTGGCCAACAATATGCTGCTGGTTCTCAGCGGCGCTACCGACACGCCTGACCCGAAAGCAAAGCCGGTGCCTCCGACAAAAAAACAAGCCAGGCAGAACATTGATGCGGTCTTCGCTCTCACGGATGCGGCTGGCCTGAAAACCGACGAGGACAGGCAGAAATTCCTCGGCCCGATCGGTTTCTTTGCGACGGATGTGCTGGCGCGGCTAGATGCTCCAGGTTCCACCTATGCGCCGGTGGCCGCGATAACTGCGATTGACTCGCACATTTCCGACATCGACGGCTGGTTGAGCAGGCAATTGAGCGTGATCATGCATGCGCCGAAGTTCCAGGAGGTCGAAGCGACCTGGCGCGGCTTGCACTATTTCGTGTCAAACACCGAAACCGGCAAGATGCTCAAGCTCAGTGTCTTCAACGCCACCAGGGACGAGCTGCTGGACGACATGGAGAAGGCGGTCGACAAGGACCAAAGCAAACTCTTCAAAATGATCTACGAAGACCAGTACGGCACCTTCGGTGGCTTGCCCTACAGTCTTCTGATTGGCGGCTACGAGGTGGGGCGCGGCGCCAAGGATATCGAATTCCTGCGCAAGATCGCGGAAGTTGCGGCCTCCGCCCATGCGCCATACATCACCGCGGCCTCGGCGTCGCTGTTCGGACTCGACAGCTTTCGCGACCTCGCCAAGCCCCGTGACCTGGAAAAAATCTTTGAAAGCATTGAGCTGGCCGGCTGGCAGGAATTCCGCGAAAGCGAGGACTCCCGCTATGTGACGCTGGTGATGCCGCATGTGCTGCTGCGCCTGCCTTACGGCAAGAACAGCTGGCCGGTTGACGGCATGGATTTCGAGGAAACTGTCGGGCCTTCCAGCAGTTCACCCGATAGCGGCAGCTTCCTGTGGGGCAATGCGGCCTACATGCTGGCGCAGCGCGTGACCAACGCTTTCTCCAAGTACAACTGGACGGCAGCGATACGCGGGGTTGAAGGTGGTGGACTGGTTGAGGACCTGCCGACCTACAGCTACCGCACCGATTCCGGGGCCGAGGAGTTGTTTTGTCCAACTGAAGTGTCCATCACCGACCGGCGAGAAAAGGAGCTTAACGATCTGGGCTTCATCTCGCTGTGCCATTGCAAGGGCAAGGGGCAAGCTGCATTCTTTGGCGGGCAGACCAGCAACCAGCCGAAGAAGTATTTTTCCGACAGTGCCAATGCCAACGCACAGATTTCCGCGCTGCTGCCTTACATGCTCGCGGCCTCGCGCTTCGCGCATTACATCAAGGTCATCATGCGCGCCAAGATAGGCAGCTTCCTGACGCGGGGCAACGTGGAGGCCTACCTGAACACCTGGATATCGAACTATGTGCTGCTCGATGAGAACGCCTCCCAAGACGCAAAAGCGAGCTTTCCCTTGAGCCAGGCGAACGTGATCGTGAAGGATGTTCCGGGCGCCGTGGGTTCCTACAACGCGGTCGTCTTCCTCAGGCCGCACTTCCAGCTTGAGGAATTGACAACCTCGATCCGCCTTGTGGCGAATCTGCCGAAGTGACACATTCACTTCCCACCCAACATAGACCAACGAAAGACAAGCCATGGATCTGATACTGCTACAACCCGGCGACACTTCTGTGTTCCCCACAACCAGCAATGACTGGGCCACGGGCGGCAGCCTGATTTCGACCGGCGCCGACTGGACCGCCAACGAGGAACTCAAGCTCGGCCAATGCATCGAACTGGTGTCGGTGCACCAGGGTATGAAGCAGCAGGTGACGACGGACGTCAGCAATTCGGCGCGCACCTCTGGCAGGCCGGTGATCACGGAGTTCACCTGCGTCAAATATGTCGACAAGACTTCGGTCAAGCTCTACGACTTCTGTTTGCGCGCGAAGTCGCTGGGCGACAAGGCCAAGCCCTCGTACATCTACATCCTGCGCAACTCGGGCGACAAGGTCGGCAACATCATTACCTTCATGCTGCGCGACGCGCTTATCAGCGAAATTCAATTCCAGTCACATCCTGACGACATGCCGACCGAGCAGTTCAAGCTCAACTTCACAGAGATCGTCTGGACCTACGCTGTACAGACGCCGGACATGCAGGTCAAGGGGAACGTCACTGCCGGCTGGAGCCTGGCGCAGAACAGGCCTTTGACGGCGTTCACTTGAGCCTTGTTGCGGCCCTGCGGGCGCCGTAGTTTTTCGTTGTTTTGAGATGGCGTGCCGTTGTTGTGGCGCGCCGGCCCAAGGGGATAAACATGCAGTTCTTGCTTGAGCGCCTGGAGTTTGCGGGTGCGGCGCCGGCGCAAAGCGGCCAGAGCTTCAATCTGCGCGATGCCGTGCGGCTGCAGATTCAGCGTCTGGTTAGTTCGCACGTCTGGGCTGGTTCGACCGGTCTGGAGCTCATGCGCGTCGGCCTGCCTTCCCTGACCGGCGCCGGTTATGCCCAAAAAGATGACATACAGCGCTATTCGCTGGGCATCCGCGACATGATCGTGCGTCACGAACCACGGCTGACGGGCGTACGTGTGACTGTTGAGGAAACGCGCAGTTCCGTCATGCCTTTCCAGGTAGTCGTCACCGGCAAGCTTGCCGACCAGCCGCTGACAGAGACCTTCAGCTTCGGGTTGCCGCGCCGCTAGGCGCTTCCAGGCCATGCAAGTCTACGGAACTCAACTCAAGGACTACTACCAGCGCGAACTGGCAGGGCTGCGCAACGACGCCGCCGCATTTGCGCAGGCCTATCCGACAGAGGCGCAGGCGCTCAAACTCGATCGCACCGGCTCGCACGATCCTCACGTGGAAATGCTGCTGCAGTCCTTTGCTTTCCTGACCGGCCGTGTGCAATATGAGTCCGAAGTCAGCAAGGCGCTGATCCCGAACGTACTCCTCGGTTACCTTTATCCGCACCTGGCGGCACCCGTGCCGTCCATGTTGATTGCACAGGTTCGCGTCAAGCCGGACGACGCGGCCGGCGCGGTTCTGGAGCGCGGGCGGCAGGCCAGTGTGACGGCTGAGGACGCCCGGGGCCGGAAAAGCGTCTGCCGCTTTACGACAACCTGCGACTTGCCTTTGGTGCCGCTGGGCATTGTCGAGATTGAAATGCTGCAGGCGGGAGATTTTCCGGTCGGGCTGAGCGACGAACGTTGCCTGTCGGTGCTGCGTGTGCGGGTGCGCAGCCTGGGTATCGACCCGGTGAAGGCGCTCAAGAAATCCCGGATGCGTTTTTACATCGACACCAGCCAAAAAGACGCCTGGTATTTGCAGGAGATGCTGGGCCTGCACCTGCATGCCGTTGACATCGCACAGATTGGTGGTGAGCCGCTGCCAGGCGCAAACCAGAGCGCCGTCCACTGGCTCGGGTTTGAGGACGAAGAGGCCGCTCTCCCGGTCCGAAGCAACATGCATCCCGGACACAGGCTTCTTCAGGAATATTTTTCCTTTCCGGAAAAATTCATGTTTTTCGAAACCGGCGAGTTTGACCTCGCTCCGTTTGAGAATGGTTTTGACTTGTTGTTCCAGTTTGACGTGGCTTCCCATAAGGATCGCCAGCTCTCGTCACGTTCGCTCAAGCTCAACTGCGTCCCGATGGTGAATCTCTATCGTCAGCGCATGGAACCCCTGGCGCTAGACCACACGCAGTACGAATATCAGCTAACCGCAGACGTGCAGAACCGCCAAAACTGCGAGATTTACAGCATTGAGGAGCTGGTTTCCATTAGCGCCGACGGCAGTCAACGCAAGCTGGCGCCGTACTTCGAACTTGGAAACGCGCAGACGCGTGGCACCGACGACTATTTTTATGTCATGCGGCGCGAGGAAAACCAGCTTGGCGGTATTGCCGGTACTGAGGTGTTCATATCTTTTCTGGACGTCCGGCAGCAGATGGCACTGCCGCCGGCAGAAGTTGTTGGCGGGCGGGCGCTTTGCACCAATCGCAAGCTGGCAGAACAGCTGCTGGTCAAGCAACCCCTGCAGCTCGAAGGGGCGGGACCGATCACGGTACTCGAAGTGATAAGCCGGCCTTCGCGTCACATCACTCCCGCACTGATAGGGCGACGTCCCTGGTCGCTGGTGTCCCAGCTCGGCATGAGCCACTTGTCGATGGCAGAGGGACCGCAGGCGCTCGCTGCATTCAAAAGCATGCTGCGCGACCACATCGATCCTCTGCAGACACAGGCTTTCCGCAGCATTGAAGGAATTCAGGCGCTGCAATGTCGGCCCGGCATGCGCTACACGATACGCGATGGAGTGCGAGGCTATGTGCAATGTCTCTATATCACCCTTACGCTGAATCGAAAACAATTCGAGTCGACCAGCATGCTGCTATTTGCGTCGGTGCTGCGCTATTTTCTTGCGCTCTACTCAACAGTCAACAACATGGTCTGCGTAAGCCTGGAAACCACTGACGAGAAAGGAGTACTCAAAAGATGGCCGCCAATGGTTGGGGCCCAGATCGTTCTTTGAGCCGTCGGCTCGAGCAGCGTTTTGGGGAGTTCAATTTCCTGCAGATGATCCGTCTGTGGCTGCGCCAGCCGGATGATCGTGCCGGCGGGTCAGGCCAGACCGTGCGTTTCGAGGCTGACCTTGACGCGGGCTTTCCCGCGCGCGCGGCGAGCGCCGTGCGTGTGCAGGCCATTGCATCCGGGTCGTCTGCGGTTCCGGTGCTGATTGAAGCTGAAGGCGATCTGCATGACCGGCCCCAAATGCTGGCGATCACCACCCCGGACTTCTGTGTTGGCAGTGCGCTCGGTCCCTTGCCCGAACCTTTTCTCGAGTGGATGCGCGAGCTGGATCGCGCAGGAAAATCCGCGACGCGCGCATTTCTCGACATTTTCAATAACCGGCTAAATCTGCTGCGTTATGAAACCCGCGCCGGCTTTGAGCCTGGGCTGAACAACGAGCTGCCTGAGCGCAGCCAGCTCGCCGAATACCTTGGCGCGCTGATGGGGGTGGACAACGCCGAGCAGGCCGGGCAAATCCCGATGCCCCAGCGCCAGTGGCTCGGCATCGGGGACTTGCTGGCGAACGGCCGGCGGTCGGCAGCCGGGCTGGTTCAGGTGCTCTCGGCGCAGCTTGGATTTCCTGTCAAGCTGCAGCCCCTGGTGGGCGCATGGCGTGCAATCGATCCGGACGATCAGCACCGCCTGGGCCGCAGTGGTCACCGGCTTGGCGTTGACATGCTGCTTGGTCGCAGCACTTGGGATCAGCAGTCGCGCATCCGGCTGACCGCAGGCCCTGTTTCTTATTCCCAACTGGAGGCGCTGTTGCCGCCGCTGAAAAAAGACACAGAACCAATGCGTTCGCTGCGTCAATGGCAACGGCTGCAGCGCCAGGTCGATATCGGCAGCGAAGCGCCTGCCGTGCGCAGCTCGTATGAGGAACTGCAAGGCTTGCTACGGTTGATGCTTGACCGTCGCCACGATGCCGAAATCGAACTTTCGGTGCTTGCAGAAGAGGTGCCGCTGGCGCGGCTGGTATCGACTCAGGCCTCCGGCTTCTCCGGTATGCGCCTGGGCTTTAACGCATGGCTGAAGTCGCGGCCGACGGATGGCGCCGCTGGCGTTTCGGGCGTTTGCGTTGCGCGCTTTCTGGTCCCTGCCTATGAGTCGGGAGCCATGACGTGAACGACCGCGTCACTGGCATGACGACCGCGCTGGCTCTGCTGTCGCCGGCGCCGGTCGTCTACCTGCATGTCGCGCTGTTCCTGGAGACGGGCGTCATCCTGGGTGATGGCAGCTTCCGGCTGGTCAGTTTTAAAGGGCAGGAAAGCATTTCTGATCATTTTGAGTACGAACTGGAGTTGCACGGAAACTCGGACCCCGAGAGCGGCCTTGAGCTGGCCTTTGATGACCTGCTCGGGCGACCGGTCACTGTGGGGGTTCACTACCCGGTGTTGGATGGCCAGCAGCAGCCGACGCGCGAGGAAGCCAACGAGTGGTTTGACCAGGCCGTACACGGCCAGGACGAAGGCGTGCGGTTGTCCCTGTTCAATGGCATCGTCGCATCCTTCTCAATGGAGCAGCCAGGCGTCTATCGCGCGACCATGCGGCCGGCACTTTGGAAGCTTACGCTCACGAACAACTACTGCATCCATCGCCAGCTGAATGTGCGTGATGCTATTGCGGGCGTCCTGCGCAAGCACAACATTGACTTTTCGGTCGCGGCGCTGGTTGGCTCAGGCAATCTGGCAGTCGCGAGGCAGCAGGACTGGCTGCAGGCCGGCGAAACCGACTATGAGTTCGTGCGGCGGCTCATGTCGAAAGCGCACATTTATTATTTCTATGTGACCACCGGCACCAGTCACACAGCGGTTTTCGCCAACCGGCCTGTTTACCCGGAAGCCCTGCCCGATGGCAGGCCGCTACGCTATTGCGGCACCCAGGAAGACGCTCTCGGCCTGGCTCAGCCTGACATGATCAGCGACTATAGCTTTCAGCAGAGCCTGGCCAGCAGCGCGGTGAACTCGGTATTCACACGCGAAGAGGCGGCTTGGGAGTCGGATGCGGTGGCCGGGTTTCAGAGCTTTCATGCTCAGACCAAGCCAGCGCCTGGTACCTTGCCATTCAACCAATACCAGATCTATCAATACGGCTGCAGCGACGTTGAGGTCGATCACTATGCCCATGCAACGCAGGACACCCTGGATACGGGTAGCCAGCAATTCAGTGGTTCGAGTTATTGCCCCTACCTGCATTGCGGGCACCGCTTCTCGGTGACGCAGGAAGTGCGCTCAGGACAATGGCCATTGCAGGTCAGACCTCAGCTGGAGGGCAGGAGCTTTGTCGCAACACAGGTTCAGCATGAAGCCACGCTCGACGGCAGCTACAGCAACAAGTTCCAGGCGGCGGACGCGCAGGGACTGGTCACGCCGTTCTCCATCCAGGAGACCCAGCAGGGCAGTGTGCTCGCCAGTGTCGTCTCGGGTGGGAGCCAGGGTGTTGCGCCGGTGGGCTGGCGCTATATGCAGAAAGACAACTTTGACCCGGAGACCAGCCGCATTGTCGACAGCGAGGGTATTTCGCCGGTGCTTGAAGCGCAGGGCGTCTATGTGCGGTTCTCGACAGGCCAGGACATCTTTTCACCGGACGGCGCCGACCCGGCGGAGCCGGTCTGGGTCAAGCTGGCGCCACACATGCAGACCGTGCCGGAGATCGGTACGACCGTCATCATCACGCGGGCGCAGGATCAGTCCGAGCTGCCTGAAATTCAGAGCATCATCCAGGCTAATGGCACCAAGGTCATCATGCCATCAGGCTGGACGGCCAATACCAACGTTGGCAGCAGCTATTCGACGGCCTATGGCGACGGCAAGAGCATCCGTTTCGGCTTGCACTCCGATGCTGACCTGGACAACGCGGTTGCCATCGTTAGCCAGCAATACGACAGTGGAAAGTTCCGCGAATCATCGTATTCGCAGGGCGCGAGTTATGGCTATTCGACCTCCGAAGACGGCGCGAGCGGCCTGCTGAGCCAGTCAGACTCCTTCGGTTCGACCTACAGCACGCATAAGGGAGCGGAAAGCTGGAGCAGCACCGAGTTTGGTACGACCACCAACCACTCGATTGTGACCGGCGACGCCACCAACACCAGTACGAATCAGGGAACGATCAGTAACACGACGTCGCAAAACGTCGTGTTCAATACAACCACGACCGCGAGCCAAACCAGCGAGTCGTTCACGGTCAGCAGCGTCAACCTCGACGTAACCGGCCAGCACATCTCGACCTCGGCGGTCGGTATGGCTGTCAGCGCAAGCGCGACCGGGGTGCGGCTGTCGGGCTCGATGGAGGGAATGAGCAGCAGCAGCAGCATGGTTGGCCTCAGCGACAGTGACTCGGTTGTTGGCATGAGCATGCAGACCAGCGCAACCGGTTCAAGCAACAACGTTGCGGTGACGCTTGCTTCGGATCATGTCTCGATGACGTTGGTCGATACGGGCACCAATCTGGTTGGCGTCAGCAACAGCACCTCTCTGACCGGTGCCAGTACGGCGATGAACCTGGTTGGCGCTCACAACGAGGTCAGCCTGACCGGCCTGTCCAGCCGGGTCAGCCTCACGGGCCAGAGCAACAGTGTTTCAGTTCTGGGGTCGAGTACTGACATCTCGCTGTCGGGCGACACCACGGCGATCTCGATGAAAGGCGCATCAACCTCGATTGAAATGACCGGGGCCGGCATCCTGGTGCAACTCACCGCGTTGCAGGCGACGATGCAGATCACGGGCCTGAGCCTGACGATCACCGAGCTGAAGATCTATCTCTAGGCCGCCATGAAGATCATCAAGCCCTTGAGCCTAGGCCTGCTCTACAAGACATACCGGCAATCCGGCATAAACCGCGTGGTGGTGACGGCGCTGGGTTTTTTCCCGCTGGGTGAAGTCAGGCCGCAGCGCTTTCTCATGGAGGGCCCGCAATGGGCACGGGTACTGGCCGCATTGCCGGCGGGACAGGCGCTGGACGAGGCGATGCCCAAGACCGGGGCCGAAGCCCTGGTGCTGGGTCGCGCTTGCGCGCCGGGAAATCGTCCGGTGAGTCGCATGGAAGCGCGGCTGCAAGTCGGTCCCATCGACAAGCGTCTGACGGTTTTCGGCGACAGGCAATGGCGCTATGGCGTCTTGCCGCTCTTTGGCATCTCGCAGCCTGCGGAATTTGTACACATGCCGCTTGATTTCGCACATGCCTTCGGTGGTCCAGGTTACGAAGATAATCCGGTTGGCTGTGGCCATGACGGTAACCGGTTCGCCGCTATAGCCGGTGCGAACGAAGGGGTTATGCCGAACGTCGAGTACGCCGCCCAGCCCGTTGCCTGCCATGGGCGTCGCTATCCCCCTGCCGGCCTTGGTCCCATGCCTATCGATTGGGTGCCTCGCAAGCGCTATGCCGGTACTTACGATGAACGCTGGCTGCGCGAGGATTATCCTGGCTTGCCGCGAGATCTTGACTGGCGGCTTTATAACCAGGCAGCGGCCGACCAGCGCATCACGAATCCTTTCGCGGGCGGCGAAGCCTACCTGTTACAGGGGATGCATCCACAGATTGAGACCATTCGGGGCGCACTGCCTGAGCAGCGCGTCAAGGCTTTCGCACTTAAAAAGGACTCTCCCCCCGCTTCACTGACTGAAATCGGGCTGCGCATGGACACGGTCTGGTTCCTCCCCGAGCAGCAGCTCGGTATTGCGGCCTGGCGGGGCGAGATTCAGGTCACCGACAGCGATGCACTGGACATTGGGGTATTGATGCTGGCCTACGAAGGTGCAGGCGAAGCACCGCGTGCCTTGAACCATTACGCGGAGGTGCTCACGCTGCGCCTAGACCCCAAGACTGCACCGTTGCATGCGCTCAACGAGTCGCAGCTCGCGCCGTCGCTCGATCCAGTCGATCCCGCGCTGGCTGCCGCCGAAGCCGAAGCGGCGCTGAAAAAACGCCAGGACGTGCTTGACGAAGTTACGCGCGAATTTTGGCAGCAAAGCGGCATGAAGCCGCCCGCGGGCTACGAGCCGCCAAAAGCCGGGCCGCCCCTGCTCCAGACACCGTCGGCGAAGGCTCTGGCCGATGGCGACATGGACTTGACCAGCCTGATGCACAGCGTCGAAAAGCTGGTGGCCAGTACCCGCGAAAACGCGGCTGCTCAGCAGGCAGCACTTACTCACCAGCTAGCAGAGCTACAGGTGCTGACGGGGCAGACGGATGTTCCCGCTGGGGAGCACGGAAATGCTCCGGAGTCCGGACCGCTCTGGACGGAGGTGTTGCAGCGCGCCGATGGTACGGCGACACGAGAGGCATTGGCGCCGCTCGCGCTGGCCGCGACGCCATCCCAACATGCCGACCTCATGACAGCCGCGCAACTCAAAAGCAAAGCCCGCCATGCGTCTCCAATCCCGCTATCGCCCGCGCAGGCGCTGCCGCCCGCTGTCGCGTCGCTATTGGGGGCACAGGTGCTGGCCTGGGCGAAGGCCGGAGAAAAGCTTGCCGGCCGCGACCTTGCCGGCGCGGACCTGCGCGGTGCTGTACTTGCGGGCCTTGACCTCGGCGGATGCATGCTGGAGTACGCCGACCTCAGCGGTGCCGACCTGCGCGGCTGTAACCTGCGTCGCGCTGTACTGACGCAGGCGCGACTCAATGGCGCACTACTTGATGAGGCCAACCTTGATGAGGCCAATCTCTGCAGCAGCCACGCATGCGAAGCGAGTTTTCGCGGGGCGAGTCTTTGTTCGGCCCGTGCTTCCAAGGCGACCTGGACACAAGCTTGCGGCTCCGATTGCGACCTGTCAGCCGCTCAACTCGACGATGCAGATCTTTGCGGCGCAAACTTCGATCGCGCGACGCTGGATACAACAATTTTCAACCAGGCCAAACTGGCTGGAAGCAGCTGGTGCGGTGCCTCGTTCAACAAATGTGTTGCCTGGAAGCTGCAGGCTCAGGGGGCCAATTTTTCGGGTTCGAGATGGCAGAGAAGTGCACTGATCGGTTCCGACCTGTCGGCCAGTCAATGGAGGGAGGCCCGACTGGTCCAGGTCCAGGGGAATGACAGCGACTGGCGTGGCGCCGACCTGTCCGGATTGCGCGCTGAACGCGGAAGCTGGACGCAAAGCCAGTTGCAGGGTGCGCGGCTCGACGGCGCTTTCATCATGGCGTGCGATATGAGTCGGGCTGACCTTAGTGCCGCCAGCCTTGACGGTGCCTGCCTGCCGCGCACGCTCATGATGAAGGCACAACTGCCCGGTGCGAGTGCCGTGGGCACCGACTTCTACCAGGCGTTGTTGCGAAAGGCTGACTTTGGAAAAGCCGATCTGCGCGACGCCAGCCTGTATGAAGCCGAACTCACTGAGGTCTGCCTGGTTGATGCGGACACACGCGGTGTACGTCTGGATGCGCGCAGGAGGCTCGCGTGAGCAGAATTTACAGCCAGGCCTCCGCCCAGGATTGGGCCGAGATCCAGCGCCTGGTGCGGCTTGGCCGTCCGGTGCGTGGCCAGATGCTGGCCGGACTTGACGCAAGCGGCCACGATTTCACAGGTGCGGTTTTCAGCGGCTGCCAGCTGGCGGGTTCGCATTGGGCCGGTGCCCAGCTGGAGGGAGCGTCCTTTATTGATTGCGAACTCGGCGCGGCCGACTTTTGCGATGCCGGGTTGCGCCGCACCGCTTTTTGCCAGAGCCGCCTGGCTGGTAGCGATTGGCGTGGTACGGCCGGCACAATGCTGGCCTTCAGTCAGTGTGACCTCCGCCAAAGTCGTTGGGACGGTGCGAGCCTTGAGAAATCCATGTTGACGAAGTGCGACATCGGCGGCTCTTTCTGGATTGAGGCGCGCTTGCTGCGCAGCGCATTTGCGGATTGCCAGTGGGGCGGCAGCGACTGGCAGGGTGCCGAATTGCAGCAGGTAAGCCTGAACGAAGCACAACTGCAGGAAGCCAGGCTCGCTGGCATGCGTGCCAGCACCAGCCTGTTTATCAAAGCCAACTTCGCCGGGCAGAAACTGGCCGGTGCCAGCTTGTTGCGTTGCACTTTGCAGGGTGCCGATTTTTCAGGTGCTGATCTGAGCCGCGCCAGCATCCGTGAATCGAATTGTGCCGAAGCCCGCTTCAGTGCGACGCTGATGAACGGCATTGACGCTACGCGCTGCCAGTTCGTAAAAGCGAAGTTTGACCGGGTAAATCTTGACGGCGCCCAACTCGAGGGTGCGGTATTGCAAAAAGCCCAACTCAACGGAGTTTCGCTGCGCGGAGCCGGGTTGGTGAAAACGATCTGGGATCACAGCAGGCTTGACAGTGTCGTTTTCGCGGGATCGGACTTGCAGTTTGCCCAGTTCGCGCATGCGAATGGCCGGGCAATGGATTTCCGGTACTGCAAGCTCGACCGTACGAGTTTTCACTGTGCAGTCTGGACCGGTGCCGATTTCACCGGTGCCAACGTAGCCGCCGCACTGGGCACCCAGGAGGCGCGCGCTGCCGCCGAAAAACGTTCACTTGAAATGGAAGCAGCATGAAACAGGCAACACAACAGCTTGACCTTCCCGTGCGCGCCGCAACCGTGCACGGCTGGGGAGAGGCGAGCATAGGCCGGTCGCTCGGACAAGCGCAATGGCGGCTGGCGGACGGCCGGCTTGCGTTGCAAGCGGTTTCCTGCCTGCTCACGCCCCTGCCTGGTGACACGGTGGCCGTGCTGCAAAGTGCTTCAGGCTTGTTCGTGACCCATATTTTGCTGCGCCCGCAGCCGGCAGCGGACACGCCGGGCGCAGGCCGCGCCGAGCTTTCCGTGCCGGGCGCGGAGCTTATGGCGATCACCCAGCCAGCGTTTGAGCTGGCCTGCACACGTCAAATCGCACTGCGTTGCCTTGGTGACGTCGAGCTGACGTCGGCCAGTGGCTCTGTCAGCGTCAACGCAAGGGATTTCCTGGCATCCGTCAGTGAGACCATGGTGCAGTCGGCACGGCATCTTGTAACGCGTGTCGAGCACGGGATCATGCAGGCCTCGGCGCTGCTGCGGCTCCATGGGCGGCAGGCGTTGGTCACGGCCGAAGAAGATATCAAGCTCGATGCTGAACGCATCAGCCTGGGATGAGTCATGTTCGCCAACACGAACCTCTGCGTCATCAATTTCGCGTTTCCCGACGTCTGTCTGGTGCCTACGCCGGTGGGGCCGGTGCCCATTCCGTTTCCCAATATCGTCATCACGATCTCGCACATTCCTTCGCAGGCCTGCGTGATCATCGGCGGCGGACTCGCTGAAAACCTGGTGACGCAGGGTACGTTGAGCAACGGCGACGAGCCCGGCGTCAACCTGGGTGTGGTTTCGGGCATGGAAATTGGGCCGGACCGATACCTCATGGGTAGCTTCAAGGTCGCGATGGGCGGTGTGTTTGCGACACGGCTGACCAGTGTGGTCGGGCAGAACGGCATGATAGGCAACGCGATCGGCATGTCGATCACACCTTCGCAGGTATGCGTGATGGTGCTGGGATGATCATGCGCATCGTCAACGCTTTTCTCGGCACAGCGGCATTGCTGGCTGTTTCCGGCTGCGGTTTTATCAGCTACGCGCTGGGCTACAGCCCTACTACGCCGCTAAAGACGCTGAACATCGTCGCCGAACTCGATGCCAATCAGAATATGGGAACCGAGGTCGACCTGGTGTTTGTCTTCGACAAGAACGCGGCCGCCGTCTTGCCGAAGACTTCACCCGACTGGTTTGCCAATCGCGACGCGCTGCAAGCCGGTCTGGCCAGCGGCATCGCAGTGCTTGGCGTGCAGGTTGTGCCTGGCAGCACGGTCACCAACCAGCCCCTGCCCAGCGGTTACGGCAAGGCCGTCTATGTCTACAGCTACGCAAGCTATGTGAGCGCCGGCGGTCAGGCGGTCGCCGACATCACTGCCTACAAATGCGCATTGATCACCCTGCGTAGCACGCAGATCAGCTATACGAGCTGCCTTTCATGATTGGAGAACCCATGCCCGAAACCATTTCAGCGCCTAAAGCCGCCCAGCCCGCAGCGAAGCTGTTCTCAGCTGCGGCCGGTCCGGCCTTGCCCGACAGTGTTCAGTGGATCGAAGGGATGTTGCTATCACCCCAGCATTTTCAGCAAAGCGATGTTTACTGGCAGGAGCAGTTGAGGTACCGGCTATCGTGCGTCGCGCCGGATTTCTGGGGGTTGAGCCTGCTGCAGCTGGATATGGTGAAGCTCAAGGCCGGTATCGTCGCAATCAAACGGCTTGAATGCATCATGCCCGACGGCACGCCGGTTGTGTTTCCCGGCTCGTACACCGGAAAATCGCTCGAACTTGATGTCACCGGGCAGTTGCAGCGCACGCCGGATGGGGTGCGGTTGTCGCTGATCATGCCCGTGCGGGGTAACGCCTCCAATCACTGGAATACGACACCGGCACGCAATGAGGTTGTGCACGGCCTGGTATCGCTTGACGAGAACACTCTGACCGGATCGGTGCCGGTCGACCGCCTGCGGCCGGCGATCTCGCTGTCGGCCGAAGTTGCAGCCCCGACCGGCTACGAGGTCTGCCCCTTGTTCGAGCTGTTCCGGCGCGAAGAAAACAGGCATGTCGAATTCAAGCCCTACCACCCGCCCATGCTGTGCTGGCAGGCCGGCGATTTTCTCAAGGCAACCGGCTTGCGGCACCGGCTCCAGCTGCTCAATGAAGCGCTGTGGCTCAAGCTGCGCGAATTGGGCGCTAACCGGGAAAGCGACGGTCCCGAGGACGATGAATTGCAGGGTGCCCATTTCCGCAAGCACCTGGAGATGGCCCGGCGGCTGGCTGCCGTGCTGCCGCAGTTCAGCCTCATCGTGCAGCGCCCCGAGTCGAGTCCGCGCGCGGTCTACGATAGCCTGGCGCTCCTGCTTGGCGCGATGGCATCGTTCGGCGCCAATCCCATCCCGCCGGTGCTGGACGCTTATCAGCACGATGACTGTTCGCCGCAGTTCCGGCGTGCGCTGGACTATGTGGTGCGCAAGCTCAGCTATATCAATACCAGTTTCGAGCTGCAGCCGTTTGAGCGCCATGCCGACGGCACTTTTACACATGTGTTGCCTCCTGACGCGGGTGAACAACTGCTTGTCGAACTCAGGCCGCAGGGTGGCCAGGGCCTGGGGGCCGATGGACGCGCGTCAATGGAACGCTGGTTGCTTGACGCCTGCATCGCGAGCGAGGCGTTGCTGCCTGCCGCAGCCCGGCTGCGCGTGACCGCGAGGCCGCACCTCTTGACCGCTGAGGAGTTGGCGAAACGCAACCTGCGTTCGGGAGCGGCGTTGTTCGCGATCGACAACCAGGTCCTGCAGCTCAAGGAAGGCGATACCAGGCTGTTCGGCCCAGGGCAAAACCTCGTCATTAGCGGTGACAAGAAGTCGCCGGGAACCCCGCCCGCAATGATTCTGCTTTATCGTGCGCGCGCCGCAGGCACGCGGACCTGAAAGACGCAGCCATGCAGCCGGTCGCTTTGCCCGAAATGCCGCTCCTGAGCTGCTTTGCGCAGTTCTATGAGGAGGTTGCGCGCGTGCGGCAGGAAAGCGAACGCGGGTCGCTGCAAGCCTACCTGGGGGTCTCCGGTGCGGCACCGGCCGAGCCGGCCGAACTCGCGGGCCGTGTGAGCCTGCGCCTGGCCGACCTTCTGGCCGGCCAGGCACGCGATATGCGAGCTACAGCGAGTGAAGCGCAGCAACGCGCCTATACGGCAGCCAGCTATGTGATGGTGGTGCTGGCTGACGAGATTTTCATCCTTGAACTCTCGTGGCCGGCGCAGGATGCCTGGCTCGAGGTTTTGCTTGAGCACCGTCAGTTCGGTTCGCGCCAGGCTGGGCGACGCTTCTTCGACATGGCGGAGCAGGTGCTGGCTGTGGTGTCCCGATCCAATTTGCATCGCGATCTTGCTGCCTGCTTTCTGCTCGCGTTGCAGCTTGGGTTCAAGGGAATGCACCGGGGGGCGCAGGGCCAGCTGTTCCTGGACACGCTGCGCCAGCGACTGTACCGTTTTGTCAACGGCCGACCGGCAGAGCCTGACGGCAGGCTGTTTGTGCAAGCCTATGAACACACGGTCAAGTCGACTGCCGATGCGCGGGTCGCGCCCCTGCGCCCGTGGTTGCGTCTGGCAATGGGTTATGCACTTGGCTTTGTGCTGATGTCGTCGGCGCTCTGGCTATGGCTGATCCAGCCGCTGGTCAAGGTAGCGGGTGTCTGAGATGAGCAGCATGAACAGCAGTACCTGGTTTGGCGTGCTTGCTGCGGTCGCGGCAGTATTCGGCATTCTGGTGTTGTGGCTGATCGTGCGCTCGCGCCAGGCCAAACTGATCGTGGCCACCGGCGCCATCAAGCCGGTTTTGGCGGCGAGTTTCTGGCGAACGCGCTGGCAGTCGTTCCTGGCCTGGTTGCGCGGGCTGCGTACCGTGCTGTCCAGAACCGCACGGGAGCGTTACCGGCAAACCTGGATCATCCTGATCGGGCAGGCCGGCGCTGGTAAAAGCAGCTTGATCGCCTCATTGCGACAGGTCCGGCAACGGCCGGACGCCCAGGCGGCGACGATCGCCGGCGTGCCCCACACAGCCTGGCACAGCCTGGCACAGGGTGAACTCATTGACCCGCAAGGCAAGCTCAGCGCTGCCGGTCAAACCGGGCCCGACGCGGCAGACTGGCAAACCGTGCTGCGCGGACTCGTCCACCTGCGCCCCGAACGTGCACTTGACGGGGCGCTGTTGGTGGTTTCCTCCCGCAACTTGCTGGGCACGGGCCGTGAGAGTGTGCTTCAACTCGCGCTTGATGCCCGGCGACAGATCGACGACCTGCGTGCCGCCACCAGCCTGGCCTTGCCGGTCTACGTGATCGTCAGTCAGTGCGACGCGGTCGATGGATTTGCTCCGTATTGGCGTCTGCAGGGGCGTTCGCAGAGGGAAGGCATGTTTGGCTGGTCGGCGCGCGACGGCCTGTTGCAGTCCGGCCCGGTCCAGTGGATTGACGAGGCATTTGTTGACATCGGTGAACGACTCAAGGAAATCCAGGTAGAGGCCGCTGCGGCCCAGGAGCAGATTGCCGACGCTGATGCGTTTTTTCTGTTTCCGAGGCATTTCGAGCGTTTGCATGCGCCCTTGCGCGACTACCTGGCCGAGGTCTTTCACGACACGGCGACGACGCAGCCTGCACTGTGCCGAGGTGTCTATTTCACGGGCTGCACCGAAGACACCGGTGCGTCAGCAGGCATGCCGCGTGCCGATGTCTCGTTTGCCGAAGACGTCCTGACGCAGAAGGCAATGGGGGAATGCGGGCTGGCGCGCGCCACGCTGGCGTCATTCTGGTCGCGTGAGCCGGGGCTGCTGCGGCTTCAGCAAGCCTGCATCGTGCTGGCCGGGTTGCTGCTGTTGGCACTGGTGTTATCGGGCTGGCGGCTGCAGCGCCAGGTTGATGGTCTGGGTCGCAGCATCGCCGCGCTCTACCAGTCGCAGGCGCTGGCAGGTGCACAGGAGAGCTGCGCCGGCCGCCCATTGATTGACGATGCGCTGTCCCGGGCCTCGGCCCTCGATATCGACCTGGTGTTCGCGACGATGCCGCTGTCCTGGGTCGATCGGCGTGCCAGCAACAACGCGGTGCAGGCTGTCTCCAGTACCGTGATGGCGCGCACGGTGTTTCCGGCACTGGCTTGCGGCCTGCAGGCGCGGGTCGCGCGGCTCGACGCTGGTCTGGTCGCGGCGTCCGAGCCAACGCTTGCCGGTATCACAGTCAACAACTCGGCGTATGCCAAAACCCGCGCCAACCTGAAGGTGCTTGCGCTGGAGGTGAACAACCTGGAAGACAAGCTCCAGCGTTTCGCACGCTTGACTGCCATACCCGCCGAATCCACCGTCCGCAAGCTGGATGATCTCAACCTGATTTATCTCTACGTCTACGGAGCGGGCTTGCCCCTTGCTGCGGCGCGGCCCGGCGGCGTGGTTGCCGCTTCGCTCGAGCAAGTGCCTTACAGCGGCGTGGTGAATGTGCCGGAGCGTTCGCGCGGCAACTGGGCGCGCCAGTTGGCGAATACCAGCCGGCAACTGCATGTCGATTTGCTTGCCGAGGCCTCGATGGGCCCCAGCCTCCTGGCCAGGGTTGATCCGGCAAAAGGGCCGCTTGTTGACAACACCAGGCGGTTCACCTCATGGCTGGTCTGGGTCGCCAAATCATGGGTGCCATCGGACCCGAACAACAACCCCTGCGCCGATGACGCGAAGGAACTGCGGCAACTGCTGTCGCCCCTCGTGACGCAGTACAGCTATCCGAAAGACCTGTTGGCAGGTGACGGCGGTTTTGATGAAGCAAGGTGCTACAACCCGGCCATGCAGGTGCTGCGCGGCATGCAGCTTTCGCCCTACGGGCCTCTGCTCATCGCACAGGGCCAGAGTCTCGTCATGAATCCGGCACTGTCGGCAGAGGTACGCGGCCTCGAAAGCCTGCTACAGCAGACTTTCATGCAGGTCCGGAACCCGCAGGCCTTCGCCTGCGTGAGTTCAGCGCCGGGCTGGCGTCTGGCAGACCTCGGCCGGTCCATGAATTACGCTGCTGATTACCAGCGATTCGCAGCTGGCCAGGGACTGCCGCCTCTCGGTGCGCCGGCAACCAGCAAGCCGCTGTTCGACCGGCTTGCGAGGGCGCAGCTTGAGCAGGTCATGAATGACGCGATGCGCTCGGCGCAGTCGGCGGCAACTGAGTCGTTCGTGCTTCAGGGACTTGACGCGGTCTCGGCGGCAGACCAGCAGCTTTTGCAGCAGAGTGGTGATTTTTCGCGCGCACTGGATCCGCTGATCGGCAACCTGCGGCTCTATACCCAGTTCGGCTTTACCGCGAGCGCTGGACGCGTTTCACAGTGCGCGCGGGACTTTTCGTCGGATGCTCTGGGCCGCGTCTCGGGCCTTGTGAGTGGCAGCCGGCTTTATGACCCCGAGGCCGGTCCTGCCGACGGCCTGCTCGTGAACCTGGGCACCACACCGGTGATACGCGACTACCTCGCACGGCAGGTTGCGCGCGCGCAGGTGCTCGCTGGCTACGCTGATCCTTTCGTGAATCTGTTGCGCAACACTGACGGCGTCAACGATGCGCAGCGCGACAACGCGCAAACCTTGCCGTACTGGAGTAATACGATCAATGAGGTCACCAGTTACGTGCAGTTCAAGGACCCGGGCAAGCAAGTCGGCGCTCTCGACACGCTTTTCCTCAAGACCATTGCCGATCTCACCTATGCGAACTGCGGCAAGGTGCTGGGGGCCTACCAGCCGGCCGACTACGGCAACGACATGTTCTCGGAGAGGCGGCGCGACCTGATTGCGCAACTGAACCTGCGCTGTGTCGACCGTCGTACCGAACAGGCAACCAGTGCCTACGATGCCCTGGCCAAACGCTTCAACAGCCGGCTCAAGGGGCGGTTCCCGTTCGGCGAGACCAGCAGTCCGGACGCCTCGCTGGCGGAGGTGCAGACCTTCTTCAGTGACTACGCCGCGCAACGCGAATCGCTGCAACAGTCGCTGTCCGGCCTGAGCACCCCTGGCTGGGTCGTTTCGGCACGCGGGTTCCTCAGTGAACTCGATGCAGCCGATCAGTTTCTGCGGCCAGGCTTGGGTATAGGCGCAGCACCGCAGCCTCTAAAGCTCGACATCACTTTTCGTGCGCTACCCCAGGAGTCGCCTGGCAGTGAACAGGTCGTGAGCTGGGTGGTGAGCTCAGGTTCTCGGGTGGCGAGCTATCCGGGTGGAAAGCCGCCGACCGTGGACTGGAGCTACGGCCAGGTGCTCGCGCTTGATCTGAATTGGGCCGAGCTGTCTGTTTGGCGACCGGCCGCTTACCCGGTGCAAAGCGGCTACCGGGTCGAAGGCAGCACAGCTTCGTTTACTGAAAGCGGAAACTGGGCGTTGCTGCGCATGCTGCAGCGCTACCAGCCTGCGCCGGCACGACCGGCCGATCCCCTCAAGCCGGGCAAGGCATTGCTCGAATTCAGCGTGCCGATACAGCGCACGACCCAGGCGACACCCACAACAGCCCCGGCAGTCACGACGGGCCAGGCCACGTTCTACCTCGGCTTGACCCTTTCCGGCACCGATCCGAAGTCCCAGGCCAGTACCAGCCTGGCCTGGCCGGGACCTTTTCCCAGGTCTGCACCGCAGCGGCAAGATGTTTCCACGCAAAAGCGAGCAAAACCATGAACACTGAATTGATGACCCGATCACAGCGTTACTTCGGCGAACGGCTTGGATGTTCGCTCGAGACCCTGCTCGACCCGATCGATGCGGGCAATCCCGCCGGCTATTCGGTCAAAGGCAATGGTGTCTACAACACCATCCAGAACGCCAGACGCGAGGACGATGCGAGCTTGCCGTTGGGTCCGTGGGAGCACAAGCTCAAGCGAGCGGACTGGCCAGTAGTGAGCCGTGTCGCCACCGAGGCCCTTTGTTCCAAATCCAAGGACCTGCAGGTCGCTGCCTGGCTGCTTGAGGCCGAAGTGAACCAGCATGGGTTTTCCGCGATAGCTCCCAGCCTTTTGCTGCTTGATGGCTTGTTGCGTGATTACTGGGACGATCTCTACCCCCAGGACGCTGACTCCGGCGGCGAACACCGAGCCAACATCCTGCGTTCGCTCAACAACCGTTTGCCGTTTGTGCTCAAGCAGCTCGCCATGACTTCAACGGGCATGCATCGCAATTACAACCTCGCCGATTGGGAAGTTGCCATGCACCGAGAACGATTGGCCCCGGCCGCCGCGGCCGCAGCCAACAGCGCTGATGAGGAGGAGCATGCCAGCACGGAAACGATCACTGCAGCGATGGCCGCGACGCCCCTGGCCTGGTATCAGGCGCTGCACCAGCAGTTGAATGATGCGCTGGGAGCGATGCAACTGCTCAGGGACAGCATCGACCGCCACTTCGCGGTGGACGGACCGAGTCTGTCGGCGCTGGCCGGCTTGCTGGCTCAACTGCACGCGTTGGCCGAATCCGAGCTGCAGCGGCGCGGGATAAAGCTGGCGACGGTGAGCGGGGAATCCGATCCGGGGCCTGGCACCGTTGCGGGGGCCGATGAGACGGCCATGATGGGTGACCAGACGTGGGCCATCGATGACCGGCGCCAGGTCTATGCAATGTTGGAGCAACTGGTGGAGGCGCTGCTGAAGATGGATCCGCACAGTCCGGCGCCGTACCTGATACGCCGTGCGATCGAATGGGGACGGCTCAACACCGCAGAGCTCTACAAGGAAGTGTTTATCCGTCTTGGCGGCCAACTCAATATCTTCGAATTGGTAGGGCTTGAAACACCCCCAGCGCGGGAGGAAACATGATCGCATCATCTGAACCCCAGGGGATTTTCGTACCGGTTTCCCTGGGGACTGATCCGTCGACCCCGTCAGTGGCGGTGGATATTGCCGCTTCGGCCTGGAAAAACCTTTGCGAACTGCCGCCCCTTCTATTTAAGGAGCGTTCGGGCATTGCTGCCGCCCTGACCGGCCCGCGCCTGGGGCGGGCCTGGGCGCGTGCCGTAGTTATGTACTGGAGCAGGCTTGAACGCCTGGGTGGCCTGGACTTGTCCCAACCACTCTACATCCTGAACATGGGTCCGGATGACGGCGCCCTGGCTGCGGTGGTGTTGACCACTTTGCGCGATGAGATGCATGCCTGTGGCATGCTCGGCTGGCCCGTCCGGTATGTGCTGTGCCCGCTGGCCGGTGAAGAACCGGCACTGGCGCTGCTCAAACAGCCGGCACTTCAGCCTTTTGTCGTGCGCGGCTGGCTTGACCAGGCAAGCTGGCAGGCTCGGCGCGGCCACCCGCTTTTGCTCGGTGCGAACCGCTTTGCCCTGTTCGGATCACGCAACCCGGTGGTCGCGATGACGGCAGGCGGGTTCTCCGCATTGCCGGCAGAACTGTACGGTGTGCACTACGGCGAACTATTGCAGGCGCGGATTCAGGCGCAGCCAGGCAGCGAAGGCCGTTTTACGCTGGCTTCTGAATGGCAGGCTCTGGCGGCGGATGAGCTTGCCTCAGCCGCTTCCGCGCTGCTGGGCCATTACCGCGCCAGCCTGATCAGTGCCACTGTTCTACTTTCGGACTCCGCGCTATCCCTGCTGGATGCGCTTGCCGATTTTTCTGCCGGGCGCTATTTGCTGCTGGCGGCGGACCAGGGAATTGCCGATGAACGGCAAATCAGGCTTAACTGCATGGCGCTTCCGGAACAACTCGCTCCTGGTGAACTGGGACTGCCGGTCAATTTCCATGCGCTTGGCATGCATCAGGAAAGCGCCGGTGCACATGTTGCGCATCTGGAGTGGGGCGCATCGGGATGCATTCAGCATATGGCCTGCCGCGACGATGCCATCGGCATGGATGCTGCAAGCTGGAGCAGTCTGGTCGAGACGGTAGATGAAGACCATCCAGCGGAGCGCTGGTGGCACGGGGCTCCCCACAGTCCCGTGGAGAGCGTTGACGAAATCAATTTTCGCCTTCGCTGCTCGGGTCATGATCCCTGGGCTCTCCAATCCATCCTCGACAGCCTTGATCTTCGCCTGCTGGACGCTGCGGACGAAGGTGCACTGCAAACACTGCATCGCAGCCTGGCACGCACGTGGCAGCAGATGACGCAGCGTCAGCGTTGTGATGCCGGCACAGGCCTGGCGGGCCTGCTTGTGCATGTGGGTCAGTGGGCGCTGGCGCGTGATGTGCTCGCCGAAACTCCCGACAGCGATTCGCCGACGGCTTCCCGCACCGACCGGCTACTGCTGCGTGCGCGGCTGGAGGCGGAAACCGGGCGCAGCGCCACCGCGTTGCGCGTCGTACGGGAATGTCTGCGCCTGGATGCCGATCATCCTGAGGCGCAAGGAATACATGAGCTGCTGGAGCGCCGGCTGGCCAATTGGCAGGCCAGCAACTGGTATGAAGCTGATGCGATGCGTGACGATGAGCTCTCGCTCGAGCCACTTGATGTCCTGCATATCCCGGCATGGCTGCATCAATACCGGGACCCGAACATCGCCGTGGTGGCCGGATTGCCGCCAATCACCTGTGAAGCGGAGGCGCAAACCTATCTTGCCTATGTAGCCGGCCGCGAGGGGACCGAATATGCAGTGGTTCACCGGAATTTCGGTTTTGTCGGTGCCGTCGGTTTGCGCCGCGAGGCTGATATGGCGCATATTCATTTCTGGATAGGTGTCGAACATCAAGGCACTGGCTTTGGTGCGCGTGCGGTGCGGCTGCTGACGGCAAGCCTCGCCGGCGGTCCGGTGCGGCACCTGTTCACGTCGGTACACGAGGGCAACACGCGATCGCACCGGCTGCTCGAGAGAGCCGGTTTTGACACGTTCGGGCATGAGGCGCACGGCGACGACGTGGGTTACCAGTTCATGCACCTGGCGCTGCCTGGTGCGCTTGCCTGCACCAATGACGAACTCGAATTGCGCCTTGCGGCGATCTGCGATTGCATCGGAGAGCCGCTGGTGACCGGTCCGATTCTCACAAGGGGAGATGTTCATGCTGGCTAGATTGCGAGCTCGCGCGTTGGCTGCGGCGCGCACAGCGCCAACTACAGCGAGGCGCGCAGGCCTCACCAACGCGGCGCGTGCGGCTCCGCCTGCTGCAGCAGCGGGTGCGGGAAAAATGGCTGCAACAGCGTCCAGCCTGTCTGCGATGGCGCTCCGCGCCGCGAAGTTGGCGCGCAACGCAGCGGCCAGTGCGTCTGGCGGCGGGGCCGCCGCAGCACCGGCTACGATATCCCGGCGCCAACCCGCCGACCTTGCCGCCAAGAAGCAGCTAGGCCCGGTGCCCGGCCAGTTTCCGCCGGTCAAACGTGTCAAGCAGGTGCTCGGAACCCACGCGCAACAATCAACCTATAAAAGAACACCGTCTGGCGCATCGGTCGAGGTCGACCACATGACTCCAGATTCACTGCATCAGCCTGTGGGCAGTTCGAGAAAGAGCGGTGGTGGGGCGGCACTGAGCAAGCGGCTGCCTGCAGCGGCGATGAATGAAACCCAGCACCGCCGCAAGCTCACCACCGGCAGTAGCAAAGCTGCCCAGCACTTTCGCGCATATCTGCTGCAAGCGCACCACGGAATGGTGCCATTCGCGGGCAGGATGCAAACAACGCAGGATCACTATGCGGCAGCGATCCAAGCCGAGCTCGGTGCGACGACGACGGAATCGACTCTCTTCGGAAAACCGACACTCCATGATCCGCGGCCCTTCGACAAGCCATCGCAGAAGGGCGTGGTGCCGAGACCGGACGCGGAGTGGGGCATGGACAGACAGCTCGACATGCTAAAGCGTCTCAAGAACACCGGTCATATCGATTCGACGCATGAAAGCCATCTTGTGGGCGTTGTCACCGAGCGGCGCGCGGCACTTGCCGACATGTACAAAAAAATGAGCACTAAAGCTGAAGGTAAGGGGCCAAAAAAATCCTGATGGCAGCGTATCCGCCTGAAGTGTCATGAGCCTCATGAGGATGGGTGTAAGCGGGCTTTGGGTCTCGGTCAGTCATCAGCGAATGGTTTAATTTTTTTAAGGAGTGCAACATGGCAAAACAAAGATTGCTTAAAGAGGGTTTGGGCTTCGTGGGTTTGACGGGTTGCGACAGGATCCGGGCAATGGTCAACGCGTTGACCAAGCATATGACTCCGGTGGGAGGGCCCGGCGGGGTGATGAATGCCTTGCAGCTGACGCAGAGGCGGCTGGCAGCAGGCAACAAAATTCCGGCCAATACATCGGGTGTTTCAACCAAAGATTCGCTTCATAAGTCCTTCATCGAGAACGATGTGCTCCACGAGTACACCGATCAGGTGCATCACACGACAGTGAGCCAGGGCAAGATCACGGGCAGCCAGCAGATTGGGGGCCCGTCACTTATGAAGTTTGATCTCAGGAAGAAGGGCCATTACACGGGCTTCAAGCCGTTGTGATCGCCGGCAGCTCGACAGCTGGGCCTGCGGTGTCAGGTCCGCTGCCCTGACCGCGGGGAGTGCCTGATGCCTAAGCCGACCAAACTGACGAAGTCCAGAAAGACCTTGCCCGATCTGCCGGGCCCGCCTTCCCCCCAAAAGGCAAAGGCTGCAAAGGTGGCGAAACTGGCGGCGATCCAGAGGGTCGGCAAGGCAAAACCCCGCAAGCTTGGCGACCTGGCGCTCATGGGTATGCCCACTAAAAAGAGCTGGCGTCAGGGCACCGACCAATGGCTTGGCAATGTTATGGCCTATAAGGCCTCGCAAGATCGCACGCTGACACCAATGCAGGCCAAGGGGGGCTTTCGTCCCCAGGTGGTAGATATGGTCGTCGGATCGAAGGCGTTTCCCAAAGGAGCCTTCCGTTACGCTTCCAACCCGACGAGCCACGGGATCAGCAGCGGCTATCACGAGGCGTTCGTCGTGACTGACATGACTCCCAAGTTGCAAAAGCGGGTGAAACATGCCAAGGGCATGTCAGCCATGCCGGCCATGGAAGAAGCCTCCTGGAAAGATTTTTCTCAAGTTACCTTCCCGGAAAGCAATGTAAGACCAATGATGGAGGCGGGTGACGGTGCGAGAACAGATACCGCTCGTACTATTTTGAGTGGACCGGGCGGTTCCGTTGCCGGGCACAGCGGTTCCGGGGTCCGCAGCACCGGTCAGGCTGCCGCGCATGATGTGTTGCGGGCGGCCTCAATGGCCGCGTTGCAGGACACGGAGATGACGCCCGCCGCCATGGCGGTGACTGCCGCGGCCGCCGCGGTTTTGACAATGGCTCCCGGCGCGCTGGCCAGCCGGGCAGAGGGAGCAGAAAAACTCAAGGATAAGCGCGCGCTTGGAACCTGGGAAGATGATCGTAACCAGGCCAAGGAGCGCCTCGCCCAGGTCCACGGTGCACTCAAACCGGCAGAAAAAGCCGTCGTGCGGCGACACCTCCAGGCGCTGGCAATCAGCGTCGGCGGGACGCGCACGCTTGATCCTGCTCAGCCCAGCTCGCCGCGCAGGAGTACCGCGCTGGAAGCCGGAAATGCGGTTGCCGGCGGCGGCTATGACGGTTCACAGATTGGCGGGAAAGCCTCCAAAGCTCCCCCCGCCAGCGGGAGCGCGCGCGACATCACTCAATACGTATCAGAGCCGTTCCGCGTGGATCGCTCATGAAATACGCGCATTCGCCGGGCTGTCAATGCTGTTTCAGCGTTCTGGCACCTGCCATCCCCAGGCTTTCAAAGGAGTAAACCATGGCATCCAAACGACAACCCGCGCCTCAGGCGCTTTCCAAGCCGGTCGCAGCGCAATCGGGCCCGAAGGCGACGCGCGCCGTGCCGTCGGCTACCGCAACCCCACCGCGAGACCTCGTGCATGCGACGATGACGGTCACAGCGCCTGGCGGAGGGCGCCTGACGGGCGGTGATGCTTCGCTGTCTGTGACTGGAAAAAACACCGCCTGGGCCAAAACACCGGTCCCGCATGGAGGCGCCGGCGTACCGAAATACCAGGCCCGCGTGGCCTATATGAAGGCCAACCACGCGGCCCATCCGCTTGCACAAAAACTCATGGACCGGCATGTCCAGCAGACTCCGGCTGAGGACAAACGCGGGCTTTCCTGCGCCGAAGGGCACAGCCTTATCGCCGCACACCAGGAGCTGAACCAGCGCGGCAACACTCATGCGGCGGCACACCTCGACGCGTTCACGGCCGGGCTGGTACCAGCCGTACCGGCTTACGTGCCGGCAGCTGCACCGACCTTCGGCGCCAACACCAAAAATGCGCGCAAGAACCTGCTCATGAGCAAGTACCAGGCGGCCGAGGCAACCCGCATTGCGGAACACGGCACGCTCATGCAGCAACGCCAGGCTACGCTCGACGGCCTTGCCAAAAGCATGACCGGCATGGACAGCTGGCACGAGTACGCGGCGAAGGAGTCGTCGTTCATGGCCTGGAACGACATCGAGCAGCACGGCGCGCTGACCAATGTGCACCACCACGCCACCAGCGAGGTCAGTGCGGGTCACGCGATGGAGTATTGTGTGAAGTGCCGTGCCGAAGTCGCCGGCGGTCTGAAAAACAAATGACCCCGATCCGGCAGACCGCTCGCCGGCGGCGGCAGGAAAACCCCGACCACAAAGAAATACATGCCGCGCATCTATGAATCCCCCACGATGGGTGACGCCGACATCCGTGTCGCGCTCGTCAGTGACCTCGGTCAAGCCGACCTGCTCGTGCACCGGGTTAGCAGTTGGGGCCTGGCCACCCGTCCCTGGCTTTGGTACATGGCCCCGAAGCAGGATGCGAATCTGTATGTCTACTTTTGCTCGTTGGGCATGGCGCAGCTCGCGGTCTGCTATGTCGACACCTACGGCCAGGCCGGTTGGGTTAACAAACAGCAGCGGCACCCGCAAGCGCACTTGCTGCGCTGAGTTGTTATTTGGGTGGGGGCGGCAATGCGATGGTGCCCATATTGGGTGGCAGCCCGAGCTTGAGCGATAGGTAGTTGCGTTGCGACAGCGCCTCGTCCGCGCTGCCAAAACGCCCGACGGTGACCACTGACCATGAACCGCCCTCGGGCTCGCCCATCAGCACGACCGTGCTGGTGACACCTTGTGCCTGTATTGACGAAGCCAACTGGCTGGCGGGCTGCGCCGTCGAAAACTGCGCCGCCTGCAGCGCGAAGCTGGGAGAAGCCGTGGCCACTGTCGGCAATATCAGGCTGGCCGCTGGCAGGGGTGACGATGCCGCAACGGCCGGCGCGCTTGCCGGGGCCGCAGCGGCTGCAGAAGCGGCACCGGCGCCCGGTGTGCTGCCAGATGTTGCGGCGGGTGCAGAAGCCGCCGGTGTACCGGGATCGGCGCGGCCCGGGATTTTTGCTCCGATTTGTTGCGCTATTTTTGCCACACCTTCCTTGAATGAGGAAGGCGCAAGCAACCCGGCGGCGAAGGCCACCATGCCGAATACCAGGGTCAACAGGACAAGTCCGTACTTCGCAAGCACGCTCGGACTCAGGCTTCACCGGTGTGGGCAGCGATGGGGGCCTGGGCCCGGCTGGGGCTCAGGCTGTGTTTGCGCACCAGCCGTCCGAAAGCGCTGCGATCCTGTCCCGCGATCAGTGCCGCCTGAGTCAGGTTGCCGTTGGTTTGCATCAGCAAGCGGCTCACATACAGCCGCTCGAACTCCTTGACGGCCTGCTGCTTGGCTGTGCGAAAGACCGCCGGTTCGGCGGCAGCGGAACGCTCGCCGCGGGGCTGGGACATTGCCTGGCTGATATCGACTTCGTTGCTGTCGCAGAGCAAGAAAGCCCGCTGGACAACATTTTCGAGCTCACGCACATTACCGGGCCACGTGTAGCTCTGGATGAATGCGATAGATGCGGGCGTCAGGCGGACCTGCGGCCTTCCGTGATGGTGGCCGAGCCGCGTCAGGAAAATCCTGGCGAGTTCGATCCCGTCATCGCCGCGCTCGCGCAACGTTGGCAGATAGACTGATAACACGTTGATGCGATACAACAAGTCCTTGCGAAAACGGCGTGCTTCGGCAAGCTCGTTGAGGTTGGCGTTGCTGGCCACGACGATACGAACGTCAGACTGTTTGGTCGAACTCCCGCCGACGCGGCGGTAACTGCCGTCTTGCAGAAAGCGCAGCAATGCGGCTTGGGCCTTGAGGCTGAGCGCGTCGACCTCGTCAAGGAAAAGTGTGCCGCCGCCGGCTTCGCTGACAAGGCCGAGCGAGGCAACTTTTGCGTCAGTGAAAGCCCCACGCTCGTGGCCGAAGAGCTCACTTTCAACCAGGGTTTCGGCCAGCGCCCCGCAATTGACCGGAACAAAAGCGCGGTCGGCCCTCTTGCTGCCGTAGTGAATGGCCCGTGCCACCATTTCCTTTCCGGTGCCTGTCTCACCCTCGACGAGAACCGCCGCATCAACTCTGGCGACACGCTCGATCTGCGTGCGCACTTTCGCCAGGGATTCCGAAGATCCCAGCAACTGGAAGCCGAATCTTGCACTCATCAACATCCCCCGTTTTATTGCGGCTACTTCAGGGGCTTCTGCCTGCTTTCGCGAGGAAGCAAGAAGAAACCGAGTGCCTGGAAGCGCAAACATAAGAGAATTGCCACCCCCTCACATCCTCCAATTGCAGGAGCAATTAGTACCGAAAATTCTTGATTGACCTGGCTGCTGAACTGCACTGAAGGCTGACGCAACTATTCACTGAATTCCAGCTTCAAACTTCTGTAAGCAGAATGTGTGAATTGCATTCGAGGTGCGGTGATTCCCCCAGGAATTGTTTGCCTCTTCTCACGGGCCAGCCGGACAGCCTTTCGCCAATACGGCTGGCGTTTGCCAGTGCTGACCAGTTCTGACAAACCTTGTGTGGCGATGACTGCTCTTGTCTGGTCGTCGATACCTATTACGCCTTACAAACTCGCGAATGAGCATCGGGTTTTTTGGAAATTCCCAAAGCCTGTGACTTTTCAAATCGCTCCGTTCACAACCCTCATCCCCCTGTCAGAACTGACAGGTAGGGCATACACGGACCGGCTCGCAAAACTCAACATTTCTTCACAGACACTCGACGTACCCTGGTAAACGACAGTCAGCAAACCGACGGATCGTTGCAATCGATGTGATCATTCCAATCGCTGTGGCATGCTTGTGCGCATGACAGTGCGCGGCAAACTCGACAATTGGGCCAGGCGGATCAAGCGCGATGGATTGACGCTCTGGTTCGCCGGCAAGCACCCGGCAACACCCTGGTATGCCAAGGCGCTTGGGCTCTTCGTCGTGGGCTATGCGCTGAGCCCCATCGACCTTATCCCCGATTTCATCCCGGTGCTTGGATATCTGGACGATGCCTTGCTGCTCCCGGGGCTGATTTGGTTGACCATCAGGCTCTTGCCCCCAGAGGTGCTCGCCGATTGCCGTAAACGGGCCGATGAGTGGGTGAAGACGCAGGGCTCAAAGCCGCGCAGCCGGGTTGCTGCGGTCGTGATCGTGCTGGTCTGGATCGGATTCGCCGTGGCCTTGTGGATCTGGCTTGTCCAGCCGCGGTTGTAGCCTCTGCGCAAACTACTCACCGCGGACCTCGACCCAGCACCACTGCTGCGATCGGCAACCGCCCCGCTTGCCAGTCAGCCCGCCTTCACATCCTTCAGCGTTTCAACCAGTGCCCGCAAGCCGGCGGTATAAGACCGCCAGCCAAGGCCCTGGATGATCGCCTTTACCGCGGGCGAAATGATGGAGTGGCTGCGCCACGCTTCGCGCGCGGCGATGTTGCTCATATGAATCTCCAGCACCGGGAAGGGCATGGCCTTGATCGCGTCATGCAGCGGTACGCCGTGCTGTGTCAGGCCTGCAGGGTTCAGCAGGGCGCCCTGCGCGCTGTCGATGTTCTCGTGAAATTTATCGATCAGCGCACCTTCGTGGTTGGACTGGAATATCTCCAGTTCAACCCCAAGCTCGGCGGCCAGCGATTGCAGGCTGGCGTTGATTTCCGCCAGGGTGGTCGTTCCGTAAATATGCGGTTCACGGCGCCCGAAAAGGTTGAGGTTGGGCCCGTGCAGGACAAGAATTTTCATGATGGGCTGCCTGGCTTATTTGCGGATGCGCGCGAGTTCGGTGGTGTAGAGCTTCACGAGAGCCGGGTCGTAAGCGCTCATGAACCGTTCAACGACTGGTTTGGCCACTTGCCGCATGCGGCCCTGCTCGGCCGGGCTCAGCTCGTTGTATTGCATGCCCCTGGCCTGCAGCTCGCCCACGGCCTTTTGCGCCGCGGCGCGGCTGACCTGGCGCTGGTAGTCGCGCGTTTCGGCGGCCGCATCGTTCATGATCTTTTTCTCGACCGGTGAGAGCTTGTCCCAAAAGCGTTTGCTCACCAGCACGATATTGGCTGCATACACATGGTTGGTGGCGCTGACGTACTTCTGGATTTCGTAGAACTTGTTGGACTGGATCACGGCAAAAGGATTTTCCTGGCCGTCGACGGCTTTGGATTCCAGGGCGCCGTAGAGCTCGGCGAACGGCATGGGCACCGGGTTGGCCTTGAAGGCCTTGAAGGTCTCCAGGAACACCGGGTTGGGAATCACACGGATCTTCAGGCCGTCCAGGTCTTCCGGCCTGGTGATGGGGCGTTTGCTGTTGGTGACATTGCGAAAGCCCAGGTCCCAATAACCCAGTGCGATCAGTCCCTTCTCCGGAAGTTTTGCGATGAGCGCCTGGCCCAGCGGGCCGTCAAGAAGCGCGTCGGCCTGGGCAAAGTTTGCGACCGAAAAAGGAAAATCGACCAGCCCGAATTCCTTGACGATGCCCGCCAGAGAGGTGGTGGCCGGTGCCGACATCTCCTGCACACCGCCTTGCAGGGCCGACTGTTGCTGCAGCTCATTGCCCAGCGTTGAAGCCGGAAATTCCTGCACCTTCATCTTGCCGCCGCTCTTGGCTGCCAGCAGTTCACTGAAACGCTTGACGCCAAAACTTACCGGGTGGTCGGCATTGTTGAGGTGGCCGAACTTGATGGTGCGCTCCTGGATGTCCTGGGCCAACGCCGGCGCGGATGAAAGCGCCAGCAGCGCGGCTGCCAGGGTCAGTGACCTGCGATTGAACTGCATCTGGATGTCCTTTTATTGCGGAGAAAGAGGGGGAGGGCAAAGGGGCGGGGGCAAGGCTGTTCGGCCAGATCACACCCCAGACCGGCGAATCATGCGATAAAGTGGAAAGTCTTTCCATAATGGAAAACCATTATCATTTGGCCTGCAAACCGGTTTCAAAGCCATGGCTAAATGTCGGCAGATCGGCAAACGGCAAACCAGAGAATCAACCGCATGAGCACCCTTCTCGAAAGAAGCTTCAACACCCTGGAGCAACTGGCCGCGCACCCCGAAGGCCAAACCGTGTCCATGATTGCAGCCAGCCTGGACATGCCGCTCAGCGCTACCCACCGCCTGCTGGCAGAGCTGTGCCGCTGCGGTTATGTGCGCCAGGTGCGCGAGCAGGGCGAATACGTGCTCACCATCAAGCTGGTCTCGCTGGGCCTGGGGTTTTTGAGCGCTTCAGGCATCGTCGATGTCGCCCAGCCCCTGCTCGACCATCTGGCCGAAGAATCCGGCGAACTGGTGCGCCTGGCCGTTGTTGATGGCGACGACCTGACCTTCGTCGCCAAAGCGCAGGGTGCGCGCCGTGGCCTGCGCTACGACCCCGACATGGGCCTGTCGGTTCGCCTGTCTTGCAGCGCGGCGGGGCATGCCTGGCTTTCCACCATGAGCGATGAAGAAGCATTGCGCCTTGTGGCCAAACAGGGCTTTGGCCCACCCAAAGATTTCGGGCCCAAGGCCCCCACGACCGTGAAGGCGCTGCTCGGTTTTGTGCACGCGGCACGCAAGCGCGGCTTCAGCACCATCAGCGAAGTGTTCGCACCCTCCATGTCTGCGATGGCAGCGCCCGTGCTGTCGCCCTCGGGCGCGATCGGTGTGGTCACGATTGCGGGGCCGCTGGTGCGATTGACGGAAGGCAGGATGGAGGAGTTGTCCGAGGCATTGCGGGCAACGGCCGATGAGATCCGGGCAGCCAGCGGGGCTTCGGCGCTGTTCAAGAAGCGGGCGTAGGCTTTCCGCGCCCCCACTGAGGGCAGCTGAGCGCACAGGCCTCTCGATACAGTGCAATACAAAGCAAAAGCGGCAATCGACAAATCGGCAAGGCGGCCGCTTGCATGTAGCGCTTCCGTTATAGCCCGGGGTATGTACTCCAGCAGTACATGTCGCAAACAGGCCGCGCCGATGTCACCATCTGTGTCCATACGGGCGCCCAAAAATTTGCATTTCTGATGACGCTCCCTCTGTCGGTCGTCACACGGAAAATCCTGACAAACGTCACAAAATGTGGAAGGCGAAAAGATACCTCGCAGGGCAGTAGCAACCGCCTTGTCAAAGGTATTACTGCAGCGTATCTTGCGGTCAAACAAGCACAGCAGGGGGACACGCTTGAAAAAGTTGAAGTTGCTGACTTTTCACGCCAGGTCGATTCGCTCCCACCTGTTCTGGACCTACGCCGCGCTGGGCACGGTGCTTGTTGTGGCGCTCATGGTACTGGCCGAGCTGGCCGCAAGCCGCATCGTGCTGGACGGCGCGCAGCGCGAGCTGGAGCAACTGGGCCGCCGCACGCAGGAGCAGCTGCTGCGCTTTCAGGAACCGGCCCGCGCCTGGCTGGAAGCCACCACCAATGACCCGCACGCCGGCCTCGAAGGCGAGAACGACATTTCAGTGCAGCGCATGCAGATGTCGATGCAAAACCGCTATCCCCAGATCGCCTCGCTGGTGTTCGGTTACCCGGACGGCAGTTACCTGCAAAGCATGGTGCTGCGCACCGAACGCGACCGGGCCTGGGCCAAATCGCTGCCGGAAGCCCGCTACGCCGAGCAGATCATCCGGGTCGACGAACACGAAAAGCGGGTGGAGGAATGGGTTTTTTACGACCAGCAGATGACAGCCATCGCCAGCGAACGGCGTCCCTGGGGCAACCGCTACGACCCCCGCAGCAGACCCTGGTACGAGGGGGTGAGCGAGTTGAACCTGGGCACCTTCCAGGCCACCGATCCTTTTATGCTGCAGCTTCCGGCGGAGTTCGGTATGGCGTTGTCGCGGCCGCTCAGCGGGCCGAAGGGTGGCGTCGCGGCGGTAACGTTCACGGTCGCGGGCCTCTCGGATTTTCTGCGTGCGCGCAGCCAGGAGAGCCATGCCGAGCTGATCCTTTTTGATGAGCAGGGCCGCGTCTGGGGCTGGTCCGATGCGGACCGCCTTCGCCGTTTGCTGGCGTCCGGCCGGCCCGTGAGCCTTGCCGCGCTGGATGACCCCCTGTATGCCGCGTTACCGCCGCTGATGACGCAGGCCTCTCTGAAAGATACGCCGATTCATTCGGTCGACGGCGCCGACGGCCAGCGTTTTGCCGCAGTGGTGGTGCCGATCGAAGGCGTATTCAGCCGCAAGGCCTATGTGGCCCTCGTGTCTGACCAGAACCTGCTGCTGGCGCAGGTGCGGCGTATGCGGTGGATGCTGCTGGGGGTGGGCGTGGCCGGGCTGGTGCTGCTGATGCCCATGCTGTTCTGGATGGCCAACCGGCTGGCCAGGCCCCTGAAAAACCTGGTGCGCTCGGCCAGGCACATCCGGCAATTTGAATTCGACAGCGACATTCCCCAGGACAGCGACATCGCCGAGGTGCGCCGCCTGCAGGAATCGCTGGCGCTGGCACGCATCGCGTTGCAGGGATTTTCGCGTTACGTGCCGCGGCCGCTGGTGCAGCATTTCATTGCCAACCGCCTGACGCCGCAGGCCGGCGTCGAGCAACGCGAGCTGGCCGTGCTGTGCGCCGCGCTGGACGACGACCACGCCACGGCCATGACCTGGTCGCCGCATGCCGACCATTACCTGCAGATCCTGGCGGTGGAAGTGGCGCAGGGCAAGGGCATGATGGACCGCTATGAAAGCTGCACCGCCGTCGCGCTGTGGAACACACCGCTCAATGTGTCCAACCCGGCGGGCTACGCCTGCGAGGCGGCCCTGCGCGCGGTGGACTCCATGCGGGCGCTGGCCGAAGGCCTGGACGTGCCGGTGAAGCCGCCGCGCTTCGGCCTGGATTTTGGCAATGCCACAGTCGGCAACTTCGGTACCTGGGACCACCTGACCTTTACCGCAGTGGGCGCACCGCTGGACCGGGCCCGGGCGCTGGCACGGCAGGCCAATGCGCTGGGCGTGAACATCGCCGCCAGCCGCGCGGTGGCGCTTGCGGCCGCGCGGTTTTTCCGTTTCAGGCTGGTGGCCACAGTGCCGCTGGGCCCGAAGGATGAGCCCTGCGAGGTGTATGAGCTCCTGGAAAGAATAGACCACGAACACCATGCGAAACCTGAGGGGGTGAGCCTGCCGGCCGCATGAGCTGCAGGTTTGCGCCGTCGGGTCCGCGTGGCTGTTCTTCATGTGAAAGAGGGGTCTTTATGGCCGGCAGATCAATGTTGACGCGCAGGCACTGGCTGCGCCAGGGCGCCGGCCTGGCCGGCGCAGCGACGGTGGGCGTTGCGCAGCTTGCCCGCGCGCAGGCTGGCAAGCCGTTCACCATGTCCTATGGCTGGGTTCCGTGGGCAGCGGGCAACTCGCCGATCACGCAGCACATGATCAATAAAAGGCTGATCGAAAAACACGCGGCGGAATTTGGCTACGACCTCACCATGGATTACCGCGCCTACCCCGCAGCGGCCCCGCAGGTCGAGGCCCTGGCCGCCGGCCAGCTCGACATGGCAATGTGGGGCAACACGCCGACGCTGCGCGCCATTGTCGCGAAGCTTCCGTTCAGCCTGGTGTCGGTGGCGGAAGGGCGGCTGCGCTTTTTGCTGTGCACGCGCAAGGACTCGCCCATCCGCAACGTGCAGGACCTCAAGGGAAAGACGGTCGGCACGCTGGTGGGCGCAGACCCGTACAACGCGTTCACGCAAATCCTGCGCTATGAGCTGGGCAACCCCGATCCGGCCGCGCACGGCATCCGCATGGTGCACCTGCCCACCTTGCCCGAAGCGGCGCAGGTGCCCAGCGGCGTGGACGCCACGCTCGCCGTGTACCCGGCCTTCCTGAAAGCGCAGTCCACGGGCACGGTCGCCGTGATGAACTCCTACGGCTATACCGAAGCCCAGTACGACGGCCCCGCCGGCAAGGGCGCCGGAATTTTGCTGCCCTCGGTGAAGAACTCACCCTTTTACCCCGACGGCTATTACCTGCACCGGTCCTTCCGCATCGTGCACCACGACCTCGTTGAAAAGCATCCCAACCTGGTGCTGGCCTTTCTGCTGGCGCAGCAGGAAGCCGTGAGCGCGCTCAGCCAGGCCGACCCCGAGGCCGTCTCGCAACTGGTCAAGTCCTACTGGGGGCTGTCGCCGGCGGATGGCGCCAGGGTGGTTCGCGATGAAGTCGTGTTCCGCCGCGGCTGGGCCTGGTCCACCGAAGGCGACGCGCTGGCCTTGTTTGCCACCTCCAAAATGATTGCCGGCGCAAAAATCATCCCGCAGCCGTTGAGCTGGGCACAGGTCAAAAGCGTGTTTGTGCAAACCGCGCCGCTGGCCAAGCAGGCTTACGAGCGGCTGGGCGCCAAACCCGCCATCGGGGAGTTCCAGAGCGCGAAGGTCGGCGACCTTCGCGGCCTGCCGTCATGGGAGATGACGCGCTGGAAGGACCGAATCTAGCGGTTTGCTGGCTGCAGTTTGCTATTAAAAATATAGCTGCTTGCGCCCGTATTCATTGAGCTGCAACTGATTTTCATGCATAAAAAACGGGCTTTTCGAGGCGATTTTGGGTGTGCGAAGGCCCCGGAGCCCACTTTTCAGGCATAAAAAAGGCCAGTAACCCAATAACGTCGGGCGCTGGCAGCTATTTAATTGATAGCAAAACTCCGATACTCACGCTCAGATGCAGGCCAGCTCCACCCATTGATGCAGCGTGTCCGGCTGCCGTATCACCTGCACCAGGCTGGCAACCGGCCCGTTTTTGCTGATGGCCAGCACCACGGTGTGCACGGCTCGGTCATTCAGTGCCGCGCGCAGCAGGGGCATGCCGGCGCTCTCGGGTGCTTCAGCATCAAGGGGCACCGCGCGCAAGGCTTCCACCAGCCGCGTTGCCAGCGCCACGGTCAGTGCTGCAGGCCGTTCCATGTTCAACCGTTGCGGAACAGGAAGCTGTAGGCATTGAGCGCCGGCACGCCGCCCAGGTGTGCATACAGCACGCGGGAGCCGGCCGGAAACTCGCCGCGCCGCACCATGTCGATCATGCCCTGCATCGATTTGCCTTCGTACACCGGGTCGGTCAGCATGCCCTCCTGGCGGGCGCACAGGCGTATCGCTTCCAGCGTGCCTTCGGACGGCAGGCCGTATTCGGGGCCGCCGTAGCGGGTGTCGAGCACGACGTCCTTTTCGGTGATGGGGCGGCCCAGCTCTACCAGCTTGGCGGTGTTCTGCGCAATGCGCACAATCTGCGCGTGGGTTTGGGCGGGCTTGGCCGACGCATCGATGCCGATCACGCGGTCGGCGCGGCCGTCTGCCGCAAAGCCCACCACCATGCCGGCCTGCGTGCTGCCGGTGACGGAGCACACCACGATGTAATCAAACTTGAAGCCCAGCTCGGCCTCCTGCGCGCGCACTTCTTCGGCAAAGCCGACAAAACCCAGGCCGCCATACGGGTGCTCTGAACAGCCCGCCGGAATCGGGAAGGGCTTGCCGCCCTTCTTGCGCACGTCTTCCATCGCCTGCTCCCAGCTCGGGCGGATGCCGATGTCAAAACCGGCCGCGTCCAGGCGCACGTCGGCGCCCATGATGCGCGACATCTCGATATTGCCCACGCGGTCATACACCGCGTCGGAGTAGTTGACCCAGTTCTCCTGCACCAGCACGCACTTCATGCCCAGGTGCGCCGCCACCGCCGCGACCTGGCGCGTCTGGTTGGACTGGATCCCACCGATCGACACCAGCGTGTCGCAGCCCTGCTCTAGCGCCTCGGGGATCAGGTATTCCATCTTGCGCGTCTTGTTGCCGCCGAACGCCAGGCCGCTGTTGCAGTCTTCGCGCTTGGCAAACAGCTCGACCTTGCCGCCCAGGTGGGCGCTCAGGCGCTTGAGCGGCTGTATCGGGCTGGGCCCGAAGGTCAGGGAGTGTTTTGCAAATTTCTGGAGCTGGAGCGGATATTGAAGCGCAGATTGGAGTGGGAGAGGCATGGAAGTTTTTCTCGGTTGAAGCCCTGGTGCGTAGACTGAAATGGCCGCAAAGAAGGAGGGCATGTGGGTAAAGGGATTGGGTGCAGTCCTGGGTCAAATCGTATCGCCAGGCCTGTGGAATGAATTGCATACTTCAGCGAATAAAGCGACCCAGAAATCTTTGAACTGGATAAATGCACAATTTATTTTGTTGAATTGCCATTTTGTGCAAGATTTGTACAATCCTCCAATGGAAAAAGAACTCGACCGGGTAGACCGCAAGCTCCTGAAGCTGCTGCAGCAGGACGCCTCATTGCCCAACATGCAGCTGGCCGAAAAAACCAACCTCAGCGCACCAGCCTGCTCCAGGCGGGTGGCCAGGCTCAAGGAACTGGGGCTGATTCGCAAGACCGTGGCGCTGGTCAACCCGCGTGCGCTGGGCTACAACGGCCTGGTCATCATCGGTGTCGTGCTCGACCGCTCCACCACCGACTCATTCGCCGCGTTTGAAAAAGCCGCCGCCGGTTTGACGGGGTGCCTTGAGGTGCAATTGGTGACCGGTGAGTTTGATTATTTTGTGAAGCTGCGCATCAAAAGCATCGACTCGTTCAACGAGATGCACACCGCCCAGCTCGTGGCCCTGCCCGGCGTGCGGCAGGTGCGCACCTTTGTGTGCCTCAAGGAGGTGTTTGAGACGACCGTCATTCCGGTCTGAAGTGGCGGACTGGTTCGGGGATAAGTGACGCCGTCAGTCCTTGCGCTCTTCATAAGCCGAGTCAGCTGAATACGCCGGGCGAATCCGCGTCTTTTTAACAATGCCGGCAGGCGTGAACAGAATCACCAGCTCCGGGTTGGTCACCGTGGCTTGCGATGTCTTTTTCCGGTAGACCCACACCTCGAATCCGCTGTCGAACTTCACCGACGTGGCGGCGTCACCCAGCGCGGCCGCCACCTCGGCTTTGGTGGACTGGCCGGCCACGATGGCGCCCTGCGCGCTTTCCATCGTCATGGCCGGGTCGCGAAAAGGCGGGGGCGCCTCTTGCGAGCCGAACAATCCCCCCGGGCCCGCGCAGCCGGCAAGCCACAGGCAGGCAAGCAGCATCGCACCGGCATGCCGCAACGTTTGACGGGGCAAGGTTTTCATCACGGCCCGTCCATGTACTCAAACTCCACCAGCGTGTCGTCCGGCCAGCTCCGGTCACCCAGCGGCAGCACGTAAGTGCGGTCCACCAGCACCTCGCAATCGCAATACGGCAGGTCGCTGTTCAGGTTCGGGTCGTCGCTGGCGGCGGCGTACAGCTTGTCGATGGAAAGAATCTCCCGCCGCGGGCCATCGACCATGGCCACGCTGAACAAAGGTCGGTCGGCAAAGAAAAGATAAAGCGGCGCCTTCCTGTCGCAATAAGCCGGCGTATCCAGAATCACCCGCGCCAGCCGGCCGATCACGTTGGTGGTGTTCGACACCAGCCCCGCCTCCATGCCCACCTGGCACTCCAGCCGCAAGTCCCCCAGCCGCCGCGTGTTGGGCGGCAGGCCCGGCGTGCGTATCTCCGTGCGCCACGTCATGGTCTGCGCCTTCCGGTTCGGGATCACCTGCGCGTTTTCGTCAAACGCCTTGGGGTTGCGCTCCAGCGTAAAGGTATGGTCCGGCGCCACCGCCACGCCAAATGCCACCGTCGTCCCGATGACCTCCATCTCGATGCGGTCCATCTCCGTCTCGCGCTTGCGCGGCAAGAGTTTGAAGCGAAGCGACGCATTGGGCGCCATGGCGGCGCGCTGCTTCTCGAAAAGGTCCATGCCGCGGACCATCTTGCGGTAGGACTTTTCGACGGGGTCCCGGTTCGCCTTCGCCGCGATCGTGACCTGCGGCAGCGTGCCTGCGGCCTTGTCCTGCGCAGCGGTGCCCAGGCACGCAGCGGCCAGGGCTGATGCCAGGATCAGCCGTGTGGCGAGGCGAAAAGAGCGGGTTGACATGGCACCGTCGGTACGGAACGGATTCACAGGTAAAACCGATCCTAGTGCGCGCGAACACGCAGCTGTGTAGGACTTGTTCCACCGGTGCGGCGGGCCGCCGTTCCGCTCGCCGGTGGGCCTGCGCAAGGGGGTTCAGGGTTGAACAGAGGTGCTATCAAATCAGGAGCAGCTTGCGCCCGTCCTGATTGGATTTCAGGCACTTTTTATGCTTGAAACAGGCGTTTTTAAGGTGTTTTCCACACCCACCGGCGGCGTAATGAAGCGCCAGCGCTCACACCAGCGCCGGCAGGCTGTCCAGCACTTTGTCCAGTGTGATTGGGTAGTGGCGCACCCGCGCGCCGGTGGCGTTGTAGACCGCATTGGCCACTGCCGCGCCCACGCCGCAGATACCGAGTTCACCCACGCCCTTGGCCTTCATCGGCGATGAGGTCGGGTCGGTCTCTTCCAGGAAGATCACGTCCTGGTGCGGAATGTCGGCGTGCACCGGCACCTCGTAGCCCGCCAGGTCGTGGTTCACGAAAAAGCCGTGACGCTTGTCGACGGCGAGTTCTTCCATCAGCGCCGCGCCCACGCCCATGGTCATCGCGCCTATCACCTGGCTGCGCGCGCTCTTGGGGTTGAGGATGCGGCCCGCGGCGCAGACGGCCAGCATGCGCCGCACGCGAATCTCGCCGGTGTAGATGTCAACGGCCACTTCCACAAAGTGCGCGCCGAAGGTCGACTGCTGGACTTTCTTGCCCAGGTCGCCGAACTCGATGGTGTCTTCAGCGACGAGGCCCTGGGCGCTGGCAGCTTCAGCCAGCGGCACAGAGCGGCCACCCGCGCTGACCATGCCGTCGGCAAACGTGATGTCGCCCTGGGACATTCCCAGTTTTTGGGCAACGGCTTCGCGCAGCTTCATGCAGGCGGCGTACACGCCCGACGTGGAGCTGTTCGCGCCCCACTGCCCGCCGGAGCCGGCCGACACGGGAAAGGCGGAGTCACCCAGCCGCACAAACACCTTTTGCAGCGGCACGCCCATGACTTCAGCGGCGGTCTGCGCAATGACGGTGTAGGTGCCGGTGCCGATATCGGTCATGTCGGTTTCCACCGTGACGAGGCCGGTGTTGTCCAGCCGCACGCGCGCACCAGACGTCATCGTCAGGTTGTTGCGAAAAGCCGAGGCGACACCCAGGCCCACCAGCCAGCGCCCTTCACGCAGCTGGCCCGGTTTGGCTACGCGCCGGCTCCAGCCGAAGGTTTGCGCGCCGGTTTTCAGGCATTGAATCAACTGGCGCTGGGAGTAAGCACGGTCGGGTTTTTCAGGGTCTACCTGCGTGTCGTTGAGGACGCGGAACTCCACCGGGTCGATGCCCAGCTTTTCGGCCATTTCATCCATCGCGATCTCGAGCGCCATCAGGCCGGGCGCCTCGCCCGGTGCGCGCATCGCATTGCCCTCGGGCAGGTCCAGCACGGCCAGCCGTGTGGCGGTCATGCGGTTGGCGCCGGCGTAGAGCAGGCGCGTCTGGTTCACCGCGGTCTCGGGCCCGCCGCCGGGCAGGTCGCCTGACCAGCCCTCATGGCCGATGGAAGTGAGCTTGCCGTCGCGCCCCGCGCCCAGGCGTATGCGCTGGATGGTGGCCGGCCGGTGGGTGGTGTTGTTCATCATCAGTGGCCGCTGCAGCGCGACCTTGACCGGCCGCCCCGCCGCGCGCGCGCCCAGCGCGGCCAGCAACACATCGGCACGCAGGAAAAGCTTGCCGCCGAAGCCCCCGCCGATAAAGGGCGACACCAGCCTGACGTTGGCTTTGGGGATACCCAGCGTCTTGGCCAGATCGCCCACGCCCCAGTCGATCATCTGGTTGGCTGTCCATACTGTGAGCTTGTCGCCCGTCCACGCTGCGATGGTGGCGTGCGGCTCCATCATCGCGTGGGACTGGTCGGGTGTGGTGTAGGTGGCGTCCAGCTGCACAGGCGCCGCGGCAAAGGCGCCCGCGAAATCGCCCATCTTCGTTTCAGGCTCTCCCGAAAAATCAGACGCCTTGGCCAGCGGCGCGCCGTCTTTTTCAGACGCCAGGTTGAACTTGCCCGGCGTGCTCTCATAGACGATGCGCACGAGTTGCGCGGCGGCGCGTGCCTGCTCAAACGTGTTGGCCACCACCAGCGCCACGGCCTGGTGGTAGTGCTCAATCTCCGGCCCGCCCAGCAGTTTGGCCGTGTTGAAGCTGCCCTTGATGAGCTTGCCGGCATTCTCTGCCGTGACGATGGCCAGCACACCCGGCGCGGTGCGGGCCGCGCGCAAATCCATCGACGCGATGCGGCCCTTGGCGATGCCGGCGCCTACGACGTAGCCGTAAGCCGCGTCCGGTGCGGCGTCGTGGCGCTCGTAGGCGTAGGGCGCGGTGCCGGTGGTTTTGAGCGGGCCGTCTATGCGGTCGGTGGGCTTGCCGATGACCTTGAGCTGGTCAATGGGGTTGGTGGTGGCGGGGGTGTCGAATTTCACGATGCGCTCCTCGCCTGGGCCAGCACGGCGGCGATGGTTCGCTCTGCCAGTGGCAATTTGAAGGCGTTGTCATGTGTCGGCGTTGCGCCGGCCAGCACGCCGGCCGCAAGAGCCCGCGCACCTTGCGGCATGGCGGCCTCTGCGGCTTCAACGCGCCAGGGCTTGTGCGCCACGCCGCCCAGGGCCACCTTGCCGGAGCCATCACGCTGCACGATGGCAGCCACGGAAACGAGCGCGAAGGCGTAGGAGGCACGGTCACGCACCTTGCGGTAGATGTGCACGCCGCCGGCCGGGCGCGGCAGCGTCACAGCGGTGATCAGCTCACCGGGCTCCAGTGTGGTTTCGATGTGCGGCGTTTCGCCTGGCAGCCGGTGAAAGTCGGCAATCGGAATGACGCGTGCACGCCCGTCGGCCCGCACGGTTTCTACCGATGCGTCGAGCACCCGCATGGCAACAGCCATATCACTCGGGTGGGTGGCGATGCAGGCCTGGCTGGTGCCGATGATGCCGTGCTGGCGGTTCACGCCCCCGATGGCGCTGCAGCCGCTGCCCGGCTGGCGCTTGTTGCAGGGCTGGTCGGTGTCATAAAAGTAGGGGCAGCGCGTGCGCTGCAGCAGGTTGCCGGCGGTGGTCGCCTTGTTGCGCAACTGTCCGGATGCGCCCGCAAGCAGGGCCCGCGACAGCACGCCGTAGTCGCGCCGCACGCGCTCGTCTGAGGCGAGCGCGGTGTTGCGAACCATCGCGCCTACACGCAGGCCGCCCTCGGGCGTCGCTTCAATCTTGTCCAGCGCCAGCCCGTTCACGTCGACAAGATGCGCAGGCGCTTCGATCTGCAGCTTCATCAAATCCAGCAGGTTGGTGCCGCCTGCGATGAATTTTGCCGCCGGGTTGCGGGCCACCGCCGCGGCGGCTTGTGCCGGCGAGCTGGCGCGTTCGTAAGTGAAGGGTTTCATGCCTGCACCCCCGCCACTTCAGTGATGGCTTCAACGATGTTGGAGTAGGCGCCGCAGCGGCAGATGTTGCCGCTCATGCGCTCCCGAAGCTCGTCAGGCGAGAGCAGCGGCCGCGCCGTGATGTCCGCGCTGACGTGGCTGGGGACGCCCCGGCGGAGCTCGTCGAGTGCGCCGACGGCAGAGCAGATCTGGCCCGGTGTGCAGTAACCGCACTGGTAGCCGTCATGCTTGACGAAGGCTGTCTGCAGCGGATGCATGCGTTGCAAGGTTCCCAGCCCTTCGATGGTGGTCACCTTGCTGCCCTCATGCATCACGGCCAGCGTCAGGCAGGAATTGATGCGCTGCCCGTCGAGCAGCACGGTGCAGGCGCCGCATTGGCCGTGGTCGCAGCCCTTTTTGGTGCCGGTGAGGTGCAGATGCTCGCGCAAGGCATCAAGCAGCGTGGTGCGCGTGTCCAGGTTCAGGGTGTGTGCCGTGCCGTTGACCTCGATGGTTACGCGCCCCTGAGGGACGGAGCCGGGTGCGGCGAGCGGTGAAGAGGGGGCTGCGGTGGCGTCTGATGGCATAGTGGTCACAGCCGCTGAGGCGGCGCTAGCGATCAGGATACCTCGCCGCGAGATGGTGAGTGCATCGGTGGGGCTTTCCATGGCTTCTGCCTTTGTGTGGGGGAGTGGCGAGGTAAACCGCCAGCATCCCGGAGCAGGGCCGATTGCACTGTAGGAGACAGGCTTGGCGGGGAGTCGGTGGCCGCCACCACACCGCTGCCATCACTACCGTGGCCGCGTCGAGGGTTCAACTGCTGGCCGAGAAGAGTTCGGCGAGCGTCGCTAGCCTCGCATCGAGTGGGCCCAAGTCCCGGCAGAAACTTGCGCCGCCGCGCTGAACTTTTTCGCTACGGGCCTGTCAGACACCTTTTTAACGGAGGGAACCTCATGGCTTTTGCCCAAAACGACCAGCTGACTTCACGCGCCTTGTCGGTGCTTCGCATTGTTTCTGCTTATTTGCTTATTCAGCACGGCACGGCCAAGCTGCTGGGCTTTCCCCACGTGGCTTATTTCGACGGGCTGCAGGTGTTGTCGCTGATCGGCTTTGCCGGCATTCTTGAGCTCTTTGGTGGTGCGCTGCTGCTTGTGGGCTTGTTCACGCGCCCTGTGGCGTTTGTGCTGTCGGGCCTGCTGGCATTTGCCTATTTCATGGGCCATGCGACCAAGGGCTTTGTGTTGTCGCCCATGCTGAATGGTGGCGAGTCGGCCGTGTTGTTCTGCTTTGTGTTTTTGTTCTTTGCTGCTGCCGGCGGTGGTGCATGGAGCGTTGACGCGCTGCGTTCGCGGAAGTAAGCAAGACGCCAACCTCGGTGTAAAGCCGGTGCATCCTTTGCGGGTGCGCCGGCTTTTTCACGCCTCACACCTTATGCGGCGCTGTCGGCTGTCTGTCTGAGGGCGGGTGGGTCTGACTTCGCCGTTTGCCGTGAAGTCAGCAGGCACAGCGCGGGTGCCAGGGCGAACATGGCGAAGAGCCATTGCGCTGCGCCCGCCGTTCCGGGTACACCACCGGGGTTGGCCAGGCCCCCGAGGTTGGCGACCATGCCGGCCAGGGCCGCGCCCATGGCGGTGGCAAACAGCTCCACCGTCATGATGGAAGAGGCTGCCAGGTCTTCTTCGCCGGGCGGCGCAATCTGCAGCACACGCGTGCTCAGGTGCGGCCAGGCGATGCCGACGGCAAAGCCCACGGCCACCATGGCGGCGCAGATGGGTGCCAGCACTTGCCAGCCGCCGTTGCTGGGTGCGGGCATCAGCACTGCCATGCCAACCAGGCCAGCCAGTGCCAGCACTGGTGCAACGCGGATGGCCAGACTTGCCCGGGTGCCGGTCGCGCTGGAGCTGATGAGTGAGCCCAGCGTCCAGCCTGCCGACATGATGGCGGCGAGGTAGCCTGAGACCAGCGGTGTCTGGGCATGCAGGACCTGGAAGAAAAGCGGCGAAAAAATCTCCGTGCTGGTGACCGTCATGCCCAGCAGCCCCATCGCGAGGTAAAGGGCGCCCAGCGCCCCCGGGCGAAACGCATCCTGCGGCAACAGGCGGTTGGCGGCGCGCTTGTCGACGATGACCAGCAACGCGCTGAGCGCAATGGACGTGCCGACGCCGGCCGCATTCCACGCCACCCGGGTGCTGACGCTGCCGGCAGAAACGGCAAACACCGCACCGGCCAGCAGGAACAGCTGCGCCCACGGCACTGAGGTGGCGGGGCTGCTAGCCGTGTTGTGCCGGGGAATCACGCAGACGGCGAGCACAGTGAACAGTGCCGCTGCGGGAATAAGCGCGCCAAAGGCCCAGCGCCAGGCATCCATCCGCGCAAACACGCCCCCTATGGCGGGCCCGACCAGCGTGGCCACGCCCCACATACCCGACAGCAGGCCGATGGCACGGGACCACAAGGCCTCGTCATACAGCAGGCGGATCATCGCGTAGGGCAGGGCCAGCAACAGCCCGCCGCCAAAGCCCTGCACCACGCGCCCGGCCAGCATGACGGGCATCGAAGGCGCCAGCGCGCAGGCGAGCGAGCCCACGGCAAAGATCGCGGCGCCGAGCACATACGCAAAGCGCGGCCCGAGCTTGCCCAGCACCTGCGTCGCCATGGCGGCGCTGATGATGGAGGCCACCACAAAGAGGGCGGTGTTCCAGGCGTAGAACTCCAGCCCGCCAATGTCGCGCACGACGGACGGCAGGATGGTGGTGCCGATGTAGAGGTTGATGGCATGCAGCGCGACGCCGCCGACCAGCGCCAGCGTGCGGATGGCGTTGACGCCGGTCAGCAGGGCCATCCAGCCTGTGGGAGCGGTGCCTGATGTGTTGCTTGAGGTGTTGTTCATTCCAGCGCCTCGGGTCCGAAGGCCAGTCCGTCAAGCTTGTCCGGGTTGCGCATGATGAAGATGTTGTTGGCCTTGCCTTCGTCGTTGTAGGCAAAGGTGATGGCGGCGGCGATTTCGCCGGTGCTCGTCCGCAGCTGGATGGCACGGCCACCGTTGATTTCGCAGGGCACCCATTCGTAGTGGGCCCAGTAGCGGGCCAGCTGCGTCGTCAGCAGGGTGAGCACGCTGCCCTTGCCCTGGAAGATGCCTTCAACCGAGCTGACCTTGCCGCCGCTGTCGGTGCTCAGGGCAATGTCGTCCGAAAGCAGGCTGGCGAGTGATTCGGTGCTGCCGGCGGTGATGGCTTCGCGAAAAGCGGTGAGCAGGTCGTCCTGCACCTTGGGCGGTGTTACGTGCCGCACCTTGCCCTGGGTGATGCTGGTGCTGGCGCGCGAGACCAGCTTGCGGCAGGCAGCTTCTTCCATGTCCAGCATCTCGGCCACTTCGGCATAGGGTGTTTCAAAAATCTCGTGCAGCAGGTAGGCCGCGCGCTCTTTGGGTGTGAGGCGTTCGAGCAGCAGCAGGAAGGCCATGCTCAGCGACGAGGCCAGCAGGGCATGTGTTTCCGGTGTGTCTTCGGTTTGCGTGTGGATGGGTTCGGGCAGCCAGGTGCCGACATAGTCGACCCGGCTGCGCTGGGCGTCGCGCAGCATGTCGATGCAGTGGCGCGTGCAGATGGCGGTGAGCCATGCGGCGGGTGTCGCGATGCCCGCGTGGTCGGCCGCCAGCCATTTGATGAAGACGTCTTGCACGGCGTCTTCGGCATCGGCCCGTGAACCGAGGATGCGGTAGGCGAGGCCAAACAAATGCCTGCGCCTTTCTTCAAACACGGCGGTGGGGTCGATGCCTGTCATGTGCGTGCGCCTCGGTCTGGATCAGTGTGCCGAAACCTGGATGCGGTTCCAGAGGTTGATCATGCCGATGGTAGCGGTCAGCGCGCCAATCTCTTTGTCACTGAACGATTGGCGCAGGCGGCCGCGCAGGCTGGCGTAGTCCGTCTTGTGGTCGAGCGTGGTCAGCGCTTCCGTCCAGGCCAGTGCGGCTTTCTCGGCTTCGCTGAAATCATTGACGTGCGCCCAGACGACGAGGCGATCCAGCCTGTCCTGGGTTTCGCCGTCTTCACGGGCTTCGCGCAGGTGCATCTTGACGCAGAAGGCGCAGCCGTTGATTTGCGAGGCGCGCAGGTGAATCAGGTGGTGCAGCTTTTTGTCCAGACCCTGGGCGCCTATGGTTTGGCTGACCTTGAGCAAGGCGGGGAAGACTTCGGGAATCGCGAGGTCGATACGCACGGGGGCAGTGTTGGCGGCGGTGTTAGCGGTAGGGGCAGTCATGGTGTTTCCTTTAAAAAGAGTTCAAAAGTTGGGTGTCACACCGTATTGACGATTGAGCTCTGCCGTTTGTGACGCGCCTCTTCCAAAAAAGACAAAAAAGACAAAAAAGATGAAATAAATGAAAAATCGCCTGATTCCCAAAGGAATACAGGCGATTGCAGGGCAAGAGCCTGTGCGCTTCAGCGTTTGCTGCTCAGCATGGCGTTCATCGCCGAATAGTCCAGCTTGGGGCCGAGCAGCTGTGACAGGTCCTGTTTCAGCAAGGCTTCGACGCTGGTCCGGGCGTGTTCGTAAGCCACCTGGAAAGGCGCCGGCCCTACGCTGAGGCGCCGCACGCCGGCGGCCTGCAGGTCGGCAATGGCCGGCAACCCGGGCATGGCCATCAGGTTCAGCGGCATCGTGACGGCCGCGCAGATTTCCTTCACCTCCGGCAAGGCCGTGAGACCGGGCACAAACGCGCCGTTTGCCCCGGCCTCCTGGTACAGCTTCAGGCGGGTGATGCTGGCCTGGGCTGGCGTGCCTTCGACTTTCAGCTTGCGCAGGTAAACATCGGTACGGGCATTGATAAACAGCGGTGCGCCTTTGAGTGTGCTGCGTATGGCCTTGATCTTGTCGGCCAGCAGGGCTGGGGCGCCACCGCCGTCTTCGAGGTTGATGCCCGCCGCACCCACGGCGACCAGCTCGGCGGCCAGGCGGCCCACCTCGGCGGGGCTCTCGCTGTAGCCGTCTTCCATGTCGACGGTCAGCGGCAGGCTCGAGACACGGGTGATGCGGGCGACGGCGTCGAGCAACTCGTCGGGCGGCAAGGCGCCGCCGTCGGCATAGCCGCAGGCCCAGGCGAGCGACGCGCTGCTGGTGGCGACGGCTTTGGCACCGGAAGCCTCAAAGATTTTGGCGCTGGCAGCATCCCAGGCATTGGGCAACAGCAAAACGCCGTGGGGCGCCTGGTGGAGTTGGGCGAATTGTTGGTGGTGAAGGACTTGCATGGCGGCTCCGTCGTTGTTGGCGTGATTGGAGAATCGAGGCGCACAGCTTAGCAAGCCGGGCTGAAGCGGCAGGCCGTTTCCGGACCTTTCCTGCCCTATTTACTTCAGGTTACGGGTTGCGAAATTCCACCTCAAACCGGGCCAGGCCTGCGTAGTCAAACTGTGTGCGTTTTCCAACGGGCAGCGTCAGCACGCCGGCATAGGAGCCCGTGATCACCGCCTGGCCCGCCAGCAGGCCGACGCCGCGCTCACGCAGGAAATTGGCCAGCCAATACAGCGGGGTGCGCGGGTCGCCGTTCGGGTGCCTGGCTTCGGCGGTTTGCGCAGCTTCTCCGGCGACTTGCCAGGTCAATTCAAATGCCGAGACATCAGGCCCGCCCAGTTCTGGCCCCAGCCACAGGCCGTTGTTGACCACGCTGTCGGCCAGCAGTTCGGGAAAAGGCAGGCTGCTGTGGTCGACGTAGCGGCTGGCGCAGATTTCCAGCGCGGCATGTACCGAGCCAATCGCCGCATCCACCTCGGCCTCGGTGTAGGGTTGCGCGCGCGGGGGCAGGTCTTTGGCCATCATAAAAGCCAGCTCTGGTTCAACCACCACGGCGGTGGCACCCAAGGGAAAGGGGACAGCGCAGGTCGCTGCGCGGCTGAGGGCGGGTTGGTAGATGGGTGCGGCCACCAGCTTGCCGGGGCTGGGCGGTGAGGCTTTCCAGCCCGCCACGGGCTGGCCCAGTCGGCGGGTGACTTCCTGCTGTATCAGCCAGCCGTCTTCCAGGTCGACAGGGCGGCAGCTGTCGGGCAAGCGTGGGCCCGCCTTTCCCGTGGTTCGCCTTGCTATTAATTCGATAGCTGCTTGCGCTCGTTGGTCAAAGGTTAGAGGCATATTTCGCTTAAAAATCAGGGGTGTGAAGGTTTGGCAGCCTCCCGGGTGGCATGAAGGCAGTGTCCCGCAAGCGGGAGCGTTTCAGTGTAGCGGCGCACGCTTGGGGCCGAGACGTGTGCGTGCGCTTTTCCTCAACCCTCAGCGGGGTGCTTGGGCGCCTCGTACTTCCTTGTACTATTGACAGCTTCATACGCTTTTGTGTGCTGCCCTTCCTGTTCTTCCCTTCCAACATCATGAAAAACTCCCTGAGCCCTGCTTCTACCCTGCCTGTTGACGCCGCTGATGCCTTGCTGGTGGGGCGTGTCTGGATAGAAGGCACTGGCCCGGTGCTGGCTTTGGTCACACCCGACGGCGTGTACGACCTTTCCAGCGTTGCGCCGACCGCCAGCCAGCTGCTGGAATTGCCGGGTGTCGCCAAGGTTGTGCGGGCCGCTGCGGCGAAGCTGCCGCGGCTGGCGGGCACGGCCGAAGTGCTGGCCAATTCCGCTGAGGATGTACATGACACCAGGCTGCCCTGGCTGCTGGCGCCTTGCGACCTGCAGGCGCTGAAAGCCTCGGGCGTGACGTTTGTCGAATCGATGCTGGAGCGCGTGATTGAAGAACAGGCGGGCGGCGACGCCAGCAAGGCCGACGAAGCGCGCAAAGCGGTGATCGCCGTGATCGGCGAGAACCTGGGCAGCATCAAGCCCGGCTCGCCCGAAGCGGCCCAACTGAAAGACGTGTTGATCGCAAAAGGCATGTGGTCGCAGTACCTGGAGGTAGGCATTGGCCCCGACGCGGAAATCTTTACCAAGAGTCAGCCGATGAGCGCGGTCGGCACGGGCGCCGAAGTGGGCATACACCCAGGCAGCGACTGGAACAATCCCGAGCCTGAAGTCGTGCTGGCCGTGAACTCGCGCGGCGAGACGGTGGGCGCGGCGTTGGGCAACGACGTGAACCTGCGCGACTTTGAAGGCCGCAGCGCGCTGCTGCTGGGCAAGGCGAAAGACAACAACGCCTCGTGCGCGATCGGCCCCTTTATCCGCCTGCTCGACGAACGCTTCACCATCGACCATGTGCGCAGCAGCGACCTGAGCATCACCGTGACGGGGCCTGAGGGCTTTGTGATGAAGGGCGGCAGCTCGCTGAAAAAGATCAGCCGCGACCCGCTGGACCTGGTGGCGCAGGCCATTGGCCCCAACCACCAGTACCCTGACGGTTTCATGCTCTTCCTGGGCACCATGTTTGCCCCCACGCAAGACCGCCACGGCCCCGGCCAGGGCTTTACCCATGTGGTGGGTGATGTGGTGACGGTGGCCACGCCGCAGCTGGGCAGCCTGGTGAACCGCGTCACGACTTCCGACAAGGCCGCGCCGTGGACTTTCGGTATTTCGGCGCTGATGCAAAGCCTGGCCAAACGCAAGCTGCTGTAAAAAAGGAGAGGGCGGATGCATACCTCTGCATTGGTGCTGTTTTCCGGCGGGCAGGATTCCACCACCTGCCTGGCGCAGGCGCTGTCGAAATACGAACGTGTCGAGACGGTGGCGTTTGACTACGGCCAGCGCCACAAGGTGGAGCTGGAGGCGCGGCTCAATGTGCTGCGCGAAATCAAACAGCAATTTCCACAGTGGGCCCACAAGATCGGTGAAGACCACCTGCTGGACCTGGCGGTGCTGGGGCAGGTCAGCGACACCTCTTTGACGCGCGACGTCGCCTTCAAGATGGAAAGCTCGGGCCTGCCCAACACCTTTGTGCCGGGGCGCAACCTGCTGTTTCTCACGCTGGCGGCCGCGCTCGCCTACCGGCGAGATCTGCAGGTGCTGGTCACCGGCGTTTGCGAAACCGATTTTTCAGGCTACCCCGATTGCCGCGATGACACCATCAAGGCCATGCAGCTGGCGTTGTCGCTGGGCATGGACAAACGCTTCCTGATCGAGACGCCGCTGATGTGGATTGACAAGGCCGACACCTGGCGGCTGGCGCATGACATCGGTGAAAAATCCGGTGAGCCCAACGGCGGTGAAGCGCTGGTGAACCTGATCGTGGAGCATACGCATACCTGCTACCTGGGTGACCGTGTGCACCGGCATGCGTGGGGTTATGGCTGTGGGACGTGCCCGGCGTGCGAGCTGCGGGCGCGGGGCTATGCGGGCTATGCAGGCGGGTTGTCGAATCCGTAGTCTCGCTCGACCTTTGCAATTCGGGTCTTGTAATGCGTGTACCAGTCGCTGCGACCCGTTTGTTGCGCCACCAGGTGCTCGGCGTTCATCTTCCATGCCTTGATCGACGCCAGGTCCTGCCAATAGCTCACCGTGATGCCCAGGCCTTCGCGGGCTGATTCGACGCCCAGAAAGCCCGGTTGCTGCGCGGCCAGCGCCACCATGCGGTCGGCCATGTCGCCGTAGCCCTTGTCGCCTTCGGTTCGTAATGACGTGAAGATCACGGCGTAATAAGGGGCTGGGGGTGTGGCTGCAATCACAAAAATACTCCGTGGTTGAGGGCTAAAAAAGTGTCGCTAGCCTCGGCCGGGTGGCTCGACGATGCTGCGGGTGACAAGCGGGGGTTCTTCACCCAGGTGAAATCCGAGTTTGCGTTCGCGCAGCGCCACGTCGCTGGCCGTCACGCGGTCAAAGCGGCGCAGGTGCTCGGTCCATGACTCGTCAATGATCTGCTCGATGTAATGGCCGGGCTTGTTGACGTCGCGCAGCAGTTCCCATTCAAGTGCGCCCTGGCGCAGGCGGCTGCGGCGGCTTTCCTGCATCAGTGCACGGAAATCGTCGGCGCGCGCCAAGTCTATCTGGTAGTGAATCCTCACCACCACGCGGCCTGCACCAGGCGGCTCTTCGGCCACCGGCGCCTTGAACTGGCGCGACGGGGTCAGGTCTTCTTCAATGCTGAGGTCGGACACCAGGTACTGCGCCACCATCATCACGATCGAGCCGCTGGCGGCAGCCATCAGCAGGCCGGTGGACACGCTGGTGAGGCCTGCCACGTGGCCCCAGAGCGCCGCTCCCGCTGCGCTGGCGCCCATGATGGCCATCTGGTACATCGACATGCCGCGCGCACGCACCCAGTCGGGCAATGACAGCTGGGCCGACACGCTGAGCGAATTGGCGCAGGTGATCCAGGCCATGCCGTTGAGCAGCATGGCCGGCACGGCCACATACACATTGGGCGCGAAAGCCATGGCGGCGGTGGATGCCGTCTGCAGCAGCGTGGAGCGCATCACGAGCACGTCGCGCGGCATCATCTGGCGCAGCCGCGCCAGGTTCAGCGCCGCAACGATGGCGCCTGTGCCCATGGAGGCCAGCAGCAGCGTGAAGGCGCCGGCGTCACCGCCGTGCAGGCCGCGCGCCACCAGCGGCAGCAAAGCCAGCAGGGCGGTGGAGTGAAAAAAGAAAATCGCCACGCGCAGCAGCACCGCGCGCAGGCGCGCCGACTGGCTCACAAACTGCAGGCCGACGCGCATGGCGCTGACCAGGCGCTCGCGCCCCAGCGGGCTGGGCGCGTGGTCGCGCCGCCAGCGCATGATGACAAAGCCTGAAATGACCGACAGCACGGCGTTGAGCACGAACACGTATTCGGTGCCGGCGCCGGCAATCAAAGCGCCGGCAACGAGTGGGCCGACGATGCGCGATGCGTTCATCGAAACACCGTTGAGCGCCAGCGCGGCGGGCAACTGCACGCGCGGCACCAGCTCCGGCACGATGGCGGCGAAAACCGGCCAGCGCATGGCCAGGCCCACGCCGTTGGCAAAGGTCAGCGCCAGCAGCAGGGGCGGCGTCATGACATCGGAAATCACGGCGATGCACAGCAGCGTGGCCACCACCGCTACCCAGAACTGCGTCATGATGAAGTAGCGGCGCCTGTCCAGGATGTCGGCCAGCGCGCCGCTGGGCAGGCCCAGCAAAAACACCGGCAGCGTCGAGGCCGATTGCACCAGTGCCACCCAGAGGGGCGAGGTGGTCATGGAGGTCATCATCCAGGCGGCCGCCACATCGTTCATCCACATGCAGATGTTGGCGACCAGCCAGGTGCTCCACAGCATGCGGAACACGGGGCGCTTGATGGGCGCCCAGGCGGAGAGGGATTCAGCCGTTACCGGCTCGGGGGTTCTTGCAGCTTCCTCGGGCATTCAGGGCGCTTCCTGTGCGGCACGCTGGTTCAGCGTGAACAGCGCGGGTGAGCCTTCGGGCAGCTTTTCGAAAGCCCAGGTCTTGTTGTGAAAGGCCGCCACGTTGGGGCGGTGGGCGATCGAGACGATTGCACCGCCCGACGCTTTGACGAGCGCCAGCAAACGTTCATACAGCGTTTTTTCAGCCGCCTCATCGAGTGCGCTGGTGGCTTCGTCCGCAAAAATCCATTTGGGTTTCTTCAGTAATACCCGGGCAATGGAGAGCCGCTGTTGCTCACCGCCAGAAAGCTTCTGGCTCCAGGCGTCTTCTTCGTCCAGTCGAGCGGCCAGGTCGGGCAGCAGGGCTTCATTGAGGGCTTGCTTCAGTGTGTCGTCGCTGTAATTCGCCGCGGGCTCTGGGTAGGCCAGGGCATCGCGCAGGGAGCCGTTCGGGAAATACGGGCGCTGCGGGATGAACATGGCGTTTTCAGGTCGGGCGATACGGCCAGTGGCAAAGGGCCAAATGCCTGCCAAAGCGCGAAAAAGGGTGGACTTTCCGCTGCCGGAAGGGCCCTTGAGCAGAATGTGGTCGCCAGCGTTGGCATGCAGCTCGACGCCAGACAGGAGGACAGTTCCGGTCGGCAGGGCCAGATTGAGGTCGCCCGATGTGAGCGATGTGGACATGCTCGTGGCCAGGCCGGCGTTGTCTTTTGCCTGCGCAATCATGCTGTCTTCGAAGCTTGTCAGGCGATCTGTTGTCGCGCGCCAGCTGGCGAGGCTGTCGTAGTTGTCCACAAACCAGCTGAGCGAATCCTGGACCTTGCCGAATGCTTGCGATATCTGAATTAATTGACCGAGCTGGATGGCTCCGCTGAAAAAACGCGGCGCCGCGACGATGAAAGGAAAGATCACGGCGGCCTGGCCGAAGAAGCTCTGGAACCAGATGAGTTTTTTGTTGGCGCGTATCAGGTTCAGATAGTTGGCAAGCACCGTGCTGAAACGCCCGTCGAGCTGGCTGCGTTCAACGGTCTCGCCGTTGTCCAGTGCAATGGATTCGCTGTATTCGCGCACACGCACCATGTGATGGCGAAAATTGGCTTCATAGCGCTGCTGCATGAAGTTGAGTTTGATCAGCGGGCGGCCGATGTAGTGCGTCAACACGCTGCCGACCACGCAGTAGGCCACCGCAGCCCAGACCATAAAACCCGGGATCGTGTAGCTGTTGCCGCCCAGGGTGAAACCAAACGGGCCCGAAAGTGCCCAGAGAATGCCGATAAAACTGATCAACGTCACCGTTGCGTTCAGCAAGCCCATGCTCAGTGAAATCGTGGCTGTGGTGAACGATTGCACGTCTTCCTGGATCCGTTGGTCGGGGTTGTCCGGGCTTTCGTGGATGTTGGCCGTGGCCGAATAGCGGGCCAGTTCCATTTTGTAGAAGGCACGATGCGACAGCCAGCGGCGCAGGTAGTCGCGTGTCATCCAGGAGCGCCAGCGCATTTGCAGGAGCTGGGTCAGGTAGAACTTGTAGACGGCGATGATGATCGCGCCAAAGGCCAGATAGCTGAATCGGCCCATCTGCTGCCAGAAGACGACCTGGTCCTTTTTTTCCAGTGCGTCGTAGAAGACCCGGTACCAGTCGTTGAACTGCACTGCCATGTAAACAGTGCCCAGGTTGAGCAGCACGATAGCCAGAAAAAGGCCGCGCGCCTTCCATTTGTCCTCAGACCTGAAGTAGGGGGCGGCCAGTGCTCCTACGCGCCGGACGAAGGTTTTGAAAGCGCTGAATTTGGCGGAAAGGCCGGATGGATTCATGAAAGCCCTTTCGCGGCTCAGGAAAGCTGGTTGGAAACACCGCTGGCCACGTGGCCCGAGGGCACATGTTGCGAGGCGGAGTGCACATGACCGGTCTGGTCATCGAAGAAAAAGTCGGGCTCGAATTCGCGCAGGAATTCGCCCTTGGCGAGACCCCCCAGGAACATGGCTTCATCGACCTCGATGTTCCAGTCCATCAGCGTGCGGATGGCGCGTTCATGCGCGGGCGCGCTGCGGGCGGTGACCAGGGCGGTGCGTATGCGCATATGCGAGGTGCCGACCTGCTGCAGGCGGTGCAGTGCCTCGAGCAGGGGCTTGAACGGACCGGCCAGCAGCGGCTGTGTGGCCTTGTCGCGCTCATGTTGCTGGAAGGCTGACAGGCCCTGTGCCTGGAAGACGCGTTCGGCCTCGTCCGAAAACAGCACCGCGTCACCGTCGAAGGCGATGCGCACTTCGTTGGGGTGTGCATCGCTGGCGCGCACCGAATGCGGATACACCTGCGCGGCCGGCACGCCTGCCAGCAAGGCGTCGCGTACATCGCTCAGGTGGGCGGACAGGAAAAGATTGGCGTGCAGGGGCTTGAGGTAGCGCCAGGGCGCCTCACCGCGGTTGAAGGTGCCGCGTTCTATCTTGAGGCCGTAGTGCTGGGCCGAACGGAAGACCCGCATGCCGGAGACGGGGTCATTGCGCGAGAGGATCACGACTTCAACGCGCTGGGTGGGTGCTGTCGGGCTGGCCGCTTCCCCGGCGCTTTCGGGTACCTCGTTGAAGGCCAGAAGTTTTTTGACCAGCGAAAATGCTACGCCGGGCTTGGCCGGCACGTCCAGCCGCTCGAGCTGCAGCTTCATGTAGGCCGCGTCTTTTTTGGCGCCGGGCAAGGGCTCGGCCGTCATGCCGGTTTCAAAGACCTGGTTTTCTTCTTCAAAGTCAAACAGCGCGCGTGACGAGATTGCCACCACGAGCTGACCATCCAGAGTTGCTGCCATTGTTTGATGCCTTGTTGTTGTCAGTGTGTTTTTCGGGATGGCTTCCCGGCGTTGATCGCCGAGCTACGGCGCGATGCAAGCAGATGCCGTGGAACTGGCTTTGCCAGGCCACAGGCATCGCCCCCTGCAAGGGGGGAAGGTGCTACGCGCAGCGAGCATCCGACGGGGGTGTTCATACAAGCTCCAGTTTGCACCATTGTCCATAGCTGGGTGCGTTGATCGGCCACTCGTCTGCCCTTGTGATCTGACGCTGGCCACGTGCAATCAGTTTCGCAGCGCGGATCACGCCGGCATGGGTGATCCACAAGGTATCAGCCTCGCCCTGCAACTTGTCAAAGGCCGAGGCCACACGCGCCATGACTTGCAGGGTGCTTTCCCCGTTTCCGCCTACGCAGTGGTGCGCAAAGCCGTCAGTCCAGGCCTGCAGCTCGGCCGGTCCAACGTCCTGCCAGCTGCGGCCTTCCCAGCTGCCGAAGTCCATCTCCTGCAATCGCGGGTCGGTTTTATAGGTCAAATCGGCCCGCAAGCCGTTCAGGGCGCGCGCAAGGTGCTCACATCTTTGTAGCGGGGAGCTGATGACCCTGGTCGCAAGAGGGAGCATCTCTGCCAGCATTCGGGCGCATTCGGCGGTTGCGTCGGCGTCGGCCGCCACATCCTGCCGGCCGTAGCAAACGCCAGCGTCAATCAGGGGCTTTGCGTGGCGGACCAGCCAAAGTTTCATTCAAAGACCGGCCTGGGGCTGCGCTGCAAATACCAGCCAGGGCCGCGGAACCGGCTTTGCCGGGCCGCAGGCGCAGCGGCCCCCTCGGGGGGCAGTGCAGTACACGAAGTGACAAGCGTGGGGGCTCGTTTCATAAGCTCAGGGCCAGGCCCAGGTAAAAAGCGATTTCGCAAACCTGCTGGGTGGCGCCCAGGCAATCGCCGGTGAATCCTTGCAGCCTGCGTTTGAAGAGGCGCCCCATCCACAGCAACGCCAGTACAGCGAAGCTGCAGGCCACGATGAGGTTCATGACGTCGAGCACGAAGGTGGCCAGGGCCAGCGCGGCGAGGCACCAGGAAAACCCCACCAGCAGGCTGCCGGGGGAGATCTGGTCCGCCAGCGGCTTGGATTTGGACAGGGCGGTGTCGCCCACGTGCGGCAACAGGTAGATCAGCAGCAGCGGCAGGCCGCGCGACATGATGTGGCCTGTGCACAGCGCGGCACAGGCATACCAGCTGCCAAAGGGCGCTTCTTCCCAGCCACCCCAGCCGGCGGGTGCGCCTTCGACCGAGCCGAGGATAGTCAGCAGCGCGACCTTGCACAAGATGGCCAGCACCAGCGCCATGGCGCCAAAGGCACCCACGCGCGAATCCTTCATGATGTCGAGTGCCCGGCCCTTGTCGTGGCTGCCGCCCAGGCCGTCGGCCACATCGGCCAGGCCGTCTTCGTGGAAGCCGCCCGTCAGCAGCACGGTGGCGGCGGTGGAAAACGCCGCGGCCACCAGCGGCGAGAACGTGGTATCGGGCAGCACCGCCTGAAACAGCGCGTACACGGCAGCGGCAAACAGGCCCACCAGAATGCCGACGCCGGGGAAGTGGCCGGCACTGGCGCGCAGCAACTCGGGGCTGTAACCCACCCAGGCAGCGAGCCGGCCCGTGATGGGGATGCGCGTGAAGAACTGGACGGCGAGCAGGAACTCGCGGACAAACAGGGTGATGGATGTCATGCGAGGTCCCAGGAGATCAGGCGCCTTCCCGCCCGCTGACGCCGGCGGAATCGAAGCTCGCCATTTCGTTGAGAAAGCCCGCTGCCGACTGCACCAGCGGCCAGGCCAGCAGCGCGCCCGTGCCTTCGCCGAGGCGAAGACCCAGCTCCAGTAGCGGTTGGGCTTTCAGGTGCGCCAATAACAGGCGATGGCCGTGTTCATCGGAGCGGTGGCAAAACACCATGTAGTCCTGTACCGCAGGCGCCAGCGCGTGGGCTACCAGCGCGGCGGCGCCCGCAATGAAGCCGTCGACCAGCACCACGCGGCGCTCGCTCGCGGCCTGCAGCATGGCGCCGGCCATCATGGCGATTTCAAAGCCGCCCAGGGCGGCCAGTGCATCCAGAGCTTGTGTTGCGTCGGCGTGGTGTGCCAGCGCGCGCGACAGCACGGCGCGTTTGCGCTGCAGCTGCTGGTCGTCCAGGCCGGTGCCGCGACCGGTGGCTTCGTCGATGCTGATGCCGGCGAGCCGCGCCAGCAGCAGGGCGGCAGGCGAGGTGTTGGCAATGCCCATTTCGCCAAACGCCACCACATTGCCGGGCAGCGCTTGCAGGATGTCCATGCCCGCCGTGAGCGCGGCGCGGGTTTGCGGGTGCGACATCGCTGGCCCGCTGCAGATGTTTTGGGTGCCGTGGGCGATCTTGCGCTGCAGCAGCTGCGGGTGCGCGGGCAGGTCTGCCGCCACGCCGGCATCCACCACTTGCAAGGCAAAGCCGTGCTGGCGTGCGAAGACGTTGATGGCGGCGCCGCCGGCCAGCATGTTGCCGACCATCTGCACCGTAACCGCTTGTGGAAAAGCCGAAACGCCTTCGGCGGCGATGCCATGGTCGGCCGCGAAGACCACCATTTGGGGAGCTTGGAGCGTGACGTTCTCACTCTGCTGGATCAGGCCCAATTGCAGCGCCACGCCTTCGAGCAGGCCGAGCGCCCCCAGCGGCTTGGTTTTGTGGTCGATCTTGTGCCGCAGCCTGGCCTCCAGCGGGAGGTCGGCAGTCGGCTCAATCGCGGGCAGGAGAAGAGGCGGCAAGTCGGGTGCGTTCATCGGTGATTTGTTTGAGGCAGGTGGGGCAGAAGCAAGACAGCGCACTGCCTTCCGGTTGGGGAGTTCGTTCAGAGGGCACGGGCATGATGTGCGGCAGTTGCACGCACCAGCATTCAGCGTCTCCTGTCGCCATGCCGCAGCGCAGGCCGGCGCCGCAGCGGGGGCACACTGAGGTGTCGGCCTGGGCGGGTGTTGGCGGGGGTGCGGCCTGTGGGCTCATGGCGGATGGGCTTGTCGGCTCTGCGGTCAGTTTTGCGGTCAGCTCTGCAAGAACAGCCGGTAAACAGGGTTGGCGGTTTCCTCGACGTGAGGGTAGCCCAGCGTGTCCAGAAAATCCTTAAAAGCCTTGTTGTCGGCCTTGGGGACCTGCAGGCCGACCAGGATGCGGCCATAGTCGGCACCCTGGTTGCGGTAGTGGAAGAGGCTGATGTTCCAGCCCGGCCGCATGCTGGAGAGGAACTTCATCAGCGCGCCCGGCCGCTCGGGGAAGATGAAGCGCAGCAGGCGCTCGTCTTTGGACAGCGCACTGTGACCGCCCACCATGTGGCGGATGTGTTCCTTGGCGAGCTCGTCGTGCGTGAGGTCCAGTGTCTTGAAGCCGTGGCGCGAGAAATTCGCGGCGATCTTGCTGCTTTCCCCCTTGGCCGAGGTGGTCAGGCCCACGAAGACATGGGCTTTGGCGTCGTCGTTGATGCGGTAGTTGAATTCCGTTACGCTGCGCGGCCCGCCGGGCAGCTCGCCAATCACTTCGCAAAAGCGCCGGAAGCTGCCGCGCTCTTCGGGAATCGTCACGGCGAACAGCGCTTCGCGCTCCTCGCCGACTTCGGCGCGCTCGGCGACGAAACGCAGGCGGTCGAAATTCATGTTGGCACCGCACAAAATCGCGGCGTAGGTTTCACCCTTGGTCTTGTGGGTGGCCGCGTACTGCTTGATGGCGGCCACGGCCATCGCGCCGGATGGTTCGACGATGCTGCGGGTGTCGACGAACACATCCTTGATGGCGGCGCAGACGGCGTCGGTGTCGACGGTGATGAATTCATCGACCAGTTCGCGGCTGATACGGAAGGTTTCTTCACCCACGAGCTTGACGGCCGTGCCGTCAGCGAAGAGGCCGACGTCGCTCAAGGTCACGCGCTTTCTGGCGTTGACTGACTGCAGCATCGCGTCGGAGTCGTTCATTTGTACGCCGATGACCTTGATCTCGGGCCGCACCGCCTTGATGTAGTTGGCTACGCCGGAAATAAGCCCGCCGCCGCCGATAGCAACAAACACGGCGTCGAGCCGGCTGGAGCCGAGGCTTTGTAGCTGCATGAGGATTTCCATGGCGATCGTGCCCTGACCGGCGATGACGTCCGGGTCGTCAAACGGATGCACGAAAGTCAGGCCCTGCTTTTTCTCGAGCACCACGGCGTGGGCGTAGGCGTCGGAGTAGCTTTCTCCGTGCAGCACGACAGTGCCGCCCCAAGCCCTGACGGCGTCCACTTTGAGTTGCGGTGTGGTGGTGGGCATCACAATCACGGCGCGTGTGCCAAGCTTTTGTGCGCTGAGTGCGACGCCTTGAGCATGGTTGCCGGCCGAGGCGCAAATCACGCCTTTTTTGAGCTGTTCGGAGCTCAGGTGAGCCATCTTGTTGTAGGCGCCCCGCAGCTTGAAGCTGAACACCGCCTGCTGGTCTTCGCGTTTGAGCAGCACGGTGTTTTTCAGGCGCAGGCTCAGGTTTTTGGCGGGCTCCAGAGCGGACTCCACTGCCACGTCATAAACCCGGGCTGTCAGGATCTTTTTCAGGTAGTCGGCCGGTTTCAGTGCCAGCTTCAACGTTTTGCCGGAAGGTTTCCCCCGGGTTTTGGCGGCTTTGGGAGTGGAGCGGGTGGCTTGTTTGGTGTGGGTTGGCATGTTTTTCTCGCAGCCTGACATCATAGTGGGCAAGAAAAAAGGCCCAGACTTTGCAGTCTGGGCCTGTAAATCCACCCTTAGAGGAGGTGGAGGAGACAACCGGTGCAAAAAGACCTTGAGTTGCCGGACAACTGATCTTGATGCGATGATTTCAGTATAGCGGGCCGATGTTGCGCTGCACAATATCTTGTGGTGTAAATTCGACATTTTTCACGGTTTAATCATAAATTTTATGCATGAGGAGAGAGATTCATGGAATGCACGGTGAGTTGGACGGGCCCGACGGCGGTCACAGGATCGCGCTCCGGAATGAGCTTTCTGGCTGAGACCGGTAGCGGCCACACCCTGGTGATGGACGGCGCGCCCGATGCCGACAAACCGGAAAACGGCGGCGCCAACCTGGCCCCCCGGCCCATGGAAACCTTGCTGGCCGGCACCGGTGGCTGCACGGCCTATGACGTGGTGCTGATCCTCAAGCGTGGCCGCCAGGATGTTCGCGGCTGCTCGGTCAAATTGAGTGCTGAAAGAGCGCCTGTCGACCCCAAGGTGTTCACCAAAATCCACATGCATTTTGTCGTGACAGGCCGTGGCCTGGCCACCAGCGCAGTGGAACGCGCGGTCGCCATGAGCCACGACAAATATTGCTCGGCCACCATCATGCTGGCGAAAACGGCAGAGATCACGACCAGCTTTGAGGTCATCGAAATTTGAGATGATTTTGGCTTCCAGCCCTTTATGGCCGGGCGCAAGCAGCTATCAAATATATAGCGAATGGATTTGCATCGGCTTGCGCTTCAGCGGAATCTTTCAGATGTAGTGCGCCGTTGTCGTCATGACGCGTGCTGCAGATCGCATCAGGGCCTTGACGGGCTCGGGTAACTGCAGGGCGCCGGCCTGTTCGGCATCGCGTGCATGCAGCGCTTCGTCGTCTTTCATTTGGGCCACGATGGCGCGCGACTCGTGGTCGCCTGCCGGCAGGCGCTCCAGGTGGCTTGCCAGGTGCGCTTCAACCTGGCGCTCCGTCTCCACGACAAAACCCAGGCTCAGGCGATCACCGAGCCGGCTCGCGACCAGGCCCAGGCCGAAGGCGCCGGCGTACCAGAGCGGATTGAGCAGGGAAGGCCGGGCGCCGAGTTCGTCGAGCCGGGTTTTTGTCCAGGCGAGATGGTCACCCTCTTCACGGCTGGCCTGCAGGAAGTGCTCTCGCAGGGCCGGGTCGCGGGTACCCAGGGCCTGTGCGGCGTACAGGGCCTGCGCACAGACCTCACCCACATGGTTGACGCGCATCAGCGCGCCTGAACGCACCTTGTCCTGCGCGGCAAGTTCGGTTTTCTCACCGGGTACGGTGGGACAGGTACGGCTGGCGCGCGGGGCGGCAAAAAGCGTACGCAGGGCGCCGTCGGCGGCATTGAGCGCGGTATCGAGTGCGGTGGTCATGGTGCTTCGGTTCTTTGGGACGATTTCTTGAGGCGGGATAGTTCCATGTTATCCCTCGTCCGGTGGAATGGAAACGGCCACAAAAAAGCCCCCATGCGGGGGCTTTTTAAAAGGAGGCCGGATCGGGATCCGGACGCAACCTTGATCTTTAGAACGTGTGGCGGATGCCCAGGGCGAGGTTGGTGGAGTTGGTGCCCGCTGTAGACGTCACGCCGCCGAGGAAGCCATTGCCACCAGGGGCCGCCTGGCCTAAACCCTTGTTGCTGAAGCGTGTCAGCACGGCGTTCAGGTTGGTGCGTTTGGACAGCGCGTAGGTATAGGTTGCACCATACGATGAGGTGTCAGCATTGTTGGGACGCTTGTCATCCAGGCGGTTGTAGGCAACCACGATGGTGTGCGGGCCGGTGGTCATGCGGTAGCCGATGTGCATGAGGTTGGCGTCCTGGCGCAGCGCGTTGGAGTAAGCTGCAAGAATCGTCGCTGCATTGGTGCCCAAAGCCGTCAGACCGGCGGTCGCTGCTGGGGTGGTCAAGTTCGGGGCGATCAGCGCCAAAGCGTCGGGGTTTTCATCCTTGATCGTGGCGTACTGACCATAAATGGTGCCTGGGCCGACGTCAACAGTCGCGCCCAAAACATTGTTGGTCAGAGATTTCTGTCCACTGCTATTGTTCTTCGTGTTGTGACCGAAGCCGACAGACCAGCCGGTAGCCTTGTACATCACCATTCCGCCCAGGAAACGACTGGCTGAATTACCGACCGTGGCAGTGGATGCCTCACCGGCGCCATACATCAGCGAGGCGGTCACACCACTGGTCTGGATGGCGTACTGAACGGTGTTGCTCAGGCGAATATCAAAGGCAGGTGGGAAGCTCGCAACCTGACCCGCAGCCAGACTGGACTGGGTTTGCGAGGCGTCGAAGGTGGCGCCAACCAGATAGCCTGGGGTGTACTGACGGCCCAGCGTAATAGCGCCAACCGGAGTGATCAGGCCGACAAAAGCCTGGCGGTCAAACAGGTTATTGGTCGTGTTGACGCCGAGGGTGCCGCCGATACTGGCGGCAATGGGTGTGAAAAAGTTTGTCTGTAAGCCAGCTTGCTGTGCGGCGGAAAAGGTGGGTACCAGCAAATTGGCGTTGACCATGCGATCGGGCAACTGTGTGCCCGAATTCGTCCGGTTGCCCAGTGCACCGGTATCTGCTTCAAAGCGGTTTTCCAGCGTGAAGATGGCTTTGTAACCACCGCCGATGTCTTCGGTGCCACGCAGGCCGAAACGCGAGCCTTCCATGATGCCGCTGGCGATGGTGTTCACGGTGCCTTGACGCAGACCGCTTACACGGTTGTAGCCAGCGTCAACAATGCCGTAGACGGTCACAGTGCTTTGTGCCATGGCAGCGGAAGTGGACAGCAGTCCCATGATCGCAGTTGCAACGAGGGTCAGTTTTTTCATGGAGTCTCCAAGAGTTGTAATTGAGGGAAAACCTTCGCAGTCATTGCCGTAAATACACGCATACCGGCTTGACTCGATGGAGCAAAGATTAGTGGGGATGCCGCGGCACGTAAAGAGAGGCAATACGGGGGGTATCACTTTTGCGACAGGGGAAAACCCGAAGTTTTTCTGCGCTGGTTGATGCCGACGGTAAACCTTGGGAGTTTGTCAAATAATTGTGTTTTCCCTCTCAAATTCCGATGCTGGAGATCGTTTTAAGTGAGGCTGGAGAACGACGCAGTCATGGGCAATCGGTGACTAGGGTTTGACGTCTAATCCGGGGCGTATAGCGGGTTGGCAACAGGAGAATGACTCGCGGCTACAACGGTTCATGTCGAGCTACACCAATTTGCCGCCCTTCTTGCTCGACTTTTTGAGCCATAACGCTTCCCGGAGACAAAAAAACTGGGGATTTGCGTTTTTCACCAACGCGGGGCATCCAGGGCCGGATGCCCTGCTTTGGGGCGACCTGCCTCGGCCGCCTGAAAATTTCCCTCGTACGCTCAGCCTGGCCCATTCGTTCGCATGCGCACCTCCAGTGTGCGCAAAATGCAATGCGTTGTTAGGGGCCAACAACTCGGGTATGAACGTTGCTAATAGTAGAGATAAGGCTTGGTGTGATTTGTGACTTTTTGGTTAAATCGGTCTAAGGGTAGTCACTGAGCCCTTATAAATGTTTGTTTCGTAGCAGTGTTTTGTTTTCCACCTTTTTGGAGATTTTCTAATGATGAAGAAAAGCCTAGTTGCTTTGGCTGTGCTGGCCGTTTCCGGCATGGCTTCTGCCCAGTCTACCGTGACCGTTTACGGCCTTGTGGACGCTTGGGTTGGTAGCGTGAAGGACAACAATATCAGCCAGACCGGCGTGAACGTTTCGCATCCTGCTTCCGGTAGCGGTGGTGGTCTGCAGACCAGCCGTTTCGGCCTGAAGGGTTCTGAGGACCTCGGTGGCGGCCTGAAAGCCAACTTCCTGCTGGAAGCCGGCTTTGACCCCAGCACCGGTGCTTCGAACAACTACACCAACCCCTATAGCGGCACGACCTCCAACGCGATCTTTGGCCGTCAGTCCTGGGTTGGCCTGTCTGGTGGCTTCGGTGAACTGAAGCTCGGCAAAATGTGGACCCCTTATGACGACGTCAAGGGCTCCGGCGCTGCTGGCTTCGACTCGCTCCTGTTTGCACCTGCCACCAGCGTGTGGATCAGCAGCACAAACTACCTCGACCGTCCTGGTAACGCGATCTATTACAAGACCCCTGACCTGGCTGGGTTCACTGCTGCTGCAATGTACAGCTTCGGCGAAAACAAAACCGCCACTGTCGGCGCCGGCAAAGTTACCAGCTTCAACGTTGCTTATGCAAACGGCCCTATCGGTGCGGCGCTGTCTTACCAGTCTGAAAAGGCTACCGCTAACACCACTGCCATCAAGTACACCCAGTTGAATGGTTCGTACGACTTCGGCGTGGTCAAGCTGCTCGCAGCTTACGGTAACGCGAAGAATGGCACCAGCCCAGTGACCGCTCTGGCACAGGACAAGGCGAAAGAGTACCAAATCGGTCTGGACTTCCCTGTCAACAGCACCTTCACGCTGTCTGGTGGTATTGCCCGTTCCAAGAGCACCCGTCTGGGTGGTCTTCCTGACCTGAAGCGTACGGGCTACGGCCTGGCCGGCCTGTATGCGCTCTCCAAGCGCACGAACCTGTACGCTGGTGTTCAGAGCGGCAAGGAAACCAGCTCCGGCGCGGCTGATCGCAAGACCAGCACCTACGGTGTTGGCGTTCGTCACACGTTCTAATCCAGATTGGATCTAAACCCGGGCTTGCCCGGGTTCTCTCAAAAAGCCGTTTCATTGAAACGGCTTTTTTCATTTAGGCAGCTGAAATCAGGCAAAAAGGCAAGTTTTGGTTAGCAGAATTCCCGGGTTTTCGCGGGCGTTGCTTCTTTTCCACTTGCCCCTGTCTGTTTGTGGTTTGAGCGCAACGGCTTGACTGTTTTTTCGGGCATTCCTTTGCGAATTGGGGCTCAGTCTGGTGCAATAGACCCAACTTCCCGAAACGGGGGTTGGCCCGGGTCTCTGGTGGTGCCATGAAGGCGAAAGTCTGAAATGGTCCCCGTGCCGGAGCCCTATGTTTAACCTTGGAGAAACTCTCAATGAAAAAGACTCTTATCGCCCTGGCTGCACTCGCTGCAACCGCTGGCGTTGCACATGCCCAATCCTCTGTGACCCTGTACGGCGTTGTCGATGCAATGATTGGTCAAGAGAACGTTAAAGTTCAATCGTCCACCACCAACACCAGCATCAGCAACAGCAAGATCGACGGTAGCGGCTTGAGCAGCTCGCGTTGGGGCATGYGCGGTAGCGAAGACCTCGGTGGCGGTCTGGCAGCTGTGTTCACACTCGAAAGCGGCTTCGGTATTGACACCGGTGCTTTGGCCAACAACGGCGGCAGCTCTTCTTCTACCGCCTCCATCCTGTTTGGCCGTGTTGCTACCGTGGGCCTGAAAGGCAGCTTCGGTGAAGTTCGTCTGGGTCGTCAGTACACCGCTTATGACTCGCTGCGCGGCGCTACCAACAACACGTATGACTCCAACACGTTTGCTACCACCGGCACCATCTGGGGTGTGGGCCTGCAAGACTACAGCAACCGTGCCAACAACTCCATCCGTTATGACTCCCCCGTTTTCGGTGGTTTCAGCGGTTCGGTGATGTACGGTTTTGGCGAAGACAAGTCGGCAACGGTTTCTGCTTCCAGCAGCACCAGCGCCCACATCAAGTACGCCAATGGCCCTCTGTTGGTTGGTTACGCCTACCAGGCTGAAAAGTCTAACGGCACCGCCACATTGTTCTCCGGTGCGTCTGGCCTCGGCAGCACCGTTATCAGTTCCGCGTCTAACAACGTAGGTACCGCTGGTCTGCAGACCACCCGCAAGTACAACCTGCTGGGCGCTACGTATGACTTCGGCGTTGCGAAGCTCGTCGGTAGCTACAACACCGCCAAGGGCCTGAACACCCTCGGTTTTGATGCCAAAGACAAGGAATACCAAATCGGCGTGAGCGTTCCGTTTGGCGCCGCTTCCATCGCTGCTGGTTATGTCCGTGCCAAGAGCGACTTCAACAACACGAGCCGCAAGGGCACTGGCTACAGCCTGCTGGGTACCTATGACCTGTCCAAGCGCACCACGCTGTACACCGGTTACATCAGCCACAAAGGTGAGCCAAACAACGACTCTACCCGTACCGACAAGAAAACCTTGTTTGCTGCTGGTGTTCGCCACACGTTCTAATCTGAAGCTGGCCTAAGCCAGTTTTTGATGAGAATCTGAAAGCCGTCTCGGGGTAACCCGAGGCGGCTTTTTTCGTGAAGAAATTTACGAGACCGCCGCTTGATGTTGTGAGTCGTTGAAATTAGTCGCTCGGATTTGTGAAACTTTTTCGCATCTGCCGCGTTAAATACCAAGGGCTTGGCATTTAGACAAGACGCAACTGATACCAGGTCCATTGCTGTTCCCCCACGTTCAATGCCACTGACACATCGCCGTTTCCTTGTTCGCACGTTGCGCTTGCTGGCCGTCGGCTACCTGTTTCTTGCCGCTGGCTGCGCGGGGTTCGGGACTTCCGCCCCTATAGCCAGCACGAATGTCGACTGGACTTCTGCGTCGTCTACAAGCACTGATGCAGATGTCATTAAATGGCAGCACTGCACTTTCCCGGGCAAGAAGTCGACACGTTACCGTGCCGTTCGCCTGGACGGGCGCAATGCCGTTCTTGGTGAGTCCGATAGTGCCGCCAGCATGCTGCGGCAAAACCTGCGCATAGAGCCAGCGGAACTTGGAACCCTGGGCTTCTCCTGGAAGGTGCCGAAGATGATTGCGGGTGCGGACATGACGCAACGCGACAGCGATGATTCGCCCGTGCGTGTGGTCCTGGCCTTTGAAGGTGACAGGTCGAAGTTTTCTGCCAGGAACGCCATGCTTTCAGAGCTCGCATTGGCACTGACAGGCGAGCCGCTGCCTTACGCGACGCTCATGTATGTCTGGGGCTCTCACAGCGCGCCAGAAAGCGTGATCATCAATACACGGACCGACCGGATCCGCAAAGTGGTGATCGAATCCGGTCCCGGCCGCCTTGATCGCTGGCTCGACTACCAGCGTGACATTCGTGCCGACTACCAAAAGGCCTTCGGCGAGCCCCCCGGCGCTTTGGTCGGTGTCGCCATCATGACTGACAGCGACAACACACGCCAAATTACCAAGGCATGGTACGGCCCCGTCAGCCTCAAAAGCAAAACTGCAAGCATCGTGGCCACGCCCGCAATGGCGCCGGACTTGCTGCAGATTTCACAAACCCCTGGATTTGCACCGCTATCCCTTCGGGACTAGTATTTAACCTGCTGAACTCGGGACTCCACTGACATGCGCGCTCCGGCCAATCTTCCAAGTGCTTCATCCATTCAGCCTGCCGCAGCGGGAGATACTGCAAACCCCGATCGTCCCTCTCCGCTTCGCGCCTCCGGCCGGGCCTTTGCGCAAATAGCGCAGTACCACCCCGAACTGACCGCCTTTCGGCGCGACCTGCACGCGCACCCGGAACTCGGGTTTGAAGAGGTTTACACCTCCAGCCGGGTAGTGCACGCGCTCAAGTTGTGTGGCGTAGACGAGGTGCACACCGGTGTCGGTAAAACAGGTGTTGTGGCTGTCATCAGAGGTCAGCAGCCAGTCAAGGCTTCCGGTCAACCTGGTTTTAAGCCCATGATCGGATTGCGCGCCGACATGGACGCGCTACCCATGACAGAACACAACGAATTTGGCTGGAAGTCCGCCAAGGCCGGGTTGATGCATGGATGTGGACATGACGGGCACACCACCATGCTGGTGGGTGCTGCCCGTTACCTCGCAGAGACGCGTAATTTTGCCGGCGATGCCGTGCTGGTTTTCCAGCCCGCGGAGGAGGGGCGTGGCGGTGCTGATGCGATGATCAAGGACGGCTTGTTCGAGCGTTTTCCTGTGCAGGCCATTTACGCCATGCACAACTGGCCCGCGATGCAGCCTGGCACCATCGGGATCAACCCCGGCCCCATGATGGCCGCGGCCGATCGCATCACCATTGAGATTACCGGCAAGGGCGGCCATGGGGCACACGCCTATCTCACGGTCGATCCGGTGCTGGTGGCCGCTCACATCATCACAGCGGTGCAAGGCATCGTCTCGCGCAACGTCAAGGCCATGGACAACGCCGTGATCAGCATTTGTGCCGTCCAGGCAGGGGATCTGGGCGCCATGAGCGTGGTGCCCGGCAATGCCACACTGGTCGGCACGGTACGCACCTTCAAACCGGAAGTGCAGGACCTGGTCGAGCGGCGCCTCAAGGAGTTGTGCGCCGCAGTGGCGCAGGGCTTTGGCGCCACGGCCACCGTCAAGTACGAACGAATCTACCCGGCCACCATCAACTCACCGGTCGAATACGAGCTGGCCACCAGCGTCGCCGAACAACTGGTGGGTGCAGAGAACGTTGTGCGCAACCTTGAGCCCAGCATGGGCTCGGAAGACTTCTCCTTCATGCTCAGGGTCAAGCCGGGTGCCTACTTGCGCCTGGGCCAGGGCGAGCAGTTGCCCGATGGCAAAGGCGGAACCATGGGCGGCGTGGGCAGCCGCTTTTTGCATAACAGCTGCTATGACTTCAATGACAGCGTGCTGCCGCTGGGCTCGGCGCTGTTCGCGGGAATTGTCGAACGCTCGCTGCCGCTGCGCTGACTTGCTATTAATTTAATAGCTGCTTGCGCTCGTCCCTTATGAGCTGCGGGCGAATTCTTCTTGATATTCCAAGGGGCCGTCATCACAGGCGGGGCGATGCAGACCACGTCTGCGCCTCACCTGTCTGTGCCCGTCTCAGGCATAACGCTTGTTACGCAGGTTGTTTTTCATTTCCTTGAGCAACGGCTGCAGCTTGCTGCCGATGCGCAGTGCCACACAGGTTGCCAGGATGTCGATGATCATCAGGTGCATCAGGCGCGACACCATGGGGCTGTAGCGGTCGTAGCCCTCGGGGTGGTCGGCTGCCAGGTGGATGTTGCCGGCTGCGGCCAACGGCGAACCGGTGACGGTGATGACGATCGTGGTCGCGCCATTCTTGCGGGCGATGTCGCAGGCGTCCATCAAATCGCGCGTGCGGCCAGAGTTGGAAATCACCACCACGCAGTCGCCCGGCCCCAGCAGCGAGGCACTCATCACCTGCATGTGGCCGTCGCTGTAGGCGATGCTGGTGATGCCCAGGCGGAAGAACTTGTGCTGAGCATCCTGCGCCACGATGCCAGAGTTGCCCACGCCGAAGAATTCAATCCGCTTGCCTGTGTTGTAAGTGGCCAGCAGCGCATCGGCGGCCCGCTCAATGGCTACGGAACTCGCATCGTTGCGGTATTTCAAAAATGCCGCCACCGTGTTGTCGATCACCTTGACCATCACGTCGCCGGTCTTGTCGTCCGCGTCCACGCTGCGGTGGATGAAAGGTACGCCCTCACTCACGCTGCCCGCCAGCTTGAGCTTGAAGTCCGACAGGCCGTCATATCCCATGCTGCGGCAAAACCGCACCACGGTGGGCTTGCTCACATGCGAACGGCTGGCCAACTCGGTGATCGGCAAATTGGCAAACGCCCGCGGGTCGGCCAGTACCAACCGGCCGACGCGCTGCTCCGCAGGCGCCAGCGAAGGCAACGAGGCCTTAATTCGATCAAGCACGGGGTATGCCTCCAGTGGTACTTGGCATCTTCCCCAACCAGCAGGGGCCGTGGAACCGGCTTTGCCGGGCCACAGGCGCAGCTGCCCCCTCGGGGGGCAGGGAGCTACACGAAGTGAACGACCGTGGGGGCCACATACTTAACATTCTTCGGACCAGCAATAGCCGTCTCTGGCAATCATCGCGCTCGCGGCACTGGGGCCCCAGGTGCCGGCGGCATAAGGCCGTGGCGCACTCGCCTGGTTGCTCCAGCTGTCCATGATGGGTTCGACCCAGCGCCAGGCTTCTTCCTGCTCGTCGCTGCGCACGAAAAGATTCAAGCGCCCGTCGATCACATCCAGCAGCAGCCGTTCATAAGCGCCCACGCGCTCGGAGCCAAAGCGTTTGTCGAAATCCAGGTCCAGTTGCACCGGCGCCAGCGAAGGCGTGCCGCGGCCCCCCGTGCGCTGGTCGGCACCCTGCGCAAGCAGGTGCAGCTCCAGGCCGTCTTTGGGTTGCAGGTTGATCACCAGCCGGTTGGCCACATTGGAGCCGGCCAGCGCCGACTTGAAAATCGCGTGCGGCGCGGGGCGGAAGTTCACCTCGATGTGCGCGTCCCGGCCGGCCAGGCGCTTGCCGGTGCGGATGTAAAACGGCACACCGGCCCAGCGCCAGTTGGCGATCTCGGTGCGCAGGGCGACAAAGGTTTCGGTCCTGCTGTCAGGGGGCACGCCTTTTTCGTCGCGGTAGCCGGGCACGGCCTCGCCGTCGATGTTGCCGGCCGCGTATTGGCCGCGCACCACATGCTGGCTCAGCGTTTCAGGCGTCCAGGCTTTCAGCGATCGCAATACCTTGAGTTTCTCGTCGCGGATGGCGTCGGCGTGTGAGTTGATGGGTGGCTCCATACCGATGGCGCACAGCAGCTGCAGCGCATGGTTTTGCACCATGTCGCGCAGCGCGCCGGTGCTGTCGTAAAACGCACCGCGCTTTTCCACGCCCAGGTCTTCGGCGATGGTGATCTGGATGTTGGCAATCGTCTCGCGGCGCCACAGCGGTTCGAACAGCGAGTTGCCGAAACGCAGCGCAAACAGGTTCTGCACCGACGGCTTGCCCAGGTAGTGGTCGATGCGAAAGATCTGCTGCTCGCTCAAAACACTGCGTACCGTCTTGTTGATGGCGCGGTTGGATGCCAGGTCGTGGCCCAGCGGCTTTTCCAGCACCACGCGCGTCTGCGGGCCGTTGAGGCCGGCGGCGGCAATCTGCTCGCAGACCGTGGTGAAGAGGCTGGGCGCAGTGGCTACATACATCACCACCACCTCGGCGGGCCGCTGCTGCAGTTTCGCAGCCAGCGCGGCATAGTCGGACGGGTTGGACAAGTCCATGCGCAGGTAGCCCAACATCGCCGCGAAGCGCGAGAACTCCTCTTCGCTCGGCCGCTTGGCCAGCTCGACATTGTCAAACCGGGACTTGATCAGCGCGCGGTACTGGTCGTCCGACAAATCGTCGCGTGCCACGCCCACAATGCGCCCGCCCTCCGGCAACGAGCCGTGGCGGAAGGCCTGGAACAGGGCCGGCATGATCTTGCGCCACACCAGGTCGCCGGTGCCGCCAAACAGGATGAGGTCAAAACTCATGGTAAAAAATTGTCTTGGTAATAAAGTTTCATATTCTATGGGCATAATGGTAACTCGACATCGAACCCGTGAAATGCCTGCATCCAGGCACCGCACGGTGTTTCATCCGGACCACTCCGTGTTTTGACCAGCCACCCAGCCATGACCCAACTTGACGCCCTGAAACAGTTCACCACCGTAGTCGCTGACACCGGTGACTTCAAGCAACTGGGGCAGTTCAAGCCGCAGGACGCCACCACCAATCCTTCCCTCATCCTCAAGGCGGTGCAGAAGGCCGACTACCAGCCCCTGCTGGAAGACACCGTGAGCCGCTTCAAGGGCCGGGCGCTTGACGAGGTCATGGACCGTCTGCTGGTGCGTTTTGGCTGCGAAATCCTTTCCATCATTCCGGGCCGGGTCTCGACGGAGGTTGATGCCCGCCTGAGCTTTGACGCCAACGCAACGTATACGCGCGGCGAACGCATCATCGAGCTCTACCAGGCCGAAGGCATTCACATTGACCGCGTGCTGATCAAGGTCGCCGCCACCTGGGAAGGCATTCAGGCGGCCGAAAAGCTGGAACAGCGCGGCATTCACACCAACCTCACGCTGCTGTTTTCGTTCTGCCAGGCCATCGCCTGCGGCCAGGCCAAGGTTCAGTTGATCTCGCCGTTTGTCGGCCGTATCTACGACTGGTACAAAAAATCTGCCGGCGCCGCCTGGGACGAAGCCGCCATGTCCGGCGCCAACGACCCCGGCGTGAAGTCTGTGCGCGAGATCTACAACCATTACAAGCACTTCGGCATTGCCACCGAGGTAATGGGTGCGAGCTTTCGCAACGTGGGCCAGATCACTGCGCTCGCCGGCTGTGACCTCCTGACCATCAGCCCGGAACTGCTGGCCCAGCTTGCCGCCAGCGATGCCGCGTTGCCGCGCGCACTCGATGCCAAAGCCGCAGCGGCGCTGGACTTGCCCCCAGTGAACTTTGACGAAGCCGGATTCCGCTACGCGCTCAACGAAGATGCCATGGCCACCGAGAAGCTGGCTGAAGGCATCCGCGCTTTCGCAGCCGATGCCGTGAAGCTTGAGCAGCTGATGCTGGCCGCATAACTCTCAGGCAGGACACGTCATGAACCGACCGCGTTGCGACCAGACTCCCGCGTGGCCTGCGCTGCAGGCGCTGTATACGGCTTCAGGCGAAGATTTCGATCTGAAGGCGGCATTTGCCGCCGACCCGGATCGCTTTGCCCGTTTCAGCCAGGACGCTCCCCATGTTTTTGCAGACCTTTCCAAAAACCTGATCGACACGGCCAGCCAGGCATTGTTGTTAGAGCTTGCGCGTCAGTGCGGGCTGGAGCAGCACCGCGACGCCATGTTCGCCGGGGAGCTGATCAACGGCACCGAAAAGCGCGCTGTGATGCATTTTTTGCTGAGAAATCCGGCTGTAGACCAGGATGGACGTGCGCCGGCAGCTATTAAAGATATAGCAACCGAGTTGGCCCAGGTTCACACCACGCTGGACGCGATGCTGGCTTATGCCGAGCAGGTGCGCGCGGATGCCGCCATCACCGATGTCGTCAACATCGGCATAGGCGGCTCCGACCTGGGGCCCCAAATGGCGGTGCTGGCGCTCGGCGAATTCGCCGCCAACGGCAAACGCGTTCACTTTGTCTCCAATGTGGATGGGGACGAGCTGGCTACCGTGCTCAAGGGGCTCAAGCCGCAAAGCACGCTGTTCCTGATCGCGTCCAAAACCTTCACCACCACCGAGACCATGACCAATGCGCACTCGGCCCGGCGCTGGTTTGAGGCACAGGGCGGACGCGACATCAGCCGGCATTTCGCCGCACTGACGACCAACGTCGCGGCAGCCAACGAATTCGGCATCAGCACCACCTTTGGTTTCTGGGACTGGGTGGGCGGGCGTTATTCGCTGTGGTCGGCCATCGGCTTGCCGGTGGCCATCGCCATTGGTGCAGCCGGCTTTCGCGAGCTGCTGGCCGGCGCGCACGCCATGGACGAGCACTTTCGCACCGCACCCCTGGAACGCAACCTGCCGGTGCGCCTGGGCCTGCTCGACGTCTGGTACCGCAACTTTCATGGTTTCACCAGCCGCAGCATCGCGCCCTACAGCAGCGCCCTGCGCCGCCTGCCGGCTTACCTGCAGCAGCTGGAGATGGAGAGCAACGGCAAACGCGTGGACGCGGATGGCAAGGCCTTGCCGTTTGAAACGTCGCCGGTGCTGTGGGGCGAACCCGGCACCAACGGCCAGCACGCCTATTTCCAGATGCTGCACCAGGGGACGTCGGTGGTGCCAGTCGAGTTTGTGGCGGTCAAAACAGCCGCGCACGCACCGCATGATTTGCCGGGGCATCACGCCAAATTGCTGGCCAACGTCCTGGCCCAGGCGCAAGCCCTGATGACCGGAAAAGAAGAGGCGGGTGGCCACAGGCATTTTCCCGGCAACCGTCCCAGTACCTTCCTGTTGCTTGAGCGGCTCACACCGGCCAGCCTGGGCGCGCTGATCGCCCTGCAGGAGCACCGTGTGTTTGTCAGCGGTGCGATCTGGGGCATCAACAGTTTTGACCAGTGGGGCGTCGAGCTCGGCAAGGTGCTGGCCAAAGACATCGAGCCACGCCTGCGCAGCGGGGACGTATCCGGCCTTGATGGCTCGACCGCCGGCCTGCTGCGCAAGATTGCTGGCTGAATCCCGCAAAAGTGTGCGTTTTTCCATTGCGGGAGCGCGCGCTTCCGTGGTCAACTTGCCACATCGCCGATTTTTCGATGGCTTCGTATCATGTCCTGTTCCCTTCCGCTTCGCCGCCTTTTCCCCCGTTTTTCGATGTTCGCCGCAGCGTTTCTCACGCTGGCTCTGGTCTCCGGCTGCGCGACACGCCCGGCGCCCGACGAGGACACCGATGTCGATGAGCCGGTCAGCCGCGGCGGCACGCTGGGCCCGGCGGAAGGAGTGACCGGCACCGCCTGGGCCGAGATGTCGGCGCCGCCCAAGGCCGATGAGCTCAAACCGGACGACCTCAAGTGGGAAATCTTCCGCGTGCCGGGCAAGCAGCCGGCCAGCTACAGCTATGTGCGTCATGAAGGTCGCGACGCGGTGCTCGCAAAGGTCGAGGCGTCCGGCAGCATCCTGCGCCATCGCCACCGCATCGAGCCCGACCAGCTAGGGCTCGTGCGCTTTTCCTGGAACGTGCCGTACGCCGGTGCGGGTGCCAATCTCGCACTGCCGCAACTCGAGGACGTGCCGGTGCGGGTGGTGCTCGCGTTCGAAGGCGACCGCTCGCGGCTGTCGATGAAAAATTCCCTGCTGTCCGAGTTGAGCCGGCTGCTGACCGGCGAAGAAATGCCGTTCGCGACGCTGGTTTATTCGTGGTCGCGTGTCAACCGGCCGGGCGAAGTCGTCGTCAACGACCGCACCGACCGTATCCGCAAGATCGTTGTCGACTCGGGCGACCACGGCTACAACGAATGGCGCAGCTACGAGCGCGATATCCGTGCCGACTACCGCCAGGCCTTTGGCGAAGATCCGGGCGCCTTGCTGAGCTTCGCGGTCTTTACCGAAGGCGAAAAGAACGAGGGTCAGCTGCAGGCCTTCTACGGGCCACTCAAGCTGGTGCCGGCTTCAGCTGTCGCGCGCAAATAGCGCCGCGACCGGTCGGCGTGTTGATGCCGCCCGATCTGATTTGTTTGTCCGTTGATGCAAACGACGCAGGCTAGCGGCCTGACTTGGCAGAGCGCGTCACGTCGGCCTTGACAATTTGTTGCATCTAATGATGCGGGATTTAGGGAAATTACCACTCCTTCAATGCAACAAAGTATTGAAGTGCTCTGATCTGGTATCAAACCCGCAAGGACCTTTCTTCAAAATGCAGTGAACGGCAAAGCGGCCGTTTCGACTGACATAACGAAGGAGACACCTTATGAAGCGTTTTATCCAGGCAGGCCTGGTGCTTGCACTCTTGGGCGCCGGTATGGCTCATGCCGTGACCGAACTCGTGGTGGCGACGGTGAACAACGGCCACATGATCGAAATGCAGAAGCTCACGCCGGTTTTCGAGAAAGCCCATCCCGACATCAAGCTCAAGTGGGTCACGCTCGAAGAAGGCACGTTGCGCCAGCGCGTCACCACTGACATCGCCACCAAGGGCGGGCAGTTCGACGTGATGACCATCGGCCTGTACGAAGCGCCGATCTGGTCGAAGAAGGGCTGGCTGCAGCCCATTGCTACCGATGCCGCCTATGACGTCGACGACCTGTTGCCCGCCATCCGCGCCGGCCTGTCGCATGAAGGCAAGCTCTACGCCGCACCGTTCTATGGCGAGAGCTCGATGCTCATGTACCGCAAGGACCTCGCCGACAAGGTCGGCTTCAAGATGCCCGAGCAACCCACCTGGACACAGGTGAAGGAACTGGCCGGCAAGATCCATGACCCGAAAGCCGGTGTGTACGGCATGTGCCTGCGCGGCAAGCCGGGCTGGGGCGACAACATGGCCTTCCTGACCACGCTGGTCAATACCAACGGCGGCCAGTGGTTCGACATGCAATGGAAGCCGCAGATCGACACCAAGCCCTGGAAGGACGCCATTGGCTTTTACGTGGACCTGATGAAAGCCTACGGCCCACCCGGCGCCTCGGCCAACAGCTTCAATGAGAACCTCGCCCTCTTCAACGAAGGCAAGTGCGGCATGTGGGTGGATGCAACCATCGCTGCCTCATTCATCAGCGATCCGAAGCAGTCGAAGGTGGCCGACAAGGTGGCCTTTGCCCAGGCCCCTGTGGCCGTTACGCCCAAGGGCGCCAACTGGCTGTGGACCTGGAACCTGGCCATTCCGGCCAGCTCGACCAAGGGCGCAGCTGCCCAGACCTTCGTGAAGTGGGCCACCTCCAGGGAGTACATCAATCTGGTCGCCAAAGAACATGGCTGGGGGACGGTACCCACCGGCACGCGCAAGTCGACCTACGCAAATCCCGAGTTCCAGAAGGTTGCGAAGTTTGCTGCCGCCGAGAAGAAAGCCATCGACAGCGCCAACCTCAGCGACAGCACGCTGCCCAAGTCGCCCTACGTCGGCGTGCAGTACGCGGCCATTCCCGAGTTCCAGGCCATCGGCGTGGCGGTGGGCCAGCAGATGAGCGCAGCGCTGTCGGGCAAGGTCACGGTGGACCAGGCCCTGAAGACATCACAGACGGCGGCTGAGCGCGAGATGAAGAAGGCCGGGTACTACAAGTAAACCCTCAGACAGCATGGACCGCCCGTGGACCGGTGAAGCCGGATCCGCGGCAGTTCTGACCTGACGCCCCGGGACCCACAACATGAATCGCCTCCTGCCCCGCGCACTCATGGCGCCCGCAGTGCTCACGCTCTTCCTATGGATGATCGTGCCGCTCGTGATGACCCTGTATTTCTCGTTCGTGAGCTACAACCTCATGCAACCCGGCGAGCATCCGTTCATCGGCATCGAGAACTTCCAGTACTTCATCACCGATCCGGACTTCTGGCCTGCGACCTGGAACACGCTGCTGCTCATCGGCAGCGTGATCGTCATCACGGTGGTTTTCGGGGTGCTGCTCGCGCTGCTGGTGAACGAGCCCTTTCCGGGTCGGGGCATCGTGCGCGTGCTGCTTATCTCGCCGTTCTTCGTCATGCCCGCAGTGAACGCACTGCTGTGGAAGCACATGATGATGAACCCGATCTACGGCGTGCTTGCCGACCTCTGGCGTTTTTTCGGCGCGCAACCGGTCGACTGGCTCACCGATGTGCCGCTGTTGTCGGTGATCATCATGGTGGCCTGGCAGTGGCTGCCCTTCGCCTGCCTGATCTTCATTACCTCGCTGCAGTCGCTCGACCGCGAGCAGATGGAAGCGGCGCGCATGGACGGTGCAAGTTCGTTCCAGCGGTTTTTCTACCTCATCATTCCGCACCTCGGCCGGCCGATGGCGGTGGTGATCATGATCGAAATGATCTTTCTGCTCAGCGTGTTCGCCGAGATCGCCATCACCACCAATGGCGGCCCGGGCAACGAGAGCACCAATCTCACTTACATGATCTTCAAGCAGTCGCTGATGAACTTTGACGTGGGCGTGGCATCGGCCGGTGCGTTGTTCGCGGTGGTGGTGGCCAACATCGTGGCGGTGTTCCTCATCCGCATCGTCGGCAAGAACCTCGACTAAGGGAACGATTGTGCAACCAAGCAACTTCCTTCCGCAACTGCTACGCACTGTGGGTGCCTGGGCCGTAGCGCTGCTGCTGTTCTTTCCGCTCGGCTGGCTGTTTCTCACGGCTTTCAAGACCGAACTTCAGGCAATCCATGTGCCGCCGCTCTTTATTTTCGAGCCCACGCTCGACAACTTCAGCGAAGTGCAGCGCCGCAGCGACTACTTGCTGTATGCGCGCAACTCGCTCATCACCAGCCTGGGTTCAACCATCATCGGCCTGCTGATCGCGGCGCCCGCCGCGTACTCGATGGCCTTCTTCCGCACGAAGAGGACACGCGACATCCTGATGTGGATGCTTTCCACCAAGATGATGCCGGCGGTGGGCGCGCTGGTGCCGATTTACGTTCTCGCGCAAACCGCGGGCCTGCTGGATTCGCTCACCGCACTGACCATTGTCTTTACGCTGGCGAACCTGCCGATCATGGTGTGGATGCTCTACAGCGCCTACAAGGACATCCCGAACGAGATCCTGGAAGCCGCACGCATGGACGGTGCGAGCCTCTGGACCGAATTCCGCCATGTTGTGCTGCCGCTGTCGGTGGGCGGTCTCGCTTCGACCGGCCTGCTGTGCCTGGTGCTGAGCTGGAACGAGGCCTTCTGGGCGCTCAACCTCAGTTCGGCCAAGGCCGGCACGCTGGCGACATTGATCGCCTCGTACTCCAGCCCTGAAGGCCTGTTTTGGGCCAAATTGTCAGCCGCCTCGCTGATGGCGATCGCACCCATCGTCGTGTTCGGCTGGTTCAGCCAGAAACAGCTGGTGCAGGGTCTGACATTCGGCGCGGTGAAGTGAAAGGAATTGACTTATGGCTTATCTGGAACTCAAGAACATCGAGAAAAGTTTCGGGGAAACCCAAATCATCCGCGGTGTTGATCTTGAAATCAACAAGGGCGAGTTCATCGTCTTCGTCGGACCTTCGGGTTGCGGCAAATCGACACTGCTGCGCCTCATCGCCGGGCTGGAGCCCATCACCAAAGGCAATTTGCTGCTGGACGGAAAGGACATCACCTGGACGCCTTCGGGCAAGCGTGACCTGGCGATGGTGTTCCAGAGCTACGCGCTCTACCCGCACATGAGTGTGTACGACAACATGTCCTTTGCGCTCAAGCTTGCGGGCGTGCCGAAGGACGAGATCCAGACCAAGGTCGAGTACGCGGCCAAAACGCTGAATCTCACCCAGTACCTGGGCCGCACACCGAAAGACCTGTCGGGTGGACAGCGGCAGCGCGTGGCGATTGGCCGCGCCATCGTGCGTGCACCCAAGGTGTTCCTGTTCGACGAGCCCTTGTCCAACCTGGATGCCGCGCTGCGCGGCAACACGCGCGTCGAAATCCACAAGCTGCACCGTGCGCTCGGCGCGACGACCATTTACGTCACGCACGACCAGGTCGAGGCGATGACGCTGGCCGACCGCGTGGTGGTGCTCAGGGACGGGCTGATCGAGCAGGTCGGTACGCCGCTCGAGCTCTACGACCACCCGGCGAACCGGTTTGTCGCGCAGTTCATCGGCATGCCGTCGATGAACATGGTGGCGGCGAGCGCAATTCCCAGCTTCTCGGCCGCCACTGGCGGGCGCCTGCCAAGCGACGGTTTCCTGGGCGTCCGGCCGGAAGGCTTGCGCGTGCATCCGAAGCAGGCCGTTGCTTTTGGTGTGCAAGGCCGCGTGGAGCTGATCGAGGCACTCGGTGCCGACACCCTGATTCACGTCGACGTCGGCGGCGTGCCGTTGATAGCGCGCCAGAACGAACGGACACCACTGCATGCAGGTGACGATGTAGCGGTCGAGCTCGACCCCTCGGTGCTTCATCTGTTCAACCGTGAAGGCCGTGCGGTCCCGGCCTGATTCTTTCTTTCTTTCGGACATTCCCTTGACTCTCGCAACAGCGCTTCCTGCGAAAACGCCATTGGCACCTTCGGAATTCACGGTGCTTCACCTTGGACTGGGTTCGTTTCATCGAGCCCACCAGGCCGTTTATCTTCAGCGGCTGATCGATGCGGGCGATACCCGTTGGTCCATCGTGGGCGCCAACATCCGGCCCGATATGGCCGAGGTCGTCGCGGCCTTGCAGGCACAGGGCGGGCGGTACACGCTGGAAACCGTATCGCCGGCCGGCGAGTACCGCTATGAACAGATTGAGGCCATCCGCGAAGTGTTTCCCTGGGAAGCCTCGCTGGCTGCGGTGATCTCTCGCGGTGCGGCGCCGTCCACCCGTATCGTTTCATTCACCGTGACCGAGGCAGGCTACTACCTCGACACGAAAGGCAAGCTGGACTTGTCTTTCAATGATCTCGCGGCAGACCTTGAGCGTGCACGCCGCGGCGAGGCGGGCGGGGAGGGCGTGACCATCTATGGTGCCGTCTGCGCGATCCTGCGTGCGCGCAAGGCGGCGCAGGCCGGCCCGGTGACCCTGCTCAACTGCGACAACCTGCGTCACAACGGCGACCGCTTCGGTGCCGGGTTGCGCGAATTCATTGAACTCACAGGCGATACCGGGCTGCTTTCGTGGGTCGCGGGGAACACCCGCAGTCCCAACACGATGGTCGACCGCATCACGCCGCGTCCGCCACCCGAGCTGCGCGCTCGCGTCAAGGCCGCCACGGGGAGGGATGATGCGGCCGCGATCACTGGCGAGAGTTTCATCCAGTGGGTGATCGAAGACAATTTCGCGGCCGGACGCCCCGACTGGGGCCGTGTGGGCGTTGAGCTGGTGGAATCGGTGCAGCCTTACGAGGAAGCCAAGATCCGCATCCTCAATGCCACGCACAGCTGCATTGCCTGGGCCGGCACATTGGTCGGGCTGGACTTCATCCACGAAGGAACACACCACGCGGCAATCCGGAAGATGGCCTACGACTATGTGACCGACGACGTGATTCCCTGCCTGAGTTCTCCCGACTCTCCCGGGCCGATCGACCTCGCGGCATACCGCGATGTGGTACTCGAGCGCTTTGGCAACCCTGCGATCCGCGACACCAACCAACGCGTGGCGGCGGACGGTTTCTCGAAGATTCCGGGGTTTATCGCGCCCACGGTACGGGAGCGGCTCGCCGCGGGACAGCCCATCAACAGCGTCGCAGTGCTGCCTGCGCTGTTCCTTGTTTTCCTGCGGCGCTGGCATCGGGGGGCGCTGCCCTACGCCTACCAGGACCAGGGTATGGACGAGGCCGTGGCCCGCGCGATCTGCGACGCTGTCGATCCTGTGCGCGCGCTGTGCTCCGACGCGGGGCTATGGGGGAGTGCCGCAGGCGATACACGGCTGACGGATGCCGTGCGCGGCGCGATCGGGCGAGTCGCCGGTTTTGTCAATTCAGGGGTAAAAAAAGCATGAGCGAACGTCTGAAGAACCGTCATGTGCTTCTGACGGGCGCCGGTGGCGGCATCGGTCTGGCGGTGGCTGAAGCCTGCATCGCCGAGGGCGCGCACTGCAGCGTGGTCGACCGGGCAGTGGCGACGCCTGAAGCCGTGCAGGCACTGCAGAAACGTCATTCCGGCTGCCTGGCCTACATCGCGGCGGACGTGACGGACGCCCAGGCGATTGCGCGCCTGCTGGTGCAGGCACAGGCCGCTTTTGGCCCCATTCATACCCTGTTCAACAACGCGGCCGTGTTCGACCTCGCGCCTTTGCTTGACAGCGACGAGGCATCTTTCGACAAGCTCTTTGCCGTCAATGTGAAAGGCATGTTCTTTGTCATGCAGGCCGTGCTTCGCCACATGGTCGAAGCTGGCACGCAGGGTGCGTCGGTCATCAACATGGCCTCGCAGGCCGGGCGGCGCGGCGAAGCGCTGGTGTCGCACTACTGCGCCACCAAGGCCGCGGTCATCAGCTACACCCAGAGTGCCGCATTGGCCATGGCGCCGCATGGCATTCGCATCAACGGCATCGCACCCGGTGTGGTCGATACGCCGATGTGGGACCATGTCGACAGCCTCTTCGCCAAGGCAGAAGGGTTGCCTCCGGGGGAAAAGAAGCGGCGCGTGGGCCTCGAAGTGCCACTCGGCCGTATGGGCGTGCCGGCCGACATCGCCGGAGCAGCGGTATTTCTGGCCAGCGACGAAGCGCGTTACATCACGGCGCAGACCCTGAATGTCGATGGCGGCAACGTCATGAGCTGATTGATCGGGGTAGAGCGCGATGAATGAAGACTTCCATCTGTACCTCGACAGCGCCGACCTGACCGAGTTGCAGGCCTGCCTGCCGCATCCGGTAGTGCACGGGGTGACCACCAACCCCACGCTGCTGCAGCGAGCGGGCGTCGGGCGCGCCGCGGTGCCCGGCCTTCTGGCGCGCTGTATCGAACTGGGCGCGCGGCAAGTGCAGGCGCAGGTGTATTCGAGCGAAGTCGATGGCATGCTCGAAGACGCGCAGGACCTGCTGCCGCACTTCGACAAGGGCCAGCTGGTCGTGAAGATTCCCGCCACACGGCAGGGCTTCGATGCCGGTGCCCGGCTTGTCGCGCAAGGTGTGCCGGTCACGTGGACGGCTGTCTACGCGCCCGAGCAGGCGCACTTTGCTGCCCAACTGGGCGCGGCTTATGCGGCACCCTACCTGGGACGGCTTGAGGACGCTGGTGTCGACGGGTTGGCGCTGATCGCGCAGATGCAGGCGCTGGTAGCACAGCGGCCTTCGTCCGGCACGCGCCTGCTGGTGGCGAGCATCCGCTCCCGCGAGGCGTATCTTTCCTTGCTGAGGTTGGGCGTCGGCGCCATCACGATTCCGCTGCGCCTCTTTGCAGAATTGCTCGATCATCCCGCCACACTGGCTGCCGAGCGCGGATTCCTGGCTGACGCCCGCGCCTTGCCCTGACAGAGGACAATCCGAAAACCATGCGCATTGCACTCACAGGCGAAGCCCTGATCGATTTCACCGCCAGCGAGGCAGGCACGCTGGCGTTCCTGGGCCACGAGGGCGGCTCACCGCTCAACACGGCCGTCGCCTGCGCACGCCTCGGACAGCCCACTGGTTTTCTCACGCAGCTGTCGACCGACCTGTTTGGTGAACGCTTGATGCGTTTTCTCGAACGCAACGGTGTGGACACCCGTTTCATCCTGCGCAGCCATGCGCCGTCGACCCTGGCCTTCGTTGAGCGCACACCGCAGACCAACCGCTATGCCTTCTATACGCGCGGCAGCGCCGATGCGACCTGGGCGCCTGAGCCGCTGCCGCAGTTGCCGGCGGAATGCCGTTTTCTGCATTTCGGCTCCATCGCGCTCCTGCAGGAACCTGCTGCCACGCGCATCACCGGGCTGATGGCCGCCAATGCCGGGCGCCGTGTGATTGTGTTCGATCCCAACGTGCGGCCCAGCCTGATTTCCGATATGGCAGCCTACCGCGCGCGCGTCATGAGCTGGTTTGCGATGGCCGATCTGGTCAAGCTCAGCGACGAAGATGCCGGACTGCTGGCGCCCGGCAGGCCTGTCGATGCGCTGGCAGCGGATTGCCTGCACGCCGGTGCGCGAGCGGTCATCGTCACGCGTGGCGCTGGCGGTGCCACGCTTTGGCGCACGGGGCACGAGCCGTTGACTGTGGCGGCACCGCGTGTTGAGGTGGTCGACACCATCGGCGCGGGCGATACTTTTACGGCCGGGCTTTCAGTCTCGCTGCTTGCGCATGGCGTCGAACACCCGGCCCAGCTTGGCGAGCTGAGCGGCGACGCCTGGCGCGCAGTGATGCACTTCGCCGCCACGGCCGCCGCACTGAACTGCACCCGCGAAGGTGCCGATCCGCCCACGCTGGAGGCCGTTCACGCCGCGCTCGTGCGAGAGGACAATGAGGCCGTTGCTTCACGGTCCTGCCCCAGACTGCCATGACAACGTCTACATCCAAACGCCCGATCCCCCGTCAGCGCCAACCCGAACTGGAGCGCGATATTGCGCGCTCCCCATCACTGGGTTACGAGTCACCTGAAACCGGTCTGGTGCGCTGTCTTGCACATGGCTTTCCGAGCCCGCTGGTACGCTGGCATTTTCATGAAGAGTATGAACTGCACCTGATCACCGAGACCTCGGGCAAGGCGTTTGTCGGCGACTGGATCGGACCGTTTCAGCCCGGTCATCTGGTGTTGTGCGGCCCGCGCCTGCCGCACAACTGGATTTCGCTTGACGTGCCCGAAGGCGGCGCCGCGGGACGCGACCGGGTGATCCAGTTCCATCACGAGCCCATCGAGCGCGCGGCAACCGGGATTCCTGAATTGCGCGAAGTGATGCAGCTGCTCGAACGGGCACGCCATGGTATCGAGTTCTTCGGCATGTCGCAGCAGGCGCAGACGCACTGGGACAACATCAAGGCCGCGCGCGGCGTGCGCCGCCTCGGCCACTTTTTTGAGTTCATGGCCGACCTGGCGCAATGGACGGACTACCGGCTGCTGTCGAGCGTACAGATGCAAGGCACGCAGGGCGCCGATGGCGACGCACAGGTTGACCAGATCAACGGCATCGTCAACCGCATTACCGCCAACATGGCGGAACCGATCTCGATGTCAGTCGTGGCGGCCGAGCTCGGCATGAGCGAGAGCCGCTTCAGCCGCTTCTTCCAGCGCTCCACCGGCAACAGCTTTACCGACTTCGTCAACCGTGTGCGCATCAACAGCGCCTGCCACCTGCTGATGCAGACCGACCACAACGTCACCGACATCTGCTATCAGGTCGGTTTCAACAATGTCGCAAACTTCAACCGGCGTTTCCTGGAGATCAAGGGCATGACGCCTACCGAGTTCAGGCGGCAGACAGACGACCGTTTTGGCCGATTATCCTGATGGTCCTGTAGCGTGAAATTAAAACTTGTACCCCAGTTGCAAGGTGAAGCAATCAGGGTCAAGGCCCACATCGATGGTCTGGTTGGTACTGAGCGTGCCGCGGGTTTTCAGGAAAGTCTTGGTATAGCTGGCTTCTACAAACCATTTTTTGTCGAGGTTGAAAATACCACCCAGTTGCAACGCGGGGGCAAATTTCGACTTGAAGGATACGCTTGTGGCGGGGCCGCCTGGGTTGGTCAACGCGGTCAGCAGGGCTGTGCCGCGTTCCTTGTAGAACTTCACGTAGGAGAGGCCCGCACCCAGGTAAGGACGAAACCGGGCGTCGGCATCAAGAAACCGGTATTGCGCGATCAGCGTGATGGGCAAGGCCCGGGTGTCGGCCACTGTGCCAACGCCAGCGAGCACACCTGCGCCGCTGACGTCATGCCTGAAGCCCAAACCGAGCGGCAGGTGCAGGCTGATGTGGTCGGTGACCATGTAGTTTACGGCGGCCGTTAACCTGGAACTGTTGCTGACGTCGACTTTCGCGCCCTGAATTACGCCAGTTCCGGACGGCGCCGAAAGGCTGCCGCTGTTCACGGAAGGCGCAATCCGCGTGACGCCGGCCGACACGGACCATGTGCCCGCCTGTTGTGCAAAGCCGTATACGGAAGAAACCGCCAGGGCGGCCGCTATGAAGAGTTTCTGGGAGGGATTCATGGGCAAGTGCGAATGCGGGATGTGTTCGGGTTGCTATGGCGTCATTGTTTGTGCCGGCGGTATTCGCGCCATCGCACGGGGCGAGGGAAGTCATCCGGTGGCTCATGAGAAATCATGGTAGCGGCAGGCGCCAACGTGCAGCATCTTCCTCCCCGTTTTTGTGAAGAGACTGTGGCGCCGCAGACGAAAGGCCTTGCTGTGTGAAAACGTTTTTCGTACAAAGTGGACGAGCAATAAAAAAAGGGCCGCGAAAGCGGCCCTTTTTGATGGAGCGAAAAGCTCAGGCAGGCATTACATGCCCATGTCGCCCATGCCGCCCATTCCACCCATGCCGCCTGGCATGCCGCCGCCGGCGCCGGACTCTTCTTTCGGAGCTTCGGCAATCATGGCCTCGGTCGTCAGCATCAGGGATGCGACGGAGGCTGCGTTCTGCAGTGCGGTGCGGGTGACCTTCGTGGGATCCAGGATACCCATTTCGATCATGTCGCCGTAGGTGTCGTTGGCTGCATTGAAGCCGTAGTTACCCTTACCAGCCAGAACCGCGTTGACCACCACAGAGGCTTCGCCGCCTGCGTTGTAAACGATTTCGCGCAGGGGGGCTTCGATGGCGCGCAGCACCAGCTTGATACCGGCATCCTGGTCAGGATTGTCGCCGGCGATCTTGCCAGCAGCTTGCTTGGCGCGCAGCAGGGCCACGCCGCCGCCGGCCACAATGCCTTCTTCCACGGCAGCGCGGGTAGCGTGCAGCGCGTCTTCCACGCGGGCCTTCTTTTCCTTCATTTCGACTTCGGTGGCAGCGCCAACCTTGATCACGGCAACACCGCCGGCCAGCTTGGCCACGCGCTCTTGCAGTTTTTCACGGTCGTAGTCACTGGTCGCTTCTTCGATCTGGACGCGCACTTGCTTGACGCGTGCTTCGATGTCGGCAGCGGCGCCGGAGCCGTCGATGATGATGGTGTTTTCCTTGCCCACTTCGATGCGCTTGGCCTGGCCGAGGTCAGCCAGCGTCACTTTTTCGAGCGACATGCCGACTTCTTCAGCGATGACCTTGCCGCCGGTCAGGCAGGCGATGTCTTCCAGCATGGCTTTGCGGCGGTCGCCGAAGCCAGGGGCCTTCACAGCCACAACCTTCAGGATGCCGCGCAGGGTGTTCACCACCAGAGTTGCCAGGGCTTCGCCTTCGACTTCTTCAGCAATGATCAGCAGCGGACGGCCGGCCTTGGCGACTTGCTCCAGGGTAGGCAGCAGGTCACGGATGTTGCTGATCTTCTTGTCGTAGAGCAGAACAAAGGGGTTGTCCAGCAGTGCGGACTGCTTTTCAGGGTTGTTGATGAAGTAAGGGGAGAGGTAGCCGCGGTCGAACTGCATGCCTTCGACGACGTCGAGCTCGTTTTGCAGGGACTTGCCGTCTTCCACGGTGATCACGCCTTCTTTACCAACCTTGTCCATTGCGTCGGCAATGATCTTGCCGATGGATTCGTCAGAGTTGGCGGAGATGGAGCCGACCTGGGCGATTTCTTTCGAAGTCGTGGTGGGCTTGGAAGCCTTCTTGAGCTCTTCGGTCAGGGCCAGCACGGCCTTGTCGATACCGCGCTTCAGGTCCATCGGGTTCATGCCCGCGGCCACGTACTTCATGCCTTCGCGGACGATGGCTTGAGCCAGAACGGTGGCGGTGGTGGTGCCGTCGCCGGCGTTGTCGGAGGTCTTGGAAGCGACTTCCTTGACCATCTGCGCGCCCATGTTCTGCAGCTTGTCTTTCAGTTCGATCTCTTTGGCGACGGACACACCGTCCTTGGTCACCGTGGGGGCGCCGAACGAGCGCTCCAGAACCACGTTACGGCCTTTGGGGCCCAGGGTTACCTTGACGGCGTTGGCCAGGATGTTCACACCCTCGACCATGCGTGCGCGGGCTTCGCCGCCGAAAATTACGTCTTTTGCTGCCATGATGCAGATTCCTTAAAGTTTATGGATGAAATCGCCTGCCGGCCCATATACAACGTGCGCCAGCAGCTATCAAATAAATAGCAGAAGAGAGATTACTTCTCGACCACTGCAAACAGGTCTTCTTCTTTCATGACGAGCAGTTCGTCGCCGTCGACCTTGACGGTCTGGCCGCTGTATTTGCCGAACAGCACGCGGTCGCCAACTTTCACGCCCACGGGGCTCAGTTCGCCCTTGTCGTTCTTCTTGCCTGGGCCAACGGCCAGCACTTCGCCCTGATCAGGCTTTTCAGCGGCGCTGTCAGGAATGACGATGCCGGAAGCGGTTTTGGTTTCGTTTTCCACGCGTTTGACGATCACGCGGTCGTGCAAAGGACGAAGTTTCATGAGAGCTCCTTGTTTGAGAACAATGGTTTTGGGAATCAAAAAGCACCCGCGTAAAAGTGAGTGCCCGTTAACTTGGTGGATTGACTGAGCTTTGTTAGCACTCAATACCATCGAGTGCTAATCATAGAGGCAATCAGACCCGTTTTCAAGGTGGTGCTACTGAAAACCGCTGTTTTGGTGCTTTACCCGTGAACCGGACTGATTCTTGGATTCCCACCCCCGGGCCGTCCGGCGGCGTCCCGGAGGGGGCGAGTGGAGAAACGCTGACGGGAGACGAAGGGACGGCGTGTCGTCCTACGCTCAACTCAGGCTCTGCAAACCGGAGATTTTGGAGGCTGCTGGCTACTATTTATCCAGGTGTTACAAGCCGCTTCGTTCTTTAACGGGGTGTTGCGGATTGTTCTTTCCGTGCCATGTTGGCTCACAACCGCATCCCTGTAACCATGACCACAAAGACCTCAACCGAGCTTCAGTTCCTTTCAACCGGCATCCCAGGCCTGGATAACATCCTTGGAGGCGGCCTCATCAAGGACCGGATCTACCTGATTGAAGGTGAGCCTGGCACCGGCAAGACCACCACCGGCCTGCAATTTCTGGTGGAAGGCGCCCGGCAGGGTGAGTCCGTTGTGTACATCACACTGGCCGAAACGGCGGCAGAACTGGCCGGGGTTGCCGAGTCCCATGGCTGGGACATGGGGGGCATTCACATCCATGAGGTACTGCCGTCTGAAAACCTGCTGATGCCGGAGGCGGAATACACCATGTTCCACCCTTCGGAGGTAGAGATGGGCACCACCACACAGATGATTCTGTCCGTGATTGAAGAGCGAAAACCGACCCGGGTGGTGATTGATTCCCTCTCCGAATTGCAATTGCTGGCCGATACGCCGCTACGCTATCGCCGCCAGGTGCTGGCGCTCAAGCAGTTCTTCGCCAGCCGTTCCTGCACCGTGATGTTGCTCGACGACCGCACGGCTGCCGGCATAGACCTTCAGGTGCGCAGCATTGCGCACGGCGTGATCACGCTGGACCAGTCCGTGAAGGACTACGGGGCCGAGCGGCGCCGGGTGCGCGTGGTGAAGTACCGCGGCATCGCCTTTCGTGGCGGCCTGCATGACTACGACATCCAGTACGGGGGCCTGTGCGTGTACCCGCGCCTGGTGGCGGCCGAGTCGCGCGTGATGGGAAAACGGGAACAGCTCAAAAGCGGCCTTCCCGAACTCGACACTCTCCTGGGCGGCGGCCTGGAAGAGGGCACCAGCACGCTGATTGCCGGCCCCCCGGGTACCGGCAAGTCGTCGCTGGCGGCCCAGTTCGTCACCGCCGCAGCGGAACGCGGGCAGACCAGCGCCATGTTCCTGTTTGAAGAAGCGGCAAACAATTTGCTGAACCGCGCAGACGGCCTGGGCATGAAAATCCGCGAGCCCTATGAAAGCGGCGTGCTGAGCATTCAGCAGATTGACCCGGCCGAGCTGTCCCCTGGGGAGTTCACGACCGTAGTGTGCCGGGCCGCAGACCGGGGCTGCAAAGTCATCGTCATCGACAGCATCAACGGTTACCTCAATGCCATGCCGGACGAGCGTTTTCTGACAACGCATTTGCACGAATTGCTGACCTACCTGGGCCAGCGCGGTGTGGTGACCATCCTGATAGGCGTTCAGCAAGGCATGCTGGGCGGCCAGATGTCCACCACGGTGGATGCCAGTTACCTGGCCGACAACGTACTCATGCTGCGCTACTTCGAGCATGACGGCGAAGTCAAGCAGGCCGTATCGGTGTTCAAAAAGCGAGGCAGCCTGCACGAGCGCACCATCCGCGAATTCTCGATGTCGCACAAGGGCATCCATGTCGGCGCGCCGCTGCGCGGCTTCCGCGGCATTCTGACGGGGGTGCCCGTCTACCTCGGCAACGATCCTGAGGTGGGTGCTGCCCGCGGAGCAAGATAGGTGGAGCGGCGAATCGTCATTTGTGCGCCTACAGGGCGGGACGCGGCGCTGACCGCCAGGGTGCTTCAGTCGGTGGGTATCCACAGCATTGTGTGTGCAAACAGCGATGAGCTTATGACGCAACTCCCGCTGGGTGCCGGCGCCCTCTTGCTGGTGGAAGAGGTTGTCAGTGGTGCCGCCATGCGGCCATTGGCTGACTACGTGGCCTCACAACCCACCTGGTCGGACATCCCCATCCTGCTGCTGACGCGCAGCGGCGCAGATTCGCTGGATGTGCAGCGGGCGGTCGAGCATCTTGGCAATGTGACGCTGGTGGAACGGCCCGTGCGCACCATTGCCCTGATTACCGCCACCCGCTCGGCCGTGCGGGCACGCGAAAGGCAATACCAGGTGCGCGATGCCGACAAGCGCAAGGACGAGTTCCTGGCTACGCTCGCGCATGAGCTGCGCAATCCGCTGGCGCCGATCCGTACGTCCATGGGAATCCTCAGGCATCTTTACCCGGACTCGGGCCAGATCACGCAACTGCGCAATGTCGTGGACCGCCAGGTGGCTCACCTGACGCGATTGGTGGATGACCTGTTGGACGTGGCCCGCATCACCAGCGGCAAGGTCACCCTGAAAAGGGGGCAGATCACACTGCAATCAGTGATTAACCATGCGGTGGAGATTTCTGGTACCGCCATGGAAAGCAAGCAGCACCGGTTGGACGTGCAGGAGCCGGACGCACCGTATCTGCTGGATGCCGATCACGCGCGCCTGGTGCAAAGCGTCGCCAACCTTCTGGTCAACGCCGCCAAGTTCACGCATCCAGGCGGTCATATCGTGCTGCGCGCGGACGTCGAGGGGCCTGTGGTGACTTTCCGTGTCGCCGACAACGGGATCGGGCTTGAGGCGTCTTCTCTGGTAAAAATCTTTGACCTGTTTGCCCAGACGCCCGTGCCTGGCGAAGCGCCGACCGGTCTGGGAATCGGTCTGAGCCTGGCCAGGCAGTTTGCCGAGATGCACGGCGGCACTCTGCATGCCAGCAGTGAAGGCCTTGGTCATGGCAGTGAGTTCGTCCTGGCGCTGCCGGTGGTTCTGGAGGGCGGGCATCCTGTATCGCCTGTTCAAGTGGCGGGCCCCGCCCGGTCCGGAAACGCCAAAAAAATCCTGGTGGTGGACGACAACGTGGACGCGGCCAATACCTTGGGAGCTTTGCTTGGCATGGATGGTTTTGCAGTGACAACGGCGTATGACGGTGTGGCCGCCGTTGCCGCCGCCAAGGCTCACAGGCCGGACGTTATCGTCATGGACATCGGAATGCCCGGCATGAACGGGTACGACGCAGCACGCTTGATCCGCCAGCAGCCGGCCACTGAAACCATGGTCCTTATTGCACTCACTGGTTGGGGACAGACAACAGACAAAGCCCTTGCCAGTCTGGCCGGGTTTAACCATCACCTGGTCAAACCGGTGGATTACGAAAGCCTGATGTCCTGCCTCGTTGCCTGATGTGGGTAAAAAGCAGCGGCCGGAATGCCGGGAATTAAAGCTCCAACCAAAGGAAGTGGTGCCTGATTCGAGCTTGTCCTACACGCATTTCCTATCCCGCTGACGCATCGCGGCCAGGCGTGAACCTACAGTCAAAACCCAGCCACTCAAAGCCTTCATTGGCGCCGCCATGTTTCTAGACAGCTTTCCCCTGCATGAACCGGAAATCCGGGCAACCCGGCCTGCACGCGAAATCGCCATGGAAACGGGGAAATCCCGCAGTGCCTGGCCGTTCATCGTTACCGGCAACGGTTTTGGTGTATCGCACGCTGCCCGTGATTCCAGGGGGGGAATGCCATCAATGTCGGCATCTGCATTTCCCGCCGCGGATTTCAGCAGCTTTGTTACCTGATGTCCGGCGACACGAAGGACACAAGATGGGCCTGAAAAAACGCATCGATCCAAAGAGTGATCGTGACCGCAAGAACGGGTCAGCCGCACAGCCTGACGCCATATCTGCCGAGGAATACGGCAGAGAGGGCACCAACAAGACCATCGCGCAGCCCAAAGCCGACAACGCGCCGTCCGAAGAGTTGGGCAATACCCCGCATGTCGGGAAAAGCCCCTACACGCGCGGTTGAATCGCGGGGTGATCTTCTGGATTAGCGAGGGGGAGGGACCTCTTGGTCCTTAACTTCGTAGCGCGAAGCAAGCCTGCGCTGAAAGCCGCACAAGCTTGTTTCGTTCGGGGCCTTACAGGCCTGCAGCCGCGCGAAGCGCAGCTGCTTTATCGGTCGTTTAGCGTCGGCGCAGGCCTTCGGCCCTTAACTTCGCTGCGCGAAGTGAGCCTGCGCTGAAGAACTGATACCGGGTTGTCCGCCCGGCGGCCTTACAGGCCGGCTGCAGCGCGAAGCGCAGCAGCTTTATCAGTTCTTTCCCACGTAAATTCCGGTTCGTCGCGGCCGAAGTGGCCGTAGGCTGCCGTCTTCTCGTAGATGGGGCGCAGCAGGTCCAGCATCTGGATGATGCCCTTGGGGCGCAGGTCAAAGTGTTCGTTGACGAGGGCCGAGAGTTTCTCGTCGGAGATCACGCCGGTGCCTTCGGTGTAGACCGTGACGTTCATGGGGCGGGCTACGCCGATGGCATACGCCACCTGGATCTGGCACTGGCGTGCCAGGCCCGCGGCCACAATATTTTTGGCCACATAACGGGCTGCGTAGGCGGCTGAGCGATCCACCTTGCTGGGGTCTTTGCCGCTGAACGCGCCGCCGCCGTGTGGGCAGGCGCCGCCGTAGGTGTCGACGATGATCTTGCGGCCGGTCAGGCCGCAGTCGCCCTGCGGGCCGCCGATAACGAAGCGGCCTGTCGGGTTGATCAGGTACTTGGTGTCCTTGAGCCACTCTTTGGGCAGTACCGGCTTGATGATCTCTTCAATGATGGCTTCGGTGAACGAGGCCTTCATCTTGTGGGCGGTTTCGCTCTGGTCGGGGCTGTGCTGGGTCGACAGCACCACGGTGTCGATGCTGTGCGGCTTACCGTCTACGTAGCGCATGGTCACCTGGCTCTTGGCATCGGGGCGCAGGAAAGGCAGGCGGCCATCCTTGCGCAGCTGGGCCTGGCGCTCGACGAGGCGGTGAGCGTAGTAAATCGGCGCGGGCATCAGGTCCGGGGTTTCGTCGCAGGCATAGCCGAACATGAGGCCCTGGTCGCCGGCGCCGATGTTCAGGTGGTCGTCACTGGCATGGTCTACGCCCTGGGCGATGTCGTTGGACTGCTTGTCATAGCAAACCATGACGGCGCAGCCCTTGTAATCGATGCCGTATTCGGTGTTGTCGTAGCCGATGCGCTTGATGGTGTCGCGCGCGACCTGGATGTAGTCGACATGCGCGTTGGTGGTGATCTCACCGGCCAGCACGACGAGGCCGGTGTTGGTCAGGGTTTCGGCGGCGACGCGGCTGCGTGGGTCCTGCTTGAAAATTGCGTCGAGGATTGCGTCGGAAATCTGGTCGGCGACCTTGTCGGGATGGCCTTCAGAGACGGATTCGGATGTAAAGAGAAAATCGTTCGCCATTGCGTACACTCCATGAAGTTTGTCGGCGCGTTGCCGGCTGGAATGCCTCGGCGAACGCTTTAGCAGTTTGGTTTAATGTCGCCCTGCAAGTAGTTCAGTAACTCGGCGACAGCCCGCATTATATGACGGCTGGTTTTTGGCCGGCGTAACCTTTCGATACCCCTTTCACCTGATTCATGCCCTGGTTGTTTCGCTTCTTTTCCCTCTGGCCGCTGGCCGCCCTGCATGCGCTGGGCGGCATGCTGGGCTGGCTGGTGTGGGGCTTGAGTCCGCGCTACCGCGCCCAGTTCAGGGCACATGTGGCGCAGGCCGGACTGCCGTTCGCGGTCGCCCGCCCGGCGATTGCCGAGGCTGGGCGCTTTATTGCCGAACTACCCAAACTGTGGATGCGGCCGGCTTCGGAGTCCTGCCTGGGTAATGTCCGTGTTGAAGGCCAGGTGCACGCGGAGCAGGCTTTTGCCGAAGGCCGTGGTGTGATTTTTTTCGGCCCCCATTGCGGCAGCTTCGAGCTGGGCCCTCAGGCGCTCGCCGAACTGTATGGGCCCATTACCGCGATTTACCGGCCCGCGCGCAAGGCCTGGCTGGCCCGTCTGGAACGCCTTGCGCGTGACCGGGCCAACCTCACTGTCGTGCCCGCCTCCCTGAGCGGTATCCGCCTCATGCATAAAACCCTCAAGGCCAACCAGGCCGTGGCTCTGCTGACGGACCAGGTGCCGCCCGAAGGCCTGGGCGTGTGGGCGCCTTTTTTTGGCAAGCCGGCCTACACGATGACGCTGGCCGCGCGGCTGGCGTTGCAAAGCGGTGCGGTGCTGCTGCCCGTCAGTTGCGAGCGCCTGGCCCGCGGCAAAGGGTATTTCCTCAAGATATGGCCACCGGTTCAGGGGATGGACGCCTCTGATTCCGGCGCGCGCGCCGACCTGCTGCATGGGGTAACTCAGATCAACCGGGCGATCGAAGCCATTGTGCTGAGCCAGCCGGGCCAGTATTTGTGGGGCTACGCACGCTACAAGACACCACGCAAGGAAACTCCCCTTTGAAGACTCCCCGCCAGATGGCCAGCCGGATCGTGACCCGCGGCGGCATTTTTTTCATGCGCGTGTTGGCGCTGCTGCCGCTTTCCTGGACGCGTGGCCTGGGCGTGCTGCTCGGCTGGATGTTGTATGCGGTGGTAGGCTCGCGCCGGCGCGTGGTGGCCACCAATTTCGCGTTGTGCTTTCCCGATTACCCGGTCGCAGAGCGGCGCCGCCTCACGGTGCTGACATTTGTATTTTTTGCCCAGGCCTGGCTGGACCGCGCGTGGCTCTGGCATGCGCCCCAGGCCTGGGTGCAGCGGCGCGTTCAGGTGACGGGGGCTGTGCAGGAACTGGAGGGCAATGAGCCCACGGTGATATTCCTGCCGCATTTCGTCGGCCTGGATGCAGCATGGGCCGGTGTGGCGCTGCAGATGCCGCGGCCCTCGACCACCATTTACACCGACCAGTCGAACAAACTGGTCGACCGCTGGATACTGCGAGGCCGGCGGCGGTTTGGCAACCTGCGGCTTTTTGGGCGGGGTGATGGCGTCAAACCCATTGTGGCCGCCCTTCGGGAAGGGCAGCCGCTTTACCTGTTGCCCGACATGGACTTCGGCCCCGACGATTCAGTGTTCGTGCCTTTTTACGGCATACCCACCGCAACGGTCCCGTCTCTCTCTCGATTTGCACGCCTGGGCCGCGCCAAGGTGCTGCCCCTGTTGCCCCGGATCACCCCGACGGGTTATAAGGTGGAGGTGCTGCCGGCCTGGGTGGATTTCCCGAGCGACGACCCGGTGGCCGACACCGCGCGCATGAATGCGCAGCTGCAGGACTACATCAACACCATGCCGGCCCAGTACTACTGGGTGCACAAGCGCTTTAAAACCCGGCCCGAAGGCGAGCCGTCCCTGTATTGATGGCTGGCGGGTTGGGGCCAAAATTTTAGGGAAACAGGCCTTCAGGCCATGCAGGACGAGCGCAAGCAGCTATTAAATCAATAGCAATCTAGCGCAGGAAATCCTGCAGGTGGGCCGCCACCAATGCGGGCTGCTCGTGCACGATCCAGTGGGTTGCGCCTTCGATGCGGCGTAAATCCATCTGCGGCACGTAGTCGCCCAGGCCCTCCAGCAGCGCGGGCGGCAAGGCCGTATCGTCCAGTGCCCAGAGCACCAGCGTCGGCAGGTGAACTTCCAGCATGTCGCGCGGAATGCTCACTGCGGCGGCGGCCGGGTCGTTGTGCGGCGGCCCGGGCCGCGGCGGTCGCAAGGGCGAAGCACGGTAGTAATTGCAGGGGCCTGTCAGGCCCTGGCGCCAGATTTCGCGGTATTGGTCCTTGACGGCTTCGGTCAGCCAGGCGTGCGGCCCATCGGCTGCGCCCATCTTGGTAAAAAAATCCCAGAGCCGCCGAAAGTCATCTTCGGCCAGCAAGGCTTCGGCATCGGGGCGAATCAGGAAGTTCATGTAGGCACTGGCGGCTTGCTGTGCCGGTGAATGCTGCAGTTCGCGCAGAAAAGTGCCGGGGTGCGGCGAGTTGATGATGGCCAGCTTTTTCATCAGCGCGGGGTGGCCCGCGGCCAGGTTCCAGGCCACCGCGCCGCCCCAGTCATGGGCCACCAGACAAGCTAGTTGGCCACCCTCCAGCGCAATCAGCGCTGCAATGTCCTGCACCAGGTGTTTGGGCCGGTAGGCGGCCGCCTCCAGCGGCGCGCTGGAATGTTCAAAGCCGCGCAGGTTGGGTGCCACACACTGAAAACCGCCGTTTTCAGGCCGCGCAAAGTGTTCCAGCAAGCCGTCCCAGACAAAAGCTGCTTCCGGAAAGCCGTGCAGGAACATCAGGACAGGGCGGCCTTTTTCACCGGCAGTCCGGCAAGACAAGGTGATGCCGTGGGGCAATGTGCACAAGCTGGTGGCGATCATGTTGCTATATTTTTTATAGCTGCTTGCGCCCGCTCCTGTGGGGTTAAAGCCGCTTTTTCCTTAAAAATCCAGGCCCCGGCACTCCTTGCGGCTGAAACTGCTCAGTCGTTAATCTCAGGCAGCTCTTCAGGTGCCGCTTTGGCGGGTTTTACCGGTTTCTCTGCCGGATGGGCCCAGTCCCACAAATGCTGGGCTACTTCCTCCACACCGCGGCGCTTCAGCGAAGAAAAGAGTTTGACGTCTCCGCCGCCGGCCTGCAGTCGCACAATGGACAGCGCCTTGGCCGCTTCGGTCTTGTTGAGCTTGTCGGACTTGGTCAGCAGCACCAGGAACTTGAGGCCGTCTTCCACCCGTGGCCGGATCACGTCCAGCAGGATCTCGTCGAGCTCGGTCAGGCCCAGGCGCGGGTCGCACAGCAGCACCACGGCCTTGAGGTTGTCGCGCGTCTGCAAATAGTTGCCCATCACCTGCTGCCAGCGGTACTTGGCTTCCTTGGGCACGGCCGCATAGCCGTAGCCCGGCAGGTCGGCCAGCACGGCGTCCGTCACACCCTGTTTGCCAAGGCTGAAGAGGTTGATGCTCTGCGTACGGCCCGGTGTCTTGGAGGCAAACGCCAGCCGGTGTTGCTGCGTCAGTGTGTTGATGCAGGTGGACTTACCGGCGTTGGAGCGGCCGACAAAGGCGATTTCAGGCACGTCGACACGGGGCAGGTGCTTGAGCTCGGGCGCCGTCGTCAGGAATTTGGCCGTGTGCAGCCAGCCCATCGCGATTTTGGGGTCGGGCGCGCCGGTTGCCGCTAAAGATGGTTTGGACGGAGAAGGTGAGGTCATGATCGGGCGGTCCCTGGAGATCGGTTGCACGCTACCGGCATGCGTTGGAGGGAGCAATGGCTTCGGGGACGGAACCCGGGAAGCGCTGAGGCGGTGCGGAGCTGCTGGCCCGTTGCCGCGGCAAGACCCGAATAATCGGGGGTGCCCTGAAGCCATTGTAAAATCAGAAAGTTATAAGTTTTGTGCGCCAACCAATTAAAACCCCCGATATGAAGCTGTTCGTTACTTCTCTCCTGGCCGCCTTGCTGGCCGTGCCTGCCGTGTCGTCTTTTGCTGCCGGTGAAGCCGCACCTGCACACGGCGCCGCTTCGGCTCCTGCAGCAGCCCCGGCCAAGGTTGCCAAGCCTGATCTGGTCAAGGGCGAGGCCAGCTTCACCGCGGTTTGCGCCAGCTGCCACGGCGCTGACGGAAATTCCGGCACCCCTGCCAACCCCAAGCTGGCGCAGCAGCATCCCGAATACCTGGTCAAGCAGCTGCAGGAATTCAAGGCCGGCAAGCGCAAGAACCCCATCATGCAGGGCTTTGCGGCGGCGCTGTCTGAAGACGACATGAAAAACATCGCTTACTGGGCGACGTCCAAGAAAGCCAAAACCGGCTTTGCCAAAGACAAGGAACTGGTTGCACTCGGCGAGCGGATCTACCGCGGCGGCGTGCAGGATCGCCAGATCGCAGCCTGCGCGGGTTGCCACAGCCCCACGGGCGCCGGCATTCCTTCCCAATATCCCCGCCTGAGCGGCCAGCATGCTGACTACACGGTGACGCAGTTGACGGCTTTCCGTGACGGCGGCCGCGGCAACAGCCTGCCCATGAGCCAGGTGGCCGCCAAGCTGAACGACCGTGAAATCCGCGCGCTGGCCGACTACATTGCCGGCCTGCGCTAAGCAAAGAACAGCAAAGGACTGGCAGGCGAGCGATTTTTTGCTGAAAGTACCCGCAGGCTGCCTGCAGTATTGAACCCAAGCCTCCAAAATCAATCACACCAAGGCGGGTCTTTCTGATGAAAGCCCGCCTTTTTTCTTTTTCCCTTCTTTTTCTGGTTCGCGGGCTTTCGTGAGCCAACCGCAGGTTCCATTTCAAGCATGACAGTTTCCACCGAGGGTATGAAGGTCAATTGGGGCTCCCGCAGCTGGCGGGCGGCGGTGGAGCTGCTGTCGTCCATGCGGTTTTCCATTTCGCTGCTGACGGTGATCTGCATTGCGTCGATCATCGGCACGGTGCTCAAGCAGGCGGAGCCGCTGGGCAACTACGTGAACCAGTTCGGCCCGTTCTGGGCGCAGGTGTTCAGCCTGCTCAGCCTCAACACCGTGTACAGCGCCTGGTGGTTCCTGCTGATCCTGGCTTTTCTGGTGGTCTCTACTTCTTTGTGCATTGCGCGCAACGCCCCCAAGATCTTCGCGGACCTGAACCAGCTCAAGGAAAACGTCCGGGAGCAAAGCCTCAAGGCCTTTGGCCACCGTGCCGAGGCCGCATTGGCCGAGTCACCCGAAGCAGCTGCGCGCCGCATTGGCCAGACGCTGGTGCAAAGCGGCTGGAAGGTGAAACTGCAGCAGCGCGCCGGCAACGGCTGGATGGTGGCGGCCAAAAAAGGCGCGGCCAACAAACTGGGCTACATCGCAGCGCACAGCGCGATCGTGCTGGTCTGCGTGGGCGGTCTGCTTGACGGCGACATGATCGTGCGCGTGCAGATGTGGCTGAACGGCAAATCGATTTATGCCGGCGGCGGCCTGATTGCCGACGTGCCGGCCCAGCACCGGCTCAGCGACAAAAACCCGACGTTTCGCGCCAACCTGCTGGTGGCCGAAGGCACACAGTCCAGCACCGCCATCCTGAACCAGCCGGGCGGCGTATTGCTGCAGGAACTGCCGTTTTCCATTGAGCTCAAGAAGTTCATCGTTGAGTACTACTCGACCGGCATGCCCAAGCTCTTTGCCAGCGACATCATCATCCACGACAAGGAAACCGGCGAAAAGATCCCGGCGCGGGTGGAGGTCAATCACCCGGCCAACCACCGCGGGATCGAGATTTACCAGTCGAGCTTCGACGACGGCGGCTCCAGCGTGACGCTCAAGGCCATTCCGATGGCCGCGGCCAGCAAGCCGTTTGAAATTCAGGGCACGATCGGCGGCTCCAGCGGCCTGACCAACGGGCAGGGCGATGGCGCCGAAAAGCTGACGCTGGAATACACCGCGCTGCGGGTCATCAACGTGGAAAATTTCGCGTCGGGCGGGAGCATGGGTTCCGGGGCCGATGTGCGCAAGGTCGACCTGCACCAGGCGATTGACACACGGCTTGGCGCGGCGAACAAGACCGTGACGCAAAAAGAGCTGCGCAACGTAGGCCCCAGCGTGAGCTACAAGCTGCGCGATGCATCCGGGCAGGCCCGTGAATTTCACAACTACATGCTGCCGGTCAAGACGGATCCGGCGGAAGACAGCCCGGCGGTCTACCTGATGGGCGTGCGCGAAACACCGTCCGCGCCTTTCCAGTACCTCCGGATCCCGGTGGATGCTGAAGGCGGCATGGAGACCTTTTTGCGGCTGCGCGCGGCGCTCGCCAATCCGGCGCAGCGTGAGCTGGCGGTCAGGCGCTACGCAAGCCAGGCCATTGGCCGGGAGCGGCCGGAGCTGACGCAGCAGCTTGCTGCGTCGACGTCGCGGGCACTGGCCCTTTTTGCCGGTGACGTTGCAGACGCAGCGGGCGCAGCGCAAGGCTCGACGGGCAAGCCCAAAACCGCTGCAGGCCTGCAGGCCATCTCTGATTTCATGGAGGCCAACGTGCCCGAGGCCGAGCGCAACCGCGCCGGCGAGGTGCTGATCCGTATCCTCAACGGCGCGTTGTTTGAGCTGACGCAGATGACCCGCGAGCAGGCCGGGCTCAAGCCGCTGGGCCAGGATGAAAAGACGCGGGCCTTCATGTCGCAAATGGTGCTGAGCCTGTCGGACGCCAATTTTTACCCCGCGCCCATGGCGTTTGAGCTGAAAGACTTCACCCAGGTCCAGGCCAGCGTGTTCCAGGTAGCGCGTGCACCGGGCAAGACCATCGTCTACCTGGGTTGCGCCTTCCTGATCCTGGGCGTGTTCGCCATGCTTTATGTGCGCGAACGCCGCGTCTGGGTCTGGCTGGCACCGCGCAGCGCAGGGGGCGGTCAGGCAGAAGATGGCAATGTTGCGGGTTCAATGCCAGAATCGGCCGAAGGCCACAGTCAGGCCACCATGGCCTTGTCGACCAACCGCAAGACCATGGACGGTGACAAGGAGTTTGAGATGTTGAAAACGAAACTGTTGCAGGCGCCTTTATGAATACCTCCACGATCAACCACACCGCGGTGAACACCACCACGCTGAAGGCCGGCGGCGACAGCACGCTGAGCCTGAACGAGGGCTATTTCGCCCGGCGCAATGTATTGGACTGGGTGTTTGCTGCGCTGGTCACCGGCGGCTTGCTGTATGCCTTCGCCCGCTACAGTGATTTCATGGATGTCTATGAAAAAGGCATCCTGTTCGCGGCCATTCCGGCGGCTATCGCCATGGGCTGGTTCTGGCGGCCGTTGCGGGTGCTGATGATGGTGGTCAGCGCCTTCGCGCTGCTGGGCATCGCGTCCTACCAGGGAGATCTGGCGCGCGCCGAACAGGTGTTCTGGCTCAAGTATTTCCTCTCCAGCCAGTCGGCCATTTTGTGGATGAGCGTGCTGTTCTTCATGAGCACGATTTTTTATTGGCTGGGCATGTTCGCAAGCGGCGCGACCAATGCGCAGGGCCATAGCAGCCATAGCGCCGTGCTCGAGTCGGTAGGTTCAAAAATTGCCTGGGCCGCCGTCAGCATGGCGTTGATCGGTACGCTGGTGCGCTGGTACGAAAGTTACCTGATAGGCGCAGATGTGGGACACATTCCGGTCAGCAACCTGTATGAAGTGTTCGTGCTTTTCTGCTGGCTGACCACCACCTTTTATCTCTATTTCGAAGCGCAGTACAACACGCGCACTTTAGGGGCGTTTGTCATGTTGGTGGTCAGCGCAGCCGTCGGTTTTCTGCTTTGGTACACCGTTGTGCGGGAAGCGCATGAGATCCAGCCGCTAGTGCCTGCGCTCAAAAGCTGGTGGATGAAACTGCATGTGCCGGCCAACTTTATCGGCTACGGGACTTTCGCACTCTCCGCGATGGTTGCGCTGACCATGTTGCTGAAAACCGCGACCAGCAAATCTCTGTGGATTGGCCTGGTTGCCTTGCCGACCGTCCTTGTTGTCTTGCCTTTGACGGCCGTGATGTTTTTCGGATCGGCTGAAATGGCTCCCGCCATGGGTAAGGCTCTGCGCATGGTCGTTCCCACCGTCATCTTCTTTGTGGCCGTCATTTGGGCGCGCAAGGCGATCAATGCGCACACACCGGATGCCGTCGTTATGGACGACCTGATGTACAAGGCCATCGCTGTAGGCTTTGCCTTCTTCACCATCGCCACGGTGCTGGGTGCCTTGTGGGCCGCCGAGGCCTGGGGCGGCTACTGGAGCTGGGACCCCAAAGAAACCTGGGCATTGATTGTCTGGCTCAACTACGCCGCCTGGCTGCACATGCGGCTGATGAAAGGGCTGCGCGGCACGGTCGCTGCCTGGTGGGCGCTGGTGGGGCTGGTCGTGACTTCCTTTGCCTTCCTGGGCGTCAACATGTTCCTCTCGGGCCTGCACAGCTACGGAACCTTGTAGCCGGCAGCAAGTCCTTGTAAGGTCGGGTTAATTCGCCGGCCGGGTTGAATCCCTGTAAGAAGTTGCTGCGTATTCAGACTAACCCTTAAACGGATTTCAAGGACCTCACATGCTCATCAGGACCCACGCCAGCGGCTTCGACCACCCCGTTCCCAGCGAGATCACGCCGCAGGGCATTTATCACGGCCGGCGCGACCTCATCAAACTGATGGCCACTGGCGCCGCAGGTGCTGCCATGGCCGGATGGGCCGGGCGCCAGGCGATGGCGCAAACGGTACAAAAACCCGGCAAGCTGGCGGCGCTGGCCGGTGGCAAATCGGCGGTGGCCGGTGCGGTGACCATGGAAAAGATCACCGACTACAAAGACGCCTCTACCTACAACAATTACTATGAGTTCGGCACCGACAAGGCCGACCCCGCCAAGAACGCCCACACCCTGGTGACCAAGCCCTGGTCGGTGGCCGTCGAAGGCCTGGTCAAGCAGCCCAAGACTTTCACGCTCGAAGACCTGATCAAGCTGGCACCGCAGGAAGAGCGCATTTACCGCCTGCGCTGCGTCGAGGGCTGGTCCATGGTGATCCCGTGGGTGGGGTATTCGCTGTCGGAGCTCATCAAGAAGGTCGAGCCGCTGGGCAACGCCAAATACGTTGAATTCGTCACCCTGGCCGATCCCAAGACCATGCCGTTTGTGGGTTCCCGCGTGCTCGACTGGCCGTATGTGGAAGCCCTGCGCATGGACGAAGCCATGCATCCGCTGGCGCTGCTGGCCTTCGGCATGTATGGCGAAGTGCTGCCCAACCAGAACGGCGCGCCGGTGCGTATGGTGCTGCCCTGGAAGTACGGCTTCAAGAGCGGCAAGAGCATCGTCAAGATCCGCTTTACCGACAAGGAGCCGCGCACCGCCTGGAACAAGGCCGCTGCGCAGGAATACGGCTTTTATTCCAATGTGAACCCGGACGTCGACCACCCGCGCTGGAGCCAGGCCACCGAACGCCGTATCGGTGAAGACGGCCTCTTTGCCAAGAAGCGCAAGACGCTGATGTTCAATGGTTACGAAGCGCAGGTTGGCCAGCTTTACGCGGGCATGGACCTCAAGAAGAATTTCTGAACAATATGGCCCCCACGCTTGTCGCTTCGCGTACTGCGCTGCCCCCCGGGGGGGCCGCTGCGCCTGCGGCCCGGCAAAGCCGGTTCCGCGGCCCCTGCTGGTGTGAGGGGCATGGGGCGTTGCATCTCGACGAGAGTCGCTCCGATAGCGGATGGCTGTGATGGCAAGCTCGCAAAAATGGTTGCTGCATCCTGCTGCTAAACCAATGCTCTTCGCCGTTTGCCTGCTGCCCTTTGCGTGGCTCTTCTATGGCGCTTTCACTAACCAGCTGGGCGCCAATCCGGCCGAGGCGTTGATACGCGCCACCGGCGACTGGACATTGCGCTTTATCTGTATCGTCCTGACGGTCACGCCGCTTCGGGTCATCACCAGCACGCCTGCACTGGCGCGCTTTCGGCGCATGCTGGGGCTGTTCGCGTATTTCTACGTCGTCATTCACCTGCTGAGCTACAGCTGGTTCGACATGGGCTTTGACTTTGCCGATATTGCCAAAGACATCGCCAAGCGGCCTTTCATCCTCGTGGGGTTTTCGGCCTTTGTGTTGCTGACGCCCCTGGCGGCTACGTCCTTCAATGCGGCCATCAAAGCCATGGGTGCCAAACGCTGGCAGTGGCTGCACAAGCTGGTCTACCTGATTGCCGGCTTGGGGCTGCTGCATTTTTTCTGGATGCGCGCCGGCAAGAACAATTTTGCCGAAGTGTTCGTTTACGCCGCGATCATCGCCCTGCTGCTCGGCTGGCGTGTGCAGCAGTCCTTGAGGAAAAAGAGGCTGAAACCCATATACGACGTGCGCAACCAGCTATCATAATGATAGCGATATGCGCGCTTCACGAGGCCGGCTTGTGACCGGTGAGCCCGGCTCCAGTCTCAACCCGCTACCAGCTGTTCCTGCCGCATCTGGTCTTCGGCGGTTTCCCGGCGGCGTATGAGGTGCACTTCGCCACCGTCAACCAGAAGTTCGGCGGCCCGGCCACGTGTGTTGTAGTTGCTGGCCATGCTCATGCAATACGCACCTGCCGACATCACGGCCAACTGGTCACCCGCCGTGACAGACAGCACGCGGTCGCGGCCTATCCAGTCACCGCTTTCGCAGACGGGGCCCACGACGTCATACGTCGCTTCGGCAGTTTTGCCTTCGGCCAACACGGGCACGATGGCGTGGAAAGCCTGGTACATCGCGGGGCGCGGCAGGTCGTTCATCGCCGCATCGACGATGCAGAAGTTCTTGTGTTCGCCCGGCTTGACGTAGAGCACTTCCGTCAGGCAAACCCCTGCATTGCCGACCAGCGAACGGCCCGGCTCGATCATCAGTTTTTTGCTGCCATAGCCGCGTGCGTCGATCTTCGTGAGCAGCTGCTGCCAGAGCGCGTCGGCTTCGGGCGGGGTGTCGTTGTTGTAGTTGATGCCCAGGCCACCTCCGAAATCGATATGTTCGAGCGGGATGCCCGCGGTTTCAATGGCCGCCACCAGGTCGAGCACCCGGTCCATGGCGTCAAGGTACGGCGTGGTGTCGGTGATCTGCGAGCCGATGTGGCAATCGATGCCCACGACCTGCAAACCTTTGAGCGAAGCCGCATGCCGGTAAATACGCAATGCGTCTTCGTGTGCCACGCCGAACTTGTTGTCTTTAAGGCCCGTGGAAATGTAGGGGTGCGTCTTGGGGTCCACATCGGGGTTGACGCGAATGCTGACGGGCGCACGCATGTCCATGGCCAAGGCTACCCCGGACAGCACATCCAGCTCGGCTTCGCTTTCGACATTGAAGCAGCCGATGCCGGCGCTCAGGGCCTGGCGCATTTCGCCGCGGGTTTTGCCCACACCCGAAAAAATAATCTTCCGCGCTTCGCCGCCGGCGGCCAGTACGCGGTTGAGTTCTCCGCCCGAAACGATGTCGAAGCCGCAACCCGCCCGGGCAAACGCCTGCAGGATGCCGAGGGAGGAGTTGGCCTTCATGGCATAGCAAATTTGCGCGTTGCGCCCTGCAAAGCCACGCTGGTAAGCCGCCAGCGCCGAAAGCATGGCCGCCTTGGAATACACAAACAGCGGCGTGCCGTGTGCCGCGGCCAGATCGCGAAGCCGGACATTTTCAACAAACAGCTCGGTATCGCGGTAAGCGAAATGGGGGTGGCCGGGGAGAGGTTGGCGGGTCATGAAGAATGGGCTTTGAAGCGGTTGGAGTTATTGGCAACTATCTTAAGGAGCGCAGGGCTTGCGCGCCATGATCGATTGACGGCATGAACGGTCGGGCGCCTTTAGATTGAAGGCCCAGCCACCGGATGGCCTGAATCTTCAATGAATCGGCCAGGTTGCAGGTCAGCGAGCGGCTGACGCCGGCGGTGTTGCAGGCGCGGCAGCCGGCGGCGCTGTGGTGGCCGTGGCCGGCACCTTCGGGGGAACTGGCAGGTAAAGTGCGCCTTTTTGTCCGCAACCGGCCAGCAAGGCCGCGCCGACCACAATTGCAGCAAGGCCATAGCGGGAGGCCGAAGGGCGGATGCGGCCTAAAATTTGAGCTGAAGAAACCATGATGGGATTGTAATGACGGACCTTGAATACCAGGATCTGGCCGAGAGCGCGCTCAGGGCCGTTGAAACCGCCTGTGACCGGATCAATGATGAGACCGACGCGGATATCGATAACCAGCGCACTGGCGGCATGGTCACACTGACTTTCTCCAACCGCAGCCAGATCATCATCAACCTCCAGAAACCCTTGCAGGAAATATGGATGGCGGCCAAGGCCGGCGGATTCCACTACAAATTCAGGGACGGGCACTGGGCTGACACCAAGGACTCGAGCGAGTTTTTTGCCAATTTGTCTCGCTATGCCAGCGAGCAGGCCGGCCAGACATTGGTGTTCGCGGCTTCGGCGGAAGCAAATAAGGCGTAGCAGCAGGAGCTTGCAGGTGTGCCGTGCTTGGCGTTGAAACAAAAAAGGGCTCCGTGGAGCCCTTTTTTGATGCGTTTCATCTCAGTTTTTGAACAGATCCAGAATGCGCTTTTTCTCGTCCGAAGGCGGTAGCACCTGGATCGCGCCTGGCGCTGCCGGCGTGGCCGCTGCTGCCGGGTCCTGTTGTATACCGACCGTGCTGACCCCGGAGCCTTTGGCATATTCGCTGTAATACCACTCTCCGCCAACGTTGACGACACCTTCGGGCGGCGGGTATTCGGTCACCGGCACGCCCTTGAGGGCGTATTCCATGAAGTTGATCCAGATCGGCAGGCTCAGGCCGCCGCCGGTTTCACGGTCGCCGAGTTTTTTCGGCGTGTCGTAACCCATCCACACCGCCGCCGTCAGAGTAGGCTGGAAACCCACGAACCAGGTGTCGATCGAGTCATTGGTGGTACCGGTCTTGCCGAAAAGGTCGGGGCGCTTGAGCGTGGCTTGCGCTTTGGCCGCGGTACCCGAGCGTGCGACTTCCTGCAGCAGGCTGTCCATGATGAACGCATTGCGCGCATCGATGGCCCGGGCCGATTCGTCCAGCACGGGGGGCTTGCTTTCCAGCAGGACTTTGCCGCGTTGGTCGGTGATTTTGGTGACCAGGTAGGGATTGACGCGGTAACCGCCGTTGGCAAATACCGAATAAGCGGTGGCCATTTGTATCGGGGTGACCGATCCGGCGCCCAGCGCCATCGTCAGGTAGGCGGGATGTTTTTCGGCCTCAAAGCCGAAGTGGGTGATCCAATCCTGCGCATACGGGGCACCGATAGCCTGCAGTATGCGGATGGAAATCATGTTCTTGGATTTCTTCAGGCCGGTCCGCAGACTCATGGGGCCGTCGAAAGTGCCGTCGTAGTTTTTGGGCTCCCAAGGCTGGCCCCCAGTGACGCCGGCGTCGAAAAACAGCGGGGCGTCATTCACCACGGTCGCTGGGGTAAAGCCCTTCTCGAGGGCGGCGGAGTATATAAAAGGCTTGAAGCTGGAACCCGGCTGGCGCCAGGCCTGGGTCACATGGTTGAACTTGTTTTTTTCGAAATCAAACCCGCCCACCAGTGCCCGGATGGAACCGTCGCGCGGATCAAGGGCCACAAAAGCGCCTTCCACTTCAGGCAACTGGGTGATTTCCCAGGTGTTTTTTTGTGTTTTCGCCACGCGGATCAGGGCGCCGCGGCGAATCTTGATGTTGGGCCCCGCCTTGTCAGCCAGCCCGGATTGAGCGGGTTTCAGGCCGTCGCCGGTAATTTCAACCGTTTCGCTGTTTTGGCGCATGGCCAGAATCCGTTTGGGATTGGCTTCCAGCACGATCGCCGACATCACATCTCCGTTGTCGGGGTTGTCGGTCAGTGCGTCGTCAATCGCATCTTCTGTTTCCTGCGCATTGGCCGGCAGATCGATGAACTTCTCGGGGCCCCGGTAAATTTGCCGGCGCTCATAGTCCATGATGCCCTTGCGCAAGGCTTTGTAGGCGACCATCTGGTCGGTGGCACGCAGGGTGGTATAGACATTCAGGCCGCGGGTGTAGGTTTCGTCCCCGTACTGGTTGTAAACCAGCTGGCGCACGGTTTCAGCGACATATTCCGCGTGTACCCGGCCCGCGTCTGGCCCGGTCCTGACCTTGAGCTCTTCTTCCTTGGCGGCCTTGGCCTGTTCGGCGGTAATGAAGCCGTTTTCTTCCATGCGCTCGATGATGTAGAGCTGGCGGGCCCGGGCTCGCTTGGGATTGATGATGGGGTTGTAGGCCGAAGGCGCCTTGGGCAGGCCCGCCAGCATGGCTGCCTCGGAGATGGAGATGTTCTTCAGGGGCTTGCCGAAATAGGCCTCTGAGGCCGCGGCAAAGCCATAAGCCCGGTTCCCCAGAAAAATCTGATTCATATAGATCTCAAGGATCTGGTCCTTGGTCAGCAGGTGCTCCAGCTTGAAGGTCAGCAGGATTTCATAGATCTTGCGGGTATAGCTTTTCTCGGCTGACAGATAGACATTGCGGGCCACCTGCATGGTGATAGTGGAGGCGCCCTGGCTCTTGGCTCGACCCACATTGGCAAAGCCGGCCCGGATCACGCCCAGGTAATCCACGCCGCCATGCGAGAAAAAGCGGGCATCTTCAATGGCCAGCACCGCGTCCTTCATGACCTGCGGGATGTCCTTGATCGGGGTGAGACTGCGGCGTTCTTCCCCGAACTCGCCAATAACCACCCCATCGGCGGAGTAAACCCGCAATGGCAACTTTGGCCGGTAGTCTGACAGGTCAGAGATATCCGGCAGGTTGGGGTAGGCAACCGACAGCGCTACAGCCACAAACAGCAAGACGGCGGCAACACCAGCCAGCAACAGGCCGCCACTCCACAAAAAGAGCATGACCAGCCAGCGGGGGACGAGGGACTTTGCGCGACCTTGCTTGACCGGGGCAGAGTTTGAATCAGAAGACGTGGGTGTGGAGGGCATGTAGACAATCGTAAAGTCGCGTCACCATTATAAAAATCCTGACAAGCCGGGCGGGCGGGGTGTCAGCGCAAGCCCCATACTTTTACGTTTGCAGACATCGTTTTGGGGAACCCTGTCAGGACATGGCTCGGTAAGACCGTCTGCTTTTGACAACGTTCCGAGCGCCCAAAACAGGAAAAATCCTTACTGCACAAAGAGCTTACTGCTACTATTCAAGTGATTTCTTAAGTATGCAGGGCTACATATTAGCCGTCATTTGGGGACCGCCTTGATCTCTCTGGGATCGTTATTCAACCGCCAACAACCCGCTTTGCTGGGTTTAGATATCAGCTCATCCAGTGTCAAGCTGGTGGAGTTGAGCCGTGACAAGGCCGGTAATCTGGTGCTGGATCGCTGTGCGATCGAACCACTGGAGCGAGGCTGGATTACCGATGGTAACGTCGAAAAATTCGACGAAGTGGCCGACGCGGTGCGCCGGCTCGTTAAAAAAAGCGGAACCCGTACCAAGAATGTGGCAATGGCCCTGCCGGCTTCGGCAGTCATTACCAAGAAAATCATCCTCCCGGGCGGCCTCAGCGACGCAGAGCTGGAAATCCAGGTCGAATCCGAAGCCAATCAATATATTCCGTTCTCTCTGGATGAAGTCAGTCTCGATTTCTGCGTGGTGGGCCCGAGCGCTACCTCCAGCGGCGACGTTGAAGTACTGATTGCCGCTTCGCGCAAGGAAAAAGTACAGGACAGGCAGGGTCTGGCAGAAGCCGCCGGGCTCAAGCCTATTGTTATAGATGTGGAGTCGTATGCCTCTCGCCTGGCCACCGCACGCCTCATTGAGAGCCTTCCCAACAAGGGCGTGGACACCATGGTGGCCCTGTTTGAAGTGGGTGCATTGACGACCAGCATGCAGGTCATCAAAAACGACGAAGTACTTTACGAGCGTGACCAGGCCTTCGGTGGAGCACAGCTGACGCAGCTCATCATTCGGCAGTACGGCTTTTCCCCTGAAGAAGCGGAAAGCAAAAAACGCAGTGGCGATTTGCCGGAAGACTACGAATCCGGCGTGCTGAAGCCTTTTGTCGAGAGCATGGCGCAGGAAATCGGACGGGCCTTGCAGTTTTTCTTTACCAGTACACCGCACAACAAAGTTGACTATGTCATGTTGGCCGGCGGCTCGTCCGCCCTGCCAGGTCTGACCGACTCCGTTACCCAGCAGACGTCGTTTGCCTGCGTGCTTGCCAATCCTTTTGAAGGAATGGAACTCGGTGACGGCGTACGTGAAAAGAAGATGCGGCGCGAAGCGGCATCCTATCTGACCTCATGCGGTCTGGCTTTGCGGAGGTTTCTGCAGTGATTCTCGTCAATCTGCTTCCCCATCGCGAAGCTGCGCGCAAGCGCAGGCGCGAAGTTTTTTTTGCCACGCTGGGTATGGCGGCCTTGGTCGGCGGTCTTATTTGCGGCGCTGTTTATTCCTGGTACCTTGCCCAGATTGAGGGCCAGCGGGGAAAGAACAATTTTCTGAAAACGGAAATTACCCGATTAGAAGGGCAGATCAAGGATATCGCCACGCTGCAGGCAGAAATTTCCGCACTCAGGGCTCGCCAGAATGCCGTGGAAGATCTGCAGGGAAACCGCAATCTGCCGGTGTATTTGCTGAGCGAACTGGTCAAGCAGTTACCGGATGGCGTGTACATCACAACCATGCGGCAGGAAAACCAGACAGTATTGATCAGCGGTGTCGCCCAGTCCAACGAGCGAGTTTCGGAGCTGTTGCGCAACCTTGCTAACAACAGTGCGTGGTTAACCCGGCCGGAGCTTGTTGAAATCACCGCCAGTACGGTGGCCTTGACTGCACGTGACCAGCGCAGGGTATCCAATTTTTCGATGAGGGTCGGGCTGAAGCGGGCCAGCGATCCGAAGACGGCTGGTTCAGCACCGGCAGGCCCAGGGACGGTACCGGTGGTGTCTGGGGCGGCTGCCAAGCCAGCCTCGGCCGCCTCGGCGCCGGCCAAGGTATGAGGCGGAATGAACGAGTTTGATCATGGCAAAAATCTCTAAAAATTCCATTGACGTTGCTGCGATTCAAAGCAGTCTCAAATCCCAATTCACGGGTCTGGATGCCAACGACCCACCTTCCTGGCCTGCGCTTCCGCGTTACCTCCTGTGTGTGGCTGTGACGATTTTTGTCGTCGTGGCTCTATGGTTTGTATGGCTCAGTGCGTCAGATGAAGAGTTGACCTTGGAGAAAGCCAAGGAGGTTCAACTCAAAGACGATTACTCAAAGAAGCTTGCGCAGGCCGTTAATCTGGACGCACTAAAGAAGCAGCGCGAGCAGGTTCAGCAATATGTCACGCAGCTTGAAAAGCAACTGCCTAGCAAAGCCGAAATGGATGCGTTGCTTTCCGATATCAACCAGGCGGGTTTGGGCCGCAGTCTGCAGTTCGAATTGTTTCGTCCTGGCCAGGTCAGCGTGAAAGAGTATTACGCAGAATTGCCGATCGCTGTTCGAGTCACCGGTAAATACCATGACATGGGTGCTTTTGCCGCTGATATCGCCAATCTTTCCCGCATCGTCACTTTGAATAACCTGACCATAACGCCAGTCAAGGACGGCATCCTGGTCATGGACACCACAGCCAAGACGTTCCGCTATCTGGATACTGACGAAGTAGCCTTGCAGCGCAAGAGTGCTCCGGGAGCCAAAAAATGAATGCAGGCAAATACACGATAGTCGTCTGTAGTCTGGCGGGAACGTTATTGGGCCTGTCCGGTTGTGGTTCTTCTGAGCAAGAGGAGTTGCAGGAGTGGATGACGCAACAGCGTAATGCCACCAAGCCAAAAGTGGAGCCGTTGCCGGAGCCCACGAAGTTTTCGCCGCAACCATATGGTCAGGAGAGTTCAATTGAACCCTTTAGCAACCAAAAACTGACACAGGCCTTGAAGCGCGAATCCAATCAGGCGACGGCCAACGCCGCCTTGATTGCACCCGAACTGAGCCGGCGCAAAGAACCATTGGAGGCGTATCCCTTGGATGCCATTGTCATGGTGGGCAGCCTAATCAAGGTTGGACAGCCCGTCGCACTGGTGCGGGTGGACAACCTGGTTTACCAGGCTCGGGTTGGGAATTACCTGGGTCAGAACTACGGCCGAATCACCAAAGTCACTGAAACGGATCTCGCTTTGCGCGAAATAGTGCAAGACGCAGCGGGTGAATGGATAGAGCGGACCGCGACATTACAGTTATTAGAGGGATCAAAATGAACAAGCAGACACCGGTACTAGAGACGCAGGAAAAAAGGGGCCGCCTGCAGCTTTTGTTTGGGCGTGTGTTGCGTTGCGCTTCGCTCAGTTTGGCATTTTCAGTAGCTGCCTCTCCTTTGCTGGCGCAGGCACAGAATGCCATCCAGGCCGTTTCCGGATCAGTTCAGGGAGGTGCAGAAGTCATTCGAATCGATTTGGCAGAGCCTTTGGCCGCGGTACCAACGGGCTTTAGTATCCAGACGCCAGCGCGCATCGCACTGGATTTCCCGGGTGTGGGAAATTCCATGGGGCGGTCTGCAGTAGATATCAACCTGGGAAATTTGCGTTCGGCAAATGTTGTACAAGCAGGGGAGAGGACTCGGGTGGTCCTGAATCTCAAAGTGCCAACGGCGTACAAGGCCGAGATTCAGGGCAAATCGCTGTTGATCACCCTCGATTCCGTAGCGGTGGCGGCGCCCTCGGCCATTACACCGCCAGTGTTTGCAGAAAACCGCAACACTGACACACTTCCTTTGAAGGACATCGACTTTCGGCGGGGCGTCGAAGGTTCTGGCCGCATCGTTGTGGACCTGCCTAATAACCAGGTGGGCGTGGACATTCGCCAGCAAGGCCAGACTCTGGTAGTTGAGTTCCTCAAAACTGCGCTGCCCGAAGGCTTGCGTCGGCGCCTGGATGTCGGCGATTTCGGTACACCGATACAAACCGTCACCACGTTTCAAACGGGCGACAAAGTCCRCATGGTGGTCGAACCCAAAGGTGCTTGGGAGCACAGTGCGTACCAAAGCGATAACCAGTTTGTATTGGAAGTACGTCAGCAAAAAATTGATCCGAGCAAACTGACGCAAGGACCTGGGTATAACGGTGAGAAGCTGTCCCTGAATTTCCAGAACATTGAAATTCGCTCGCTCTTGCAGGTGATCGCCGACTTTACAAACTTCAACATCGTGACGTCGGATTCAGTGACTGGTGCGGTTACCTTGCGCCTAAAAGATGTGCCGTGGGATCAGGCGTTGGACATTATTCTTCAAGCCAAGGGTCTGGGGATGCGTAAAACGGGCAACGTCTTGCTGATAGCGCCCAAAGATGAACTCGCAGCAAAAGACAAGCTGGAGCTGGAATCAAAGAATGCGATTCAAAGCCTGGAAACGCTTCGTACTCAGGACTTCAAGCTTAACTATGCAAAGGCGACGGATATTGCCGCAGGATTGCTGGGCACCAATGCCGGCGCAACAAAGATACTTTCGGCTCGTGGAAGCGTGATTTCAGAAACGCGTACCAATCAGTTATTCGTTACCGATATACCCTCTCGACTGGAGCAAGTCCAAGCGCTGATTGCAAAGCTCGATGTGGCCGTCCGTCAGGTATTGATTGAAGCCCGTATTGTGGAAGCATCCGATTCATGGGGTAAATCATTAGGTGTCAGGTTGGGCGGTCGGCCATTCAATACTACCAATAACGTTATGTTTGGGAGTACTTACATCGCACCCAATGTTCCTACGGGTACACCGGCTATTCTCGGAGGAAACATTGGGACCAATGCCGGTGACTTCCTGAGTATGCCCGCCGTTGGTCAGAATGGATTTGGAGCTTCCACGTTTGCCTTGTCACTCTTCAACTCGTCAATGACCAGGCTTTTGAACCTTGAAATTTCTGCTTCGGAAGCAGACGGCAAAACCAAAATTGTGTCTAGCCCTCGAATCATTACCGCAGACCAGGTCAAAGCTCTGATCGAGCAGGGTACGGAATTGCCGTATCAGCAGGCAACTTCCAGCGGTGCGACGTCTATTGCTTTCCGCAAGGCCAATCTGAAGCTGGAGGTCACCCCCCAGATTACGCCGGAAGGCAACATCATTCTTAATGTTGACGTGAACAAGGACAGCGTGGGGCGAGAAACCTCTAACGGTTTTGCCATTGATACCAAACATATCCAGACACAGGTACTCGTGGAAAATGGTGGAACTGTGGTGATTGGCGGAATTTTTGAGCAGAATGATCGCGATAACGAAACAAAGGTTCCTTTCCTGGGTGATCTTCCGGGCGTCGGTAATCTGTTCAAGCAAAGAACACGCTCAGCCACCAAGTCAGAGATGCTGGTGTTCCTGACTCCCAAGATGCTGACAAATGGAGGCGCGCTGCGTTAAACCAGATAATGGGCTATCAGCGCGCATTGGAGGTCAGGCTTCACAGCTGCACGGCGCAGCGCCGGTAACGTTGAAATAGCTGGTTTATTATCTTCATGCGCAAGCAGGCCGACCGGCGATGCTTGCGCGCCCGGCAGCCGTTTCATGGATCAATTGAATGCACATCCGTTGAGAATCGCCTGCGTGGGTTTGCCTGGGTCGGGGAAATCCACCGTCGGCAGGCATCTTGCCCGAAGAATGGGGTTGCGGTTCATTGACTCGGATCAGGTGATAGAGCAGCGTATCGGTTGCTCTATCAGGGAGTTTTTTGAGCGCGAAGGTGAAGACGCATTTCGCGACATCGAGCAGCTGGTCATCGATGAGTTGACTCAGGGTGAGGCTTGTGTGCTCTCCAGCGGCGGAGGGGCTGTGCTGCGCCCCGCCAACCGCCAACATCTTCGGGGGCGGGCGCAGGTGGTTTACCTGCATTCCATTCCCGAAGAGGTTTTTCGCCGTTTGCGGCATGACCAGAACCGCCCCTTGCTTCAGGTGGCTGACCCGCTGGCGCGACTGAGGGACCTTTACGCCGCCCGCGACTCTCTTTATCGGGAAACAGCACACTTTGTCATTGAAACAGGCCGTCCCTCGGTCTCTACGCTGGTCAACATGATCCTGATGCAGCTGGAGCTGGCAGGCGCGATGGCTCCGCATCCTGGCCGGCCATAACCATTGGCAAGCCTTGGAAAGGGTGGAAGCCTCTACACTTCTTGCATGCAAGAAAATTCCTCTTCCGCCGTTGCGACAATCCGGATTGATCTGGCCGAACGCAGCTATCCGATCGTCATTGGCAGCGGGCTTCTGGGAAGCAGCAATACCTATCTGGGTATTCCTAAGGCCGCAACCGCACTGGTAGTCTCAAACACCACCGTAGCACCGCTGTATGCCGTGCAACTCACCCGTGCGTTGCAGCAACGCTATGACAAGGTGCTGCTGGTCACCCTGCCGGATGGTGAAACCCATAAAGACTGGCCAACCCTGCAATTGATTTTTGATGCCCTGCTGGAAAACGGCTGCGACCGAAAGACGGTGCTGTTTGCCCTGGGTGGCGGCGTGGTCGGGGACATGACCGGCTTTGCCGCGGCCAGCTACATGCGCGGCGTACCTTTTGTGCAGGTGCCCACGACATTGCTGGCCCAGGTGGACTCGTCGGTAGGGGGCAAGACGGCGATCAACCATCCGCTGGGTAAAAACATGATCGGCGCGTTCTACCAGCCCTTGCAGGTGGTGTGCGACCTGGATGTCCTGGCGACGCTGCCTTCCCGCGAACTGAGTGCGGGCCTGGCCGAGATCATTAAATACGGCCCCATTGCCGACATGGCATTCCTTGAATGGATCGAAACCAACTTGCAAGAGCTGCTTGCCAGGGAGCCCGTTGCCATGGCCCACGCCATCCGGCGCAGTTGTGAGATCAAGGCATGGGTTGTAAGCCAGGACGAACGGGAGTCGGGCTTGCGGGCCATCCTGAATTTCGGTCACACCTTTGGCCACGCGATTGAATCCGGCCTGGGCTATGGGGAATGGCTGCATGGCGAAGGTGTGGGCTGCGGCATGGTGATGGCCGCGCATCTGTCAGAGCGTCTGGGCCTGGTTGACAAGCCTTTTACGGAGCGCCTGACCAATCTTGTCCGACGATGCGGCCTGCCGGTGCGAGGACCTGTGCTGTCAACCACCGACAATGCAGGCCGCTATCTCGAATTGATGCGCATCGATAAAAAATCCGAAGCGGGGGAGATACGGTTTGTTGTGATCGACGGCCCCGGGAAGGCAGCCGTTCGCAGCGCGCCGGATGCCATGGTGCGCAGTGTCATAGATATGTGCTGTGCATAAGCGGCGGAAAATATGGAAGGAGTACCTGAGATTGCTATCAATTCAGGAGCTTCTTGCGCTTATACGGTATGGGACTCCGGTCGTTTTTATGCTTAATCCATGAATCTCCAGCCCTACGCCTGTGACCCTTCGCGTTCGCGCGGCCGCCGCTTTGCCGAGCCTGCTGCGCCAACCCGGTCCGAGTTTCAGCGCGACCGCGACCGTATCGTGCACTCCACCGCTTTTCGGCGCCTGGTGTACAAAACCCAGGTGTTTCTGAATCACGAAGGTGATTTGTTTCGCACCCGGCTGACTCATTCGCTGGAGGTCGCCCAGCTGGGACGGTCCATCGCCCGCACGCTTCAGCTCAATGAAGATCTCGTGGAAGCCATTGCGCTGGCGCATGACCTGGGCCACACGCCGTTCGGCCATGCCGGCCAGGATGCCTTGAACGCGTGTCTGAAAGCCTGTAACCCAGACAGCGCAGGCTTTGAGCACAACCTGCAAAGCCTGCGCGTGGTGGATTCCCTTGAGGAGCGCTATCCGGCCTACAACGGGCTGAACCTGACCTTTGAGACGCGCGAGGGAATCCTGAAACATTGTTCCAGGCGCAATGCACGCCATATTGAAGCCCGCGAGCCGGACGGTGTTGCCCGCCGGTTCGTAGAGCCCGCTGACGGGCCGCGCTGGCAGCAACCCGGTCTGGAAGCACAACTGGCCAATCTTGCGGACGAAATAGCCTACAACGCACACGATATTGACGACGGCGTGCGCTCCGGCCTGTTAAGCCTGGAGCAACTGGAGGGTGTCGAGCTGTTCGCGCAACACTGCCGGGAAACGCAGCTGGCGCACCGGGCCTTGAAAGGCCGGCGGCTGCTGTTTGAGACCATACGGCGCATGCTCAGTGCGCAGGTCTATAACGTGATGGATGCGACATCGCTTGCGATTTACAAGGTTGCCCCTGCCAGCGTGGACGAAGTTCGCAGGCATCCGGCGCTGGTGTGTTTTACCGAAGAAATGGCGACGCAGTCTGCATCCCTCAAACGTTTTTTGCTGCGAAACTTGTACCGCCACCCGAAAGTGGTGGAAACCACGCAGGCTGCCAAGCAGGTAGTTCGTGATCTGTTCGAAGCCTATATGGCCGACCCGGCCCAGATGCCGCAGGCTCACATCGACCGGTTTGACGGCATTGATGCCCCCCATGCGGCGGGCGCAAAACCCGAGAGGGTGGTCGCCGACTACATTGCCGGCATGACAGACCGCTTTGCCGCCAAAGAGCATGAACGCCTTAAGGGGCGCGCAGCCTTTCCGGTTTAGGTGGAATTGTGGCCGCCCATCGCAGCAAACAACTTGACTGAGCCCCGGCCAGCAACAACCCCGGGCCCGAATGCGGCCTGGTACGTGGTGGCTGCCGGTGTGGTGGCCGCCCTTTACGTGGGAAAACTACCGCCTGCGCTGCCTGTGCTGGGAAAGGTATTGGGCGTGACATTGCTGCAGGCCGGATTTCTGCTGTCGCTGGTGCAGCTGGCGGGTATGGTGCTCGGGCTGCTCATCGGGCTTGTTGTGCAGCGTGCCGGCCTCAAGCGCAGCATGGTGGCCGGGCTGCTGGTGTTGTCCGGTGCCGGCCTGTTGGGCGGCATGTCTCCCGATGTGCATTGGCTGCTGACCGCACGTGTATTCGAAGGGCTGGGATTCCTCTGGGTGGTGTTACCGGCTCCAGCCCTGATCCGCCAGCTGGTGCCACAAGAGCGGCTCAACGGCATGCTGGGAGTATGGGGCGCCTACATGCCGCTGGGCGCCTCTCTGGCCTTGCTGGGCGGCCCCGCGATCATCGGCCTGGCCGCACCTGACTGGGGTTGGCGAATCTTGTGGTGGCTTCTGGCCGCGCTGGCCGCAGTGCTGGCTTTGCTGGTCGTGTGGCAAGTTCCTGCAGAAGAGGGGCATCTGCATGATGGCATGCCCCCTCGGCAATCGCCGGCTCCTCATTTCCGTGGCGGAGATATTGTCCGTGCGACCCTGCGGTCGCGCGCAGCCTGGTACATGGCTGTTGCTTTTGCGATGTACTCGGGACAGTGGCTTGCCGTGGTCGGGTTCCTGCCGTCCATCTACACCCAGGCTGGCGTGAGCGGTGTGTGGGTGGCATGGCTTACGGCGCTTGCGGCGGCCGTCAATATCATCGGCAACGTCGCGGCAGGCAGGCTGCTGGAGCGTGGTGTACGACCGGTGGTTCTGCTTGGCGCAGGCTTCCTGTCGATGGCTGGAGGCGCGCAGCTCGCATTTGCCGTGCAATTGCTCCCGGAAATACAGTACGTGGCCATACTGGTCTTCTCGATGGTGGGCGGCCTGATCCCCGCAACACTGTTTAACCTGGCCATCCAGCTTGCGCCCCGCCGTGATGCCGTGTCCACCACCGTCGGCTGGGTCCAGCAGTGGTCGGCGCTGGGGCAATTTGTCGGTCCTCCGCTGGTTGCCTGGGTGGCCGGCACTGCGGGAGGATGGCAATGGACGGGCTGGCTTGCGACGGCCAGCTGCGCCATCGCCCTCGTGTTGGCAATCTTGCTTCATCGCCTGCCTGGATCTGCCCGACAACGCACTTGAACGGGCGCATGTTGGCGCCCCATGCGCATAGGCTTATGACGTGTTGGCATTTCCACGGTGGTTTTTGGGGGTCGCACAGATTACGCTGAGGGTCTGCGCACAATTTGTGACATTTCTTCGGAATATTGAGCGCATGCTGGAGTACGGGCATCAAACCTGCTTTGGCTATTTCGTCTCTCAAAAGGTGTTTTCATGGGTTTCAATCGACGTCAACTAATTCTGCGCGGGGTTTCCGCGGGCGCTGCGGTAGCAAGCCCTGCGCTCTGGGCTCAAAGCAAAACCAGCCGCAAGATTCTTCTTGGCCAATCAGTGCCCTTGACAGGTGCAGCCGACCAGATCGGCCTGGCGTATCTGAATGGGGCAAAGATTTATTTCGATGCCATCAATGCAAAGGGCGGTGCCGGCGGTCACAAGATAGAAGTCAAGACACTCGACGACGGCTACAACCCGGCCAAGGCTGCCGCCAATGCCAAGCAGTTGATCGACGAAGGCGTCGATGCGCTGTTCGGCTTTGCCGGTACAGCCAGCTGTGATGCCGCGTTTGCCGCTTCCAAGGCATCCGGGGCGCTCTTTTTCGCACCTTTTGCGGCGTCGGACGCGCTGCATGATCCTGCTCTGGCAAACATCTTTCATGTGCGCCCGGCGCTGGCCGACGAGGCCTACAAAATTGCGCGCCACTGCGCCACCCTCAACCAGGACCGTATCGGTGTATTTGCCGAAGATGACGCCATGGGGCGGGGCGGCCTTGCAGCGGTGAACCAGGCCCTGATCGACCTGAAGCGCCCAGCCATCGTTGGCAGCGCCCTGTCGCCCGTCAACAGCGACAAGGTCGATGCTGCGGTGGCGCAGCTGATGAAGGCGCAACCCCAGGCCGTGATTCAGGTCAGCCTGTTCAATTCATCGGCAGCGTTCATCCGCAAGATGCGCCAGGCCGGCTTCGGCGGGCAGTTCCTCAATTTCTCCGTCGTGGGTATCGATCCGCTATTCAGTGCCTTGGGCAAGGAGATAGGCGGTGTGGTGATCTCGCAGGTGGTGCCGTCGCCACGCAGCACGGGTACGCCCATCATCAAGGAATACCTGGATGTACTGAACCAGACGGACCAGACGCCGAGTTACGAGAGTGTGGAGGGTTATATTGCTGCCCGTACTTTTGCCGAAGGCGTGCGCCGCAGTGCGGCCGGCAGCGGCAAACCCGACAGGGCTGGTCTGCAAAAGGCGTTTGAAACCATGACGGACTATGACGTGGGCGGCTTTCGTGTGAATCTGCGCCCCAAGAAATACGAATCGGTGCGCGCGATTGACCTGGTCACCATCACGCCTGACGGCAAGGTTGTCCGTTAAGCGCCTTTACTCCGGGGTGTTTTAACGGCGCTTCGATGGACTGCTGCCGGCAAAAATCGGGGTCAGATTCCTTTTATCATGGTGCAAACTCCCGACATTGCATCCCATGGCCCGTCTTCCCCGTCTGACGCTTCCCGGTTACCCCCACCACATCATCCAGCGGGGGAATAACCGGCAAGCCGTGTTTTCTTCAGCTGCCGACCATCAGATGTTTTTGGCGCTGCTGGACGAAAGCGCCCGAAAATTCGGCGTTGCCCTGCATGCCTACGTGCTGATGGACAACCATTTCCATTTGCTCGCCACGCCGTCCACAGCAGAAAGCCTGCCGCAGATGATGCAAGCGGCCGGGCGGCGCTATGTGCGTTACTTCAACGACAGCCAGGCCCGCTCCGGCACCTTGTGGGAAGGGCGTTATCGGGCCACCGTGATCGAGGCCGAGCGCTACCTGCTGGCGTGCATGGCCTATATGGACCTCAATCCAGTCCGCGCGGGACTGGTGGCCGAGGTCAAAGACTATCCATGGTCCAGCTACGGCCATTACGCAGGCCTGCGGGTCGACGGCCTGCTCACGCCGCACCCGATGGTCTGGGCGTTGGGCAACACGCCCTTCGCCCGTGAAGCGGCCTACGCCGAACTGGTGCGCGCCGGCATCACGCTGGAGCAGCAAGACCAGCTGACCCGATCCGCCCTGAGTGGCTGGGCCCTGGGTGGAGATGGCTTTTTGGCGGAGTTGCAAAAGCGCACGGAGCGCCGCGTCACCAGGAACCAGGCGGGGCGCCCACCTCTACGCGTGGCCGAGGTGGTGGATGATGATTAATTCCTTATTTATCAAGGCTTGATGCGCCCGAATCTAATATGTCCCTAATTTATTGTTGATTAAATTAATCGACATTTAATTAGAATCTGACCCCATTTAAACCACTTGGCATTGTTGTTGCAATGCAATATGCTCCCATTCCCTGCGAAAAATTATGAACCTTGCGGATGGAAGCGTTGCCATGCCTTTTCTAAGGCCGCGCGGCACCGCCGTCATCCCCAACTGACGAGGAATTGCCATGACCACGGCTGCTGAAATCAAACATTTTGAAGAAAACGGTTTGTACTCCGGTGCAAACGAACATGACGCCTGCGGCGTCGGCTTCGTGGCGCACATCAAAGGGCACAAAAGCCACGCCATCGTCCAGCAAGGCCTGAAAATCCTCGAAAATCTCGACCATCGGGGTGCAGTGGGCGCTGACAAATTGATGGGTGACGGCGCCGGCATTTTGATTCAGCTGCCCGACGCGCTGTATCGCGAAGAAATGGCCAGCCAGGGCGTGCAGCTGCCGCCGCCCGGTGAGTACGGCGTCGGCATGGTGTTTCTGCCCAAAGAGCACGCATCCCGCCTGGCGTGCGAGCAGGCGCTGGAGCGCGCCGTCAAGGCTGAGGGCCAGGTGCTGCTGGGCTGGCGCGACGTGCCGGTCAACCGCGACATGCCCATGTCGCCCACCGTGCGCGAAAAAGAGCCCATCCTGCGCCAGATCTTCATCGGCCGCGGCAACGATGTGATCGTGCAGGACGCGCTGGAGCGCAAGCTGTACGTGATCCGCAAAACCGCCAGCGCCGCCATCCAGAACCTGCGCCTGACGCACAGCAAAGAATATTACGTGCCCAGCATGTCCAGCCGCACGGTGGTCTACAAAGGCCTGCTGCTGGCTGACCAGGTGGGCACCTACTACCGCGACCTGACCGACCCACGCTGCGTCTCGGCACTTGGCCTGGTGCACCAGCGTTTTTCGACCAACACCTTCCCCGAATGGCCCCTGGCCCACCCCTACCGCTATGTGGCGCACAACGGCGAGATCAACACCGTCAAGGGTAACTACAACTGGATGAAGGCGCGTGAAGGCGTGATGTCTTCGCCGGTGTTGGGCGCCGATCTGCAAAAGCTCTATCCCATCAGCTTTGCCAGCCAGTCCGACACCGCCACCTTCGACAACTGCCTTGAGTTGCTGACCATGGCTGGCTACCCCATCAGCCAGGCCGTGATGATGATGATCCCCGAGCCCTGGGAGCAGCACACCACCATGGACGAGCGCCGCAAGGCCTTCTATGAATACCACGCCGCCATGCTTGAGCCTTGGGACGGCCCGGCCTCCATCGTCTTCACCGACGGCCGCCAGATCGGCGCCACGCTGGACCGCAATGGCCTGCGCCCCTCGCGTTACTGCGTGACCGACGATGACCTGGTCATCATGGCCTCCGAATCCGGCGTGCTGCCGATTCCTGAGCACAAGATCGTGCGCAAATGGCGCCTGCAGCCCGGCAAGATGTTCCTGATCGACCTGGAACAGGGCCGCATGGTTGACGACGAGGAAATCAAGGCCACGCTGGCCCACAGCAAGCCCTACAAGCAATGGATTGAAAACCTGCGCATCAAGCTGGACGACGTGGCAGGCAAGGCCGCCAAGACCGCTCCGGTCACTGTGCCCGCGGCTTCGAACATCGCGCTGCTTGATCGCCAGCAGGCCTTTGGCTACACGCAGGAAGACATCAAATTCCTGATGTCCCCGATGGCCGCCAACGGCGAGGAAGCCACCGGCTCCATGGGCAACGACAGCCCGCTGGCTGTGCTGTCCAACAAGAACAAGCCGCTGTACAACTACTTCAAGCAGTTGTTCGCGCAGGTGACCAACCCGCCTATCGACCCGATACGCGAAGCCATCGTGATGTCGCTGGTGTCCTTCATCGGCCCCAAGCCCAACCTGCTGGACATCAACCAGGTCAACCCGCCGATGCGGCTGGAAGTCAGCCAGCCGGTGCTCAACGTGGCCGACATGCAGAAACTGCGCGATATCGAGTCGCACACCCAGGGCAAGTTCAAGAGCTACACCCTGGACATCACCTATCCGCTGGCCTGGGGCCATGAAGGTGTCGAGGCAAAGCTGGCTTCGCTGTGCGCCGAGGCGGTCGACGCGATCAAGGACGGCAAGAACATCCTGATCATCAGCGACCGCGGCATCAGCGCCACGCAGGTTGCCATCCCGGCCCTGCTGGCCCTGTCGGCCATTCACCAGCACCTGGTGAAGGAAGGCCTGCGCACAACCGCCGGCCTGGTGGTCGAAACCGGCTCCGCCCGTGAAGTGCACCACTTCGCCGTGCTGGCCGGCTACGGCGCCGAAGCCGTGCACCCCTACCTCGCCATGGAAACGCTGGCTGAGCTGTCCAAAGGTTTGCCGGGCGACCTCAGCACCGACAAGGCCGTCTACAACTACACCAAGGCCATCGGCAAGGGCCTGTCCAAGATCATGTCCAAGATGGGCGTGTCGACCTACATGAGCTACTGCGGCGCGCAACTGTTCGAGGCCATCGGCCTGAACCGCGACACCGTGGCGAAGTTCTTTACCGGCACCGCCAGCCAGGTCGAAGGCATGGGCGTGTTCGAGATCGCTGAAGAAGCCCTGCGCATGCATCGCGCCGCCTTCAGCGACGACCCGGTGCTGGCCAACATGCTGGACGCCGGCGGCGAATACGCCTGGCGCGTGCGCGGCGAAGACCACATGTGGACGCCCGATGCAATCGCCAAGCTGCAGCATTCCACGCGCTCCAACAACTGGAACACCTACAAGGAATACGCCCAGCTGATCAACGACCAGAACCGCCGTCACATGACGCTGCGCGGCCTGTTCGAGTTCAAGATTGATCCGTCCAAAGCCATCCCGATTGATGAAGTCGAGCCGGCCAAAGAGATCGTCAAGCGTTTTGCCACCGGTGCCATGTCTCTGGGTTCCATCAGCACCGAGGCCCACGCCACGCTGGCCGTAGCCATGAACCGCATCGGCGGCAAGAGCAACACGGGCGAGGGCGGTGAAGACCCGAACCGTTACCGGCAAGAGCTCAAAGGCATCCCGATCAAGAAGGGCGAGACCCTCAAAAGCGTGATCGGCCCGAAACAGGTCGAGGTTGATCTGCCACTGCAAGACGGCGATTCGCTGCGCTCGCGCATCAAGCAGGTCGCGTCGGGCCGCTTCGGCGTCACCGCCGAGTACCTGGTATCTGCCGACCAGATCCAGATCAAGATGGCGCAGGGCGCCAAGCCCGGCGAGGGCGGCCAGCTGCCCGGTGGCAAGGTCAGCGAATACATCGGCTCGCTGCGTTACTCGGTGCCCGGCGTGGGGCTGATCTCGCCACCGCCGCACCACGACATTTACTCGATCGAAGATCTGGCACAGCTGATCCACGATTTGAAGAACGTGAACCCGCGCGCCAGCATCAGCGTCAAGCTGGTGAGTGAAGTCGGCGTTGGCACCATTGCAGCGGGCGTGGCCAAGGCCAAGTCCGACCACGTGGTGATTGCCGGCCATGACGGCGGCACGGGTGCTTCGCCCTGGTCGTCCATCAAGCATGCCGGCTCGCCCTGGGAAATCGGCCTGGCCGAAACGCAGCAGACCCTGGTGCTCAACCGCCTGCGCGGCCGCATCCGCGTGCAGGCTGACGGCCAGATGAAAACCGGCCGCGACGTCATCATCGGTGCGCTGCTCGGTGCTGACGAATTCGGTTTTGCCACCGCGCCGCTGGTCGTTGAGGGCTGCATCATGATGCGCAAGTGCCACCTCAACACCTGCCCTGTGGGTGTGGCCACACAAGACCCTGTGCTGCGCCAGAAATTCAGCGGCAAGCCCGAGCATGTGGTCAATTACTTCTTCTTCGTCGCCGAAGAGGCGCGCCAGCTCATGGCGCAACTCGGCGTGCGCAAGTTTGACGACCTGATCGGCCGCGCCGACCTGCTCGACACGCAAAAAGGCATCGAGCACTGGAAGGCCAGCGGCCTTGACTTCGCTCGCCTGTTCTACCAGCCGAACGTGCCGGCCGACGTGCCGCGCATGCATGTGATGGAGCAGGACCACGCGCTTGAAAAAGCACTGGACGTGCGTCTGATCGAAAAGTCCAAGGCCGCCATTGAAAAGGGCGAAAAAGTCCAGTTCATCGAAGTGGCGCGCAACGTCAACCGCACCGTCGGCGCCATGCTGTCGGGTGAGCTGACACGCCACCACCCGCAAGGCCTGCCGGACGACACGCTGCGCATCCAGCTTGAAGGCACGGGCGGCCAGTCCTTCGGCGCCTTCCTGGCCAAGGGCATCACCATGTACCTGATCGGTGACGCCAACGACTACACCGGCAAGGGCCTGTCAGGCGGCCGTATCGTCGTGCGCCCCAGCATCGACTTTCGCGGCGACGCGGTGAAAAACACCATCGTCGGCAACACCGTGCTGTACGGCGCGACCACCGGCGAAGCTTTCTTCAGCGGTGTGGCCGGCGAACGTTTTGCCGTGCGCCTGTCGGGCGCCACGGCGGTCGTTGAAGGCACGGGCGACCACGGCTGCGAATACATGACGGGCGGCACGGTCGCGGTGCTGGGCAAGACCGGCCGCAACTTCGCCGCCGGCATGAGCGGCGGCGTGGCCTATGTGTACGACGAAGACGGCTTGTTTGCGACGCGCTGCAACACCTCCATGGTGTCCATGGACCGCATCGTCACCACAGCCGAGCAGCACACCCATGACAAGGCCGACTGGCATGCTGAACAAAGCGATGAGGAATTGCTCAAGCGCCTCTTGCAAGACCACAACCGCTGGACCGGCAGCAAGCGCGCGCGCGAGTTGCTGGACAACTGGAGCGAGTCACGCCTGAAGTTTGTGAAGGTCTTCCCGAACGAATACAAGAAGGCATTGATCGAGCGCAAGGAACGCCGCCTGGAAGCCGCGACCGAGACCACCCGGGCTCAGGTCGCCACCAACCAGGAAGCGGTGGCGGCTAAATAAGCCGGTTGCGCCTTTCACACACAAAACTCACTGCTATCGAATTTATAGCTGCTTGCGCCCGGTTTTAAAGGGCTAAGGGCATAAAACGCTTAAAGAATTGCACAGGACGCATCATGGGAAAAATCACCGGCTTCATGGAATACGAGCGCATCGAAGAGGGCTACAAGCCCGTGCCGGAGCGCCTGAAGAATTACAAGGAATTTGTCATCGGGCTGGACGACGCGCAGGCCAACAAGCAGGCCGCGCGCTGTATGGACTGCGGCACGCCGTTTTGCAACAGCGGCTGCCCCGTCAACAACATCATTCCTGACTTCAACGACATGGTGTTTCGCGCCGACTGGAAAAACGCCATCGACACGCTGCACAGCACCAACAACTTCCCCGAGTTCACCGGCCGCATCTGCCCGGCGCCCTGCGAAGCCGCCTGCACGCTGAATGTGAATGACGACGCCGTGGGCATCAAGTCGATTGAGCACGCCATCATCGACCGCGCCTGGTCCGAAGGCTGGGTCAAGCCTGTGATGCCCAAGCACAAGACCGGCAAGAAGGTTGCCGTGGTCGGATCCGGTCCCGCCGGCATGGCCGCCGCGCAGCAACTGGCGCGCGCCGGCCATGAGGTGACGCTGTTCGAGAAGAACGACCGCGTCGGTGGCCTGCTGCGCTACGGCATCCCTGACTTCAAGATGGAAAAGGTCCACATCGACCGCCGCGTCGAGCAAATGAAGGCCGAAGGCGTGAACTTCCGCACCGGTGTGATGGTGGGCAGCCTGCCTAAGGACTCCAAAGTCACCAACTGGGCGAAAGAAAGCATCACCCCTGAGCAACTCCAAAAAGACTTCGATGCTGTCATCCTGACCGGCGGCGCCGAACAATCGCGCGACCTGCCCGTCCCCGGCCGCGACCTGGACGGCGTTCACTTCGCGATGGAGTTTTTGCCCCAGCAAAACAAGATCAATGCCGGTGACAAGGTCAAAGGCCAGCTGCGCGCCGACGGCAAGCACGTCATCGTGATTGGCGGCGGCGACACCGGCTCCGACTGCGTGGGCACCAGCAACCGCCACGGCGCGGTCAGCGTCACCCAGTTTGAACTGATGCCCCAGCCGCCCGAGGAAGAAAACCGCCCCATGACCTGGCCTTACTGGCCGATCAAGCTGCGTACCTCTTCCAGCCACGAAGAAGGCTGCGAGCGCGAGTTCGCCATCTCCACCAAGGAACTGATCGGCGAAAAAGGCAAAGTCACGGGCCTGAAGACCGTTCGTGTCGAATGGAAAGACGGCAAGATGGTGGAAGTGCCAGGCTCCGAGCAAACCCTCAAGGCCGACCTGGTGCTGCTGGCCATGGGCTTTATCTCGCCGGTGGCGTCGGTTCTGGATGCGTTCGGCATCGAAAAAGACAACCGCGGCAACGCTAAGGCCGGCACCGACTTCACCGGTGGCTACGCCACCAACGTGCCCAAGGTGTTTGCTGCCGGCGACATCCGCCGCGGCCAGAGCCTCGTGGTGTGGGCGATTCGTGAAGGCCGCCAGGCCGCGCGCGCCGTCGACGAGTTTTTGATGGGCTTTAGCGACCTGCCTCGCTGAACGCCGCGCCCGGCCCTCACAAATCGCCCCAAGGGGCGGCTCAATAAACCCCACGCTTGCGCTTGGGGTGCGCGAAGGCCCCGCCGGGCTGCGCGCGCGGTGGACGAGTTCCTGATGGGCTACAGCGACCTGCGCCGCTAAGCGCCGCGCCCGGCCTTCGCAAATCGCCAAAAAGGGGCGATTGAGAGGCCCAAGCTGGTGCCCGGGTTGCGAGAAGTGGTGCCAAACCCCCAGGAATCACCCAATTGGCGTGACGGTCCGTTGCGCTTTGCGCACATCTGCCTGGTTGGCAAATAACACCGAAAACCCCGGGTGCTATCAAAAAAATAGCTGCTTGCGCCGGATAGTCGCGGCTTGCGGCCACTATCTGCCCGACAAAGCGGCAGCCTTTTTGGGCTACCCGCGCTGCTTTAGGCCGCTCAGCCCAAGGTTTTTGGTTTCCGGTCAGGGGCTGTATAAGGGCAAACCCCGTATCATTCGGTATTACTTACCCAAGCCAACACACCTGCTGGCCTGTCTTTTCTCCTTCAATGCCCGACATTTCCGCATCATCATTGGTTGAGTTCAAGGATGTGACGTTTTCCTATCCCGGCTCTGCCGGTGATCGCGTCATCCTGGACAAGGTCACGCTGTCCGTGCCTCGCGGCAAGGTTACCGCGCTGATGGGCGCTTCGGGAGGCGGCAAAACCACCGTGCTGCGCCTCATCGGCGGGCAGCAAAAGGCTGTCAGCGGCGCTGTGCTGTTCGACGGCAAGGACGTCGGCAAGCTGGCCCAGGCGGAACTCTACGCCRCGCGCCGTCGCATGGGCATGCTGTTCCAGTTCGGTGCGTTGTTCACCGATCTGAGTGTTTTCGACAATGTGGCGTTTCCCTTGCGCGAGCACACCGAATTGGGTGAGGCCCTGATCCGCGATATCGTGCTGATGAAGCTCAATGCGGTGGGTCTGCGCGGCGCGCGGGACCTGCTGCCCAGCGAAATTTCGGGCGGCATGGCCCGGCGGGTCGCGCTGGCGCGGGCCATTGTGCTGGACCCGGAACTCATCATGTATGACGAACCGTTCTCGGGGCTCGATCCGATCTCGCTCGGTACCGCCGCGCAGCTCATACGCCAGCTCAACGATACGCTGGGCATTACCAGCGTGGTGGTGTCGCATGATCTGGAAGAAACCTTCCGCATTGCCGACAAGGTCATCATCCTGGCCAATGGCGGCATTGCGGCGCAGGGCACACCTGACGAGGTGCGTCGCTCCACCGATCCGCTGGTGCACCAGTTCGTCAATGCCGAAAGCGAAGGCCCCGTGAAATTCCACTATCCGGGCCCCACTGTGGATGCCGATTTCGGCAACCCTGCGGCCAAATCAGGGAAGCGCGCATGAGCCGCTATAGCCCTGTCGCCCTGATTTCCGGCCTCGGTTTTTCCGTGCGCAGCCAGCTGGCCGAGCTGGGCTACGCCGCGCGGCTGATGTCCCGGCTGGTGGCCCTCACCGGCCCCGCCTTGGCCCGCTTTGGCCTGGTGCGCGACCAAATCTTCTTTTTGGGCAACTACTCGCTGGCCATCATTGCCGTGTCGGGCCTTTTTGTCGGTTTTGTGCTGGGCCTGCAGGGCTACTACACGCTGCAGCGTTATGGCTCGGCAGAAGCGCTGGGCTTGCTGGTGGCGCTCAGCCTCGTGCGTGAGCTGGGGCCGGTGGTCACTGCTTTGCTGTTTGCCGGCCGCGCCGGCACGGCGTTGACGGCCGAAATCGGCCTGATGAAAGCCGGCGAACAGCTCTCGGCCATGGAAATGATGGCGGTGGATCCGGTGCGGCGCATCCTGGCGCCCCGTTTCTGGGGCGGCATCATCGCCATGCCCCTGCTGGCTGCCGTGTTCAGCGCTGTGGGCATCATGGGTGGCTGGCTGGTGGGCGTGGTCATGATCGGTATTGATGCGGGCTCCTTCTGGAGCCAGATGCAGTCGGGCGTGGACGTCTGGCGCGACGTAGGCAACGGCATCATCAAGAGTTTTGTGTTTGGCGTCACCGTCACTTTTGTGGCCTTGCACCAGGGTTTCGAGGCCCAGCCGACGCCTGAGGGCGTGTCGCGCGCGACCACGCGGACCGTGGTGGTTGCGTCGCTGGCCGTGCTGGGGCTGGATTTCCTGCTGACCGCCTCGATGTTCAGCCTTTAAAACCGTCTTCATACATTTTTAATTCGCCCATGAGAAAATCCTGCTTCCCAGTGTTTGCCTTGGGTGAACCCCGCAAGGACAAAACAGCCCGGAATGGCGAAAACGCCGGACCAGGCCACTGAAAGAAAACGATGCAACGTTCCAAAAATGATCTGTGGGTGGGTTTGTTCGTGTTGATTGGCGGTGCCGCCATCCTGTTTCTGGCGCTCAAGTCCGCGAATCTGCTCAGCCTGAATTTCGATACCTCCTACAAGGTGACGGCGAAATTCGACAACATTGGCGGTCTCAAGCCGCGAGCCGCGGTCAAAAGCGCTGGCGTGGTAGTGGGCAGGGTTGAAAATATCACTTTCGACGACAAGTCCTACCAGGCCAGCGTCAATCTGGCCATGGAAAGCCGTTACGTATTCCCGAAAGACAGCTCGCTGAAGATTTTGACCAGCGGATTGCTGGGCGAGCAGTACATCGGCGTGGAGGCCGGTGGGGACGAGAAAAATCTTGCTGCGGGGGACGTGGTCAAAAACACGCAGTCCGCCGTGGTGCTTGAGAATCTGATCAGCCAGTTTTTATACAGCAAGGCGGCAGACAGCAGTTCCGGATCAGGGTCTGCGCCGCCATCAGGGACGCCAGAAAAAAAATGACAGCAGAAATCACGATGAAAAAACCGGCCGGCTGGGCTGCGGCAGTGCTTGCACTGGCACTTCTCCAGGGGTGTGCTACCGGTCCCAATGCGAGCCCGTCCGATCCGCTGGAGCCGTTCAACCGGACCATGTTCAATTTCAATGACGGTGTGGACCGCGCCGTCGTCAAACCCGTGGCAACCGCGTACCGGGATATCACGCCTGCGCCTGTGCGCACCGGTGTCACCAATTTCTTCGGCAACATTTCAGACGTGTGGTCCACCGTCAACAACCTGCTCCAGGGTAAAGGCCAGGCTTCTATCGAAAGTTTCTTCCGCGTCACGACCAATACCATCTGGGGCGTGGGTGGCATTTTTGACGTTGCCAGCGATCTGAAGATTCCCAAACACTCGGAAGATTTTGGCCAGACGCTCGGCGTTTGGGGTGTGGGCTCGGGCCCCTACCTCGTGCTGCCTTTGCTGGGCCCTTCTTCCGCGCGTGATTCGGTAGGTTCGCTGGTTGATTACCAGGGCGACCTGGTAAGCCGGATCGACAATGTCCGTGCCCGCAATTCCCTGACGACTTTGCGCCTGGTGAATGCCAGGGCCAACGTGCTCGGGGCCGGTGATGTCCTGGACCAGGCCGCACTCGACAAATACAGTTTCACCCGCGAAATCTACCTGCAGCGTCGCCGTAGCCTGATAGGTGGGCCTTCGGAGGAGAAAGAGGAGCGTTACGATTTGCCGGAAGGCGCATCGGCCGCCCCAGCGACACCAGCCTCCGCCGCCAAATAGTGTCATCCCGGGTTTGAACAGGGGTCAAAAGGCTGTTGATTGCAAACAATATTTACAAGACTGCCGTAAAACTTCATTCACAGCCCGGAAACCATCCCGCAGAATAACCATCGAACCATCGGTTGCAGCAGCGACGTATCCATAGGGGTGCTGCAATTTTCGCAGCTGCATGCTTCGTCATAGAAGGAAAATCATGAAACGCAGAACACTTGGCCATTTATTTACCGCCGCCCTCAGCCTGGCCCTGATGGGGGCCGCGCCTCTCGTTCGCGCAGCCGATGAGGCACCCGATGCCCTGATCAAGCGCGTCTCGGCCGATGTGCTGGACAACATCAAGACGGACAAGGCTGTAAAAGCCGGTGACCTCACCCGGGTGCTCACGCTCGTCGACAGCAAGATCATGCCCAACGTGAACTTCACACGCATGACGGCCTCTGCCGTTGGCCGCAACTGGCGCCAGGCCACGCCTGAGCAGCAAAAGAAGCTTCAGGACGAGTTCAAGATCCTGCTGATCCGCACCTATTCCGGCGCATTGGCACAGGTCAGCGACCAGAGCGTCAATGTCAAGCCGCTGCGTGCGGCTCCGGAAGACACTGAAGTCGTCGTCCGCACCGAAGTTCTGGGCCGGGGCGATCCAATCCAGCTGGATTACCGCATGGAAAAAACCGCCACGGGCTGGAAGATCTATGACCTCAACGTGCTGGGCGTCTGGCTGGTGGAAACCTACCGTACCCAGTTTGCCCAGGAAATCAGCGCCAAGGGCGTCGACGGCCTGATCGCTTCCCTGGTTCAGCGCAATCAGTCCAATACCGGCGCGGGCGCCAAGAAATCCTGAGCGGCGACCGCGCCATGCTGACACTCCCTTCCGCCTTGACCCATGCGGTGGCTGCCGGTTTTTCTCGCGGCCTGAAGCAGGCCGTGCAGTCCCAGCCGGGCGGGGTGGTGGTGGATGCGAGCGCACTCACGGAATTTGATTCTTCCGCCCTGGCCGTCCTGCTCGAATGCCGCCGTGAGGCACTGGCCGCCGGCAAGGGGTTCACGGTAACCGGCTTGCCTGTCCGTTTGCGCCAGCTGGCAGGCCTTTATGGCGTGGCCGAGCTGGTGCCTGCCACGGTCTGAGCCGCACTGCTTCGGCACTGGCCGCCCGCAGTGGCCCTCACAGGGCATTCAGGTACCCGCCGGGATAAAACGGCGCCAGCCCTTAAAATGATGGGCTAATGCCAGCGATCTCATTTCAGTCCGTCTCCAAAACCTATTCCTCTGCGCGAAGCCAAACAGGCCCCATTGTCCGGGCGCTTGACGACGTCAGTTTTGACATCCGGCAGGGTGAGTTTTTTGGGCTGCTCGGTCCCAACGGCGCCGGCAAAACCTCTCTCATCAGCATACTGGCCGGCCTTTCGCGCGCCAGCAGCGGCCGGGTCCTGGTGCATGGCAGCGACGTGCTCACCGACTATGCCAATGCAAGGCGAAAGCTCGGCGTCGTACCCCAGGAGCTGGTGTTCGACCCCTTTTTCTCCGTGCGCGAGGCGCTGCGCATCCAGTCCGGCTATTTCGGCATCAAACGCAACGACGACTGGATCGACGAACTGCTGGTCAGCCTGGGGCTGGCCGACAAAGCCAATGCCAACATGCGCCAGCTCTCCGGCGGCATGAAACGCCGCGTGCTGGTGGCGCAGGCGCTGGTGCACAAGCCGCAGGTCATCGTGCTCGACGAACCCACCGCCGGCGTTGATGTGGAACTGCGCCAGACGCTGTGGCAGTTCATCGCCAAACTCAACAAGCAGGGCAGCACGGTGCTGCTCACCACGCACTACCTCGAAGAAGCCGAGGCTTTGTGCAGCCGCATCGCCATGCTCAAGCAGGGGCGGGTGGTGGCGCTGGCCCAGACTTCCGAGCTGCTCAAAGCGGCTTCGTCGAACGTGTTGCGCTTCAAGATCGACAGCGAATTGCCGGTGCACCTGGCCGCGCAGGCCCGTATCACCGGGCGCATCGTGCAGTTCCCGGCGCACAACGCCAATGAAATCGAACAATACCTCGCGGCCATCCGTGAGGCGGGGCTGGTCGCGGAAGACGTTGAAATCCGCAAGGCCGACCTGGAAGATGTGTTCCTGGACGTCATGAACAAAAAGCCGGCCGGAGAAGCCACCGAACTGAATTTAATGGGAGTGGCAACATGATCGCGTTCATCCGGGGAAGGGCCGTGCGCCGCGCCGGGCCGCCCCAAGCAAGCACAGCCCCCTCGGGGGGCAGCGTAGTACGCGAAGCGACAAGCGTGGGGGCTTTTGAATGACTGGCTGGCAAACACTGCTCTACAAGGAAACCCTGCGCTTCTGGAAAGTGGGCTTCCAGACGGTCGGAGCCCCGGTGTTGACCGCCGTGCTCTACATGCTGATCTTCGGTCATGTGCTGCAGGACCAGGTGAAGGTCTACGACCAGGTCAGCTATACCGCCTTCCTGGTGCCCGGCCTCGTGATGATGAGCGTGTTGCAGAACGCGTTCGCCAACAGCTCTTCCTCGCTGATCCAGAGCAAGATCATGGGCAGCCTGGTGTTTGTGCTGCTCACACCGCTGTCGCACTGGCACTGGTTTTTTGCGTACGTCGGCTCGTCCGTCGCACGTGGCCTGCTGGTGGGCACCGGCGTGTTTGCCGTCACCGTATTTTTCGGCCAACCCGCTTTTGTGGCGCCGCTGTGGATTGTGCTGTTTGCGGTGCTGGGCGCCGCCATGCTGGGCGCGCTGGGCGTGATTGCCGGCCTCTGGTCTGAAAAGTTCGATCAGATGGCGGCCTTCCAGAATTTCGTCATCATGCCCATGACCTTCCTGAGCGGCGTGTTTTATTCGATCCACTCGCTGCCGCCGTTTTGGCAAAAGGTCAGCCACCTGAACCCGTTTTTCTACATGATCGACGGTTTTCGCTACGGATTCTTTGGCGTCAGCGATGTTTCGCCCTGGCTGAGCCTGGGGATTGTTTTGACGGCCTTACTTGTCGTTAGCTCCGTTGCCGTGAACATGCTGCGCACCGGCTACAAAATAAGACACTAGAGATATGACCCCGACGTTCGCGCACTTCGTGTCGCTCTCTGCCCCCGAGGGGGCGCTGCGCCTGCGGCCTGGCAAAGCCAGTTCCGCGGCCCCTGCTTGCGAAGACACTCGTCTCATGCCCCAATAGACAACCTATGACCAGCGAAGAACTTCAATCCATCATCACCGCAGGCCTGCCGTGCGAACATATCGAGCTGTCGGGCGACGGCCGCCATTGGTACGCGACAATCATCTCCAGCGCCTTTGAGGGACTGCGCTTGATCCAGCGCCACCAGAAGGTGTACGCCACGCTGGGTGGACGCATGCAGACCGACGAAGTGCATGCGCTGTCGATGAAAACGTATACGCCCACCGAATGGGCCAACAACAACACGCAATAAGAACATGGACAAATTACTCATCAGGGGCGGCAAATCACTCGCCGGTACGGTCGAAATTTCGGGCGCCAAGAATGCCGCGCTCCCGGAGCTTTGTGCGGCCCTGCTGACGGCCGACACGGTGACGCTGCAGAACGTGCCGCGCCTGCAGGACGTGGCCACCATGCTCAAGCTGGTGCGCAACATGGGCGTGCAGGCCGAACGCAGCCAGGACGTGCCCAGCACTGTGGTTCTCAATGCCGGCGGCCTGAGCTCACCGGAAGCCCCTTATGAGCTCGTCAAGACCATGCGCGCTTCCGTGCTGGCCCTCGGCCCGCTGCTGGCGCGCTTTGGCGAAGCGACTGTGTCATTGCCCGGCGGCTGCGCCATTGGTTCGCGGCCGGTCGACCAGCACATCAAGGGCATGCAGGCCATGGGCGCTGAAATCGCCGTGGAGCATGGCTACATGATCGCCAAGCTGCCGGCCGGTCAGAAGCGGCTCAAGGGCACCAGCATCACCACCGACATGGTGACGGTGACCGGCACTGAAAACTTCCTGATGGCCGCCAGCCTGGCAGAAGGCGAAACCATCCTGGAGAACGCCGCACAGGAGCCCGAGATTGGCGACCTGGCTGAAATGCTCATCAAGATGGGCGCAAAGATTGAAGGCCACGGCACGCGCCGCATCCGCATTCAGGGTGTCGAGCGCCTGCATGGCTGCACCCACCAGGTGGTGGCCGATCGCATTGAAACCGGCACCTTTTTGTGCGCGGTGGCCGCTGCCGGCGGCGACGTTGTCTTGAGGCACGGCCGCGCCGACCACCTCGACGCGGTGATCGACAAGCTGCGTGAAGCCGGTGCCGTGGTGACTGCGGGTGAGGGCTTTATCCGCATCCAGGCCAGCGGCCGAATGAAGGCGCAATCCTTCCGCACGACCGAATACCCCGGCTTCCCGACCGACATGCAGGCCCAGTTCATGGCGCTGAACGCCATTGCACAGGGCAGCAGCACAGTGACCGAGACAATCTTCGAAAACCGCTTCATGCACGTCAACGAGATGGTGCGCCTGGGCGCCAAGATCCAGATCGAAGGCAAGGTCGCGGTTATGGAGGGTGTTGAAAAGCTGTCGGGCGCCACCGTGATGGCCACTGATCTGCGCGCCTCCGCCAGCCTGGTAATTGCCGGCCTGGTGGCCGAAGGTGAAACCATGGTGGACCGTATTTACCACCTGGATCGCGGCTATGACCAGATGGAAGCCAAGCTGCGCGGAATCGGTGCCGACATAGAACGAGTCAAAGCATGATCACCTTAGCGCTCTCCAAAGGCCGCATCTTCGACGACATCCTGCCGCTGCTCAAAAGCGCCGGCATCGAGGTACTCGACGACCCTGAAAAATCCCGCAAGCTGATCCTGGACACCAACCAGCCCGGCCTGCGCGTGGTGCTGGTGCGTGCCACCGATGTGCCCACCTATGTGCAATACGGCGGCGCGGATCTCGGCGTGGTCGGCAAAGACACGCTGATCGAATCCGGCAGCCAGGGCCTGTACCAGCCGCTCGACCTGCAAATCGCCAAATGCCGCATCAGCGTGGCGGTGCGCGAAGGCTTTGACTACGCCGCCGCCGTGCGCCAGGGTTCGCGCCTGAAAGTGGCCACCAAGTACGTGGCGATTGCCCGCGACTTTTTCGCCACCAAGGGCGTGCACGTCGACCTGATCAAGCTCTACGGCAGCATGGAGCTCGCGCCGCTCACAGGCTTGGCCGACGCAATCGTCGATTTGGTCTCCACCGGCAGCACGCTCAAGGCCAACCACCTGGTTGAAGTCGAACGCATCATGGACATCAGCTCGCACCTCATCGTGAACCAGACTGCACTCAAGCTCAAGCAAGAGCCCATACGCAAGCTGATCGACGCTTTTTCTGCCGCCACCTCCGCACCTGTCCTTAAATCTTGATGCTATGAAATTAATAGCTGCTCCCGCTCGTCTGTCAACGATTTCGGCCACTTTTGATGCTGAATTCAAGGCGCGCCTGCATTGGTCTGCCGACACCGATGCGGCCATTGAGCAACGCGTGGCCGACATCCTGGCCGATGTGCAGCAGCGTGGCGATGCGGCTGTGCTGGAATACACCGCGCGGTTTGATGGCCTGTCAGCCGCGTCGATGGCTGGGCTGGAACTGACGCAGGCGGATTTCAAGGCCGCATTTGATGCCATTCCCGCTGCGCAGCGCGAGGCCCTGCAGGCCGCAGCCGCCCGGGTGCGCAAGTACCACGAGGCACAGAAGAAGGCATCGGGCGAGAGCTGGAGTTATCGCGACGAAGATGGCACGCTGCTGGGCCAGAAGGTCACACCGCTGGACCGGGTGGGCATTTACGTTCCGGGCGGCAAGGCTGCCTACCCTTCCAGCTTGCTCATGAACGCCATCCCCGCCCACGTGGCTGGTGTGCAAGAGATCATCATGGTGGTGCCAACGCCTGTGCGCGGCAGCGTAGCCACGGGCGGCTCAGGCGACCAAGCTGCTTCCAGCAAGGGTGAGCGCAATGAGCTCGTGCTGGCTGCCGCCTACGTGGCCGGCGTGACCCGCGCGTTCACCATTGGCGGCGCGCAGGCCGTGGCCGCGCTGGCCTACGGCACGCAGACCGTGCCCAAGGTCGACAAGATCACCGGCCCCGGCAATGCTTATGTCGCCAGCGCCAAAAAGCGCGTCTTCGGCACGGTGGGCATCGACATGATCGCCGGCCCGAGCGAAATCCTGGTGCTGGCTGACGGCAGTACACCCGCCGACTGGGTGGCCATGGATTTGTTCAGCCAGGCCGAACACGACGAACTCGCGCAAAGCATCTTGCTGTGCCCCGACGCCGCGTACATCGATGAGGTGCAAGCCGCCATCGACCGGCTGTTGCCCGACATGCCGCGCGCCGAGATCATCGCCAAGTCCCTCACCGGCCGCGGCGCGCTGATCCACACGCGCAGCATGGAAGAGGCCTGCGAAATCAGCAACCGCATCGCACCCGAACACCTCGAAGTCTCCAGCCGCGACCCGCACAAGTGGGAGCCCTTGCTCAAGCACGCCGGCGCCATCTTCCTGGGCGCCTACACCAGCGAATCGCTGGGCGACTACTGCGCCGGCCCCAACCACGTGCTGCCCACCAGCGGCACGGCACGCTTCAGTTCGCCACTGGGCGTCTACGACTTCCAGAAGCGCTCCAGCCTGATCGAAGTCAGCGAAGCCGGTGCGCAGGTTCTCGGCAAGATCGCCGCTGAACTCGCTTATGGAGAAGGCCTGCAGGCGCACGCGCGTGCCGCCGAGATGCGGCTTTCCAAGCCCGTTAAGTCGTAAATGACAAGCATCGGATCGCTGAATTTTGTTGCGGCATGCATTGTCTTGGCAGGCTTGCAAGGCTGCGCGTCTGTGGTGCAACCCTCAGAGAAGCCACCCAACGCGATTGAGCTTTCAGGAGTGATCTCCGAAGTGTCTGCGTCGCCCTACTATGGTTTGAGTTCGGTTCAGCAAAGTAGCGCGACGCTTGCTGGGGGCTCTGCTGGCGTCATGCTAGCCAACGCCATTGGTGCGCAGCAGGGCAATCGTGACGTCAGCTCCATCCTGGTGAAGGTTTCGAGCGCCTTATCGCTGACGCTTCCCGTGAGCGGTACTTTCCAGCCTGGGGAGTGTGTGAAGCTTTTTGTAGATCCCATGTTCCGCGAGCTGTTGAACCGCAAGGATGTGGCAAACATGAGCATGCCCACGGGCTCCGCTTTCGTGCAGAAAAGCAGTTGCTGAGCGAGTCGGCAATCACAATACCGCCAGACAGAATCAATTCACCCATCATGAAACAGTCAGATACCGTACTGGCCTCCGAGCTCAAAAAACTGATTCGCCAGGACGTGCAGTCCATGCATGCCTACGCCATCCAGGACTCGGCCGGCATGGTCAAGCTTGATGCCATGGAGAACCCGCACCGCCTGCCGGCATCGCTGCAGGCCCATCTGGGCCAGCGTCTGGGTGCGCTGGCATTGAACCGCTATCCGGATGGCCGCGTGAATGATCTGCGCAAGGCCCTGGCCGACTATGCGCAGATGCCCGAGGGCTTCGACATCATGCTGGGCAACGGTTCGGACGAGTTGATCTCGCTGCTGGCCATGGCCTGCGATGTGGAAGGGGGCTCCATATTGGCGCCGCTGCCGGGCTTTGTGATGTACGCCATGAGCGCGCAGCTGCAGGGCCTCAAATTCATCGGCGTGCCGCTGACGGCCGACTTTGAGCTCGATGAGGCCGCCATGCTGGCTGCCATTGCCGAGCACCAGCCGTCCATCGTCTACCTGGCTTACCCGAACAACCCGACGGCCAACCTGTGGGACGACGCGGTGATTGAAAAGATCATCGAAGCCGTGGGCGAACAAGGCGGCCTGGTCGTGATGGACGAGGCCTACCAGCCGTTTTCCAGCAAAAGCTACATCGACCGCATCGCCAGGCATGGCCATGTGCTGCTGATGCGCACCCTGAGCAAGTTCGGCCTGGCCGGTGTGCGTATCGGTTACATGATGGGCCCGAAAGCGCTGATCGCCGAGATCGACAAGGTGCGCCCGCCCTACAACATCAGTGTGCTCAACTACGAATGCGCGCTGTTCGCGCTGGAGCACCAGGGCGAATTCGCCGCCCAGGCACAGGAGCTGGTCGCCCAGCGCGCTGTGCTGATGAAGGCGCTGGCCGGCATGGCGGCCAGGGGCGTCAAAGCCTGGAAAAGCGACGCCAACATGATCCTGGTGCGGGTGCCCGATGCGGCCAAAACCTTCGAAGGCATGAAATCGCGCAAGGTCCTGGTCAAAAACGTTTCTAAAATGCACCCATTGCTGGCCAATTGTTTGCGCCTGACGGTCGGCACCGCGGACGAGAACGTGCAAATGCTGGCGGCGCTTGAAAAATCCCTATGACCACCCCTACCCACGCTCCCCGCATTGCCGAGGTTTCACGCAACACCGCCGAGACCCAGATCACCGTCAGGGTCAACCTCGACGGTACCGGCCAAGCCAAGTTGTCCACGGGCATCGGCTTTTTCGACCACATGCTGGACCAGATCGCCCGCCACGGCCTGATCGACCTCGACATCCAGGCCAAGGGCGATTTGCACATTGACGGCCACCACACGGTGGAAGACGTGGGCATTACGCTGGGCCAGGCCGTGGCCAAGGCTGTGGGGGACAAAAAGGGCCTGCGCCGCTACGGCCACGCCTATGTGCCGCTCGACGAGGCGCTGTCGCGCGTGGTGGTCGATTTTTCGGGCCGTCCGGGCCTCGAGATGCATGTTCCTTTCAAGAGCGGCATGATCGGCACCTTCGACAGCCAGCTCGCCTACGAATTCTTCCAGGGCTTTGTGAACCACGCCTTTGTGACCTTGCACATCGACAACCTCAAGGGCGAGAACGCCCACCACCAGGCCGAAACCGTGTTCAAGGCATTTGCCCGCGCGCTGCGCATGGCGCTGGAGATCGATCCGCGCGCCGCAGGCGTGATTCCATCGACCAAGGGTTCGCTGTAACCCCTCCGCACTCAACGCCGGGAACACGTCCAATCCTTGTTTTAATGCCTGTTTTTGCCTCCAGACCAATGGTGGCGGGCGCAAGCAGCTATTAAATTCGTAGCAAACTACCTTTCGACTTTCAATGGCAAAACCCAAAACAGTCGCCGTGGTCGACTACGGCATGGGCAACCTGCACTCCGTGTCACAGGCTGTTCGCCATGTGGCGGGCGGCAGCGGCTTTGACGTGCTGGTCACCTCCCGGGCCGAAGATGTGATGTCGGCCGAACGCATAGTGCTGCCTGGCCAGGGCGCCATTGCCGACTGCATGCGCGAGCTCGCAGATTCCGGCATGCTGGAGTCGGTGCTGCACGCTGCCGCCAACAAGCCGCTGTTCGGCGTTTGTGTCGGCATGCAGATGCTGCTGAGCCACAGCGACGAAGGCCAGCCCGGCGACGGCGGTGTGGGCACCACCGGCCTCGGATTAATCCCTGGGGAGGTCACCAAATTCGAGCTGGCCGGCAAAATCCAGCCCGACGGCAGCCGTTACAAGGTGCCGCAGATGGGCTGGAACCAGGTTTACCAAAATGGTGCGGGCACGGCCAGGGCCCACCCGGTCTGGGCCGGCGTGCCCGACGGTGCGTACTTTTATTTTGTACACAGCTTTTATGCCCGGCCGTCGGATGCACACCACATCGCGGGGGAAGCCGACTACGGCGCGCGCTTTACGGCGGCGATTGCACGCGATAATATTTTTGCCACCCAGTTCCACCCCGAAAAGAGTGCCGACCACGGGCTGGCCCTGTACCGCAATTTCCTGCACTGGAATCCCTGAATACCTTGGGTCAGACCCGGTACCGGGGCGTCCGGCTTTTTGTTACCCTGAGCGTCCGTTTTGTCCTTTACCGTTTTACCGTCTTTAACCGCACATGCTACTTATCCCCGCGATTGACCTGAAAGACGGTCACTGCGTCCGCCTCAAACAGGGCGACATGGATCAATCCACCATCTTCAGCGAAGACCCGGCCGCCATGGCGCGCAGCTGGGTCGACAAGGGCGCGCGGCGCCTGCACCTGGTGGACCTGAACGGCGCCTTTGCAGGCAAGCCCAAGAACGAGGCCGCCATCAAGCAGATCCTGGCCGAAGTCGGCAGCGAAATCGACGTGCAGCTGGGCGGCGGCATCCGCGACCTGGACACCATCGAGCGCTACCTCGACGCTGGCCTGCGCTACGTCATCATCGGCACAGCCGCTGTGAAGAACCCCGGCTTCCTGCAAGACGCGTGCACCGCGTTCGGCGGCCACATCATCGTCGGCCTGGACGCCAAGGACGGCAAAGTAGCCACCGACGGCTGGAGCAAGATGACCGGCCACGAGGTCGTAGACCTCGGCAAGAAATTCCAGGACTACGGCGTCGAATCCATCATCTACACCGACATCGGCCGCGACGGCATGCTCACCGGCATCAACATCGACGCCACCGTCAAGCTCGCCCAGGCGCTGACGATTCCCGTGATCGCTTCGGGCGGCCTTTCGAACATGGCTGACATCGAAAAACTCTGCGAAGTCGAGGAAGAGGGCGTGGAAGGCGTGATCTGCGGCCGCTCGATTTACAGCGGCGATCTTGACTTTGAGAAAGCACAAGCCAGAGCTGACGAACTGAACGGATAAGGCATGCGCATGTTCACCCGCGCCGCGTACTGGCTGATACTCACGTTGTTTGCGTCAGCCGGTGCCGTCAAGGCGCAACCTGCCGCGTCTCCTCAGGCCTTTGAGCTTTGTTACACCGCTAATACTGGCCCCGCCGATGCAACCGGCGCCATCTCCCCTCGTAGCGCTACGCAGAAACAACAACTGATCGAGTGTTTGAGCAAGACACCCGATAGCGATCCGCGCAAGGCTTATTTGCTGAGTCAGGAACGTAGTCCTCCCGCGATTTGTGCTTCCGCAAAATCCGCCTTTTTACCTGGGTTGGAGGCCTGCGGCGCGGAGCAGGCCGATGCACAGAATTATCGGGAAGCCCACGCCACGTTTCATGCCGCAGTCATGGCGGGTTCCGCCACCGCACTGAGCATCCTCCTCGAAGAGTCGATGGATGAGGACGGGTTTGGCGCGGTTATCCTGCCTGCCGAAAAAGCCTTCTACGCTTACCTGTTCTGTAGCGCGGGCGCCGGCCTGCAGGTCAACCAGCCGCCGGAAATCCTGTATGTCCCATCTTTGCGCCGGCGGGACGCTCCGCAGCTTCCGATCCTCTCCGCGGATCGAGCGGCAGCCTGCGCTGCGGGCGTTGAGCGGCAGTACGGCGCGAAACTGACCGTTCAGCAAAGGAAGGACGTGCGAAGTCGGGCCGCAGTGACTGCTGCCGATATTCCCGGCAAAGCCCGTGCTTTTTTGGCCCAGTACCCTGAATACCGACCTTTCAACGCAGCCTACCGTTAGCCTATTCATGCTCGCTAAACGAATCATTCCTTGCCTTGATGTGACTGGCGGCCGCGTGGTCAAAGGCGTCAACTTCACCCAGCTGCGCGACGCCGGCGACCCGGTCGAAATCGCCGCACGCTACAACGAGCAGGGCGCCGACGAGCTCACTTTCCTCGACATCACGGCCACCAGCGACGGGCGTGACCTGATCCTGCCGATCATCGAGGCAGTTGCTTCCCAGGTTTTCATCCCTCTTACCGTGGGCGGCGGTGTTCGCACCGTCGAAGACGTGCGCCGTTTACTCAATTCCGGCGCCGACAAGACCAGCTTCAACTCGGCCGCCATCGCCAACCCACAGGTGATCGCCGACGCTTCCGCCAAATACGGCTCGCAGTGCATCGTGGTGGCGATCGACGCCAAACGCCGTGGCGTGGAGGACGAAAAGCGCCTCACACCCACCGGCGAACCGGTCGGCCCGGGCTGGGATGTGTACAGCCACGGCGGGCGCAAGAACACCGGCCTGGACGCCGTGGCCTGGGCCACCGAGATGGCGCGTCGCGGTGCCGGCGAGATCTTGCTGACCAGCATGGACCGCGACGGCACCAAGTCGGGCTTTGACCTGGCGCTGACCCGCGCGGTGAGCGACGCTATCAGCGTGCCGGTGATCGCCTCGGGCGGCGTTGGCAACCTGGAGCACCTGGCCGACGGCATACAAAATGGCGGTGCCGACGCGGTGCTGGCTGCCAGCATCTTTCATTACGGCGAATACACCGTTCAGCAGGCCAAGCAGCATATGGCAGCGCGTGGCATCCCCGTCCGTCTGTAGAGTTTATTAAGCTTTTTAGGCCTATCGCCCAATAAATATGGGCGCCAGCAGCTCCTGATTTAATAGCAAACTCTTTTTGGTCGAAACCTGCAAATGGCGAGACCGCATGGTTTGGCGGCTTGTAATACTGTCGTTCAGCGCAATCTTGGACAATACACACCATGAACTGGTTAGATGAAGTCAGCTGGGACGACAAGGGCCTGATCCCTGTCATTGCGCAGGAAGCCTCCAGTGGCGATGTGCTCATGTTCGCCTGGATGAACCGCGAGGCGCTGCAAAAAACTGCTGAGCTTGGCCAGGCGGTGTATTTCAGCCGCTCGCGCGGGCGGCTCTGGCACAAGGGTGAGGAATCCGGCAACCAGCAAACGGTCCATGAGATCCGCCTGGACTGCGACAACGACGTGATTTTGCTCAAGGTGACGCAGTTGGGCCACACGCCGGGCATCGCTTGCCACACAGGCCGCCACAGCTGCTTTTTCAGTGTGTATAAAAGCGGCCAATGGGTGGTGACTGAGCCGGTCCTGAAAGACCCGACAACCATGTATAAAAAAGCATCAACAGACTCCGGCAAACATGACCACGAATGACTCCCTCCAGCGCCTGGCGCAGATCATCGAAAGCCGCAAGGCGGCCAACGGCGGTGACCCGGACACCAGCTATGTGGCGCGCCTGCTGCATAAAGGCCCCGACGCTTTCCTGAAAAAAATCGGCGAAGAAGCCACGGAAACCGTGATGGCGGCCAAAGACATCGACCATGGCGGGCCCACGGCAGAGCTCAAGGGCAAGCTGGTTGGCGAAGTGGCCGATCTGTGGTTTCACAGCCTGATTGCGCTGGCGCATTACGGCCTCAGCCCGCTGGACGTGATTGCCGAGCTGGAGCGCCGCGAAGGCACCAGCGGCATTGAAGAAAAAGCCTTGCGCAAGGCCCAGCGCCGTGATGCGGCCGAAAAGCCCTGAGCCTGGCATTGCTGGCTGCCATTACCTGTGGCTGATTTCCTTCCCCCTGTATCGCCTCATATCGCTTTGACTGGAACCTGAACGCATGGAAACCGACCTGGCCGAATTCGAAGGCAAGAATCCCGCCGACCGCACCATCATGCATGTGCTGTACGGCCTGCACACGCTGGCCTGGTTCAGCGGCGGTGTGTTTGCGGTGATCGCCGTCATCATCAACTACATTCGCCGCGCGGATGAAACCGATGCGCTCTACATCGACCACCACAACTACATGATTCGCACCTTCTGGTGGACGCTTGCGTGGCTGGTGCTGCTGTCGCCGCTGTGGCTGTTGATTGTGCCGGGGTGGGTGGCCTATGGCATTGTCTGCCTCTGGTACCTGTACCGCTGCGTGCGTGGCTGGATGCGTTTTAACAGCCACCGTCCTGCGTAATTTCCTTGAGTCACGACCCAGCCATGAACCACTCCGACACCTGCATTTTCTGCAAGATCGCCGCGGGCACCATCCCAAGCCGGAAAGTGTACGAAGACGACGAGCTGTACGCTTTTCACGACATCAACCCGTGGGCGCCCGTGCATTTCCTGATCATTCCCAAGGACCATATTCCGTCCATGGCCCAGGTTGGCCCCGAACACGCCGCCCTGCTGGGGCGCATGATGGTGCTGGCCCCCAAACTGGCGATGGAGCAGGGTTGTAACCCGTATCCGGAGGGCGGCTACCGGATCGTGACCAATACCGGCGCCGAAGGCGGACAAGAGGTGCATCACCTGCACTTTCACGTGATTGGCGGCCCGCGGCCATGGCTGAAGGGCTAGAAGGGCTAGAAGGGTTACAAGCCAAAGGGAACCCCGGTGCCCACAACCACACTAAACCGGTAGGCCAATGTGTGTAATCGGTTTTCCGGCAGGCAGGGCCTTTAGAATCAACGCAATTGCGTGCAAACCGCCCCAAACCGGCAATGTTGCATTTACACCTGTATTTACAGATTAGGAGCAAATCATGGGTTCATTTTCCATCTGGCACTGGCTGATCGTGCTGTTGATCGTGGTGATGGTTTTCGGCACCAAAAAGCTGAAAAACATGGGCAGCGACCTCGGCGGCGCCGTCAAGGGTTTCAAGGACGGCATGAAGGACGGCAGCCAGCCCCCCGCTGACGTGCCCGTGCCGCCTGCCAGCGTCACGAACGCGCAGGCATCGGATAAAACGACGATCGACGTCGAAGCCCGTCAAAAATCTTAATTCGGCCTGACATTCAGTGATCGACCTCGGCATCTCCAAAATGGCGCTGATCGGCGCCGTGGCGCTGATCGTTATCGGCCCGGAGAAGCTTCCGCGCGTGGCGCGCACCGTGGGTACGTTGCTGGGCAAGGCGCAGCGTTATGTGGCCGACGTCAAAAACGAGGTCAACCGCTCCATGGAGCTGGACGAGCTCAAGAAGATGAAGGAAACCGTTGAGGGAGCCGCCCGCGACGTAGAGAACTCCATCCAGACCAACGCCAGCGATTTTGAAAAATCCTGGGCCGAGGCCACGGGCGAGTCGTCCTCCGGCGCCCTGCCGGGCATGGAAATCTTCCCCGAGTACAGGCACCCGAAAAAGAAGTGGCGGCTCAAGCAGGGCGCGACACCCCAGTGGTACAAGGCCCGTTCGGGCGTGCGCACCAAGGCCCAGTCCGGCGCGGCCCGCGTGGCGCGCTTCCGTCCGCAGCCGGGCCGCATGCCTTGAGCTGCTTTCCTGCTGATTTCCTCCTGTTTGCGTGCCCCCCCGCGCAGCCCTACCAGCGCAAATTCCCCTCATGAGCGATCCCCACACCGACAAGCCCGACGAACTCGCGGGCACCGAGCAGCCTTTTGTGCAGCACCTCGTGGAGCTGCGCGACCGGATGATCAAGGCGGTGATTGCCATCGGCATTGCGGCTGCCGTGCTGGCGGTGTACCCCGGCGCCAGCGCACTCTATGACCTGATGGCCGCCCCGCTGGTGGCCACGCTTCCCAAGGGCGCCACGCTGATCGCCATCAGCGTGATCACGCCGTTCGTGGTGCCCATCAAGATCCTCTTCATGGCCGCCTTCATGATCGCGCTGCCGGTGGTGCTGTACCAGGTGTGGGCCTTTGTCGCACCGGGCCTGTATTCGCATGAGAAAAAACTGGTCATGCCGCTGGTGGTTTCCAGCACCCTGCTGTTTTTCATCGGCGTGGCGTTTTGTTATTACTTCGTGTTTGGCCAGGTGTTCGCCTTCATCCAGAGCTTTGCGCCCAAGTCCATCACGGCGACGCCGGACATCGAGGAATACCTGAGCTTCGTGCTGGGCATGTTCCTGGCGTTCGGGCTGGCCTTTGAAGTGCCGATTGCGGTGATCCTGCTGGTGCGCATGGGCATACTCACCGTGGCCCAGCTGCGACAGTACCGCGGCTATTTCTGGGTGATTGCCGCCATCGGCACCGCCCTGGTCACCCCGCCCGACGCCGGCTCCATGATCATGTTGCTGATGGTGGTGGGCGGGCTGTATGAGGTCGGCATCCTGGCGGCCCTGTTGTTCGTCAAGCACACCAAGGTGCCAGAGACCGACAGCGACACCGAAGCGGCCAAGCCCTGATTTCCCGCCGGGGCTGTTCAAAAAACCTTGGGTAAAAATGGCTGCAGCCCAATATGGCCGGGCGCAAGCAGCTATTAATTCAATAGCATCTTCGCATTGATGGCTGAGGGTCCCTGCCGCCCCGGCCGATCAGCGCTGCTGAACCTTGGGCCGCTGGCGCTTGCCGGGCGTCACCGGAATCTCGGTCTGCTTGTCCTTGCGCAGCACCGTCAACGGCGCCGGCGTACCGGGCTTGAGGGCTGCCACAGCGGTCAACAACTGGCTCACGTTGCGCACGCCCTTGCCGTTCACGGCGGTGATCACATCGCCGGGCAGAAGGCCGGCCTGCGCGGCCGGGCCGTTTTGCAGAACGCCGGTGATGATGACTCCGCCTTCTTTGGCCGCAGCCGCCGGAAGGCCGAATGTTTCAGCGAGTTCGGGGTTGAGGTCCTGCGGCTCCACGCCGATCCAGCCCCGCGTGACCTGGCCGTCCTTCACGATGCCGTCGAGCACCAGCTTGGCGGTCGACACCGGGATGGCAAAACCAATGCCCATGGAGCCGCCCGAGCGCGAATAAATCGCGGTGTTGATGCCCATCAGGTTGCCGTTCACGTCGACCAGCGCGCCGCCCGAATTACCGGGGTTGATGGCGGCGTCGGTCTGGATGAAATTTTCAAAGGTGTTGATGCCCAGCTGGTTGCGCCCCAGTGCGCTCACGATGCCGCCGGTGACCGTCTGGCCCACGCCAAACGGGTTGCCGATGGCCAGCACCGCGTCGCCCACCTGCAGGGCGTCGGAGTTGCCCAGCACGATGACGGGCAGCTTGTCCAGGTCGATCTTGAGGATGGCCAGGTCGGTGTCCGGGTCGGTGCCTATGACCTGTGCTTTTGCCTTGCGCGTGTCATTGAGGATGACCTCGATCTCGTCGGCGCCTTCCACCACGTGGTTGTTGGTCAGGATGTAGCCGCTGGCGCTGATGATGACGCCGCTGCCCAGTCCGCCCTGCGGTTCATTGGGGCTCTGGTCGCCGAAGAAAAACTTGAACCACGGGTCTTCGGCATGCGGGTTTTTGGCGGCGGCCTTGCTGGTGTTGATGCTGACCACCGCCGCAGAAGCAACTTTGGCCGCCGACGCGAAGCCGCTTCCGGCACCGCCGCTGCGCGGCGCGCTGCCGGCCGGGGCCTCGATGACGGACACGCCCGGCATGTTGCCGCGGTCCAGCCACTGCGGCTTGAGCGTGGCCACCACGAAGTAGGCCGCCAGCAGGACGGTGACGGTTTGGGAAAAAAGAAGCCAGGTGCGTTTCATGAGGCGTGAGGGTCGGCGTGCCGGTACGAAGGTGCGGAAGACGAAAGGGGGCGGGAATCCGGGGCGGCACAGGGCCGGAAGGGGCGCGGCGCCAACTGATGGAGTTTATCGCTTCGGGTCCCCGCTCGCTGTAAGGAAGCACGCCGGCTGGCTCCGGTACCATGTTCCTGGCTGCCGCAAGGCCGCAGCCGCGGGCAGCCTGAACCGCCGCCCGCGGTCAACAACCATAACGGAGGTGACAACATGCATCAGTGTTCAAGGCGGACCTGGCTCGCGCGTGGCGCGGCCGCATTGACAGCGGGTTCGGCGGGACTGGCATTGCCGGTTCTGGCCGCACCCACGGCGACGAAATTTCCGGCCAGTGTGGTGGCGCAGGGCACCACACTGCAGCTCAACGGCGCCGGCACCCGCTTCAAGGCCATTTTCAAGGTCTATGACATGGCCCTGTACACGAGCCGCAAGGTCTCGTCGGCCGACGAGGCGATGAAGCTGGGAACGCCCATACGCCTGGCCTTTGTGGCGCTACGCGAAGTCTCCGGCACCGACCTGGGCCGGCTCTTCCTGCGAGGCATGGCCGACAACTCAAGCCGCGACGCTGTCAGCCGCCACTCGGTGTCGAGCAACCGGCTGATCGATATCTTCTCGGGCCGCAGCAAGCTGATGCCCGGCGATTCATTCGCGATGGAGTTTGTTCCGGGCAAGGGCACCAGCTTTTTCATCGCCGAGCAGCCGCAGGGCGCAGCCGTCGGTGATGCGGAGTTCTTTCGCATGGTGCTGGGCATCTGGCTGGGGTCCGTTCCGGCGGACTTCATGCTCAAGGACGCTTTGCTGGGCCTCGAGAAAAGCTGAGCATCCTCAGGCAGCGCCCTGAGACAATGGGGCCATGAGCACCACACGACAGGACTTGCTGCAGGCCTTTGACACGCTTTTGCAGCCCGCGCGCTTCAAGGACTACGGCCCCAACGGCCTGCAGGTCGAAGGCAAACCCTCGGTCGGCAAGATCGTTTCCGGCGTTACCGCCAGCCTGGCGCTGATCGAAGCGGCCATTGCGGCGCAGGCCGACGCCATCTTTGTGCACCACGGCCTGTTCTGGCGTGGCCAGGACGGCCGCGTCACGGGCTGGATGAAGCAGCGCCTGGCGTTGCTGCTGGCGCACGACATCAACCTCTATGCCTACCACCTGCCGCTGGACGCGCATCCCGAGCTTGGCAACAACGCGCAGCTGGGCTTGCAGTTAGGCCTCACGGCCACAGGCCACTTTGGCGAGCAGGACCTGGGGTTTATCGGTGGCCGTACCGGTGGCGCGGCATTTGCGGATGCGACTGCGTTGGCGTCGCACGTCGAACAAGTGCTAAATCGGCCTGTAACCAAAGCAGGTCCGGCGCGAGCAGCTATCAAAAACATAGCGTGGTGCACCGGCGGCGCGCAGGGGTATTTTGAGGCGGCGATTGCCGCAGGCGCAGACGCCTTCATCACCGGCGAGATTTCCGAACCCCAGGCGCACTACGCGCGAGAGATGGGCGTGGCCTTTATTGCCTGCGGGCACCACGCCTCCGAGCGCTACGGCGCGCCGGCCGTGGCGGCGCAGGTTGCCGCGCAGCTCGGCCTTGTTCACCAGTTCATCGACATCGACAACCCGGCCTGAAGCGTTTCTTGCGGGAATCAGGCCGGCTTGTGGCGCTGCCGCCCGGTTCGGCTGGCGTTGGGGCTGGCGTTAGGGCTGGCGGGTTTGGCCCGCAGCGGGGTTTGCGGCGCGGCGTTTCGCAGCGCGTGCCAGCTGGAGCCCAGCTCGGCATGCTCCACCGGCACGGCGGTGCGGGTTTCCGGATCCAGCAGCGCGGCGCGGGAGCGCATGGCGCGGGCAGCCTGCGCCACAGACTGCGCTTCGTGCAGCAGCTGGGCGACGTCCTTGCCGGCGATCGACAGATGAACGATGCCAACGGCAATGTCCGGCTTGATCCGGGCACGCCCCCCGCCCAGGGCCGTCACGTCCATCGGCCGGCGCAGGTCGGAGGCCACGCGCAGGCCCATTGTGCGTATCCAGCGCGGCGAATGCATGGTTTCCAGCAGCACCACAAAGCAGCGGTCGTAGTAGCGGCCGGCCGGGTTGACAGCGCCGGTGTGGCGCTGAATGCGGCGCGCCATCTGGATGTAGATTTCGTTCAGGCCGGCCTGGCCGATCTGGGGCAGCAGGCCTTCGGGCTCGAACAGCAGCACGGCCATCAACGCGCCGTCGCGCCGCGTGCGCAGACGCCGGCGCTGCGCACGGATGATTTTCTGCACCATCGCCACGCCGTCATAGAGCTGGGTGATCGGGTCATGCCCCGACGCTTCGCCGTGCTTCAGCTGCCGGGTCTGCCGGTTGCGCAGCCACAGCATGGCGGCCGTGATGACCACACTGAGCAAGGCTGCCATGGCCACGCCGGCCTGCAGCGGCAGTGAAAACCGGGTGGGGCTCAGCGCCAGGCCGTACAGGCCGATCTGCGCGGGCAGCGTCAGCAGGCAGCCCAGCGCCAGGCCCCAGGCCATCCGGTCACCGAGTTGCGTGGCGCGCACCGACAGCCACAGCACCACGGAAAGATTGACGACGGCGAGCGTTGCCGAGGCGGGCAGGGCCCACTGCGGCTCCAGCAGCAGGCAGAGCGGCCCGCCGGCGATGCAGACCAGGGTGATGGTTAACAGGCTGACCTTCATCAGGTGGTCGCGCTGGTGGGCCGACAGCCATTTGCTGGCGCCGAAGCTGCCCATCGACGCGCAAGCCGGCCCGACAAGGAGTTGCGCAATGCCCAGCGACTCCTTGCCGTCCGGCCAGAGCTCCATGGGCAGGCCGCACAGCAGCATCACCACCAGCCAGCAAAGCACGAGGTAAGCCAGGGTCTGCCAGGCAGCGCGGGTGCGGCTGTAAAGGGCATCGGCCAGGGCCAGCAGCAGCACCAGGCCAAGTGCGCCGGCCGCAGCACTCCACAGCATCATTTCACCGTCGGACATCAGGACGGGCATGGCAGCATTCATGGCAGGCTGATGTCCTGCGCGCTGGTTGCCTGCCGCTGCGATGTGGTTTGCGCCAAAATACCCCCAGCATGCATCTGACCGACCCCCCTGAATTCATTGATCCGGCGCCGCGCTGTGCCGCCGGTGTGTTGACCTGTTTCTTTGTGATTATGGGGTTTCCTGTAACCAAATGCACCCTGCGGCCGCAATTCACCGCGGCGGCGCCCGGCTTGTGAACAAGCCGCTGCTCATCACCATGGGTGACGCCGCCGGCATCGGCCCGGAGATCATCGCCAGGGCTTTTCGCGACGCGCCCGTTGACATGGCGGGCTGCGCCGTGGTGGGTGATGTCGCCACGATGCGCCGCGCTGCCGCGTTGACAGCGTCCCCGCTGGCGCTGCCGGTGGCCCGGCTGGACACCCTGGCCGATGCGGCGGGCGTGCCGCCCCATTGCATCGGGGTGTTGCAAAAATGCGAGTTGGAGGCCGTGCCTTACGGCCAGGTCAATGGCCGGGCCGGCCAGGCTGCGGCCGACTGCATCGTCTGGGCGGCCCGCAGCGTGCTGGCCGGTGAGGCTTGCGCCATGGTGACGGCGCCCATCCACAAGGAAGCACTGGCGGCGGCCGGCGGCTGGGCGGCCGCTTTTCCGGGCCACACCGAAATGCTTCAGGCCGAGGCGGCCGCTTTTCTGGGTAAATCGGCGGCGGACGTGCCGGTGCGCATGATGCTGGCCAACGATGAACTCAAGACCGTGTTGGTGAGCATTCACATGTCACTGCGGCGCGCCATTGAGGCCGTCACCTTTGACAACGTGCTGCAGACTTTGCGCATCACCCATCGTGCAGTGGCTACCAGCCTGGGCCGGGCGCCGCGCATCGCGGTGGCGGGGCTGAATCCGCACGCCGGCGAAGGGGGGCTGTTCGGCAGCGAAGAGCAGTCCATCATCGCGCCGGCTATCGCTGCCGCTCGCGCAGAAGGCCTGGATGTGAGCGGTCCCTTCGCACCCGACACGGTGTTCATGCGCGCCCGCCATGCCGCCGGCAAGCCCGGCGAATTTGACGTGGTGGTGGCGATGTACCACGACCAGGGGCTGATCCCGGTCAAGTACCTGGGCGTGGAGCAGGGCGTGAATGTGACGCTGGGGCTGCCGCTGGTGCGCACGAGCCCCGACCACGGCACGGCGTTTGACATCGCCGGGCGCGGCGTGGCCGATGCGTCCAGCCTGTTGGCAGCCGTCCGCATGGCGCGCCAGCTGGCCCTTTCCCGGATTTAAGGTAAATTGGGCTGCAGCCCAATAGGGATGAGCGCAAGCAGCTATAAAATCAATAGCACCTTCCCCGTCTTCGCAAGCAGGGGCCGCGGATCTGGCTTTGCCAGTCCGCAGGCGCCGTCCCCTGTAGGGAGAGGTCCGCTACACGAAGTGAGCGAGCCACAGGGGGGTTACTTTTTTAGACTGTCTCGGATTTCGCGCAGCAGCATGATGTCTTCAGGCGGCGCGGCGGGCGATGGTGCGGCTTCGTGGTGACGTTTGAGTCGGTTGATCTGCTTGACCATCAGGAAAATGATGAAGGCCAGGATGACGAAGTTGACGCTCACCGTCAGGAAGTGGCCGTAGGCAAACACCGGGACGCCCGCCTTTTTAAGGGCTTCAAGCGACATGTCGGTGCCCGGCGGCACGGTGCCCAGCAACACGTACATGCTGGAAAAGTCCAGCTTGCCGAAGACCAGGCCCACCACCGGCATGATCAGGTCGCTCACCACGGCGTCGACGATCTTGCCGAAAGCGGCCCCGATGATCACGCCCACGGCCAGATCGATCACATTGCCCTTGACGGCAAATTCCTTGAATTCCTGCATCATTCCCATGAGTCTCTCCTGTTATTGGCAGCGGTTGCCGGCCGTGCCGGTGTTCTGCGAAAAAAATGATTATGAAGGCTGTGCGTGTTTTCGGGCGGCGCGGAAGGGTCGGCTTGCAACAAAGTATGCGAAGGCGGCCGGCTGCCTTAAAAACAGGCACTTCCAGCCCAGCCATGCGGGCCGCCACCGCCCGGGCCGGGCCCTCTGCCTTGAAAAACGACATCGCGCTCCGCTACAATTGCGGGTTGACCCCACTAAGCCTCCCACCAAGCCTATTTCAAGCCAGTTCTTGAAGGACTCTCATGACCCAAGCAAGCGAAGCAAGCGCGAACGGTGTGCCCCACGGCGCCCCCGTCGATAAAGATAAAAGAAACTGGCTCGTGGCCACCTGCGCTGTAGGCGGCGCAGGCGTTGCAGCCACCGCAATCCCCTTTGTCAGCACTTTCCAGCCCTCCGAAAAAGCCAAGGCTGCCGGTGCGGCCGTCGAGGTCGATATCTCCGGTGTGAAGCCCGGCGAAAAGATCACGGTGGAATGGCGCGGCAAGCCCGTCTGGATCATCAAACGCACGCCCGAGCAGCTCGCCGAGCTGCCCAAGGTCGATGCCCTCCTGGCCGACCCCAAATCCGAGCGCAAGCCCGACGAACTGACCCCTGAATACGCCCGCAACGAAAACCGCTCCATCAAGCCCGAAACGCTGGTGGTGGTGGGCATCTGCTCGCACCTGGGCTGCTCGCCTTCCGACAAGTTCCAGCCTGGCGCGCAGCCTTCGCTGCCCAACGACTGGGCCGGCGGTTTCCTGTGCCCCTGCCATGGCTCGACCTTCGACATGGCCGGCCGCGTGTACAAGAACAAGCCTGCGCCGGACAACCTGGAAGTGCCGCCGCACATGTACCTCTCGGACACCCGTCTGCTGATTGGTGAAGACAAGAAGGCCTGAAGGCGCTTGCCTTAACCCGCGTTAACCAAGCTCCTTCACAAGACCCTGTAGCCAGCACCTGATACCCGCCGACCTTTCTGCCGCGTACCAGGTGCTTGCCAAAGAATCCCACCGAACCAGGATCAGTTATGGCTGAATTCAAAGAAATTTCCCCCGATGCCCCGCTCGCCGTCAAGGCGATGAACTGGGTCGACAACCGGTTTCCCGCCAGCAAGCTCTACAAAGAGCACATGAGCGAGTACTACGCACCGAAGAACTTCAACTTCTGGTACATCTTCGGCTCGCTGGCCATGCTGGTGCTGGTCATCCAGATCGTCACCGGCATCTTCCTCACGATGAATTACAAGCCCGATGCCGCGCTGGCCTTCGGCTCTGTCGAATACATCATGCGCGACGTGCCCTGGGGCTGGCTGATCCGCTACATGCACTCCACCGGTGCTTCCGCCTTCTTCGTGGTGGTCTACCTGCACATGTTCCGCGGCCTGCTCTACGGCAGCTACCGCAAGCCGCGCGAGCTGGTCTGGATCTTCGGCTGCGCGATTTTCCTGTGCCTGATGGCCGAGGCCTTCATGGGCTACCTGCTGCCATGGGGCCAGATGAGCTACTGGGGCGCCCAGGTGATCGTCAACCTGTTTGCCGCCATCCCTTTCATCGGCCCTGACCTCGCGCTGCTGATCCGCGGCGACTATGTGGTCGGCGACGCGACGCTGAACCGCTTCTTTGCTTTCCACGTCATCGCCGTGCCGCTGGTGCTGCTGGGCCTGGTGGCCGCGCACATCATCGCACTGCATGAAGTCGGCTCCAACAACCCTGACGGCGTTGAAATCAAGGGTCCGAATGCACCGAAGGACGCCGCAGGTCACCCGCTCGACGGCATTCCCTTCCACCCTTATTACACGGTGCACGACATCTTTGGTGTGAGCGTCTTCCTGATGATCTTCACGGCGATCATCTTTTTCGCGCCCGAGTTCGGCGGCTACTTCCTGGAGTACAACAACTTCATCCCGGCCGACCCGCTGAAGACGCCTGCGCACATCGCACCGGTCTGGTACTTCACGCCTTACTACTCGATGCTGCGCGCCATCACCGGTGAAATGGCCGGTGCACTGGGCATCATCGCGATCGTCGCCGCAGTGCTTGCCGCCCGCAAACTCTCCGGCATCTTCAAGCCGGCGGTGCTGGTGATTGCCATTGGCGCGGCCTTGCTGCTGGGCCTGCTGCCTTCCATCGCCAACTGGATCGGCCTGGTCATTCCTTCCGCCGGCGCCGGTATCGCGCAGGGCCTGGATGCGCTGGCCAAACCGCTGGCCGGCGTGCCTTTCCTGGGCGAACTCTGGGGCATGATGATCAAGGGTATCGACGCCAAGTTCTGGGGCGTGGTCGTGATGGGTGGTGCGGTCATCATCCTGTTCTTCCTGCCATGGCTGGACCACAGCCCGGTCAAGTCGATCCGCTACCGCCCTGACTGGCACAAATACCTCTACGGCATCTTTGTCGTGAATTTCCTGGTGCTCGGTTACCTGGGCGTTCAGCCGCCATCGGCCATCGGTGAGCGCGTGTCCCAGCTCGGCACCCTGTTCTATTTTGGTTTCTTCCTTTTGATGCCGTGGTGGAGCCGCCTGGGTACGCCCAAAACGCCGCCTGACCGTATTATTTTCCACGGTCACTAAGCAGGAGATAACAACAATGAAAAAACTGATTTTTTCCCTGATCGCGGCCCTGGGCCTGGTTGCCGGTGCACACGCTTCCGAAGGCGGCATGGCCTGGGACAAGGCGCCGAACAATACGAATGACCTGGGCTCCCTGCAAAACGGCGCCAAGCTGTTCGTCAATTACTGCCTGAACTGCCACTCCGCTGCTTTCATGCGTTTTAACCGCCTGAAAGACATCGGCCTGACCGAGCAGCAAATCAAGGACAACTTGTTGTTCACGACCGAAAAGGTCGGCGACACCATGAAGGCCGCGATTGATCCCAAGCAGGCGAAGGACTGGTTCGGTGGCAATCCCCCCGACCTGACCGTGATTGCGCGTTCGCGCTCGGGTGCCGGCGGCACGGGTGCTGATTACCTTTACACCTACCTGCGTACCTACTACCGCGACGAAACCAAAGCCACAGGCTGGAACAACCTGGCTTTCCCCAGTGTGGCCATGCCGCATGTGCTGTGGGAACTGCAGGGTGTGCGCGCGCCGGTGTTCGACGAAAAGGAAGAGCACGGCCACAAGGTGTCGGTCTTCAAGGGCTGGAAGCAGGTCACGCCCGGCACCATGACGCCGCTGCAGTATGACCAGGCGATGGGTGACCTCGTGGGTTACCTGCAATGGATGGGCGAGCCGGCCCAGAACACCCGTATTCGTGTCGGCGTCTGGGTGCTGATTTTCCTTCTCGGCTTGACCTTTGTTGCCTGGCGCCTGAATGCGGCGTTCTGGAAAGACGTCAAGTAATTTTTCGCCGGGGCTAAGCTCCCGGCACCTTCTGGAGTGGATGCTTTCAATGTATCCACTCCTTTGCATTTAGGAGTTCCGCACCATGATGGTCCTTTATTCAGGCACGACCTGCCCCTTCTCGCACCGCTGCCGTTTTGTGCTGTTTGAAAAGGGCATGGATTTCGAGATTCGCGATGTTGACCTGTACAACAAGCCCGAAGACATCAATGTGATGAACCCATACGGGCAGGTACCTATCCTGGTCGAGCGCGACCTGATTCTGTACGAATCGAACATCATCAACGAGTACATCGACGAGCGCTTTCCGCACCCGCAACTCATGCCCGGCGACCCGGTTGACCGTGCGCGCGTGCGCCTCTTCCTGCTGAACTTCGAAAAAGAACTGTTCGTCCACGTCAGCACGCTGGAATCGCGCGCCTCCAAAGGCAACGAAAAGGCGCTTGAAAAAGCCCGTTCGCACATCCGCGACCGCCTGACGCAGCTCGCGCCGATCTTCCTGAAAAACAAGTTCATGCTGGGCGACAACTTCTCCATGCTGGACGTGGCGATTGCCCCGCTGCTGTGGCGCCTGGACTACTACGACATTGACCTGTCGAAAAATGCCGCACCGCTGCTCAAGTATGCGGAACGCATTTTTTCGCGCCCCGCCTATATCGAAGCACTGACGCCGTCTGAGAAAGTGATGCGCAAGTAATGACCCCCACGCTTGTCGCTTCGCGTACTGCGCTGCCCCCCGAGGGGGCGCTGCGCCTGCGGTCTGGCAAAGCCAGTCCCGCGGCCCTGGCTGGCAAAGAAGGTGTCGACAAGTTGTTGTGGCTTCAACTTGGCTGAATTCATGAACGCCCTGGACTCCACGTCGACCCGCCCTTATTTGATACGGGCCTTGTACGAGTGGTGCACCGACAACGGCTTCACGCCTTATGTGGCCGTGTCGGTGGACGACACCGTGCAGGTGCCGCGCGAGTACGTCAAGAACAACGAGATCGTGCTCAACATCAGTTTTGACGCGACCTCGTCACTCAAGCTCGGCAACGATTTCATCGAGTTCAAGGCGCGGTTTGCCGGCAGTGCCCGGGAAATCATGGTGCCCATCAGCCACGTGATCGCGATCTATGCCCGTGAAAACGGGCAAGGCATGGCTTTTCCCATGGTTGCGGCTTCCGCCGGTCCGGTTTCCGGCGCTGAGGCGGGCGCCGAAGACCCTCATGGCGCACCGCCGGTGGCTGCCGCGCCAGCTGCGCATCCGCACAATCCGGCGGAAGGCCCGGAAAAGATCATGCAGCTGGTGCCCGAAAGCAGCGCAGATTCGCAAGCCGATGACGGTTCCGAGCCGCCGGATCCGCCCAAGTCGCCGCGCACACGGCCTTCACTGAAACGGGTCAAGTAAAATAGCTTTGTGCCGCTTTAGCTCAGTTGGTAGAGCAACCGCCTTGTAAGCGGTAGGTCGTCAGTTCGATTCCGACAAGCGGCACCATTTTCCCTTTCCTGTTGCCTTCCCCATGCCATATGGGTACCATACGCTACGAAATTGGTAGCAGGCAATGTGATCAACATGCGGGCCACGACGTATTGAGGCTTCTGTGAGCCGGTCTGGACGACTACTTTTTGGCTATTAGTATCTTAAGCCGAATTGATGTAACCTTCCAACCTTTGCCGAGAAGGCGCGCCTGGATCAGGGGGAGCAACTGCCGGATTTTTGCAGCAGCCGCATTGCCATTCACCAGCAGGCACCAGGTTTCACCGTCAATCGGTCCGGCCTGAACGGCGGGCCGCAGGGCTTCAGGAAGCAGCGATTCAATGGCCTTGAGCCTTTCGCTGGACTCCTGAACGAGCTCCGTCAGCCGTGCCAGGGAAGGTGAATTCCCGGCCGCCTGGTAAACGGAAAGCGCCTGGGGAAGGCGCCGGTCAGTGGTCATGATGGGCAGATAGCAGCCTGGCAAGCGCAAGCTGAAAAAAAAGAGGTAGACAAGTGCATTTGATTATCACGGATGCGTGGCTGGCGAAAAGCCGGGCCATTTATTTAAGCGGTACCAAACTGGTGCTGGCCGGCTTTGTCGCCGCCCTGGCGCTCATGCTCGTGGCTGCGGGTCTCTACCACTGGGTATTCCTCAAGGGCGCGCGGGAAGGCTGGCCGGTCGTCGGCTCGCTGGTCAAGCTCATGGTCAAGGACGAATTCGACCAGCGTGACCGCTTTATGCGTGAAAACCTCGATGTCATGGCCAGGCGGGTCGGCGAAATGCAGGCCAAGATGATGCAGCTCGAAGCACTCGGCGAGCGGGTGTCGGGCCTGGCAGGTGTCAGCCCGAATGACATCAAGGTGACGCCCGGCCGCGGCGGCGTGCTGGTGGCGGGTCCTTCGCTGACCATGGAAGAGCTGCAAGCCACCCTGGCTGACCTGGACAAACTGACCGACCAGCGCGTGGACCTCATGACCGTGATGGAGTCGCGCCTCTTCGACCAGAAGATCAAGAAAATGATGGTTCCCACCCAGGAACCGGTGGCCGGTGGCAATCTGGGCTCACCTTTCGGCTGGCGCATTGACCCGATGAACGGGCGCTCCGCCTTGCACACCGGCCTGGATTTCCCGTCCGAGCCGGGTACCGCGATTCTTGCCGCCGCAGGCGGTGTGGTCGTCACGCAGGAATACCACCCCGCTTACGGCAACATGGTGGAAATCGACCACGGCAACGAACTCGTCACACGCTACGCCCATGCGTCCCGCGTGCTGGTCAAAAAAGGCGACCTGATCAAGCGCGGCCAGAAGATTGCAGAAGTGGGCACTACGGGCCGTTCCACCGGTCCGCACCTGCATTTCGAGGTGCTGGTCCAGGGCGTCTTCCAGGACCCGCAAAAATTCCTGACCGCAGGGCAAAAACTGCCCGGACCCACGGTGGCAGCGGTTTCTCCGCGGCAGCCTGTGCCGGCTCCCCAACTGCCGCGCCCCCACTAGGCGCTTGCCGCTGCCGTGCCACGTGCGCGGCTTTTGGCTTGCCGCTGCGGTTTTACGGCGCCCGGCCATGTGGCTCCCTTGGCAGAGTTAAAATCAGGGGTTTGGGCCCAGTTGAAGTAACTGTTGGCGCCCACACCTAGGTTCCGTACACAAAAAGGGATTTCGGCCGCATTGCCTAGCTCGCGGGAGCGGTCAAAGGCGGCCTCGCATTTATGGCTTCCAACATCCTGACCAAAATTTTCGGCAGCCGCAACGACCGCCTGCTCAAAACCTACCGCAAAACCGTAGAACGCATCAATGCGCTGGAACTCGAGTATGAGAAGCTGAGCGACGACCAGCTGCGCACCAAAACCCAGGAATTCAAAGACCGGGTGGCCGCAGGCGAAGAACTCGATGCCATTCTTCCCGAAGCTTTTGCCGTGGTCCGGGAGGGCAGCAAACGCGTCATGAAGATGCGTCACTTTGATGTGCAGCTGCTGGGCGGCATGTCGCTGCACAACGGCAAGATTTCCGAGATGCGCACCGGCGAGGGCAAGACCCTCACCGCCACGCTGCCGGTCTACCTCAACGCACTGACCGGAAAAGGCGTGCATGTGGTGACGGTCAATGACTACCTGGCCAGCCGTGACGCGCGCTGGATGGGCAAGCTCTACAACTTCCTGGGCCTCACCGTCGGCATCAATCTGCCCAACATGTCGCGCGAGGAAAAGCAGGCAGCCTACGGCTCCGACATCACCTACGGCACCAACAACGAATACGGCTTCGACTACCTGCGCGACAACATGGTCTACGAGGTGGCTGACCGCGTGCAACGCGGCCTGAACTACGCCATCGTCGACGAGGTCGATTCGATCCTGATCGACGAAGCCCGCACGCCGCTCATCATCAGCGGCCAGGCTGAAGACCACACCGAGATGTATCTGGCGATGAACAAGGTCGTGCCCTTGCTGACACGCCAGGAAGGCGAAGCCGATCCGCGCACCGGCGAAGGCGTGACCAAGCCCGGCGACTACACCATCGACGAGAAAACCCACCAGGTCTTCCTGACCGAGCAGGGCCATGAGAACGCCGAGCGCCTGCTGTTCAACCTGAGCCTGATCCCCGAAGGCGCCACGCTGTACGACCCGGCCAACATTTCGCTGATGCATCACCTGTATGCAGCGCTGCGCGCCAACCTGCTGTACCACCGTGACCAGCACTATGTGGTGCAGGACGGCGAGGTCGTGATCGTTGACGAATTCACCGGCCGCCTGATGTCGGGCCGCCGCTGGAGCGACGGCCTGCACCAGGCCGTCGAGGCCAAGGAAGGCGTGCAGATCCAGGCTGAGAACCAGACGCTGGCCTCCATCACCTTCCAGAACTATTTCCGCCTGTACAGCAAGCTGGCCGGCATGACCGGAACGGCCGACACCGAAGCCTACGAGTTCCAGGAAATCTACGGCCTCGAAACCACGGTCATCCCGCCCAACCGCGTCAGCCGCCGCGATGACCAGCTGGACCGCGTCTACAAGACCACCCGCGAGAAGTACGAAGCTGCGATCAAGGACATCCGTGAATGCTATGAGCGCGGCCAGCCCGTGCTGGTCGGCACGACGTCCATTGAGAACTCCGAAATCATCGACCAGTTATTGATCAAGGAGAACCTGCCGCACCAGGTGCTCAACGCCAAGCAGCATGCCCGCGAAGCCGACATCATTGCCCAGGCCGGGCGGCCGAAAATGATCACCATCGCCACCAACATGGCGGGCCGCGGAACCGACATCGTGCTGGGCGGCAATGTTGAAAAATTGATTGAAGCGGTTGAAACGGACGAGTCGCTTGACGTGGGGGCCCAGGAAGCGGAAATCACCCGTCTGCGCGCGGTCTGGAAAGAAGAGCACGAGCAGGTTACCTCCCTGGGCGGCTTGCGCATCATCGCGACCGAACGTCATGAATCACGCCGTATCGACAACCAGCTGCGCGGCCGTTCGGGCCGCCAGGGCGACCCCGGTTCATCGCGCTTTTATTTGAGCCTGGACGATCCGCTGATGCGCATCTTCGCGGGTGATCGCGTCAAGGCCATCATGGAGCGGCTCAAGATGCCCGACGGCGAGGCGATCGAGGCGGGCATTGTGACCCGCAGCATTGAGTCGGCCCAGCGCAAGGTCGAGGCGCGCAACTTCGACATCCGCAAGCAGTTGCTGGAATATGACGACGTGGCCAATGACCAGCGCAAGGTGATTTACCAGCAGCGCAACGACATCATGGATGCGGCCAACCTGCAGGCGCAAATCGCTTCCCTGCGCGAAGGCTGTTTTACAGACCTGGCGCGGCAGTATGTGCCGGTTGAAAGCGTTGAAGAGCAGTGGGATATCGCCGGGCTCGAGAACGTGCTGCGCGACGAATGGCAGATCGAGTTGCCCCTGCGCCAGGAGCTGGAAGCCGCGACCGCCATCACCGACGACGAAGTCGTGGAAAAAGTCATTGCCGCGGCCAACGCTGCATTCGCAGACAAGGTCGAAAAAATCGGCGAGGAAAACTTCACGCAGTTCGAACGCATCGTCCTGCTGCAAAGCATCGACAGCCACTGGCGCGAGCACCTGAGCGCCCTCGACTACCTGCGCCAGGGCATTCACCTGCGCGGCTATGCACAGAAGCAGCCCAAGCAGGAATACAAGCGCGAAGCCTTTGAACTCTTCGGCCAGTTGCTGGACAGCGTGAAGAACGAGGTCACCAAGGTGCTGATGACGGTCAAGGTCCAGTCGGGCGAACAGCTGGAGCAGGCCGCTGAGGAGCTGGAAAACCGGGCTGAGAACATCACCAACGTCACCTACACCGCCCCCACTGAAACCGGTGAGGTGGAAACGACGCTGGACAGCGAATCGCAGCGCCGCGCGTCGTCCATACCGGCCGACGAAGTGCCGCGTGTGGGCCGCAACGACCCTTGCCCTTGCGGCTCGGGCAAGAAGTACAAAAACTGCCACGGCCGCCTGAACTGAGCACCGCCCTGCGCTGAACACCGCCCGACTTAACCCTGATTTTCCGGAGTCCTGGAACATGCCCGTCAATCTGGTTGCCACACCCGCTGCGGACCTTTACCCTGTACCCGGCGTGCGCTGGGGCATTACCGAGGCGGGTATCCGCAAGGCCAATCGCAAAGACCTGTCGGTGCTGCTGCTCGACGAGGGGGCCTCGGTAGGTGCCGTCTTCACGCAGAACCGCTTTTGTGCTGCGCCCGTGCAGATCTGCCGTGAGCACCTGGCCAAAAATGACGGCAAAACAGCCGGCATACGCGCCATGCTCATCAACACCGGCAATGCCAACGCCGGCACCGGTGACGACGGCCTGAGCCGCGCGCACGCCAGCTGCATTGCGCTGGCCCGCCTGCTGGACATTGCGCCCGAGCAGATCCTGCCGTTTTCCACCGGCGTCATCATGGAGCCGCTGCCCAACGACCGCATCGCGGCGGGCCTGCCGGCCGCGCTGGAAGCCGCCAGGGCCGACAACTGGGGCAACGCCGCCGAAGCCATCATGACGACGGATACCGTTGCCAAGGCTTTCTCCGCGCGCGTCAAGATTGCAGGCGCCGACATCACCATCACCGGCATCAGCAAGGGCGCCGGCATGATCCGACCCAACATGGCCACCATGCTGGGCTTCATGGCAACGGATGCCTGCGTTGCCCAGCCGCTCATGGCGCAACTGGCTACGGAACTGGCTGAAGGGTCATTCAACCGCGTGACGGTCGACGGCGACACCTCAACCAACGACTCGTTCGTCGTGATGGCCACCAACAAGGCGAAACACCCGCCCATCACCTCGCTGGATAGCGCGGAAGGCAAGGCCCTGCGCGCCGCCATGCTGGACATTGCCCGCAAGCTGGCGCAAGCCATCGTTCGTGACGGCGAAGGCGCGACCAAGTTCATGACCATTCAGGTCGAAGGCGGCAAGACCGGCGAAGAGTGCCGCAAGGTCGCCTACGCCATTGCGCATTCGCCGCTGGTGAAAACCGCCTTCTTCGCCAGCGACCCCAACCTCGGCCGCATCCTGGCGGCCGTCGGTTACGCCGGCATCGACGACCTGGACCAGACGAAGATCGATTTGTACCTGGACGATGTGCTGGTCGCCAAAAACGGCGGCCGCCACCCTGGCTACGTGGAGGCCGACGGCCAGCGCGTGATGAAACAAAGCGAGATCACCGTGCGCGTGGTGCTGGGCCGCGGCAATGCAGCCGACACGGTCTGGACCTGTGACCTGTCTTACGACTACGTCAAGATCAACGCCGATTACCGCAGTTAATCAGCACACTCCCATGAACGAGCAGTTTGAACGCCTGATCACCCGCGTCGAGTCCCTGATGGCGCGGATTGAGTCCGTGCTGCCGCAGCCCTTGAGCGCACCCGACTGGAGCGCTTCAATTGCCTACCGCTACCGCAAACGCAGCTCCGGCCACGGCTCGCTGGAGCCGGTGCGCCACATCGGCAACATGAGCCTGGGCGACCTCAAGGAAATCGAGGACCAGAAGGAAAAAATCCAGCGCAATACCGAGCAGTTCGTCAGCGGCAAGCCCGCCAACAACGTGCTGCTGACCGGCGCCCGCGGCACCGGCAAGTCCTCGCTGATCAAAGCCTGCCTCAATGAATATGCGGCGCGCGGCCTGCGGCTGATCGAGGTCGACAAGGCCGACCTGACCGACCTGCCGGACATCATCGACGTGGTGTCCGGGCTGCCTGAAAAATTCATCGTCTTTTGCGACGACCTGAGTTTTGAGGAAGGCGAGCCCGGCTACAAGGCGCTCAAGTCCATCCTCGATGGCTCTGTCGCAGCGGCCACTCCCAATGTGCTGATCTACGCGACCAGCAACCGGCGCCACCTGCTGCCCGAGTACATGACGGAAAACCTCACCTACACCCACGGCGACGATGGCGAGGTGCATCCCGGTGAAGTGGTCGAGGAAAAGATTTCGCTGTCGGAGCGCTTCGGCCTCTGGGTCAGTTTTTACCCGTTCACCCAGGACGAATACCTGACCATCGTCGCGCAGTGGCTGTCGTCTTTTGGTGTGGGCCCCGATGCGATCGCGGCCGCGAGGCCCGCATCACTGGTCTGGGCGCTGGAGCGTGGTTCGCGCAGCGGCCGCGTGGCCTACCAGTTCGCCCGCGACTACGCCGGACGCGACAGCGCCAGCCGGCCCGTGGCGGCTGCGCCCATCGCGGCGTATGAGCGGCCGGGCGCGGCGGTGGCTGCTGCGTCGCCCGATGGTGACCACGCTCCCGACCATTCGACATGAGCGTGCTGGTCGCCGACGGCGAGCGCCCGCGCGAGGGCGGTGTGGACCGCAAGGTGGTCGACGTGGCCGTCGGCGTGCTGATTCGCCCGAACGGCGATTTCCTGCTGACCTCGCGCCCACCGGGCAAGGTCTACGAAGGTTATTGGGAATTCCCCGGCGGCAAGCTCGAAGCCGGCGAAACCGTCGAGCAGGCCCTGCGACGCGAACTGCAGGAAGAAATCGGCGTCACCATAGGCGCCGCCCAGCCCTGGAAAGTCGAAATGGTCGACTACCCGCACGCCTTGGTGCGCCTCAACTTCTGCAAGGTCTTCGACTGGACCGGCGAGCTGCACATGCACGAAGGCCAGTCGTTTGCCTGGCAAAACCTGCCGGTCACGGTGCAGCCGGTGCTGCCAGGCACGGTGCCCGTGCTGGACTGGTTTGCCGCAGAAAAATAGAACACCCCCGTTCAGGCTCACTGCGTGTAGCCTGCTCCCCCCTTGCAGGGGGCGGCGCCTGCGGACTGGCAGAGCCAGTTCCGCGGCCCCTGCTGGCAAGGCAGCCGACCGCTATTAAATTTATAGCTGCTTGCGCCCGCCAGTATTGGTCTAGAGGCACTATTCATGGGTAAAAAGAGGCTCAAAAGCCCTTTTTGGGCGCCAAAACACCTTCAAAATCTGTTGTCTCGGCCGAAAAACAGCGTCAAAACCCGATTTTCAGGCATCAAATAGGGCCTCAGCCCAATATTGGCGAGCGCGAGTAGCTATTGAATTGATAGCGCCATGCTGTATCAAGCTGGGGCCGCGGAACTGGCTTTGCCAGGCCGCAGGCGCAGCCCCCTGCAAGGGGGGAGCAGGCTACACGCAGTGAGCCTGAACGGGGGTGTACCGATGGCACCGCGGAACTGGCTTTGCCAGGCCGCAGGCGCAGCCCCCTGCAAGGGGGGAGCAGGCTACACGCAGTGAGCCCCGATGGGGGTGTGCCTAGAACTCCCAGGCTTTGCTGGCACCCATCACGGCATTGGGGTAAGGCGACTTGCCCCGCGAACCGTTGTAACGGCCCAGGCCCATGAAGAGGTCACCGCGTTCGCGGTCCAGGTAGTGGCGCAGGATCACGCAGCCAAAGCGCAGGTTGGTCTGCATGTGAAAGAGTTTGGAGGGGTCGCCGTCGCCGATCACGCGCGTCCAGAAAGGCATGACCTGCATGTAGCCGCGCGCGCCGACGTTGCTCACGGCGAACTTGCGGAAGTTGCTCTCGACCTGGATCAGGCCCAGTACCAGTGTGGTGTCCAGCCCGGCGCGGCGGCTTTCGTACCAGACGGTCTGCAAAAACTCCTTGCGGATCTGCCACTCGGGTTTTTTCTTCTTCAGCCGCTCGCTCATGGCGCCCAGCCAGCGCAGGTAGGCGAGCCGGCTTTCGGTGTCCTTGAACTCGGGCACGGGCGGCGCCTGGTTGGCGATGGCAGAGCTCAGCGCGGTCCGCACCGAGTCGATCAGCGGCTCTTCAACCTGCGCACCGGCATGCGCCTGCTGCGCCAGCAGCAGCGGGCTGAGGGCGATGGGCAGGGCCTGCAGGCAGCTTCGCCTGGAAATCCCCTGCGCCCTGGCCTGGGCGGCAGCTTCGGATGCGGACAGGGTCAGTGAGCGCACGGAAACCATTGGAGCGTCAAAGCGCCAGCTTTCCCTTGAGGAAATCAAAGGCGCCGGCAACGTCGATCTTGCTGGAAGCCGCATCGCGCCGGTGCTGGTATTCGAGCTGGCCGTCTTTCAGGCCGCGGTCGCCGATGGTGACGCGGTGCGGCACACCAATCAGTTCCCAGTCGGCAAACATGGCGCCGGGCCGTTCGCCGCGGTCGTCCAGGATCACGTCCACGCCGGCCGCGAGCAGCTCTGCGTAGAGCTTGCTGGCGGCCGCTTCGACTTCGGGAAAGCGGTCGGGGCTGATGGGGCACAGCACCACGGTGAAGGGCGCAATCGCGTCGGGCCAGATGATGCCGCGCTCGTCGTGGTTCTGCTCAATGGCGGCGGCCGGCAGGCGCGTGATGCCGATGCCGTAGCAACCCATTTCCAGGAATTGGGGCTTGCCGTTTTCACCGAGGAAGGTGGCGTTCATGGCCTGGCTGTATTTGGTGCCGAGGTAGAACACGTGGCCGACCTCGATGCCGCGCTCGATCACCAGCGCGCCCTTACCGTCGGGCGAAGGGTCGCCCGCAACCACGTTGCGGATGTCGGCCACCAGTTCGGGCTCGGGCAGGTCGCGGCCCCAGTTGACGCCGGTGGTGTGAAAGTCCACTTCGTTGGCGCCGCACACCCAGTCGGCCATGGCCGCGACTTCGCGGTCCGCCACCAGCTTGACGGGCTTCTTCAGGTTGAGCGGGCCGAGGTAGCCGGGCTTGCAGCCGAAATGGTCTTCAATCTCCGGCAGGGTGGCAAAGCGGAAGTCCGCCAGGCCCGGCACCTTGCCAACTTTGACTTCGTTCATGTCGTGGTCGCCGCGCAGCAGCAGCAGCCAGACCTGCGTCTTGACGATCTTGCCGGTTTCATCCATCTGGTCAGTGGCCAGCACCAGCGACTTGACGGTGGAAGCGAGCGGGATGCCCAGCAGCTCGGCCACGTCGGCGCAGGTGGCTTTGCCGGGCGTGGCGGTTTTGGTCAGCGCCTGGGAGGCTGCCCTGCGCACGCCCTGGGGCGCCAGCGCTTCGGCTTTTTCCATGTTGGCCGCGTAGTCGCTGCCGGGGCAATACACGATGGCGTCTTCGCCGGTGGCGGCGATCACCTGGAACTCTTCGCTGAGGTCGCCGCCAATGGCGCCGCTGTCCGCCGCGACGGCGCGGTAGGTCAGGCCGAAGCGGTCAAAAATCTTGCGGTAAGCCCCGGCCATGACCTGGTAGCTGGCCTTGGCGCTCGCCTGGTCGCGGTCAAAGCTGTAGGCATCCTTCATGATGAACTCGCGTCCGCGCATCAGGCCGAAGCGCGGACGGCGTTCGTCGCGGAACTTGGTCTGGATCTGGTACAGGTTTTTGGGCAGCTGCTTGTAGCTCTTGATGTCCTGGCGCATCACATCGGTGACGACTTCCTCGCTGGTCGGCTGGACGACAAAGTCGCGGCCGTGACGGTCCTTGATGCGCAGCAGTTCGGGGCCCATTTTTTCAAAACGGCCGGTTTCCTGCCAGAGCTCGGCCGGCTGGATCACCGGCATGGTCATTTCAATCGCACCGGCGCGGTTCATTTCCTCGCGCACGATCGCCTCGACCTTGCGGATCACGCGCAGGCCCATCGGCATGTAGTTGTACACGCCGGCGCCCAGTTTCTTGATCATGCCGGCCCGCATCATGAGCTGGTGGCTGACGACTTCCGCGTCGGCAGGCGCTTCCTTGAGGGTGGAAATAAAGAACTGGGAGGCTTTCATGGGCGGTTTTCGGGGATTCCGGGGTTGGAAAAAAGGATGAAAAAGAGTCGAAAAAGGAACGAAAAGGAACGGGAAAGGGGTGCTGCAGCCCGCCGTGCGCTTGGCGCTGGGGCCTTCGCTGTGCATAATGGACTCAGTTTAAAAAATTGAGGTTTGATTATGCTTGACCGGGACGGCTTTAGGCCCAACGTCGGCATCATCTTGCTCAACCAGAGAAGTCAGGTATTTTGGGGCAAACGTATCCGTACCCACTCGTGGCAGTTTCCGCAGGGTGGCATTGACCGGGGCGAAAATCCCGAGCAGGCCATGTACCGCGAGTTGCATGAAGAAGTGGGGCTGTTGCCGCAGCATGTGAGTGTGCTGGCCCGAACCCGAGACTGGTTGCGCTATGAGGTGCCTGACCGGTTCATCCGCCGCGATGCGCGCGGACATTACAAAGGCCAGAAACAAATCTGGTTCCTGCTGCAACTGGTCGGCCACGACTGGGACTTGAACCTGCGCGCAACAGACCATCCGGAGTTCGATGCCTGGCGCTGGAACGACTACTGGGTGCCGCTGGACGTGGTGGTCGAGTTCAAGCGCGGCGTGTACGAAATGGCCCTGACCGAGCTGTCGCGGTTCGTTCCGCGCACGGACATGCGTTTCGAGCAACGCCCCGACCACCGCAACCGTTATTTGCGCGGGGGCTTGCATCAGCGTGACCACGCGGGCCAGGCCGGCGAGGGCGGTTTTCCGCCCGCTGGCGAGCCCTTTCATGCACCACTGACACGGCTGGGAGCGTCTTTTGAATTGCCGCCCGGCGCCACTTTTGAACCCGATCCGCAGACCAGCCTGGATGCGAACAGCCAACCAACCAAACCATGAATCTCAAACCCGCCCTTGTGGCCGCCGCCCTTTTGCTGGGGATCAGCTTTACGTCGTGGGCCCAGACCCCGATGGAAGACCCCGAGTGGAAGGAGGACAGCGTCTCGGCGCCGCCGGCCTTCGACCTCACCAAACTCGTCACGTTTGAGGTGTCGCCCAATTCCCAGCTGGTGTACGGTGTGGACCCTGCGACCATCCAGATTTCGAACAAGGACAGCGTCGTGCGCTACGTGATCGTGGCCTCGAATTCCAGCGGCGCACGCAATGTGATGTACGAAGGCATTCGCTGCAGCACCGGCGAATTCAAGACCTATGCCCGTTATTCGGACGGTAAATGGACCAACGTCAGCAATCCCGAATGGAAGTCGGTGTTCGGCAATATGCCGTCCAAGCATGCTTTTCGTTTGGCCAGGGCCGGAGCCTGCGACAGCGCGGCACCTGTGCAAACAGTGGACCTGATGGTGTCGCGGCTGAAGAACCCGAATTTCAGGACCCGGGAATAGGCGAGGGCGAGCGGCTGCGACGCCGCGTGGCGCCCGACAAACCTAGCGGGTCAATACCAGGTTGGTGCGGTGAACCATTTCAGGCTCGCCGGTGTAGCCCAGCAGTTTCTCGAACTCTGACGATGCCTTGCGGCAGATCATGCGGGCTTCGGCGCTCGAATAATTGGCCAGGCCGCGCGCGATCTCGGCGCCTCCGGGGTCCCTGATGGCGATGACATCGCCGCGCGAAAACTCCCCCTGAACGGCCGTCATGCCGATGGGCAGCAGGCTTTTGCCCTCATCGCGCACCTTGCCCACGGCGCCTGCGTCCACAGTGACTGAGCCCCGCATTTGCAGGTGATCGGCCATCCATTGCTTGCGTGCCTGCATCTTCTGGGTTTGCGCCACCAGCAGCGTGCCGATGGGCTCGCCCCGGGTCAGCCGGACCAGGGCTTGCGGCTCGCGGCCCCAGGCGATAACTGTCGATGCGCCTGAGCCCGCGGCGCGTTTGGCGGCCAGGATCTTGGTGATCATGCCGCCCTTGCCGATGCTGGAACCTGCGCCTCCCGCCATGGTCTCCAGCGCTGCGTCGCCGGCCTTGGCCTCATGCACAAACTGCGCAGCCGGGTCCTTGCGCGGATCGGCGGTGTAGAGGCCGCGCTGGTCTGTGAGGATGACCAGCGCGTCGGCTTCCACCAGGTTGGCGACCAGTGCGCCCAATGTGTCGTTGTCGCCAAACTTGATCTCGTCGTTGACGACGGTGTCGTTTTCATTGATGACCGGCACCACGCCAAGCTGCAACAGCGCCAGCAGGGTGGAGCGCGCATTGAGGTAGCGTTCGCGGTCTGCCAGGTCGGCGTGCGTCAGCAGGACCTGGGCGCTGCCGATACCGTTTTCGCGCAGCTTGGTCTCATAGACCTGTACCAGCCCCATCTGGCCCACGGCGGCGGCGGCCTGCAGCTCATGGATGGCCTTGGGCCGCGTTGCCCAGCCCAGGCGTTTCATGCCCTCGGCAATGGCGCCGCTGCTGACCATGATGACCTCCCGGCCGTCCTTCACAAGGGCTGCCAGCTGCTCGCACCACTGGCCGATGGCCACGGAATCCAGCCCGCGCCCCTCGTTGGTGACCAGGCTGGAGCCCACCTTCACCACGATGCGTTTGGCGTTGCGCAGGACCAAGGAGCCGGTTTGTTCTTGCATTTAAGTGTATTTTAGGGCTCTAGCCCAATCAGGGCGGGCGCAAGCAGCTATCGTTTATATAGCAAATGCCGGCGGCGTTTGCCCGGAAATCAGCGGGGAAAGGCCGTTACGGGGATTCCGGCGGCAGTTCGGCAAATCGCGGATCAACCTCTTCCACCGGCTGCTCGCTTTTCTGGACTTGCTTGACGTGCTGGTAAATGGTTTTGACCAGCTGCTCGCAACCCTCGCGCGTCAGGGCCGAGATTTCGAAGACGGGGCCTTTGAACTTGAAGCGCTTGACGAAGTCCTTCACCAGCGCGGCACGTTTGTCCTTGTCCACCATGTCGAGCTTGTTGAGGACGAGCCAGCGTGGTTTGTCGTAAAGGGCTTCGTCGTATTTTTTGAGTTCACCCACAATGGCTTTTGCCTGCGCCACCGGGTCCACGCCTTCATCGAAAGGCGCCATGTCGACAATATGCAACAGCAGACGTGTGCGCTGCAGGTGCCGGAGGAACAGGTGGCCCAGGCCGGCGCCTTCCGAAGCACCCTCGATCAGGCCGGGAAGATCTGCCACCACGAAGCTTTGTTCCGGGCCCACGCGTACCACGCCGAGGTTGGGATGCAGGGTGGTGAACGGGTAGTCTGCAATGCGCGGGCGCGCGTTCGACACGGCCGAAATGAAGGTGGACTTGCCGGCATTGGGCATGCCCAGCAAGCCGACGTCGGCCAGTACCTTGAGTTCGAGCTTGAGGCTCTTGCGCTCGCCGGGCCAGCCGGGTGTCTTGCTGCGTGGCGCGCGGTTGGTCGAGCTTTTGAAGCGCAGGTTGCCGAAGCCGCCGTCGCCGCCCTTGGCGATCAGCACCTGTTCGCCGGGGACCAGCAGTTCGTACAGTACTTCCCCGGTTTCACCGTCGGTCAGGATGGTCCCGACTGGCATCTTGAGGATGATGTCGTCGCCCTTGGCGCCGAACATGTCTGAACCCATGCCGTGCTGGCCGTTACGGGCCTCGTGGCGGCGTGAAAACCGGAAGTCGACCAGGGTGTTCAGGTTGATGTCGGCCACCGCGTACACATGGCCGCCGCGTCCGCCGTCGCCGCCGTTTGGGCCGCCGAACTCCTTGTACTTTTCGTGGCTGAAGGAGACGCAGCCACTCCCGCCATCGCCTGCGGCAATGTCAATAAAGGCTTCGTCAACAAATTTCATGATGGAGTGCTGCGGTTAAAACAGGGGGCGTCAGGGGCCGGAGATCAAGTTTACAAACAAAAAAGCCCCGACAGGTCGGGGCTTCGTTTCAGTCGAAGTGACTTATCGAAGTGATCAGCTTACGCCGGGGTCACATTCACGGTGTGCTTGTTCAGCGCACCCTTGACGGAAAACGAGACCGAGCCGTCAACCAGCGCGAACAGCGTGTGGTCTTTGCCGATGCCGACATTGACGCCTGGGTGGAACTTGGTGCCGCGCTGGCGCACAATGATGCTGCCTGCGTTAATGACTTCACCGCCAAATTTCTTGACGCCGAGCATTTTGGGCTGTGAATCACGCCCGTTTCGCGTAGAGCCGCCGCCTTTTTTCTGTGCCATTTTTCGTTACTCCTGGTACGTCCCTGCTTAACCGGCGATGGCGCCGATTTGCAGTTCCGTGTAGTTTTGCCGGTGGCCCTGACGCTTTTGGTAGTGCTTGCGACGGCGCATTTTGAAAATGCGAACCTTGTCGTGCCTACCCTGGGAAAGGACAGTGACTGTAACAGTGGCGCCGGACACCAAGGGCGTACCAACCGTGATTGTGCTGCCGGTGCCGACAGCCAATACCTGGTCAATAACGATCTCTTGGCCTACGTCCGCAGCAATCTGTTCTACTTTAATTTTTTCTCCAGTAGCAACCTTGTATTGTTTGCCACCGGTTTTTATGACCGCGTACATGTAAGACCTCGTAATTTGAGTTCTGCAGACGGATTTCCGCAGAGCCCAATATTCTAGCATGGAGGTGCCAAATTGGCCAGAAGTGCCGTTTTACGGCTTTCAGGCGGTGGTTGCAGGTTGCGGCAGCGCCTCCAGACAGAGGGGGCTTCCTATAATCTGCCCAAACTTACCATCTCTCAACATCTGGATCCCCTTTGTCCGTCAACTCTTCAAGCACTGCCGCAGCCCTAGCCCTGATTGCCGACGACATGCGTGGGATGGACGCGGTCATCGAGCGGCGGCTCAAATCCGACGTGCCATTGGTCAGCCAGGTGTCGCAGTACATCGTGGCAGCTGGCGGCAAGCGACTTCGTCCCGCCCTGCTGCTTCTGCTGTGCGGTGTGCTGGGGTACCGGGGTGAACAACGCCACAACCTCGCGGCCGTGGTGGAATTTATCCATACGGCAACTTTGCTGCATGACGACGTGGTGGACGAATCCACCTTGCGCCGGGGCCGCACGACCGCCAACGAAGCCTTCGGCAACCCTGCCAGTGTTCTGGTGGGGGACTTCCTCTATTCCCGGGCGTTCCAGATGATGGTCGAAGCCGGCGATATGCGTGTCATGCAGACACTTGCCGAAGCGACCAACGTGATCGCCGAGGGCGAGGTGCTGCAACTTATGAACATGCACGACGCGACACTGTCGGAGGAGGGGTACCTCCGGGTGATTCGCTCTAAGACGGCCAAACTATTCGAAGCCAGCGCCCGCCTGGCGGCCTTGCTGGCCCAGTCGCCGCCAGCCATTGAGCAAAGCTGCGCAGACTACGGCCAGGCACTGGGCACCGCATTCCAGGTGATCGACGACGTGCTGGACTACGACGGGGATGTGTCTGAAATGGGGAAGAACCTGGGCGACGATTTACGCGAAGGCAAGGCGACACTTCCGCTGATCATCGCCATGCAGCGAGGTACCGAGGCTGAGCGTACGACCATCCGGCAGGCAATTGAGACGGGTGGCACGGACCAGATGGCACAGATCATCGCCATCGTGCAACAGACCGGAGCGCTGCAGGCCACCCGGGATGCTGCGGCTGTAGAAGCACAGCGCGCGCTGAATGCCTTGCAGGCCCTGCCCCAAAACATTTACAGTAATGCCCTGATGCAGCTGGCCTCCCAATTGCTGGAAAGGCGTTTCTGACGGTTGCCGGGATCGGGGTGTAGCTTAGCCTGGTAGAGCGCTACGTTCGGGACGTAGAGGCCGGAGGTTCGAATCCTCTCACCCCGACCAGAAATGTCCTGGCCTTGGCCATATGTGTGCGTTTCTTCGCATACTTCCAACGCCGGGCAGGCCTCTGGCGCGTTTTCGATTTACACCTTGTAATCTATAAGCGATGATACCCATTTAAGCCCATTCAGATTACCCATGGCCGCTGTCGACACCGCTATCAACCAACCGCCATCGATGGCACTGCCGGGTCTAGGCCGGGCCTTGGTGATTGCGGGGAAACTGGGCCAAAAGGCCGCTGAAGACATCTTTCGCAAAGCCCAAACGGGCCGCACCAGCTTTATTGCCGAACTGACAGGCTCCGGGGCGGTTTCTGCGTTTGACCTTGCGCACACCATGTCAACCGCCTTTGCAGCGCCTTTGCTTGACCTGGATGCCATAGACATACAGCGCCTGCCCAAGGGGCTGCTTGATTCCAAGATTTGTGCAACATACCGCATCGTTGTGCTGAGCAAGCGCAATAACCGGCTGATTGTTGCAACGGCAGATCCTTCTGACCAGGAGGCGGCCGAAAAAATCAAGTTTTCCACCCAGATGGGGGTTGACTGGGTCATCGCCGAATACGACAAGTTGTCCAAGCTGTCGGAAGTGTCCAACACCAGCGCCTCCGAAGCGATGGAAAGCATCATCGGCGACGACTTTGAGTTTGATGAAACCAGTGCGGATTCTGGTGCAGTCGAAGACGAGGCTGGCGTTTCCGAGGTTGAGGACGCGCCCGTTGTTAAGTTCCTTCAGAAGATGCTGCTGGACGCTTTCAGCATGCGTGCCTCTGACCTGCATTTCGAGCCGTTTGAACACACCTACAGGGTTCGCTTCCGGGTGGACGGTGAATTGCGTGAAATCGCATCACCGCCGGTAGCCATCAAGGAAAAGCTCGCCGCGCGTATCAAGGTCATCTCCAAGCTGGATATCTCTGAAAAGCGTGTGCCGCAGGACGGCAAGATGAAGCTCAAGATCGGCCCCGATCGCGTCATCGACTTCCGGGTGAGCACTCTGCCGACCATGTACGGTGAAAAGATCGTTATCCGTATCCTGGACCCGAGCAGCGCCAAGCTGGGCATCGATGCGCTGGGATACGAGACGATCGAAAAAGAGCGTCTGATGGCCGCCATTCAGAGGCCCTACGGCATGGTGCTGGTGACAGGGCCTACCGGTTCCGGTAAAACCGTCTCGCTTTACACCTGCCTGAATATCCTGAACAAGCCAGGTGTCAACATCGCTACGGCGGAAGATCCGGCTGAAATTACCTTGCCAGGCGTCAACCAGGTCAGCATGAATGACAAGGCCGGCATGACTTTTTCAGTCGCGCTCAAGGCCTTTTTGCGGCAGGATCCGGACATCATCATGGTCGGTGAGATTCGGGATCTTGAAACCGCCGACATTGCCATCAAGGCTGCCCAGACGGGGCACATGGTCATGTCCACGCTGCATACCAATGATGCACCCACTACGTTGACGCGTATGCGCAACATGGGTATTGCGCCTTTTAATATCGCTTCCAGCGTAATCCTGATCACCGCCCAGCGCCTTGCCCGCCGGCTTTGCCCAAACTGCAAGGCGCCTGCAGATATCCCCCGCGAGACATTGTTGGAGGCCGGTTTTAAAGAGGAGGACGTCGACGGTTCGTGGACACCGTATCGGCCCGTGGGTTGCTCCATGTGCACAAATGGTTACAAGGGCCGTGTCGGTATTTATCAGGTGATGCCGATTTCCGAGGAAATCCAGCGTATCGTCCTTCGCGACGGAAGCGCCTTGGAAATCGCTGCGCAGGCCGAACTCGAAGGGGTCAGAAGCCTGCGCCAATCCGGATTGCAAAAAGTTAAACTCGGAATGACGTCACTGGAAGAGGTTTTGGGTTGCACGAATGTTTAAATTTACGCGCGTAAAGTTTTGATCAATCGGCGTCTGTAGCGAAAGGTGGCTTGGGCCATCGATAAAACGAGAAAACCATCATGGCAACTGCAGCATCTGTCAAAGGCGTCAAGGAATTTGTTTTTGAGTGGGAGGGCAAGGACCGCGGCGGCAAACAGGTTCGAGGCGAGATCCGGGCCGCCGGAGAAAATCAGGTCAAAGCCTCCCTGCGCCGCCAGGGCGTTTTGCCCACCAAGATCAAAAAACGCAGCATGCGCTCCGGCAAGAAGATCAAGCCGAGGGACATCGCCATCTTTACCCGCCAGCTCGCTACCATGATGAAAGCGGGCGTCCCGCTTTTGCAGTCGTTTGATATTGTGGGACGCGGCAACGCGAATGCCAGTGTCACCAAGCTACTCAACGATGTGCGCACGGACGTGGAAACCGGCACCTCCCTGAGTGCGGCCTTTCGCAAATACCCGATGTATTTCAATGCCCTGTATTGCAATCTGGTCGAGGCCGGTGAAGCTGCAGGTATTCTGGAATCCCTGCTGGACCGCCTTGCGGTCTACATGGAGAAAACCGAGGCCATCAAATCGAAAATCAAGTCGGCCCTGATGTATCCCATTTCGGTGGTGATTGTGGCCTTTGTGGTGGTCGCGGTGATCATGATTTTTGTGATTCCCGCATTCAAGAGCGTGTTTTCCTCGTTCGGTGCGGACTTGCCGGCGCCTACCCTGTTTGTCATTGCGGTCAGTGAATTTTTTGTGGCCTATTGGTGGCTTATTTTTGGGGGCATCGGGGGGGGGGTTTACTTTTTCTTCCAGGCCTGGAAGCGCAATGAAAAAATGCAGAAGGTGATGGACAGGGTGCTGCTTAAGGTGCCTGTCTTTGGTGCCTTGATTGAAAAATCGTGTATTGCCCGCTGGACCCGTACCTTGTCCACGATGTTTGCTGCCGGTGTCCCACTGGTTGAGGCGCTGGATTCCGTCGGTGGCGCGTCTGGCAACTCCCTTTATGCCGAGGCCACCGAGAAAATCCAGCAGGAGGTCTCCACGGGCACCAGCCTGACGGCCGCGATGGGCAATGCGAATCTGTTCCCGACCATGGTGTTGCAGATGTGCGCTATCGGTGAGGAATCCGGCTCCGTCGATCACATGCTCGGTAAGGCCGCCGACTTTTATGAAGCGGAAGTCGACGAGATGGTGGCCGGCCTTTCGAGCCTGATGGAGCCCATCATCATTGTGTTTTTGGGTACCCTTATTGGCGGCATCGTGGTATCGATGTATCTGCCCATTTTCAAGTTGGGTCAAGTCGTTTGATGGGTACGGGTATGGGCCCGGCGTTTGATGCGTCGCTGGCCGGCATCCTGGGCCTGCTGATTGGCAGTTTCCTGAATGTCGTGATTTACCGCCTCCCCAAAATGATGGAGCGGCAATGGGCGCAGGAATGCGCGGAACTGGCTGGGCATCCAGCAGAACCTTCCGACAAGTTCAATCTGCTGGTGCCACGCTCACGGTGCTCCAGTTGCGGCCATGCCATCCGCTGGTACGAGAACATTCCGGTAGTCAGTTACGTGTTTCTGCGAGGCAAGTGTTCGGTATGCGGCTCGCCCTACGGTATGCGCTACCCAGTCGTGGAAGCGGTGACGGGCACCCTGTTCTTCTTTTGTGTGTGGCGTTGGGGTTGGTCGCTGACTGCGCTGGGCTGGTGCGGCTTTTCGGCCGCACTGCTGGCCCTGGCGATGATCGACTGGGACACCACGCTGCTGCCGGACGATATCACCTTGCCTTTGCTGTGGGCCGGCCTGATCGTCGCAGCCCTGCAGTGGAACCCTTCGGTTAGCCTGCCAACGGCCTTATGGGGTGCCGTCGCTGGCTACCTGTCTCTGTGGCTGGTGTACTGGGCCTTCAAACTGGCCACCGGCAAGGAAGGCATGGGCTATGGCGACTTCAAGCTTTTCGCCGCACTCGGTGCCTGGTTCGGCTGGCCTGCGCTGGTTCCCATGATCCTGATGGCTTCGGTAATTGGTGCTGTCATAGGTATTGCGTTGAAGTTTTCCACGGGCTTGCGCGAGGGCGGTTATGTGCCCTTTGGGCCTTTCCTGGCCGGTGCGGGTTTCACGGCCATGATTTTTGGGCCGCAATCCATTTTGCGATTTGCTGGTCTGTGAGATGCCATGTCCCGTGCAGCCCTGCGTATTGGACTGACCGGTGGCATAGGCAGCGGTAAAAGCACGATTGCCGGTATTCTGGTTGCCCACGGCGCGGCGGTGGTGGATGCTGATGCCATTTCCCGTGCGGTCACGGCAGCCGGCGGGGCGGCTGTGCCGGAAATTGCAGCACTGTTCGGCGGAGAACTGATCACTCCCGAAGGCGCCATGCACAGGGAGCGGATGCGACAGCTGGTCTTTGACGACCCGTCTGCGCGTCGCAGGCTCGAGTCCATCGTGCATCCCTGGGTAAGCCGGGAAACCTTGCACCAATATGGGCAAGCGGTCGCTGGCGGCAGTGCTTGTGTCATTTTTGACGTCCCGTTGCTGGTGGAGTCGGGGCGATGGCGGCAGCAGCTTGACCAGGTTCTGGTTGTGGATTGCAGTGAAAAGACACAGATTGACCGCGTGATGGCCCGAAACGGCTGGCCACGGGAGGTGGTGGAGAAAATCATGGCTGGCCAGGCAAGCCGCGCGCAGCGCCTGTCTGCGGCTGACATATGCCTCTATAACGATGGCTTGTCTCTGGCGAGCCTGGAAGCCCTGGTCCGACAGCTTGCCTGGCGCTTCGGGCTATGATGCGCAAACAAACCTCCTCATTTAAAGCCGACGAAATCTAGCGCTGTGATCCTTTACGAGTATCCTTTTCACGAACGAATACGCACTTACCTGCGACTTGAACACCTGTTTCGCCGTCTCGGTGAATTGGTGGAGCGTGAGAGCCCGACGGATCATCATTACGCGATCACGACCATTTTTGAAATCATGGATGTCGGCGCGCGGGCCGACCTGAAGACCGACGTGCTCAAGGACCTCGAGAAACAAAAACATGTTCTCAATGGTTACCGTGGCAACCCGGCCATTTCCGAAGCCGTTCTGGACGAGGTGACCGGCCAGCTTGAAGGCTGTTTTTCCGCTTTGAACAACCTGCCGGGCAAAGCCGGTCATTCCCTGACGGAAAACGACTGGCTGATGAGCATTCGCAGCCGTGTCGGCATCCCGGGCGGAACCTGTGAGTTTGACTTGCCGGCCTACTATGCGTGGCAGCACCTGGATACCGAGACACGCAAGCAAGACCTGCAGCGCTGGATTACGCCGCTGGTGCCGCTGGCCGAATCCATACGTGTACTGCTAACGCTGTTGCGCGACTCCGGGGCACCTCAAAAAGTGGTGGCACCCGGCGGGCAATACCAGCAGACGTTGCCGCAGGGGCGTACCTTCCAGCTGTTGCGCCTGCGGATAGACCCGGCTTTGGGGCTGATTCCCGAAATCAGCGGTAACCGGCTGATTGTGTCGGTGCGCCTCATGCGTCACGGCAGCGACGACCGCCTGCACGCCAGCACCGAAGATTCTGCGTTTGAGCTGACGCTTTGCTCCTGATTTCAGGACTTGCTGCCTCCTCGCCATCACACCCGATTGATCCCCAGACCTGTCTACAAACATGCCTGCGATGAAGAAAGATTCCCCGCCTCTCAAACGGGTCGTATGCCCGGGCTGCGGCGGTGAAAGCATTTACGCACCCAGCAACCCTTTTCGCCCATTTTGCAGCGAGCGTTGCAAGAACATAGACTTGGGCGCCTGGGCCAGCGAAGGGTTCCGCCTGCCGGCTGATGTGCCACCTGATGATGAACAATTTGGCGACCCCAAGCTGCAATAAAGCTTGAGGCAAAACGCGGTGTCACCTGCGTTTGCGAAAGAATAAAAAGGGAGGAAAAAGTATGAACAGGAATTATTGCAATGCGCTGGCTGCCGTCGTGGCCATGGCGCTGCTGGGCGGTAATGTGCAGGCTCAATCGGCCCAGGATGGAGTAAAGCCCGCCAAGGCCAAAAAAACCAAAAAGACCACCGCTTCGCCTGGTGCGACAAATTCGGGTGGCAAGGTGAAATTCATCTCAGGGTCCGGGGAGACCCCCGGCCAGCGCGATGCCCGGCTCAAACGCGAATGCAAGGGCGCAGTGGATGCGGGTGCCTGCGCGGGCTACACGCGCTGATCCATCGATGGCGCCGGTGCAAAACCGGCACAACGTCTGCAATGCTCAGTTGGTGGTGGGGGTTCCCAGCACCTGTTGCAGCTCGCCGTTCTGGTACATCTCCATCATGATGTCCGAGCCGCCGATGAATTCGCCTTTCACGTAGAGCTGCGGAATGGTCGGCCAGTTGCTGAACTCCTTGATGCCGTGGCGGATTTCCTCGTCTTCCAGCACGTTCACGGTGGCGGGCTTATTCACGCCGCAGGCCTTCAGCACCTGGATGGCGCGACCGGAAAAACCGCACATCGGGAATTGGGCCGTGCCTTTCATGAAAAGGACCACATCGCTCGATTTGACGATTTCGGCGATGCGTTGCTGGGTAGGGTCTGTGGTGCTCATGGTGAATCCTTTTGGGTGTGGGCCGAAGCGACCGTGCCGGGCCGAAAAATGCGTTTCGGCGAGGCTGTTTCAAATAGATGGAATCTGGAAACCAGAATTCAACCTTCCGATTATCCCGCCGTTTGATTTCCCGTGTGGATTCGTCGTTCGCCGGGCCACAGCCCACCAGAACAGCGTTCAATGCCCGCCAGGTCCTGTCGGCTCTGAACCTGTACAAAGCCCTCCTGCGCCAGCAGTGACCGCACGGCTTCAGCCTGGTCGTAGCCGTGCTCCAGCAATAGCCAGCCGCCTGGCAGCAGGCTGGCGGGCGCCTTCCGGGTGATCTCCCGGATGTCGTCCAGCCCGTCCGGGCCGGCGGTCAGGGCTGACAGGGGCTCGTGAACCAGGGCAGCCAGATGTGGGTCAGCACTGGCAATGTAGGGCGGATTGCTGACGATCAGGTGAAGGTGCCCGCTGACTTCCTGCAGCCAGTGACTTTGAATGAAATCAATATCCAGGTTCAGGCGGGCCGCATTGCTTCTGGCGACATCAAGTGAGTGTGTACTCACATCTACGGCTGTAACGCGGCCCTGACGGCCGGTTTTCTGCAGGCTGTGGGCAATGGCCAGGGCAATGGCCCCGCTGCCGGTGCCGAGGTCCAGAATTCCCGGCTCGGGTGGCGTGCCGGGGGCCTGCAGCAGCTCAAGCGCCCAGCTCACCAGCGTTTCGGTGTCGGGGCGCGGCACCAGCACACGGGCATCCACCTGAAGTGTCAGGCCGAAAAACTCCTTGCTTCCCACGATATATGCCAGAGGTTCCCCGGCAGCACGGCGCAGGCATAGGGCCTGGAAATGCTGTGTGGCTTCTTCTGTCAGTTCGTCCGTATCGTGGGCCAACAGCCAGGCGCGGGCATGCTCGGGCTTGCCGAGCGCATGCAGCAACAACAACTGGGCATCCAGGCGGTCCAGCCGCAATGCCTGGGTGGCAGCCAGGGCTTGCGCGCAGGTAAGCCCGCTCAACTGAATCCCCTTGAAGCGCTATGAAAATAGTAGCTGCTTGCGCACATTCTGATTGGGCTGGAGGCCTTTTTGTTGCTCAACTGCTGACGTTCAGGCGCCATTGTTGGCGGTCTCAAGCTCCGCCAGCAGCTCGGCGCCGCGCGCCACCTGCAGGGCCGTGACCACATCGCCCAGGTCGCCTTCCATGATGGCCAGCAATTTGTACAGCGTCAGGTTGATGCGGTGGTCGGTCAGCCGCCCCTGCGGGAAGTTGTAGGTGCGGATGCGGTCGCTGCGGTCGCCCGTGCCCACCAGCCCCTTGCGCAGGGCGGCATCTTTGGCGGCGCGCTCGGAGCGGTCTTTTTCGTGGATGCGTGCGGTGAGCACCTTGAGCGCCTGGGCCTTGTTGCTGTGCTGGCTCCGCCCTTCCTGGCATTCCGCGACGATGCCGGTCGGAATATGCGTGATGCGCACGGCCGAATCCGTCTTGTTGATGTGCTGGCCGCCGGCACCGCTGGCACGGTAGGTGTCGATGCGCAGGTCGGCCGGGTTGATCTGGATGGCTACGGCTTCGTCCGGCTCCGGCATCACGGCCACCGTGCAGGCGCTGGTGTGGATGCGGCCTTGCGTTTCAGTGGCGGGCACGCGCTGTACGCGGTGGCCGCCTGACTCAAATCGCAGCTTGCCGTACACACCGACGCCCAGTGCGTCCGTGGCGCCGTCAATGCGCAGCACGACTTCCTTGTAGCCGCCCAGCTCGCTGGATGACTCGCTGATGATTTCCACCTGCCAGCGGTTGCGCTCGGCAAAGCGGGTGTACATCCGGAACAGGTCGCCGGCAAACAGCGCCGATTCGTCACCGCCGGTGCCGGCACGGATTTCGATGAAAGCCGCCCGTGCGTCATCGGGGTCCTTGGGGATCAACATCAGCTGCAAGGCTTCGTCAATCTCGGCGATATCGGCTTTGGCTGCAGCGATTTCTTCCTCCGCCATTCCCGCCATTTCCGGATCGTCTTTGGCTTCAGCCAGCATGCCTTCGGCGCTGCCGAGGTCGGCCTCGCGGCTGGTGAGCCGCAAATACTGGTCGGCGATCACGCTCGCCTCGGCATGTTCCCGGGTCAGCGAGCGGAAGCGGTCCAGGTCGCTGACCACGTCGCTGGCGGACAGCAGCGCGTCCAGCTCGTGCAGCCGCAGCAGCTGGCGGTCCAGGGTTTGGCGAAGAAAAGGTTTCATGGGAATGGAGGACTGAAAAAGGGGGCCGCACGGCCGTCAACAACGACGCTCCGCCAGCGGAGCCACCGGCTTGCGCCGGCAGGGGGAGTTAGTGCGTTGGCGGTCGCTAACGCTCTTTGTCGCCGGACTGGATTTTGGGCAGCTGGCCGCGTAAAAACAGCCTGGATACGGTCTGTGCCGTGGCTTCGCGGCTGTTGGCGTCGCCCGCATGCAGCTCGGCCAGCGCGCCGTGCAGCATTTTCTGGGTGAGGCCGCGGGTCAGCGCGTCCAGCACCGTGTCGATGGGCTCGCCCCGGGCCAGCAGCTTTTTGGCCCGCACGATCTCGGCAGCGCGCCACTCATCGGTCTGCGCGTTGAGCTGCTGGATCAGCGGCACACTGCGGCGCTGGCCCAGCCAGTGCATGAAGTTCTGCACGCCGGCGTCGATGATGACCTCGGCTTGCGCCACGGCGGCCTTGCGGTTGTCCTTGCCGGTCTGCACCACGTGGGCCAGGTCGTCCACCGTGTAGAGGTAAATGTCAGGCAGCGCCTTGACTTCGGGTTCGATGTCGCGCGGCACGGCCAGGTCAACCATGAACATCGGGCGATGTTTGCGCAGCTTGACGGCGCGCTCGACAGCACCGAGGCCGATGATGGGGAGCGTACTGGCGGTGCAACTGATCACGGCGTCGAACTCATGCAGGCGGCTGGGCAAATCGGCCAGGCGCATCACTTCGGCGCCGAAGCGGCCGGCCAGCTTTTCGCCGCGCTCCAGCGTGCGGTTGGCAATCGCCATGGCCTTGGGGTTTTTGGCGGCGAAGTGGGTGGCCGCCAGGTCGATCATTTCGCCGGCGCCGACAAACAGCACCTTGATGTCGCTCAGGTCTTCAAACAGCTGGCCGGCCAGGCGTACGCTGGCCGCCGCCATGCTGATGCTGTGCGCGCCGATTTCGGTGCTGCTGCGCACTTCCTTGGCCACGGCAAAGGAGCGCTGAAAGAGCTGGTGCAGCGTGGTGCCCATGGCGCCTGCGTCTTCGGCGGCGCGCACGGCGTCCTTCATCTGGCCCAGGATTTGCGGCTCGCCCAGCACCATGGAATCGAGCCCGCTGGCCACGCGGAAAGCATGGCGGGCCGCTGCGTCGTCGTGCAGGGTATAGGCATGTGAGCGCAGCAGGGCGGGCGAGACGCCGCCACTGTGCGCCAGCCAGTCCAGCGTGTGGTCCAGGTCGTTCTTTTCGCCAGCGCAGTAGATTTCAGTGCGATTGCAGGTGGAGAGCAGCGTAGCCTCGGGCTGGCGGGCCAGCGACTCGCGCAAACCGCGCAAAGTGGGCTCGACCTGGTCCAGGGCGTAGGCGAACCGGCCGCGCAAATCGAGCGGTGCGGTGTTGTGGTTTAGCCCAAGGGCCCAGACTGACATCCTCCGATTATAAAATTGAAGCGGTCAGGCCGGTACAAAGGCCGGACAATCGCCCTGATAGTCCTTTTTTTGGCCGTTTTGAAGCTTGTTCTGGATCTGTTCTGAAGCCAGGCGAGTTTTTAACTACCCCTACGCGCATGACCTTTTACCTGCTGACGAACCACCTGCTCAATCTTGTCCTGCCGGCCGCCGCGGTGGCCCTGCTGCTGGTGCTGGCAACTCAGCTTATGGGTGGATTATTTAGATCAAAAATGCCTTTAGCCCAGACCTGGTATGCGCAAGCAGCTATTGTTTTTGTAGTAAACGTGGTGGTGCTGGTGGCCGGGCTGGTGTTCTTCGGCCATGACGGGAAGATGCTGACGTATGCCGCCATGGTGGCCGGCGCGGCCGTCTGCCAGTGGGTCTTGCTAGGCGCCTGGCGGGCCTGAAAGGGGCTTTGTAAATCCAATTGCCGGGCGCATGGCTGCGTTGCGCGGTGCTCGGAATCCTCATGCACCCAAGTGCATTCCGGTGTCCTGCGCCCCGTGCGCCTTGCCCTGCACCCGGTAATTGAATTTCTAAAGTCCCTTCGAATACCGACTACAAATCGGGCTTGAAGACGTTCACTGCGTCGGTGATGATGCCGTCGGTGCCCAGGGCCAGCAGCCGCTGCACGTTCGCTTCGTCATTCACTGTATAGCTCAGCAACTTGAAGCCGGCTTTTTTGGCTTGGGCCACTGTATCGGCGTTCCAGAGCTTGTGGTTGCAGACGATGGCTACGCAGCCCAGGCCGGTCGCCGTTTTCAGCCAGTTGGCCGGGAGTTGGTCGAGCAGCAGGCCGCGCGGCAGTTGGGGCTGGGCGCTTCTGGCTGCCTCAAGTGACAGCGGCTGGAAGGACGTCAGCAACGGTGGAACCGCCGTCCCCTGCCACAACCGTGCCGCTTCGTTGGCCACCACGGTGCCGGTGTGACTCTCGATGCCCGGTGTGGGCTTGATCTCGATATTGAGGAAGTAGCCCTTGTCCAGGCAAAAGCGGGCGATGCGCTCAAAGCTGGCGAGGCCCTCCGCGGCAAACGCCGGGGAATGCCAGCCGCCGGCGTCAAGCTTGGCCAGCGCCTCCCAGCTCAACTCGCCAGCCACACCTTTGCCGTTGCTGGTGCGCTCCAGCGTGGCGTCGTGCAGCAAAAAGGGAACGCCGTCGGCGCTCAGCTTCACATCGCACTCGAACATGCGGTAGCCATGGCTGGCGCCCAGCATGAAGGAGGCCAAAGTGTTTTCGGGAGCCAGCTTGCCGGCGCCACGGTGCGCTACCCAGCGCGGGTAGGGCCAGTTGGCCGCTGATACGGGGTTTGTCATGGGCGTGCTCAGGACCTGTGGAGACGAGACGAAAGCCGGAAATTAGATCCGTTTGCCCGTTTCCGAGTCAAACCAGTGCAGGCGGTCTGCACGCGGCGTAACGTGGATGGTCGCGCCGATTTCGGGGGCCGTTGACAGGCTTTCATCGGTGCGCACGATCAGGAATTCTTCACCCATGCGGCAATACACCAGGCGCTCAGCACCCAGCATTTCGATGGTGTCGACCTGCACCGCCCAGCCGGTGGCGCCCACCGTCAGGTGCTCGGGGCGTATGCCCAGAATGGCGCCGGGCTTGCCGCCGAAGTCGGTGTTCGGCGCCTGCTTGAGCAAATTCATGGGCGGCGAGCCCATAAAGCTGGCCACAAAGGTGGTGGCGGGCCGGTTGTAAACCTCTTCGGGCGTACCGAACTGTTCCATGCGGCCGGCGTTCATCACCATCATGCGCTGGGCCAGCGTCATGGCTTCGACCTGGTCGTGCGTGACGAAGAGGGATGTGATGCCGAGTTCGCGGTGCAACTTCTGGATCTCCAGGCGCGTCTGCACGCGCAGTTTGGCGTCCAGGTTGGACAGCGGCTCGTCGAACAAAAACACCTGCGGCTGGCGCACGATGGCGCGGCCCATGGCCACGCGCTGGCGTTGCCCGCCAGAAAGGGCGCGGGGTTTGCGGTCCAGCAGGTGGCCCAGTTCCAGAATCTTGGCGGCCTTGTCGACGCGCGTCTTGATTTCGTCTTTGGGCACCTTGGCGATCTTCAGGCCGTAGGCCATGTTGTCGAACACGCTCATGTGCGGGTAGAGGGCGTAGTTCTGGAACACCATGGCGATGTCACGCTCGGAAGGCTCCAGCTCGTTGACGACCTTGCCGCCAATGGAGATTTGCCCGTCGCTGACTTCTTCGAGCCCGGCCACCATGCGCAGCAGGGTGGACTTGCCGCAACCCGAAGGGCCGACGATGACGATGAACTCATGGTCGTTGATTTCGGCGTTCACGCCGTGAAGGACCTGCAGCATGTCTTTGCCGGAGCCGTAGCGCTTGATGATGTTGTTGAATGATAGGGATGCCATGTCTGTATTTCCGTTGTGTCTTGGTTGTTCTTGGCAGTCTGGGCCGCTCTGGGTTGCAGCTGTTATTTCTCGGTGTCGACCAGGCCCTTGACGAACCATTTCTGCATCAGCACCACCACCAGGGCGGGCGGCAGCATCGCCAGAATCGCGGTGGCCATGACCACGTTCCATTCGTTCTGGCCGTCGCCGCCGGCGATCATGCGCTTGATGCCAACGACCACCGGGTACATGTCTTCACTGGTCGTGGCCAGCAGCGGCCAGAGGTACTGGTTCCAGCCATAAATGAACTGGATGACGAAGAGCGCCGCGATCGAGGTTTTCGACAGTGGCAGCAGCACGTCAAAGAAAAAACGCATGGGGCTGGCGCCATCCATGCGCGATGCTTCGGTCAGCTCTTCTGGCACCGTCAGGAAAAACTGGCGGAACAAAAAGGTCGCCGTGGCCGAGGCAATCAGCGGCACTGTGAGGCCTGCATACGTGTTAAGCATGTTCAAGTCCGACAACACCTTGTAGGTGGGCAAAATGCGCACCTCCACCGGCAGCATCAGCGTCACGAAGATGGCCCAGAAGCAGGTCTTCTTGAACGGAAACCGGAAGTACACGATGGCGAATGCCGACAGCAGCGAGATCGTGATCTTGCCGATGGCGATCACCATGGCTGTCACGAAGCTGACCCACATCATGTGCGCCACCGGTGCGTTGGAGCCGGCTGCCGATTCGCGCCCGAACAGCGCCGCCTTGTAGCTGTCGAGCATGTTGGTGCCCGGCAGCAAAGGCATGGGCGCCTGCACGATCTCCTGCGCCGTGTGGGTCGAGGCCACAAAGGCCAGGTAGAGGGGGAAGGCGACGATAAAGACGCCCAGGATCACAATGACGTGGGCGAGGATGCCGTGGGTTCCGCGTTTTTCAACCATGGTGGGCTCCCGTCGTATTTTTTGTTGTCGTTTTCATCAGTACTGGACCTTCTTCTCTACGTAGCGGAACTGGATGACCGTGAGCGCCACCACGATCACCATCAAGACGACCGATTGCGCAGCCGAGCCGCCCAGGTCCATGGCCTTGAAGCCGTCGTAATACACCTTGTAGACCAGGATGGCCGTGTCCTTGCCTGGCCCGCCCTGCGTGGCGGCATCGACGATGGCAAACGTGTCGAAGAAGGCATAGACCACGTTGATCACCAGCAGGAAGAAGGTCGTGGGCGACAGCAGCGGGAACTGGATGGTCCAGAAGCGGCGCCATGGGCGGGCACCGTCAATCGCAGCGGCCTCGATCAGCGATTTCGGTATGGACTGCAGGCCCGCCAGGAAAAACAGGAAGTTATAGGAAATCTGCTTCCACACCGAGGCCATCACGATCAGCGTCATGGCGTGGCCGGAGTCGAGCAGATGATTCCAGTTGATGCCTATCTTGCCCAATGCGTAGGCCACCACGCCGAGCGAGGGCGAAAACATGAAAACCCACAGCACGGCCGCCACAGCCGGGGCCACCGCGTAGGGCAACACGAGCATGGTTTTGTAGAACATGCCGCCGCGCACGATGCGGTCGGCAAACACCGCCAGCAACAGTGACAGGCTGATGCCGATGCCGGCGACCATCACTGAGAAAAAAGCGGTCGTCTTGAACGACTCCACATAGCTCGGGTCATCCAGCAGTTGCCTGAAATTGTCCAGGCCGACGAACTCGATGGAGGTGCCGAAAGGATCTTGCTGTTGCAGCGACTGCAGCAGGGCCTGCCCCGCCGGCCAGAAGAAGAACACCAAAATGACCGCCATTTGCGGCAGCAGCAGCAGCCAGGGCAACCAGCTGGATCGGAAGACAACGCGTTTTTCCATAAGGCCTTCAGTGGGCAAAAACTTGTGAGTGCTAAAACATAAAAACCCGCCTGGCCTTCCCCGATGAGGGAGAGAGGGCGCAGCGGGCTGAGTTTAGCCCGCCGTGCGGGCCTGCTCTGTCTCTTGGGCGATCAGCCCTTGTTGGCTTTCTGGAAGCGCTCAAGCTGCTCGTTGCCGCGCTTGACGATGGAGCCCAGCGCTTCCTTGGCCGATTTCTTGCCATTCCAGACCTGCTCGAGCTCTTCGTCCTCGATCGCGCGAATCTGCACATAGTTACCCAGACGGATGCCGCGGCTCTTGTCCGTGACCTTGCGGATCATCTGCGTGACCGCGACATCGGTGCCCGGGTTCTGTTTGTAGAAGCCGGACTTTTCGGTCAAGTCATACGAGGCCATCGTCACGGGCAGGTAACCGGTGCGCTTGTGGCTGGCCGACTGCACTTCAGGTGTGGAGATGAAGCTGAAGAACTTGGCCACGCCCTTGTATTCCTCCGCTTTCTTGCCCGACATTACCCAGAGGCTGGCGCCGCCGATCACGGTGTTCTGCGGCGCGCCGGGAACGTCCTGGTAGTAAGGTAGAGGGGCCAGGCCGTAGGCGAACTTGGCGTTCTTGGCCACATTGCCGTAAAAGCCCGAAGACGTGTTGATCATGGCGCATTCGCCCGACACGAAGCTGGCTTCCGGTACATTGCCGCGGCCCTTGTAGACAAAGAGGCCCTGCTTGGCCATGTTGGCCAGGTTCTCGATGTGGCGCACATGCAGCGGCGAATCCACCTTCAGGCGCGCATCCAGGCCCTGCAGGCCGTTGGCTTTGGTGGCGAACTCGACGTTGTGCCAGGCCGAGAAACTTTCCACCTGCGTCCAGTTCTGCCAGGCGGTCGTGAAGGGGCACTTGTGACCGGATGCCTTCAGTTTGGCGGCGGCGTTGACGACTTCAGGCCAGGTGACAGGGGCCTTGTCGGTCGGCAGGCCCGCAGCCTTGAACGCGTCCTTGTTGAAATAGAAGATGGTGGTGGAGCTGTTGAACGGAAAGCTCAACATCTGGCCGTTCGGCGCGGTGTAGTAGCCGGCGACAGCGGGTATGTAGGCTTTCGGGTCGAATTTTTCTCCGGCGTCCTGCATGATCTTGCCGACCGGGACGATGGCTCCCTTGCTGGCCTGCATCGTGGCGGTGCCTACTTCAAACACCTGAAGGATATGCGGCGCATTGCCGGCGCGGAAGGCCGCGATGGAGGCCGTCATGGATTCGTCGTACGTGCCCTTGAAGGTGGGTACTACCTTGTATTCCTTCTGGCTCTCATTGAATTGCTTGGCCAGGTCATTGACCCATTCGCCGTTGACGGCCGTCATTGAATGCCACCACTGGATCTCGGTCTGGGCCTGGCTGGCCAGCGGCGCACACAGGCCGAGGGCCGCGAAGGCGAATGCTGAGAGACGGTTTTTCATTAAAACTCCTGGGATTGGACGCGCACCGGGGCGCGCCACGTTAAACGGGACAGTGTAAAAACTGTTTGTGACACGCGATTTAATCGATTTGCGGGCTTCCCGACAAGCGGGATTTCCATAAGGACACATACGACTTCCATGCGCCACGGGTAAATGTTGCGCTGCGGTAATATAGGGCAACAGCGCTGGACACGGGTCCGAAGCCGCTGGCTTTTCACGATGAACGCCCCTACTACCCTCCAAGAATTGAACGTCTTTGCCGATGACGCAAAGGCTGGCGAAGCCCGCATCCGCGAGATTCCCTATAACTACACCTCGTTTTCCGACCGCGAGGTGGTCATCCGCCTGCTCGGCGAGCGGGCCTGGGACCTGCTGAACCGCCTGCGCGACGAGCGCCGCACCGGCCGCTCCGCGCGCATGCTGTATGAAGTGCTGGGCGATGTCTGGGTCGTGCAGCGCAACCCCTATTTGCAGGACGACCTGCTCGACAACCCCAAGCGGCGCAAGCTGCTGGTTGACGCCTTGCAGCACCGGCTGACTGAAGTCGAAAAACGCCGCACCCCGGATGCAGACCAGCAGCGCGACGCCATTGTGGGCGAACTGCTCGACGCCGCTCGCGGCGCCGTCGCCCGCTTCTACACCTCCTTCAGTGAGATGTACGACCTTCGCCGTCTGACGGAACGCAAGCTGCGCAAACTGACGCTCAAAGACAACATCAAGTTCGACGGCCTCTCGCGGGTGTCACATGTCACCGATGCGACTGACTGGCGTGTCGAATACCCCTTTGTGGTGCTGACGCCCGACACCGAAGTCGAAATGGCCGGCCTGGTCAAGGCCTGTATCGAGCTCGGCCTGACAATCGTGCCGCGCGGCGGCGGAACCGGTTACACCGGCGGGGCGATTCCGTTGACCTGGAAGTCGGCTGTCATCAATACCGAAAAACTCGAAGCCATGACCGAGGTCGAAATGGTTTCGTTGCCCGGCGTTGACAAGCCAGTGGCTACCGTGTGGACTGAAGCCGGCGTGGTCACCCAGCGTGTGGCCGATGCGGCCGAGCGCGGCGGCTTTGTGTTCGCGGTCGACCCGACCTCTGCCGAAGCCTCCTGCATAGGCGGCAACATCGCGATGAACGCGGGCGGCAAGAAGGCCGTGCTGTGGGGCACGGCGCTGGACAACCTGGCTTCGTGGCGCATGGTCACGCCACAGGCCGAGTGGCTGGAAGTCACGCGCGTGGGCCACAACCTCGGCAAGATCCATGATGCCGAGATGGCCAGCTTCGATCTTCAGTATTTCGAAGCCGACGGCAAAACGCCTATCCGCACCGAGCGGCTGGATATTCCCGGCAAGACTTTCCGCAAGGAAGGCTTGGGCAAAGACGTGACAGACAAGTTCCTGAGCGGCTTGCCCGGCATCCAGAAAGAGGGCTGCGACGGCCTCATCACCAGCGCGCGCTGGATCGTGCACCGCATGCCGGCGCACACCCGCACCGTGTGCCTGGAGTTCTTCGGCAATGCCAAGGATGCCGTGCCCAGCATCGTCGAGATCAAGGATTTCATGTTCGCCGAGCAAAAGCGCGGCGGTGCCATCCTCGCGGGGCTGGAGCACCTGGACGACCGCTACCTGAAGGCAGTCGGCTACGCGACCAAATCGAAAAAGCATGGCGGCCTTCCGAAGATGGTGCTGTTTGGCGACATTGCCGGCGACGACGCTGATGTCGTGGCGCGCGCCACGTCGGAAGTCGTGCGCATTGCCAACTCGCGCCACGGCGAAGGCTTTATCGCCATCAGCCCTGACGCCCGCAAGAAATTCTGGCTGGACCGCAAGCGCACCGCCGCGATCTCCAAGCACACCAATGCCTTCAAGATCAATGAAGACGTGGTGATTCCGCTGCCCCGTATGGCCGAATATACCGACGGCATCGAGCAGATCAATATCGAGCTCAGCCTTGCCAACAAGATACGCCTGTGCGACGAGCTGGAGGCATTTTTCCTCAAGGGCAACCTGCCTTTGGGCAAATCGGACGATGCCAACGACATTCCTTCGGCGGAGCTGCTGGAAGACCGGGTAGCCCAGGCGCTGGCGCTTGTGGCTGACGTACGGGCCCGCTGGTCCGGTTGGCTGGCAGGCGTGGCCACCTTGTTCCCGCAACTGCAGGACCACTCGCTGCGCGCCAGCTGGAAAACCGATATCCGCGCCCAGCTCCAGTCGATCTTCTCAGGCGGCGCGTTTTTGCCCATCCTCGAAGAATGCAATGCCATCCACAAGCGTGTGCTCAAGGGGCGTGTCTGGGCGGCGCTGCACATGCACGCCGGCGACGGTAACGTGCACACCAACCTCCCAGTCAACAGCGACGACTACGAGATGCTGCAGACCGCGCATGTGGCGGTGGCGCGCATCATGGTGCTGGCCCGCTCACTGGATGGCGTGATCTCCGGGGAACACGGCATCGGCATCACCAAGCTGGAGTTCCTGACCGACGAAGAGCTGCGGCCCTTTACCGAATACAAGCAAAAAGTCGATCCGGAAGGCCGCTTCAACAAAGGCAAGCTGCTACGAAATCAGGAGCTGCTCGCGCACGGTGGAAGCGGGCTGCAGGCCAAAAACGATGCTAAACCGATCTTGCATGCCGACTTGACCAATGCCTATACCCCCAGCTTCGGCTTGATGGGGCATGAGTCGTTGATCATGCAGCAGTCGGACATCGGCGCCATTGCCGACAGCGTGAAGGATTGCCTGCGTTGCGGCAAGTGCAAACCGGTGTGCGCCACCCATGTGCCGCGCGCCAACCTGCTGTACAGCCCGCGCAACAAGATTCTGGCCACATCGCTGCTGGTCGAGGCTTTTCTGTATGAAGAGCAGACCCGGCGCGGCGTAAGCATCAAGCACTGGGAAGAGTTCGAGGACGTGGCTGACCACTGCACGGTGTGCCACAAGTGCCTGACGCCTTGCCCGGTGGACATCGATTTCGGCGAAGTCTCCATGAACATGCGCAACCTGCTGCGCAAGATGGGGCAAAAGTCCTTTCGGCCCGGCAACGCCGCCGCCATGATCTTCCTGAACGCGACCAATCCGCAAACCATCAAGTTCATGCGCAGTGCCATGGTAGATGTGGGTTTCAAGGCCCAGCGGCTGGCCAATGACCTGCTGCGCCGGCTGGCGCGCAAGCAGACGGCGTTGCCACCGGCCACGGTAGGCAAGTCGCCCGTGAAAGAGCAGGTGATCCACTTCATCAACAAGAAGATGCCGGGTGGCCTGCCCAAAAAGACTGCACGGGCGCTGCTGGACATCGAGGACAAGGACTACGTCCCGATCATTCGCAACCCCAAGAGCACCACGTCGGAAACCGAGGCGGTGTTTTATTTCCCCGGCTGCGGCTCCGAGCGCCTCTTCAGCCAGGTCGGCCTGGCCACGCAAGCCATGCTCTGGCACGCGGGCGTGCAAACTGTGCTGCCGCCGGGCTACCTGTGCTGCGGCTACCCGCAGCGCGGCAGCGGCCAGTTCGACAAGGCCGAGAAAATCATCACCGACAACCGGGTGCTGTTCCACCGCGTGGCCAACACGCTGAACTACCTGGACATCAAGACCGTGGTGGTGAGCTGCGGCACCTGCTACGACCAGTTGCAGGGTTACGAATTCGACAAGATATTCCCGGGCTGCCGCATCATCGACATCCACGAATACCTGCTCGAAAAAGGCATCACCCTGCGCACCGACCAGCCGGGCGCAGGCTACCTCTACCACGACCCCTGCCACAGCCCCATGAAGCTGCAGGAGCCGATGAAGACCGTCAAGGCGCTGCTGGGCGACAACGTGCTCAAAAATGACCGCTGCTGCGGTGAGTCGGGCACGCTGGGCGTTACCCGGCCGGACATTTCCACGCAGATCCGCTTTCGCAAGGAGGAAGAGTTGCGCAAGGGCGAAGCCCAGCTTCGCGAAGCTGGCGCCGTTGCCGAGGCGGGAAACGTGAAGATCCTCACCAGCTGCCCGAGTTGCCTGCAAGGGCTCTCGCGCTACGGCAACGATCTGCAAAACGGCCTGCTCGAGGCGGACTACATCGTGGTGGAAATGGCCAATCAGATCCTCGGCAAGGAGTGGTTGCCCACGTATGTGGAGGCGGCCAACCACGGCGGCATCGAGCGGGTGCTGGTCTAGGGCAATTTCTGGTTTTGATGTCAACGGGCTTATTGCCAGAAAGCCGAATCCTCACGAAGGCCTGATGCGTCCGGCCTTTTCTTTTCAGAAAGCGATTTCCCATGGCAGGCCTTCAACCCGGTTCACCCACGCCCACCGCACTGACGGTTCACAGCCAGTCGCGCATTCTTGAAATCGCGTTCTCCGACGGCGCCGAATTCAGGATTCCGTTTGAACTCATGCGCGTCTACTCGCCCTCGGCAGAGGTGCAGGGCCATGGCCCAGGCCAGGAAATCCTGCAAACCGGCAAGCGCGAAGTGAATGTGGTTGAGCTCGAGCCTATTGGCAATTACGCGGTCAAGCCCGTGTTTTCCGATGGCCATGAGAGCGGAATCTTCTCGTGGGACTACCTCTACAAATTAGGCACCGATCAGGCCCAGCTATGGGACGAGTACCAGAGGCGCCTGCAGGCGGCCGGTGTTGAGCGCGACGCACCCATGGCCGCCCCCGGCGGCCACGGCTGTGCAAGCCACTGATTCCGCGCGAGCGGTGCGGCGGCGAATACGCATTTCGCGCCACTGTTGTTTTTCCAGCATAAAAGCGGGCAATAAGCCGCAATGCCCCATGTCAGCTCAGGGTTGTCGAGAGCAATTACACCTTTGCCCTCTAGCATTGATGGTATGAGCAGTACCCATTTCGGTTTTGAATCCGTCGACGAGCAGGACAAGGCACGCCGCGTGCGCGGGGTGTTCGATTCCGTCGCGCCCAAATACGACGTGATGAACGACCTGATGTCCATGGGCCTGCACCGCGTCTGGAAGGCCTACACCGTGCTGGTGGCCAACGTCAAAGAAGGCTATCAGGTGCTGGACATCGCCGGTGGCACCGGCGACCTGGCGCTGGCCTTTGCACCCAAAGTTGGCAGCACCGGGCGTGTTGTCCACACCGACATCAACGAAGCCATGCTGCGCGAAGGTCGCAACCGCCTGCTGGATGCCGGCGTCAGTTTGCCGACCCTGGTGTGCGACGCCGAGCACCTGCCGTTTCCCGATGCGAACTTCGACGTGGTGACCGTCGCCTTCGGCTTGCGCAACATGACGCACAAGGAAGACGCGCTACGCGAAATGAACCGCGTGCTCAAGCCCGGCGGCAAGCTGCTGGTGCTGGAGTTCTCCAAAGTGGCCAAGCCCCTGGAAAAAATTTACGACTGGTATTCCTTCAAAGTGTTGCCGCGGCTCGGCAAGCTGGTGGCCAATGACGATTCAAGCTACCAGTACCTCGCCGAATCAATTCGCATGCACCCCGGCCAGGACGAACTGAAAGCCCTTATGCATAAAAGTGGTTTCGGCCATGTGGACTATCACAACATGACAGGCGGAGTTGTGGCATTGCATGTTGGAATCAAGTGTTGAAAAGTCAAACGGCCTCAAAACCGTGATCAAGGAGACGATATGAAAATCTGGCCGGCAATTTTTTCCGCAGCGCTTGCGTTAACCCTGACTCTGGGGGGAACGGCTGCTGACGCCAAACGACTGGGCGGTGGCTCGTCTTTTGGCAAACAGTCGTCCAACGTGACCAAGCGCGAGGCGGCGCCTGGTGGCACCAATGCCGCCAAACCGGCGGCCCCTGCGGCAACGCCGGCGCCTGTTGCGCCCAAGAAACCCTGGGGCGCCATGCTGGGTGGCCTGGCTGCGGGCCTGGGCCTGGCGTGGCTGGCTTCGTCGCTGGGCCTGGGCGGCGCCTTCGGCCAGATCATCATGTTCGCTTTGCTGGCGCTGGTGGTCATGCTGGTGATCGGCTTCATCATGCGCAAATTCAAGGGCGGAGCGACTGGTGCGCAAGGTTCTGCGCCCGGGCAGGCGCCTTTTGCCTTCCAGGGTGCGGGCAACGCCACCACCCCCAAGAACTACAGCCCTGAGAACGTCGGCAACGATGCGTCCGCACGACCCTGGGAGCGCAGCAGCATGGCTTTTGATGCCAACAAATACGATGCGGCAGCGCCCGCAGGCGGTTCCATGATCGGCTCGGCCTTGCTGGGTGCGCAGTCCTGGGGCGTCCCGGCTGGTTTTGACGCCGAAGGCTTCCTCAAGGCCAGCAAGGCCAACTTCGTCACGCTGCAGGATGCCTGGGACCGCTCCGACATCCAGAACCTGCGCGCCATGATGACGGACGACATGCTCGAGCAGATCAAGACCCAGCTTGCCGACCGCGAGTCGCACACCGGCGGTGTGGTCAACAAGACCGAGGTCGTGATGCTGGATGCGCAATTGCTGGGCATCGAGGAACTGAGCGATGTCTACATGGCCAGCGTGGAGTTTTCCGGCATGATCCGCGAAGACGCCTCCGCAGGCGCCAGCCCCTTCCGCGAAGTCTGGAACATGACCAAGCCACGCAGCGGCGGCAGCGGCTGGCTTGTGGCTGGCGTACAGGCATTGCAGTAGCCCCCACGGTCGCTCACTGCGTGTAGCTCCCTGCCCCCCGAGGGGGCCGCTGCGCCTGCGGCCCGGCAAAGCCGGTTCCGCGGCCCCGGCTGATAGATAAATAGGGGGCTTAACTTGTCAGGCGTTTTATCCTGCAAAATCGGGGTCGTATGAACACTACGACCCCTTTTTCATTTCTGGAATCCATTGCCACCCGCTTTCAGCCGCCCGCCTGGGTGGTGGATGAGGGGCAGCAACGGCTGGTGCTCTTCCTGAACCATGTCCTGATGCAGGAAAAGCAGGCGCAGGACCGTCTGCTGCGGCAAAAGGGGCGCGTGGTGCATCTGCGCTGGGGCCTGTTTGCGATTGACCTGGTGGTGACACCCGCGGGCCTGGTGGATCGGGCCCAGCCCGCTGCCAAGCCGGACCTGTTGCTGGCTGTGGCTACTGAATCGCCGCTGACCGTGATGCAGTCTGTGCTGGCCGGCAAGCCGCCGCCGGTGAAAATTGAGGGTGATGTGCAGCTGGCCGCCGAACTGGGCTGGCTGGCTGAAAACCTGCGCTGGGATGCCGAAGAGGACCTTTCCCGGCTGATCGGTGATGCTCCTGCGCATGCAGTGGCCGATGCCGGGCGGCGAATCTTTGCCGGGCTCAAGCAATTTTTGGCAAGTACACCTCTTGCGTCGGTTCCTCCTTCGTCCGCGGCAGCAACCTCCGGCGCCCAACCTTCTGAAACGGCGCCCAAGGCGGGTCCTTCTGCGGCAGGCGGCGATGCCGAGCCAGTGAAAGCACCTGCTGCATGAGTCGCCTCTTCAGAGGTGTTTTTATTGTCTGGACCGTGCTCCGGTTTGGCCTGGATGAGCTGGTGCTCTCCAGTTTCGAGCGTCCCTGGATCCGTTTGCTGACCCGCATCGTTTCGCTGGGCCGCAACCTGAAGGCGCCGCGCGGCGAGCGCCTGCGCGAAGCGCTTGAAAGCCTGGGCCCCATCTTTGTCAAGTTCGGCCAGGTCATGTCTACCCGGCGCGACCTGCTTCCGCCCGACATCGCCGACGAGCTTGCGCGCCTGCAGGACCGGGTGCCGCCTTTTGAGTCCGCCGTCGCCGTCGCCATCATCGAAAAAGCCTTTGGCCGGCCGCTGGACCGCATCTTTGCAAGCTTCGAACAAATCCCCGTAGCCAGCGCCTCGATTGCCCAAGTGCACTTCGCCACCTTGCCAAATGGCCGCGAAGTGGCCGTCAAGGTGCTTCGGCCCAATATGCTGCCTGCCATTGAGAAAGACCTGGCGCTGATGCACATGATGGCGGGCTGGGTGGAGGGCGCTTCTGCCGACGGCAAGCGCCTCAAGCCCCGCGAGGTGGTGGCCGAGTTTGACAAATACCTGCACGACGAGCTGGACCTTCTGCGTGAGGCGGCCAACGCGGCCCAGCTGCGCCGCAACATGCAGAACCTTGACCTGGTGATGATCCCCGAAATGGTCTGGGACTTCTGCATGCCCGACGTCATGGTGATGGAGCGCATGAAAGGCGTTCCGATCAGCCAGGCCCAGCGCCTGCGCGATGCCGGTGTCGACATGAAAAAACTGGCGCGCGACGGCGTTACCATTTTTTTCACCCAGGTGTTCCGCGACGGCTTCTTCCATGCCGACATGCATCCCGGCAATATCCAGGTCAGTCTGGCGCCGGAAACCTTCGGCCGCTACATCTCGCTGGATTTCGGAATCGTGGGCACCCTGACCGAGGTCGACAAGGAATACCTCGCGCAGAATTTCAGCGCGTTTTTTCAGCGCGACTACAAACGGGTGGCCGAGTTGCATCTCGAATCCGGCTGGGTTCCGCCCGAGACGCGGGTGGACGAGCTGGAAGCCGCCATTCGCGCGTGCTGCGAACCCTACTTCGACCGGCCTCTGAGGGAAATCTCGCTGGGGCTGGTGCTGATGCGGCTGTTTCAGACCTCGCGCCGTTTCCATGTCGAAATTCAGCCCCAGCTGGTGCTGCTGCAAAAGACCCTGTTGAATATCGAGGGCCTGGGCCGCGAGCTGGACCCTGACCTGGATCTCTGGAGCACCGCCAAGCCCTTTCTCGAGAAATGGATGCTCGAGCAGGTGGGACCGGAAAAACTGCTGGCGCAACTCAAGGCGGAGGCGCCTGCTTATGCCAAGCTGCTACCCGGTTTGCCGCGCCTGTTGTCCCAGTACCTGAAATCACCCCCCGGAATCAACCGGCGCGAGCTTGAGGAACTGCTGTATGAGCAAAAGCGCACCAACAAACTGCTGCAAAGCCTGATTTATGGCGGTTTGGGCTTTGTGTTGGGGCTGATTGCCATGCAGTTTGTCCTGCGGGTACGGGTGTTTTAGGGCCGGCCGGGGAAGGTCTCAACGGCCTATAATTGAAGGCTTTGCATCTGGGAGCCTTTTCCAGGCAAATTCCCCGGGATATTCCCGGGAATACCCCGGGGACAGCCCCTCAAAGCCTTAAGCACTATGCCAATCTACGCCTATAAATGCGAGTCCTGTGGGCATGCCAAGGACGTTCTGCAAAAAATCTCCGATGCGCCCCTCTCGGTGTGTCCGCAATGCGGCGAACCCGCATTCAAAAAGCAGGTCACGGCCGCAGGTTTCCAGCTCAAGGGCTCAGGCTGGTACGTGACGGACTTCCGCGGCGGCAACAGCACGGGTGTGCCCGCGCCCAAGACTGACGGCGGCGAAGCCGGCACTGCCAGCGGCAACGGGGCGGACAGCAAGCCGGCCGATTCCGGTGCAGCCGCACCGGCAAGTACCGCAGCAGCCCCCGCTCCCGCGCCGGCCGCGCCCGCCAAGGCTTCGGCCAGCGACTCCTCTTCCAAGACTTCTTCGTGATGGCTTCGATCCGCCGATGGCTTCTGGCCGGACTGTTGGTGCTGGTGCCCCTGGCCATCACGCTGTGGGTGCTCGACTGGATTGTCGGCACGCTGGACCAGACGCTGCTGATTCTTCCTGGCTCCTGGCATCCCGACAAGCTGCTGGGTTTTCATATCCCCGGTTTCGGCGTGTTGCTGACGCTGCTGATCGTGCTGCTGATGGGCGCGGTCGCCAGCAATTTCTTCGGTAAAAAACTGGTCCGCTGGGGCAACTCGTTCCTGAGCCGCATTCCCATCGTCCGCTCCATCTATTCCAGCGTAAAGCAGGTCTCCGATACGGTGTTTTCGGAAAACGGCAATGCCTTTCGCAAGGCCTTGCTGGTGCAGTGGCCGCGTGAAGGTGTCTGGACCATCGGTTTTCTGACGGGACTGCCCGGCGGCGATGTGGTCAATCACCTGCAGGGCGACTACCTGAGTGTTTATGTACCCACCACGCCCAATCCCACCGGTGGCTATTTTGTGATGCTCAAAAGAAGCGACTGCATTGAGCTCCAGATGAGCGTCGATGAGGCTTTGACCTACGTGATTTCCATGGGCGTCGTGGTGCCCTCCAAACCTGTACCGCGGCCGCTGACCCCTCCCCTTTAAACGGCGAAAATTGCAACACTGCGCGCGAGGCGCTGAAAGTCCGAGATTTTTATGGCTATCGTTTCCCAAATGCGTTCGAACTATTGCGGTCTGGTGACCGAGGCCTTGCTGGGCCAAACCGTGAGCCTGTGCGGCTGGGTCAATCGCCGTCGCGACCATGGCGGGGTGATTTTCATCGACCTGCGCGACCGCGAAGGCTATGTCCAGGTGGTCTGCGACCCGGACCGCGCCGACATGTTTAAAACTGCCGAAGGCGTGCGTAACGAATTCTGCGTACAGGTCAAAGGCGTGGTGCGGGCCCGCCCTGAAGGCACGACCAACGACAACCTCAAAAGCGGCAAGGTCGAGGTGCTGTGCCACGAACTGATCGTGCTGAACCCGAGCGTGACGCCGCCGTTCCAGCTTGACGACGACAACCTGTCGGAGACGACGCGCCTCACGCATCGCGTGCTGGATTTGCGCCGCCCCTACATGCAGAACAACCTCATGCTGCGTTACCGCGTGGCCATGGAAACGCGTAAGTTCCTCGACGCCAACGGCTTCATCGACATCGAAACCCCGATGCTGACCAAGAGCACGCCCGAAGGCGCGCGCGACTACCTGGTGCCCAGCCGCGTCAACGAAGGCATGTTCTTCGCGTTGCCGCAAAGCCCCCAGCTGTTCAAGCAGCTGCTCATGGTGGCCGGTTTTGACCGCTACTACCAGATCACCAAGTGCTTCCGAGACGAAGATCTGCGCGCCGACCGCCAGCCCGAATTCACGCAGATCGATATCGAGACGTCCTTCATGGGCGAGCAGGACATCCGTGACCTGTTCCAGGGCATGATCAGCAACATTTTCAAGACCGTGCTCAACACCGACCTGGGCGAATTTCCGGTGATGGCCTACAGCGAAGCCATGCATCGCTTCGGTTCCGACAAGCCTGATTTGCGTGTGAACCTGGAGTTCACGGAACTCACCGAAGTCATGGCGACGGTGGACTTCAAGGTTTTCAGCACGCCGGCCACCACTGCCGGCGGCCGTGTGATTGCCCTGCGCGTTCCCGGCGGGTCCGAAATGAGCCGCGGCGAGATCGACGGCTACACCGAGTTCGTCAAGATCTACGGTGCCAAGGGCCTGGCCTGGATCAAGGTCAATGACATCACCAAGGGCCGTGACGGCCTGCAAAGCCCCATCGTCAAGAACATCCATGACGCGGCTATTGCGGAAATCCTCAAGCGCACCGGGGCCCAGAACGGCGACATCCTTTTCTTCGGCGCCGACAAGGCCAAGGTCGTCAACGACAGCATTGGCGCGTTGCGCCTCAAAGTCGGTCACAGTGAGTTCGGCAAGAAAACCGGCCTCTTCACCAAAGGCTGGAAGCCGCTGTGGGTGGTTGATTTTCCGATGTTCGAATTTGACGAGGAAGGCCAGCGCTGGAGCGCGGTGCACCACCCGTTCACCGCACCCAAGGACGGACACGAAGACTGGATGGACACCGACCCGGGCCGCTGTATTGCCAAAGCGTATGACATGGTGCTCAATGGCTGGGAGTTGGGCGGCGGTTCGGTCCGTATCCACCAGGCGGACGTGCAGAGCAAGGTGTTCAATGCCCTGAAGATCGGCCCGGAGGAAGCGCAGCAGAAGTTCGGCTTCCTGCTGGACGCGTTGCAGTACGGCGCACCGCCCCACGGCGGCCTGGCCTTCGGCCTGGATCGCATCGTCACCATGATGACCGGCGCCGACTCGATCCGCGACGTGATCGCATTTCCCAAAACCCAGCGCGCGCAGGATCTGCTCACGCACGCGCCCAGCCCTGTCGACGAGAAACAACTGCGCGAACTGCATATTCGCCTGCGCAACCCACAGCCAGTTTAATGTGGCCCCCACGGTCGCTCGCTGCGCGTAGCTTCCTGCCCCCCGAGGGGGCGCTCTTTTCCTTGGGGCGGCCCGGCGGAAAAGCCTGTCGCTCACAAGCAAGCGCACGCATCTGAGTGACGAGGGGACAGCTTGAAAGCCTTCAAGATCCCCGAATCCGTGCTGGTCGTCATTCACACACCGCAGCTGGACGTGCTGCTGATCGAGCGCGCCGACAACCCGGGCTTCTGGCAGAGCATCACAGGCTCCAAAGATATGGCGGGCGAGCCCTTGCTGCAGACCGCGGTGCGCGAGGTGCTGGAAGAGACCGGCATCGCAGCCGCGCCCGGCCAGTTTCGCGACTGGGGCCTGTCCAACGTCTACGAAATTTATCCAGTCTGGCGCGCCAGGTATGCGCCCGGCATCACCCACAACACCGAACATGTCTTCAGCCTGTGCTTGCCCCAGGCGTGCGATGTAAAGCTCAGCCCCAGGGAGCACGTTGCCTGGCAATGGCTGCCGCACTACGCCGCCGCCGACCTGTGCTTTTCCCCTTCGAATGCGGAAGCGGTGCTCCTCCTGCCGAAATTCCTGGCTTGAGCGGTGAGCGCAGGGCAGAGGCGCAACACTTTGTGAGTTTGGCGTTCCACTGGATTGGCAAACATCGGCCAGTCGGTTCAAATGGAATGGACCTTCCCGCCAACTCTCCATACTTCCAGGAAAAAAGCCGCTGGCCATGTTTCCACTCCACAAGTCCGGTGCGTTGCAGTTGCTCCAGGGCGGCCGGGATTTTTTCCCCGCACTCGTCAAGGCCCTGGACGCGGCGCAGACCTGGATTCAGCTGGAAACCTATATTTTTGATTTCAACGGCGCCGGCGCGGATGTCGCTGAAGCCCTGGTTCGCGCGGCCCTGCGCGGCGTCACAGTGCAGGTGCTGGTCGACGGCATAGGCACCGGCCCCCTTCCGGCCGAGTGGCGCGAAAAATTCGCGGCGTCGAAAGTCGACTGGTGCGTGTACTCGCCCCTGGGGACGGGCCTGAGCCGCCTGGGCCTGCTGTTGCCCGAGCGCTGGCGCAGGCTGCACCGCAAGCTCTGCGTGGTGGACCAGCACACGGTGTTTTGCGGCGGCATCAATGTGCTCGATGATTTCTACGATCCCAACCACGGGGAGCTCCAGACTCCGCGCGTCGATTTCGCCGTGGCTGCCACCGGCCCGCTGGCGGAGGAGGCCGCCGATGCCATGGCGCTGCTGTGGTGGCGTGTGCAGGCTGGCTACAGTGCGCGGCAGCGTCACATGGCCGCCGCATGGGAGAACTTCAGGGCAGCGGGCTATGGCGGGCGTACCGGCACCACATCGCTCGCGGTGGGTAACGGGTCTGGCGTTGCCGGCCCCAAGGCAGCGCTGATCCTGCGCGACAACCTGCGCAATCGCAGCAGCATCGAGCGCGCCTACCGCAGGGCCATCGGCAAGGCGCACCGGGAAATCATCATTGCCAACGCCTATTTCCTGCCGGGCGGCAAGCTGCGGCGCGCCCTCATCGGGGCGGCCAAACGCGGTGTGCGTGTCACCTTGCTGCTGCAGGGGCGCTACGAGTACTTCATGCAATACCATGCCGCCCGGCCCGTCTACGGTGCCCTGCTGGAAGCCGGCGTGGAAATCCATGAATACGAGGCCGGTTTCCTGCACGCCAAGGTGGCCGTGGTGGACGGGCATTGGGCCACCGTGGGCTCCTCCAACCTGGATCCCCTGAGCCTGCTGCTGGCCCGCGAGGCCAATGTGGTGGTCGAGGACAAGGCCTTTGCCGAAAGCCTGGCGGGTATTGTGCGCGAGGCCATGGCGAAACAGGGGCGGCGCATGGAGCCGGCCGACCACAGCCATCGCCCCTTTGGCCAGCGGCTGCGGGGCTGGATAGCCTATGCCCTGGTGCGGCTGGCGCTGCTGGTGGCAGGCCAGCGTTATTGAGGCGTCTTGTGCCAGCCCGGCCTTCATGTCATTAGCTATGAATTTGATAGCTGCTTGCGCTCATGAGGAAAGGGCTGGAGGCCAAAAACCTTATCAAATTCCGGACAAGACGGTTTAGGGGCGGGCTGGTAATATCTGGCATGCTTATGAAATCCGATACGCCCCCCCAGGACGCGACCGACGAGGGCACGCCCGTCTCCGTCAAGATCCGCGAACGCCTGGCCCAGGCACGCAAGCGCTTTCACGCCAACGACAACATCGCCAAGTTCATTGAACCGGGCGAGCTCGAAAAGCTGCTGGACGAAGTCGAAGTCAAGATGCAAGGCGTGCTCGACAGCCTGGTGATCGACACCGCCGGCGACCACAACACCCACAACACCGCGCGCCGCGTGGCCAAGATGTACCTCAACGAGGTATTCAAGGGCCGCTATGTAGCGCCTCCCACCATCACCGAATTCCCTAACGCCGAGCACCTCAACGAGTTGATGATCGTCGGGCCCATCACGGTTCGCAGTGCCTGCTCCCATCATTTCTGCCCGGTCATCGGCAAGATCTGGATCGGCGTGCTGCCCAACGAGCACACCAACGTGATCGGCCTCTCAAAATACGCGCGCCTGGCCGAATGGGTCATGGGCCGCCCGCAGATCCAGGAAGAAGCGGTGGTGCAACTGGCCGACCTCATCATGGAAAAAACCCAGCCCGACGGCCTGGCCATCGTGATGGAGGCCAGCCACTACTGCATGGCCTGGCGCGGCGTCAAAGACATGGACAGCAAGATGATCAACTCGGTGATGCGCGGCGTCTTCCTGAAGGATTCGACATTGCGCCGCGAATTCCTCGCTTTGATCCCGCAGAAAGGCTAACCATGCTCGTCCGTTTACTTTACGCAAGCCGCGCGGTCGACACCAGCCCCGAGGCCATCGAGGGCATCCTCTCGCAGTCGCGCCAGCACAACCCCTCGTCCGGAATCACCGGCATTCTCTGCTACGGCGGCGGCATCTTTTTGCAGGCCATCGAAGGCGGCCGCATGGCGGTCAGCGAACTGTTCGGCCACATCCAGCAAGATGCCCGCCACAAGGACGTGATCCTCCTGCACTTCGAGGAAATTTCCGAGCGCCGTTTTGGCGGCTGGACCATGGGCCAGGTCAACCTGTCCAAGCTCAACCATTCCATCCTGCTCAAGTACTCCGAAAAAGCCGAACTCGATCCTTATTCGGTGTCGGGCAAGGTCTCGTTCGCGCTGCTCGAAGACCTGATGGCCACCGCCTCCATCTGCGGCAGGGTTTGAGGCCTGCGCACCGCCAGGCCTGACGCGTGTCTCCAGGCGCCCTGGCCCTCGTACTCCTCGCCGGACTGATTCACGCCAGCTGGAACATCGCCGCCAAGAAGGCCGGCGGTGATGCCCGCTTTGCCGCTTTTACCGGCTTGGTGCTACTGGTGGCGTGGGCGCCGCTGGGCATCTGGTTCGGCATTGCCGAGCTGCCGCGCTGGGGCTGGGCGCAATGGCTGCTGCTGTGTGCCAGTGCCTTGCTGCACACCATCTATTACATCGTCCTGCTGCGCGGCTACCGCAAGGCGGACCTCACCGTGGTCTATCCGCTGGCGCGGGGCTCAGGGCCGCTGCTGTCGTCGCTGGCCGCCATCGTGCTGCTGGGCGAGCAAATTTCCGCGCTGGGTCTGGCCGGTATCGCGGGTGTCGTGGGTGGCGTGTTTCTGGTCGCCGGCGGGCCGGGCTTGTGGCGCGCCTCGCACGACCCGGCGCAGCGCCAGCGGGTGCGCAAGGGTATGGTCTATGGCTTGTTGAGCGGCGCCTTTATCGCCAGCTACACCGTCGTCGATGGCTATGCGGTCAAGATCCTGCTGATGTCGCCGATCCTGGTGGATTACATGGGCTGCCTGCTGCGCATGCTGGTGCTGGCGCCCGCTTTGCTGCGCGACCCCGCTGCGGCCAGGGTGTTGTGGAAGCAGCAATGGAAGTACGCGGTGTTTGTCGGCGTCGTCAGCCCCGTGTCCTATGTGCTGGTGCTGTACGCCATGCAGACCGCGCCGCTGTCGCATGTGGCGCCTGCGCGCGAGGTGTCCATGTTGTTTGCCGCGCTGATAGGCGGCCACCTGCTGGGCGAGGGCGACCGTGCTTTACGCCTGATCGGCGCCGCCTGCATTGCGGCGGGTGTGATGGCGCTGGCGCTGGGTTGAGACCGTGATTGAGGCCGCGATGACAGTGCCCTTGCTGCTTGGCTGCGATTTCTCCAGCAGCCCGACGAAGAAAAAACCCATTGTTTTAGCCCTTGGGGCCATGTCTCATGGGCGCTGCGTGCTATCAAAAATAGAGCGGTTGGAGTCCCTGGCGGCGTTTGGGCGCTGGCTGCAACAGCCCCAGCCCTGGCTGGGTGCGTTTGATTTTCCGTTTGGCCTGCCGCGTGAACTGGTGGCGCATCTGGGCTGGCCGCTGCAGTGGGAAGCCTGCATGCGCCACTATGCGGCCCTGAGCCGCGAAGACATCCGGAGCACCTTTGCCGCCTTCTGCAACGCGCGGCCAGTGGGCGGCAAGTTTGCCCATCGTGCCGCCGACGGCCCGGCCGGCTCCAGCCCCTCGATGAAATGGGTCAACCCACCCGTGGCCTACATGCTGCACGCCGGTGTGCCGCGTTTGCTCGCGGCGGGTGTGCACTTGCCCGGCCTGCATGACGGCGACACCCAACGTGTGGCGCTCGAAGCTTACCCGGGCCTGCTGGCGCGCGAGGTGCTGGGCAGCCGTTCTTACAAAAGCGACGACAAAGCCAGGCAGACGCCCGAGCGGCTGATCGCACGCAAAGACCTGATCACCGCGCTGGAGAACGGCCAAACGCGTCTGGGGCTGCGCCTCAAGGTCAGCCACGCGCAGCGCGACCTGCTCGCCGACGACGCCAGCGGCGACAGCCTGGACGCCGTGCTGTGCCTGATGCAGGCGGCCTGGGCGGCGCAGCGGGGCGCTCCCCGCTACGGCTTGCCGGTGGAAATGGACACGCTGGAAGGATGGATCGTTACAGCGTGATCGGGGGCGAGAACGAGGCTGTTTATTTGTACAGTATATTCAGGGCTTCCCCCGCTTCTCTTTTGTTCTCTGAAAACTCATGCTCCTCCGGTCTCTGCGCACATCCCGGCCTTGATGGCTTTATTGCGCGCTGGCGACGACAGCAGGGAAACGAAGCAGCCGATCTTCAATGTTCATCAAGATTTCTGCCTTCAGGTCAATATTGACGGGCGCAAGCAGCTATCAATTTGGTAGCAAATTAACGTGACAAAAAATTCCGTAGTCAAGGCCGTGGGCGTGTTCTTTCTGGTGGCGCTCATGCATGGGAGCGTGCCGGCGCGCACAGCCTCGCCTCCCATCGCGGCCTGGCCCGGGATCGTCACCTATGTGGTTGATGGCGACACCGTCCGGGTGCGCCCGGTAGCCGGGGGTAAACCGGTCAGCGTTCGCATTCAGGGTATTGACGCGCCGGAAATCTGCCAGCCTGGCGGAGCCCTCGCGCGCGATGCGCTGATGCGCCGGCTTCTGGGCAAGCGTGTGGGGGTGCATGGCCAATACCACGACGACTACGGCCGCCTCCTGGCCAGGGTGGTGTTCAGCGGGGAAGATGCCGGCAAATGGATGGTCGCGAACGGTATGGCCTGGTCCTACCGTAGCCGCGGCAATGCAGGTCCCTATGCCCGGGCGGAAAAACGTGCCCAGGCCGCAAGGCTGGGACTGTTTGCATCGACAAAAGGCGCGCCGCCTGTTTATCCGGCGCTGTTCCGCAAGCAGCATGGAAGCTGCCACTGAAAAGACCCGGGCCTGGGATCTGCAAAAACTGCAGGATCCAGGCGCTGCGGTGACCGCATCGCTGCCCGGTCACAACGAAAAAAGCAGGCACAGATTATCTGTAGCCTGCTTTTTTTAGCCACCTGCGCGGTGGCCCGACCTGTTCAGCCGCTTACGCTCAAGGACGAACGACGATGTCGTTACGCACACCCTTGACGTTCTTCACATTGCGGGCAATGTTTTCGGCCTGGGCTTTTTCAGCGCTGGACTTGGCAAAGCCGGACAGCTGAACCGTGCCATTGAGCGTTTCCACCTTGATGGAGGACGCCGCAACAGTTTTGTCCTCGATGAACTTGGCCTTGACGGACGTGGTGATGGCAGCATCATCAACATAGGCGCCAGCAGTCTCCTGTCCACGCCCAACGGCGCAGCCGCTGCCGATGATGGTGATGCCTGCCAGTGCGGCGAATGCAATTGCGCGAGCGTATTTCATATTGTTTTCCTCTAAGTTGGTTTAATCGTCTGGTGCATGGTTAAAAAGGCCTGTCGACTGGCGGCACCACGCCGGCCGACCTGCGGTAATCGTTATTTCTCCAGCCAGTCCTTGAGCTCGTCGGCATGCTCTTCCTCATCGGCAAGAACATCTTCGAGCAGGCGGCGTGTCGTGGGGTCCTTGTCACCGATCAGCGCAATCATCTGGCGATAGGTTTCAACCGCGATGCGTTCGGCGATCAGGTTGACCCGCACCATGGTTTTGAGGTCACTGGATTCGTCGTAATCCGCATGGCTGCGCTGCAGCAGTGTGGCCGGCGAAAAGTCCGGCTCGCCGCCCAGCTGCACAATGCGCCGGGCAATGCGGTCCGCATGTCCGGATTCTTCATTGGCGTGGACCAGGAACTCGTCGGCAATGGGCGGCGACGACACACCGCTGGCCGTGAAGTAGTGCCGCTTGTAGCGCAACACGCAAACCAGTTCTGTTGCCAATGCGTCATTCAGCAGCTTGACGATTGCATCGCGGTGCGGCCCGTAGGCCGGCGTAATTGCGCCGTCGTTGAGGCTGTTCCGGGCTGCGTTCAGCCCTGTTTCATCAAGCGTCAGCTCGTCGGGAGCGGTGCGGGAAAGCGTGGAGGTGTTCATCGTGTGTAGGGTGTTTTTTCAGGCTTTTGCGGTGCGCCAGACAGCATGGACAGCAAGGTGCCCGGGAGTTCGGACGTCTTGAGGGCGGCCAGCAGCAAGCCGCCAAGTGATACCAGTCGCCAGGGCCGCAGCACGACCGCCGCGGCGCCTGCCGCGGCTGCAATACCCAATAGCTGCAACGGCTTTTCTTCGGCGTACCTGTCAATCATCGGCCGGGCAATGTCAACTGCCACGCTCACCGGGTGATGCCGCCACCAGCTCCCCAAAGCATGTTTGAGAACGCCCCAGGTTCCGCGGTCGAGAAAGTGCGCCGGATCATCCTCCGGGCCGGTCTCTGCATTGCCCGGGTTTTCTTCATGGTCCAGCTTTTCCCGGCTCATGTGCCGGACAATGGCCTTGCGGCTGCTGGCCAGCCTTTCCTGCGGCGTTGGGGCGGTGAGGGTGGACATCGGTTCAGGCGGCCATGCGCAATGCGCGCGCGTCGCTGTCAATCTGGGCTTTCAACTCGGGAAAGCGTTCATTCGCGAAAGGTTTTCTCGCGCGCAATGCGGCCCCGATGGCGATGGCCAGTGCAATGCCCGGAACCGCCACCAGTGCCCAGTGAAACTGGTTTTGAAGCGTCCCCAGCATGACCGCTGTTCCTGCGAGCCCCAAAAATACGGCGGCCGCCAGTACCGCAATCACCCACGCCACAGCCCGTGCAACCAGCTCGGCACCCGCATCGGAAGCCTCTTCATGAAAGAGCGCCGCGTAAGCAGAGACATGGTCCATGACGAGGTCAGGCCGCTGCACGATGGTGGAGAACAGGGGGTGAAGCATTGGTGGGGCGAATCTGCGTGCAGTGGTAGTAGTCGATACAGGGGAAAGGCGGATGGGAGCCTGGCGATCAGTAGCGGTTATGGTTGCGATGGCGTGCAGACGACACCAGCAGCGCGATGCCGGCGCCGACGGCGGCGGCAATCAGCACCGAACGCAGGGGTTGCTCGGCAACATAACGGGTGGTTGCACCTGCGGCATTGGACAGCGACTGCTGTGCGCGATGCTTGGCTTCAGAGGCGATATCGAGGCTCTGACGGGCAAGGTGCTGGGCCTTGGACGCCAGCATGTCAACGACGGGATCCACACTGCCGCGCAGTTCGCGCACTTTGGTTTCGGCTTTGTCGAATGCCTCGTTGGCATAGCTGCGGGTGGAGTCAACGGCTTTTTCTGCGTTCTGCAGCAACTCATCCGAGCTTTGGCGGGCGGTCTTGGTGGCGGTTTGGGTGTTCATGTCAGGTCCTTGGTGAGTTGAGTGAATGACGATGGAGATGCAAGGAGAGAGCGCGCCGCTCGCCCGTAAAAAGCGTTCGGCACTTCCGGAATGGCTGGATCAATTCTTTCGGAGCAAGCTGATGACAAAGCTCACGATGGCCATGACGGCGAAGATGAAAAAGAGGATCTTGGCGATCTCGACGGCACCTGCAGCGATGCCACCAAAACCGAACACGGCAGCGATCAGCGCGATGATCAGAAAAACGACGGAGTAGTGCAGCATCTCGGTCTCCTTGCTTGTTTAAAGGGGTGGTGCTTCTTTTGAAACGCCTTCAGCAAGGTTAATGAGTGCCTTCAATTTCCTTCATCGGCTGCCAGCGTGTGCCCCTGTCAGTTCGAGCGGCCACGCCCTGTAGGAGGTGGCCGACATTTTGTTACGCTGGCAGCGCAGCGCGTGCCTCGAAAAGCCGAGAGATGTTGAGCCCTTTGGCGGGCAGCGCGCAGCAGCAGGTGACCTGCCCCGCGCCGCGTTCAGAGACCGGTCAAAGTGTTTTGGGCAGCACTGCTGAGATGCGCGTGCCATCGCCTTCGGTGCTGGACACCGTCAGCCGTCCGCCTGCGGCTTCGACGCGATGGCGCATGCCGGCAAGGCCATGGCTTCCCGGGCCCACGCTCTCAAGCTTGAAGCCTTTGCCGTTGTCTTTGACTTCCACCGTGATGTAGCTGTCGAAGTTGTGAAGGCTGATCTCGGCTTGCCTGGCTTCTGCGTATTTGCCGATGTTTGTCAGTGACTCCTGCACCAGCCGGTAGATGGTCAGCTGCGCCGAGCCGCCGAGTTCCACAGGCTCCAGATCGGTGGTGATGGAGAGTCCGGAGCGTTCTTCAAACTCGCGTGCGAGGATCTCGAGAGAGGCGACCAGGCCCAGGTGCGACAGGGAGGACGGCCGGAGGTCTTCCACAATGCGGCGTTTCAGCGCAATGCCGCTGTTAAGTGTGTTGGTCAGGTGTGTCAACCGCTCAGCCGCTTCCGGCAGATTGCCTGCCAGGCGGGACTTCAATCGGGCCACATCCAGTTTCGCGGCGGTCAAAAGCGCACCCAATTCGTCATGCAGTTCACGCGCCAGGTGACCCCGTTCGTCTTCGCGTACATTTTGCAGGTGGGTAGCCAGCTCGGCCAGGTTGGCGGTTCTTTCACGTACCTGTATTTCGAGGAAGTCGCGCTCGCGTTGCAGGGATTCCTGCTCGCGCCGGCCGGAAGCAAGCAGCGCTTTGGTTTGAAGGAGATACATGTAAAAAGCCAGCAGGCCTGCCAAAGCCATGGCCGCAATGCCGATGCGGGAGAGCTCCAGCGCCTTCTTGATCTGAACCTGCCCCTGCTCCATTTTGCTGACGCTGTTGGAGGCCAGTTTCGCGGACTGCGCGCGAATCGCCTCCATATGCTCTTTTCCGACGTCCGTGGTCAGGACAAATTTCCAGGCGTCCTCGTTGCCTTCCTTGCGCATGCGCACGCTCAGGTCCATTTCGGCCAGCTTGCGCGAAACATGCCTGGACATGACCCCGAACTCTGCAAGTTGATCCTGGTAAGGGGTGAACAGCCGGCGCAAGGCATCCAGGTTCTGGTCGATATCGGCCAGGGCGGAGTTGTAGGGCTCGAGATATCGAACGTCGCCGGTCAGCAGGTAGCCGCGCTGCCCGGTTTCCGCGTCCAGCATGTGCTGCATCAACCGGTTGATGGCGCCGCGGGTTTGCTGAGCCTCTTCAATACTGGCCGCCGCCTCCGTGGATTTCTGAAAGCTTGCCTCGTTAATGAAGATGAGAATGGCGGCAGCCAGCACCGCCAGGGGCAGGCTGATGGCCATTTTTGGGATCGCAAATCGTTTCACGGCAAACTCCGTTCAGTCATTTGGTGAAAATTTCGTCAATAATGAACACTGAAAATCAATGCGGATGTCCTGCAGGCCATCTTTTTCATTGCGTTGCCCGCTTGCGCAGACCTTATAGAAAGACAGCGACATGATCAAAATTGGAATTGTGGACGACCATGCCATTGTGCGTTCCGGACTCAAACAGTTTTTTTCCGACCAGGTAGACCTGCGCGTCGTGGGGGAGGCCGGCAGTGGCCGCGAGGCAATTGATCTGGTGCGTAACGTTGAGCTGGATATTCTGGTCATGGACTTGTCCATGCCTGGGCAAAGCGGCATCGATGCCCTGGCCATGATTCGCGCCAAGGCGCCCGATGTCGGCATCCTCATTCTGAGCGGCTATCCTGAAGAGCACTATGCAGTCAACCTGATTCGCCAGGGCGCCAGCGGCTATCTGAACAAGGAATGCGATCCATCCGAGATTGTGGATGCGATCCGCGTGATTTCGCTTGGAAAACGCTACATTACCCCGGCGGTGGCAGAGCTCCTTGCGCAGCAACTGAACCGGCCTAACGACGTGGCTTCCCACGAACAATTGTCCGAGCGGGAGTTCCAGGTTTTTCTCAAGCTGGCCAAGGGCGAAACCGCTGGCGACATCGCCAAGGCGCTTTCGCTGAGCGTGAAAACCGTGAGCACCTACAGGACGCGTGTCATGGAAAAAATGAGCCTGTCGTCCAACAGCGACCTGACCTATTACGCGCTCAAGAACAAGCTGATTGATTGAGTTCAATCTGAAATGGTGCTCTGCTGGATGCAATAGTCCACCAGGGCATCGATTTCGTTGGACTTGTCAAAAACGGCATCAACACCGAGCTGGGCACATCTCTGGCGGATGTCTGCAGTGGCGTAATTGCTGAGGACGACGACTTTTTGCGTGGCGGGGCGGTCACGGCAGGCAGCCAGCACACCCAAACCGCTTCCCTGTTTCAGAAACAGGTCAACAATCGCCAAATCCCAATCGCCGCTGTTCTCGACAAGCCAGGCCTTGCCTTCGTTTTCAGTTTCGGCCGTGCCTACCGCGTCAATGCCTGCCAATTCCTCAAGCGTCCCGATCAAATTCTCTCGAATGGTGGGATTGTCTTCTACGATGTACGTTTTCAGTCTCACTGCTCGGGTCCAGGTGGGAAGGCTACGTGCTTCTCGGAAATATTACAAAAGGCTCAAGAACGCGGTGTCCTTGTTTCCTAATGTATCTTTTTATTGTGGCCCATTCTGCCAGTGACCAAGGGCAGTGCCTGTAGGAGGTTTCCTACGACCCGCTCGAAAAAACTGTAGGCACATGCCCACAGCGTCTTATGGCGCTTGCCGACTGTCCTGTGGGGTGAGCTGACGCACATTGGATTCACTGTAGTTCAACGCGCTTGTAAGGGTGATGGACATTGTGGGCAGCCGCGCATTTGTTGGCCATTACAGACTGCCCTTGCAATGGTTTGAACGATTCCTCCCCAGCACATGAACAACGTCTTGTCCTCATCGCCTCTTCTGCGTAGAACACTCATCGGCATTGCCGTATTGGCGGTGGTTCTGGTGCTGGTTGCGGTGTTTTTCCCTTGGGACATGCTTCGTGGTCCGATCAATCGTCACGTATCCGAGCAGCTCGGAAGGCGTTTTGAAATTACCCGGCACCTGTCGGTGCAGCTCGGACGTACCGCCACGGTCAAGGCCGACGGGGTGGAAATCGCCAACCCCGAATGGGCCAGCAAACCTTATCTGATGACGGCAACCGCCGCAGAATTTGATATCCGGTTGTTGCCGCTTCTTTTTGGCCGGGTAGAGTTGCCCCGGATTGTGTTGACCGAGCCGCAAATAGGGCTCCAAATAGAGCCCGACGGCCGCCGGACCTGGGCCTTGTCGCGGGATACCTCCGACGAAGGCTCCGTTCCGCGAATCGACGCGCTGGTCATTGACCGCGGCACGGTTGACTACCAGGCAGCAGCGCAAGGCGCCAATATCCATGTTCAGTTCTCACTGGCACAAGAAGCAAATAAGCAGTTGCCCCTGAGCTACAAGGCCACCGGCAAATGGAAAAACGAGTCCTTCAATGCGACCGGCCGCACCGGCGGGGTACTCCAGCTGAGTAAAGACCTCGAAGCGCCGTTCCCGGTAGAAGTGAACGCTGTAGCCGGCAAGACCAGCCTCAAGGCCAAAGGCTCGGTATCCAATCTCGCAGAACTGGCCGGCATCGACGCGACCTTCGACCTGCAGGGACGCAACCTGGAAGAACTCTACAAGCTGGTGGGCGTTGTGCTGCCTTCAACACCGCCCTACAAAGTCCGGGGCAAACTGGCCAGGCATGGCAAGGTGTGGGCCGCCACCCAGATGCAGGGCGTTCTGGGAAGTTCGGATATCAATGGGGCGCTCAGTTTTGACCAGTCCGCCGCCGTGCCGCTTCTGACCGGCAAGGTTCAGTCCAGGCTGCTTGATTTTGCCGACCTCGCGCCCGTGATCGGCCTGGCTCCATCAGGGAAGGCCACGCCTGCCAGTGCCGACACACCCGTCGCCAGGACTGACAGCGATTCGGTGGTGGCGGCGCCGGGCAGAAAGGCGGTGCCCGCTGCACGCAAGGTTCTGCCTGTCGCAACGCTTGATGTGACGCGGCTGCAGGCGATGAACGCCGATGTGATTTATTCTGCGGCTGATATACGGCATGTGAAAGTGCTGCCGCTCGACAAGGGCAGCGTTCATGTGCAGTTGAAAGCCGGTATTTTGCAACTCGAACCGATCTCGCTGGGCATTGCAGGCGGTACGGTGGCAGGGAGTATCCGCATCGACTCCAACCCTGTGCCCGCGGTTTTCACGACACGACTGGACCTGCGGTCTGTGCAGCTCAATCAGCTCTTTCCTGCCGTTGAAACGACCAGGAGCAGCCTGGGCAAGGTCAGCGGCCAGCTGGACCTGAAAGGGCACGGAAATTCACTGGCACAGATGCTGGGATCGGCATCCGGCGACGTCGCCGTGTTGATGGGCAAGGGGGAGATCAGCAATATCCTGCTCGAATTTATGGGCCTGGACGGCGGAGAGGTGATCAAGTTCCTGGTTCGTGGTGACCGCAATGTGCAGTTGCGTTGCGCTGCTGCGGCTTTTGAAGTGAACAAAGGCCTGATGACCACCAAAACGATTGTGCTGGATACGGCAGATACGGTCATCAACGGCCGCGGCACGATCAACCTTGCCGATGAGACCTTGGACCTTGTCCTGGATCCGGCGCCCAAAGACCGCAGCATACTGAGCTTGCGGTCCCCCCTGAAGATTGGCGGTACCTTCGCCTCCCCATCGGCTGGCCCTGACAAGGGAGCCCTCGCGGGACGTGCAGCCGTTGCCATCGGACTGGGTGTGATCAATCCCTTGCTGGCATTGGCTGCTACCATTGAAACCGGACCGGGCCAGGATGAAAACTGTGCAGCGATTCTTGCGAAGGCCGCAGCGTCTGCTGCCGGTTCGCGGATGCCGGCATCGGCCACCAGATAAGTTTTCCCGCGGCCTTTCGGCCGGATTCTTTCAGGGAATTTTTTTGGCCCCACCGCCGCAGACTGCGCATGCCGCATGGGGCGCAATTTTCATTTCGCTCCATTCCATGTGTTTGCCGTCCAGCATCAACAGCCGTCCGGTCAACGACCCGCTGATGCCGCAGATCAGCTTCAGGGCTTCGGCCGCCTGCGTGCTGCCTATGATGCCAACCATCGGTGCGAAAACGCCCATCGTCGCGCAAAGGGCTTCCTCCAGCTGGTCTGATTCGGGAAACACGCAGGCATAGCACGGCGAATCTTCGCGCCTCGAATCGTAGACGGCGATCTGGCCGTCAAAGCGGATGGCTGCACCCGATACCAATGGTTTGCGGTGTTTGACGCAAGCGCGGTTGATGGCATGGCGCGTGGAGAAGTTGTCCGTACAGTCCAGCACAACATCGGCGTCCCGGACCAGCTGATCGAGCAGCGCGCCCTCTGCGCGCCGGGTAACCGGAGTGACCACGACGTCGGGGTTGATGGCCGCGATGGACTGGGCAACGGATTCTGCCTTGAACGTTCCGATGCGAGACAGGTTGTGGGCGATTTGCCGCTGCAGGTTGGTGGCGTCCACCCGGTCATGGTCAGCGATGGTGATGCGGCCGACACCGGCGCTGCCCAGATAAAGCGCGACGGGCGAGCCCAGCCCGCCCGCACCGACGATCAGCACATGCGACTGGAGGATTTTTTCCTGGCCTTCGATACCGATCTCGTCGAGCAGGATGTGCCGCGAGTAACGAAGCAGCTGTTCGTCGTTCATGAGGGGAAACCGTTCAGGCTGCAGGACTGGCTGGCCCGGAAGGGGCAGGGCGGGATCCGGCGCAAGCCGGCTCCGCTCCCCGTCTCGGCTTAGTTGTCTTTTTTCTCGTTTTTCGGTTCGACCACGGCGGTCTTGCTGACCAGCACGGGACGTCCCTTGAGCTTGTTGATCGCCTGAGCCAGCTGGAAGTCCTTGTCGCTGCCCAGTTCAGGCGGGCGACGCTGCTCAGGTGTCTTCTTGGCTTCTTCTTCAAGGCGCTTCAGGGCCTCCTCGCGAGCCTTCTCGCGGCCGGCGTCTTTCACTTCAGCGCCCTGGCCGCTGTTGAGGTGTTTCTCAAGATCGGCTTCGCGGGTGCGCAAAGCGGCAAAAGGACTGCCTTCAGCGGTTTCATCGACCATGACGTCGGGCACGATGCCGCGCGCCTGGATCGATTTCCCGCTGGGCGTGAAGTAGCGCGCCGTGGTGAGCTTCAGGCCCGTATCTGGCCCCAGGGGTCGGACGGTTTGCACTGATCCCTTGCCGAAAGTCTGGTTGCCCATGATGGTGGCACGCTTGTGGTCCTGCAGAGCACCCGCGACGATTTCGCTGGCAGAGGCTGAGCCTTCATTGACCAGCACCACCAGCGGTACGTTCTTGAGGGCAGCCGGCAGGCGCTTGAGCGGGTCGGCGCCGTTGCGTCGCTGGTAAAACTCCGGCGCAGCCTTGTAGGTGAATTTGCTTTCGGCCAGCTGGCCGTTGGTGGACACCACGGTGACGTTTTCAGGCAGGAAAGCCGACGAGACGGCGACTGCCGCATCCAGCAGGCCGCCCGGGTCATTGCGCAGGTCGAGCACCAGACCCTTGAGGTTGGGCTCCTGCTTGTAAATCTGCTCAAGCTTGGTCACGAAGTCGTCGACCGTGCGTTCCTGGAACTGGCTCAGGCGAATCCACGCGTAGCCGGGCTCCACCACTTTGCTGCGAACCGACTGGGTGCGGATTTCTTCGCGCGTGATGGTGACCGGGAAGGTGCGGTTTTCGTCCTTGCGGAAGATGGTCAGCAGCACCTTGGTCTTGGGTTCGCCGCGCATTTTCTTGACCGCATCGTTGAGGCTCAGGCCCTTGACCGCTGTGTCATCGATACGTGTGATCAGGTCGTTCGGCTTGAGGCCGGCACGGTCCGCAGGGGAGCCCTCGATGGGAGACACCACCTTGACAAGGCCGTCTTCCTGGCTGATTTCAATGCCGACACCGACAAAACGGCCTGTGGTGCCTTCCCGGAATTCCTTGAACGACTTTTTGTCGAAGTAAACCGAGTGAGGATCAAGACTGGCCACCATGCCGGAAATGGCGTCGGTGATGAGTTTTTTCTCGTCCACCGGTTCGACATAGTCGGTCTTGACCATGCCAAAGACGGCTGCGAGCTGCTGCAGTTCTTCCAGGGGAAGGGGTGCCAGACCGGCACGGGCCACGGCTTGCAGCTGCACGGTGGTGAGGGCTCCAGCCACGGCACCAATTGAAATCCACCCTGCTATCTTGAGCTTCTGACCCATAGAAAATACCTTCGTAAACCTGTTGAAGAGCCCCTGCTCCCCCTATGTGAAGCAATATACACCTTGGAGAAAGGCCGGTCGCCACAGTTCCGCCATTCATGCGGCCTGGCGCCGCAAAAGAGCCAAATCAGCCAGCTTTTACAGGACTTTTACAAGAATGGCTCCCGCAGGACTGCCGGGAGCCATTGAATTGCCCCTCAAGCCTTGCCTTGCGCACCCACGGCCGCCGCCGCCTTGGCCGCGGCCTCACTGTCGCCGAGGTAGTAATGGCGCAGGGGCCGCAGTTCGGCGTCCAGCTCATAGACCAGCGGGATGCCGTTGGGAATGTTGAGACCCACGATGTCGCTGTCGGAAATGTTGTCCAGGTACTTCACTAGGGCGCGGATGGAATTGCCGTGGGCGGCCACCACAATGCGCTTGCCCGCCCTGATGGCCGGCGCCATGGACTCATTCCAGAACGGCAGGACGCGGTCTACCGTGTCCTTGAGGCATTCGGTCAGCGGCACCTGGCCGGGCTGCAGCTTCGCGTAGCGCGGGTCGTTCCGTTCGCTGCGCTCGTCGGCGGCATCAAGCGCCGGGGGCGGCGTGTCATAGCTGCGGCGCCAGATCAGCACCTGCTCGTCGCCGAACTTTTTCGCTGTTTCGGCCTTGTTCAGTCCCTGCAGATCGCCGTAATGCCGCTCGTTGAGACGCCAGCTGTGCACCACGGGCAGCCAGGTGCGGTCCATTTCGTCCAGCGTGTGCCAGAGCGTGCGAGTCGCGCGCTTGAGCACGCTGGTGTAGGCCACGTCAAAGTCATAACCTTCGCTTTTGAGCAGTTTGCCGGCGTTTTTGGCCTGTTCGATGCCGGTTTCGGTGAGGTCAACGTCGGCCCAGCCGGTGAAGCGGTTTTCAAGGTTCCAGGTCGATTCGCCGTGGCGGATAAGCACGAGTTTGTACATGATGGGAAGGATAGGGAGTGGAAAAAGGGGAATAAGGAGGACGGCCGGCAGGGCGTTTTCTCCCTCCATTCTAAAATCATGGGTTCGCTGAAAAAGCGCTCCAAGACACACAAAGGGTACAACGTGAAATTTTTGATCGATAACTGGATGCTGATTTCGATAGCGGTCGCCTCGGGCGGCATGCTGGTTTGGCCCATGATTTCCGGCGCCATGAACGCCGGCGCGCTCACGGCCAGCGGCGCCGTACAGCTGATCAACCGCGAAAAAGCGGTGGTGGTGGACGTCAGCGAGGCCGAAGAATTCGCTGCCGGCCACGTCACGGGCGCCAAAAACGTGCCCTTCAGCGAGCTGGAAGGAAAACTCCCCGCCACCGTCAAAAACAAGGCTTTGCCGCTGATTTTGGTGTGCGCCAGCGGTGCACGCGCCGGCCGCGCTGTCGCCGTCGCCAAAAAGCTCGGCTACGAGCAGGCCCAATCACTGGGCGGCGGACTGAAAGCGTGGAAAGAAGCTAACCTGCCACTAGAGAAGGCCTGATCAGTTCAGTTCTGATCAGTTTCCTGATCCGGTTTTTGGCAGGCACGAAAGCTGCAACGCCATGGCTACCGGGCTTTGGCCCGGCTTTCACCCTGGCCATCCATTTTTCCTGCGCTGCGCGTAGACCAGCTCTTCCGGAGGAACCATGCAAACCGTCAAAATTTACACCACGGGTACCTGCCCTTATTGCATCCAGGCCAAGCAGATATTGAAGCAGCGGGGCGTCACCGAGCTTGACGAAATTCGTGTGGACATGGTGCCCGGTGAACGCCAGAAAATGATGGACATCACCGGCCGGCGCACCGTGCCGCAGATTTTTATCGGCGAAACCCACGTAGGCGGCTGCGACGACCTGATGGCCCTCGACAGCCGCGGCGGCCTGATGCCTCTATTGAATCCCGCCGCCTGATCTCTCTTCGCCAGCATGAGCCCCGGAACCGGCTTTGCCGGGCCGGAGGGCGGGCGGCCCCCTCGGGGGGCAGGGAGCTACACGAAGTGAGCGACCGTGGGGGCCATACCTACGGGTCCATATAATCATTCGCTGGTCGCCGGCTTGCCGCGCATCTGAACCTCAACTTTCCCCCGTACCCGAAAGAGCACCATGGCTGAAGCCAATCTTGACCCCGTATTCCAGATCCAGCGCGTTTACCTCAAGGACGTGTCGCTGGAGCAGCCCAACTCGCCCGAAATCCTGCTGAGCCCGGAGCAGCCTGCGGTGGACATCCAGCTGGGCGTGGGTGCCACCCCTGTGGCAGACGGCCTTTTTGAGGTTTCCGTGACGGCCACCGTGCAGACGAAAATCGGCGACAAAACCGTGTTTCTGGTGGAGGCCAAGCAGGCCGGCATCTTTGAAATCCGCAATGTGCCCGAAGACCAGATGGGCGCCATCCTGGGCATTGCCTGCCCGCAAATCGTCTATCCCTATCTGCGCGGCAATGTCGCTGACGTGATCCAGCGCGGCGGCTTCCCGCCTGTGCACATGGCTGAAATCAACTTCCAGGCCATGTACGAACAGCAGCAAGTCCAGGCCGCTGCCGAATCGGCCGCTCCCCAGATCATCGTTTGACGGCTTGCCGGGGCTTCCCGGCGGCTGTCTTCCTGCCCATCCACGCATGAAAATCCTGGTCATCGGTGCCGGCGCCTGGGGCACGGCTGTGGCCGTGAGCAGCGCCGCCAGGCACGACGTCACCCTGTGGGCGCGCGATGCTGCGCTGGCCAAAGACTTGCAGGCCAGCCGTACCAATGCCCGCTATTTGCCTGGCGTTCCCCTGCCTGCCGGCCTGCAGTTGCAAGGCGGCGATGTACCCCTGGCAGAGGCGATTCAAGGGCAGGACCTCATCATCCTGGCAACGCCTGTTTCAGCGGCGCGCGGCATGCTGCAGTCCCTGCAGCACGCCAGCGTTCCCGTGGCCTGGCTGAGCAAAGGTTTTGAGGCGCCTCTTGCCTCTGCCCCGCCTTCAGCATCATTTGGCCTGATGGTCCATGAAATACGGGCGCAAGCTGCTATCAATTTAAGAGCGGGCGTGCTCAGCGGGCCCAGCTTCGCCCTCGAAGTCGCCCGCGGCCAGCCGACCGCGCTGGTGGCCGCCAGTGAACATCCCGAAGTACGTGAAGCGCTGGTGGCCGCCTTTCACAGCACCACCCTGCGTGTTTACGCCAATGACGATGTCGTGGGTGTGGAAGTGGGCGGCGCCGTCAAAAACGTGCTGGCCATCGCCACGGGGCTTTGTGACGGGTTGCAGCTGGGGCTGAACGCCCGCGCTGCGCTGATCACCCGCGGCCTGGCCGAAATGACACGGCTGGGCGTGGCGCTGGGCGCACGGGCCGAAACCTTCACCGGCCTTTCCGGTCTGGGCGACCTGGTGCTGACAGCCACCGGCGACCTGAGCCGCAACCGCAAGGTGGGCCTGCTGCTGGCCGAGGGCAAGACGCTGGCGCAAGCGGTGGATTCGCTGGGGCATGTGGCCGAGGGCGTGTATTGCGCCCGCACCGTGGTGCAGCGCGCTGCCGGTTTGGGCATCGAGATGCCGATTGCACAAAGCGTGGTGGCCTTGCTGGACGGCAAGCTCAGGCCGGCCGAGGCCGTGGCGGCACTGATGGGCCGCGATCCGACAGCCGAACTGGCCTGACCGCACGGTTGATTTTTTCCGGCTCCCGTTTTTGCTATCGAATTAATAGCTGGTGGCGCACAGTCTTATTGGGCCTGAGCCCTGAAATACCATTAAACGGCTGCTCCATCGGCGGGTGGAGCCCTACTTTCGCAAATGCAGCGTCACCAGCAGCGATGCATCCTGCACCGCGGTCAGGCCGTGTTCCACGCCGCCCGCCAGCCACAGCAGCTGGCCTGCCTTCATGCGCTGGGTTTGCCCCTCTGCCGTGAAGGCCACTTCGCCCTCCAGGCATTGCACGGTGATTTCGCCCTTGACCCGGTGCGAGGGCACCAGCTTGCCGGCCGGCACGATGAGGCGCATGACTTCCAGCTCATCGCTTTTGAACAGCGCGACGGTGCGGGCCTCCAGGAGCTTGCCTGCCAGCGGCTGGACGTCGATGAGTTGCCCGGAGGCGGCGTGGGGAATGGCCATGGTGAAACTCCTGCAAAGGTGGCGGCATGTGCCTGAACCAGCTGAAAGCGTTATACCCCAAGGCCCGCCCGGGCCCTAGACCACCTTGTTGTACGCCAGGAAGATGTCGTCGCGAACCCAACCCAGGGACTCATACAGCGCCTGCGCGGTGTGGTTGGTCCTGGCGGTGGTCAGGTCCAGCCGCGCAAAGCCGTGCTGTTTTGCATGCGCGTGGGCGGCCTGCATCAGCGCGCGACCGGCGCCGCTCTTGCGTGAAGCGGGTGCCACGTACAGGTCATACAGCGTGTAGATGGGCTGGGCGATCACCGAGCAGAAGCCGGGATACAGCTGGCAGAAGCCGGCGAGGGGGCCGGCACCGGGCGCACCTTCCGGCTCGGCCACCAGGATGACCGATTCGCGGTTTCGCATCCGGTTGCCGATGAAGTCCAGCGCCAGCGCGGTATCGGCGGGCTGTTCGTAAAACTGGCGGTAGGCGTCAAACAGCGCGGCCACGGCAGGCTGGTCGTCCAAAGTGGCAAGGCGTACGGAAGGGGTGTTCATATTGAGCTGTAAAAAAAAGCCAAAAGATCCGCCATCAGGTGGCGAACCGGTTTGTTAGAGAAAAATGGCTGCAGCCCAGGCGGCGCGAGCGCAGGCAGCTATCAAAAATGGAGCAACGTGGCGGCCCGCCGGGTTGCCTCCGGCGGTGGCCGGGATTGGCCGGGGTTGGGCCCGTGCCTAGATTTCCAGGTTGTCAATCAGCCGGGTGCTGCCCAGCTTGGCTGCGCCCAGCACCACCAGCGGCACATCGGCCAGCGGGCCCTGCGGTGCCAGCAGGTCGGCGCGGCGGCGCACGGTCAGGTAGTCGGGCTTCCAGCCGCGGCGGGCCAGCGCCTGCATGGCCTGCGCTTCCAGGGCTGGCAGGTCGGGCGTGCCGCTGGCGCGGGCGGCTTCGCCCAGTGCGCGTATGGCCTTGGACAGTTCCACCGCTTCGGCGCGCTGGGTGGCGTTCAGGTAGCCGTTGCGTGACGACAGCGCCAGGCCGTCTTCGGCGCGCTGGGTTTCACCGGCCAGAATCTCGATCGGCAACGCGAACTGCTGCACCATGCGGCGCACCACCATCACCTGCTGGTAATCCTTCTTGCCGAAAGCCGCCACGCCCGTGGGCATGCCGGCAAACACGCAGGAAAAGAGCTTGAGCACCACGGTGCTCACACCGATGAAAAAACCGGGCCTGAAGTGGCCTTCAAGGATGTCGCTCAAGTCGGTGGCCGGATGCACCTTGTAGCTTTGCGGCTCGGGGTAAAGGTGTTTTTCCAGCGGGGCAAACAGCACGTTGCAGCCGGCCTCTTTCAGGCGCTCCGCGTCGGCGTCCAGCGTGCGCGGGTAGCTGTCGAAGTCTTCATGCGGCGCGAACTGCAGGCGGTTCACGAAGATGCTGGAGACGCTCACGTCGCCCAGCGGCTTGGCCTGCCTGACGAGGGCGATGTGGCCGTCGTGCAGGTTGCCCATGGTGGGCACGAAGGAAGGGCGCTTGAACGGGCTGAGGGCCTCGCGCAGCTCCGGGATGGTGTGGACGATCTGCATCTTGTCTCCTGAATGGGGCGGGTGGTGCTACCAGGCGTGGGTGGCGTTCACCGGAAAGCTGCCGTCTTTCACGGCGCGCACATAGGCTTCCATGGCGCCGCGCACACTGGCGGTCTTGTTGTCCGGGCCTTCCATGAAGTTGCGCACAAACTTCGGCATCTTGCCCAGGTTCATGCCCAGCATGTCGTGCAGCACCAGCACCTGGCCGGCAGTGCCGTTGCCCGCACCAATGCCGATGGTGGCGCAATGGGTGAGTTCTTGCGTGAGCGTGGCCGACAGGGCCGCAGGCACCATCTCCAGCACCATCATCGCAGCGCCTGCGTCCTGCAGCTCGCGAGCGTGGCGCGTCATCGTGGCAGCGGCTTCGTCGCCCTTGCCCTGCACGCGGTAGCCGCCCAGCGCATGCACGGTTTGCGGCGTCAGCCCCAGGTGGGCGCAGACCGGGATGCCGCGCTCGACCAGGAAGCGCGTCGTCTCGGCCGTCCAGCCGCCGCCTTCGAGCTTGACCATGTGGGCGCCGGCCTGCATCAGCACCGCGGCACTGCGCAGCGCCTGCTCTTTGGACTCGTGGTAACTGCCAAACGGCAAATCGCCGATCAGCCAGGCCGTGGCCTGCGAGCGGCGCAGGCCGTTGGCCACGCATTCGGTGTGGTGGCGCATGGTCTCCAGCGTCACGCCGACGGTGCTGGTCAGGCCCTGGCAGACCATGCCCAGCGAGTCGCCCACCAGGATGCATTCCACGCCGGCCGCATCGGCCACGGCGGCAAACGTCGCGTCATAGGCAGTCAGCATGGTGATTTTTTCGCCATGCGCCTGCATTTCGCGCAGGCGCGGCAGGCTGACCGGCTTGCGCGCGGGCGGCGTGGCAGGCGTAGACGAAGGCGGCAGCGTGCCGTAAGGCGTGACGGAAGTATTGGCAGGTGTCGTCATGGGGCAGGTCCGGAATTTAGCGAGAGTCTAACCAGCTTCTCCGTGCTTTTTTGCTTGCGTTTTAGAGAGTCCAGACAAGGGGTGCGGCTTAACGAGCCTCAGGCGCGGACCGGCTCATGCCCAGGCGCTCAAGCAGCTTCACATCGGCCTCGGTGTCGGGGTTACCGGTGGTCAGCAGCTTGTCGCCGTAAAAGATCGAATTGGCGCCGGCCAGGAAGCACAGCGCCTGCACGCCGTCGCCCATTTGCTGACGGCCGGCCGACAGGCGCACGCGCGCCGTCGGCATGGTGATGCGCGCCACGGCAATCGTGCGAACAAACTCAAACGGGTCCAGGTCGGCCTGATTGGCCAGTGGCGTGCCTTCAATTTTCACCAGATTGTTGATGGGCACCGATTCGGGGTAGGGCGTGAGGTTGGCGAGCTCGGCCACCAGGCCGGCGCGCTGGCGGCGCGTTTCACCCATGCCGACGATACCGCCGCAGCAGACCTTGACGCCGGCGCTGCGCACGCGCGCCAGTGTGTCCAGCCGGTCCTGGTAGTCGCGCGTGGTGATGATGTCGCCGTAAAAATCAGGCGCGCTGTCGAGGTTGTGGTTGTAGTAGTCCAGGCCCGCGCTTTGCAAAGTTTGCGCGTGGCCGTCTTCCAGCATGCCCAGCGTGGCGCAGGTTTCCAGGCCCAGCGCTTTCACGGTGCGTACCAGCTCGGCGACTTTTTCAATGTCGCGGTCTTTGGGTGAGCGCCACGCGGCGCCCATGCAAAACCGTGTGGCGCCCGCGGCCTGCGCGCGCTGGGCGGCGGCCAGTACTTCGGCCGGCTCCATCAGCTTGCTGGCTTCCACGCCGGTGTCGTAGCGCGCGGCCTGCGGGCAGTAACCGCAGTCTTCGGCGCAGCCGCCGGTCTTGACCGACAGCAGCGTGGCGAATTCGATGTGCGTAGGGTCGAAGTTTTCGCGGTGCACCGTTTGGGCGCGGTGCATCAATTCCGGAAAAGGCAGGTTGAACAGCGCTTCGATGGCGTCTACGCTCCAGCGCTCGGCGCCGGCCTTTTCAGCTGGCGATGGCTGAGGGCGCGGGCGGTGGAGCGTGATGGTTTGTTCTGCTACGTGGGACATGGTTCTCTTTCCTTTCGGGGACAGGGTTTTTGAGTCTATCTGATGCGTTTTTTAGTAGCCTGCTTCAGCCTGGCAGCGAATGCTTTGCCAGGGCCGTCAGGGCTTCGACCAGCAGGTCGATATCGGCTTCGGTGTGCGCGGCCGACAGCGCAATGCGAAGGCGTGCCGTGCCATCGGGCACGGTGGGCGGGCGAATCGCCGGCACCCAGATGCCGCGTGCGCGCAAGCCCTCCATCACGGCCAGGGCTTCGTCGTTGCGGCCGATCAGCAGCGGCTGGATGGCGGTCTGCGAGGGCGGCAACTGCCAGTGGCTGCCTTTCAGGCCCGCCAGCAAGCCGCTGCGCAAGCGCGCAATGAGTTGCTGCAAATGCGTGCGGCGCCATTCATCCTGTTCAATCAGTGCGAGGCTGGCACGCAGCGCGCTGGCCAGCAGCGCCGGCGCGGCAGTCGCAAAAATATAACTTCGGGTTTTTTGCAGCAGCCATTCAACCAGGGCCTCGTCGCCCGCCACAAACGCGCCCGCCACACCAGCCGCCTTGCCCAGCGTGGCCATGTAGAGCACGCGGCGCGAGGCCTTGGCGCCATACAACCCCGCTGCGGCCAGGCTGCCGCGCCCTTGCGGGCCCAGCACGCCAAAGCCATGTGCATCGTCCAGCAGCAGCAGGGCGTCATGGCGCTCACACAGCGCCAGCAGGGCGGGAATGTCGGCGCTATCGCCATCCATGCTGAACACCGCATCGCTGATGACCAGCTTGCGCGGTGCGTCGCTTTGCGCGAGCTCTCGCGCCAGCGCGTCCAGGTCGGTGTGTGCGTAGCGGTGGATTTTTGCGCGCGACAGCCTTGCGCCGTCGATCAGGCAGGCGTGATTCAGCGCATCCGAAAAAATCGCGTCACCGGCACCCACCAGCGCCGGCACGATGCCGATGTTGGTGGCGTAGCCCGCGTAAAAATACAACGCGCGCGGCAGGCCCACGAAGGCCGCGAGTTCGCGTTCCAGCGCCTCGTTGGCGGCGCTGTGGCCGCTGACCAGCGGCGATGCGCCCGACCCGACACCGTAGGCTTGTGCGCCGGTGCAAGCCGCCTGCACCAGGGCCGGGTGTGTGGCCAGGCCGAGGTAGTCGTTGCTGCAAAAGGCCAGCATGCTTTGCCCGTTAACCGAAAGGCGTGCGCCGCTTTCAGGCATGACCACGCGGCGCTGGCGGCGCAGGTGCGTGCGGTCCAGTTCGGCCACGCGTGCCGGAAATTCGTCGAGCCAGGAGGAGGTGATGTTCATTGCCATTCAGTGGGGAGGTTGATGGTGACGTGGCGCGCGTCTATGCCCGGCTGCCAGGCGATGCTGGCCAGCAGGGGCGCTTGCAGTCGTTGCTGCAGAAATTCGATGTTGTCCTCTTGCGCCAGCATGTTTGGGTCAATGTGGTTGGCCACCCAGCCGGCCAGCGTGAGGCCGCGCGTGCGGATGGCTTCTGCAGTGAGCAGCGCATGGTTCAGGCAACCCAGCCGCAGGCCCACCACCAGCACTACGGGCAGGCCCAGCGCCTGGGCCAGGTCGGCACCGGTCTCTGTGGGCGAGAGCGGCACATGAAAGCCGCCCGCGCCTTCCACCACCACGGCATCGGCCTGCAGCGCGAGCTGGCGGTGGCAGGCCACCAGGTGGGCAATGTCAATGCGCGCGCCGGCGCGGGCGGCTGCGATGTGGGGTGACACCGGGTCGGGCAGCAGCACCGGATTGTCGAGTTCGGGTGGTACGCGGCAACTGGAAGCTGCGCGCAGGGCGAGCACGTCTTCGTTGGCATCGACACCGTCAACCGGCACCGTGCCTGCCGCCACCGGCTTCATGCCCACCACACGAAGGTGCCGGCGGGCCAGCGCATGCAACAGCGCAGCGCTGACCAGCGTTTTGCCCACGCCGGTGTCGGTGCCGGTCACAAACAGCGAAACCGTTTTGTGCGCCGCTTCAGCCATGCGCACCGCCTTCTTCAGCCAGCGTGGCATTCAGTGCCGCCAGCGCGCCGCGTGCCAGGTGGTCCACCGCTTCTTCGTCCATCACATAGGGCGGCATGGCGTAGACCGTGTGGCCGATTGGGCGCAGCAGCACGCCGTGGGCCATGACGTGCTGCGTGTAGCGGCGTGCGAAGTGGGGCGCCGTCGTGGGCTCGATGTCCCAAGCCCAGATCATGCCCAGCTTGCGTGCGTTCCGTACCGCAGGGTGCTGAGTCAGCGGCGCGAAGGCCAGGTCCAGCGTGTTGGCCAGGACTGCGTTGTCTGCCAGCACATCGGTTTGCTCGAACAGCTCCAGCGTGGCCAGCGCGGCGCGGCAGGCCAGCGGGTTGCCGGTGTAGGAATGCGAATGTAAAAAGCCGCGCGCCACGTCGTCGTCGTAAAACGCTTCGTAGACGGTATCGGTGGTCAGCACGGCCGACAGCGGCAGCGTGCCGCCCGTGAGGCCTTTCGATAGACAGATGAAGTCAGGCCGTATGCCTGCCTGCTGATGCGCGAACATGGTGCCGGTGCGGCCAAATCCGGTGGCGATTTCATCGGCAATCAAATGCACTTCATAGCGGTCGCACAGTGCGCGCGCTTCGCGCAGGTAGGCTGCATCGTGCATGGCCATGCCGGCCGCGCACTGCACCATGGGCTCCAGGATGAGCGCGGCGGTTTGCGCATGGTGCTGCTCCAGCCAGCTTTGCAGATCTGCGGCCGCGTGACGTGCTACGTCCGCAGCGCTTTCACTGGGCTGCGCGCCGCGCGCATCGGGGCTGGGCACGGTGGCGGCCAGCCGCACCAGTGGTGCATAGGCTTCACGGAAAATGGCAATGTCCGTCACGGCCAGTGCGCCCACGGTCTCGCCGTGGTAACCGCCTGCCAGTCCGATGAAGCGGCACTTTTCAGGCTTTCCGGTGTTGCGCCAGTAATGCGCGCTCATCTTCAGCGCGATCTCTGTGGCGCTGGCGCCGTCGCTGCCGTAAAAAGCGTGGCCGAGTCCGGTTAGTGCGCCCAGCCGCTCAGACAGCTCCACCACCGGCTGGTGCGTGAAACCGGCCAGCATGACGTGATCAAGCCGATCCAGCTGGTCGCGCAGCGCCGCCTTGATGTGCGGATGGCCGTGGCCGAACAGGTTGACCCACCACGAGCTTATGCCGTCCAGGTAGCGCTTTCCTTCAAAGTCGTACAGCCACACGCCTTCGGCCCTGGCGATGGGTACCGGGGGATGCGCCTCGTGCAGCTTCATCTGCGTGCAGGGGTGCCACACATGGCGCAGGCTGCGCTGGATCATTGAGAGGTTGTCCATGAAGGCCCGTGGTGAGGAAAAGAGGGCGAAAGCTCAGGCGTGCGCTGCAAGCCGGGGCTAAAGCACGAGTCGGGCGCGGGTCAGGGCTTCTGCACCGGAATGGTCGAGCGCTCTTCCTTGATGCGGTTGTCCGGATTGACGAACACCAGCTTGGGGCTGAAGCCCGCGACATGCTCTTCATGCACCTGCGCAAACGCCGCAATGATGACCAGGTCGCCCACGGCGGCGCGGCGCGCGGCGGAACCGTTGACCGAAATGATGCGGCTGCCGCGCTCGGCACGAATGGCGTAGGTGATGAAGCGCTCACCGTTGTTGATGTTCCAGATGTGCACCTGCTCGTTCTCTGCCAGGTTGGCGGCATCCAGCAGGTCTTCGTCGATGGCGCAGGAGCCTTCGTAGTTGAGTTCGCAGTGGGTTACCGCAGCGCGGTGAATCTTGGACTTGAGCAGTGTTCTGAACATGGGGTGTGGAGGGTGTACTCAGGCAAAAGGAAAACGCCGGGGTGGGCGAAAGGGGGCCGGCGGCGGGCAGCGGCAGGTGGCGCTGTAACATTCGCGGCAGTTTTGAGGTCTACTCAATAGTTTAGTGCAGGGTACTGCGCGGTTTCTTTCTTAGATTACTTATGAAAAAGTCATTTGATTTCACGACTGAAGCGCTGGGCGCCCTGGCCCGGGCGGATGCGGCACGCGCGCTGGCCGAGGACATTGGCAGCGGCGACCTGACCGCCGCACTGATTGACCCGGCCCGCCAGGCACGGGCGCAGGTGGTGGCGCGTGAAAGCGCTGTGGTGTGTGGCAGCGCCTGGGTCGAGGCCACGATGCGGCAGCTGGATCCGGATGCCCAACTGGTCTGGCATGTGCTGGATGGCGAGCGTTGCGAAGCCGGCCAGGTGGTGTTTGAAGTGCGCGGGCTTGCCCGTGCCCTGCTGTCGGCTGAACGCACGGCCCTCAATTTTTTACAGCTGTTAAGCGCCGTTGCGAGTAAAACGGCCGTTTATGTCGACATCGTGAAAGGTACGCGGGCTGCTATTGTGGACACACGCAAGACCCTTCCCGGCCTGCGGCTGGCGCAGAAATACGCGGTTGCCGCGGGCGGCGGAACCAACCACCGGGTGGGTTTGTATGACGCCGTGCTCATCAAGGAAAACCACATCGCGGCCGCAGGGGGAATCGCGCAGGTGCTGGCACGCGCTGCGGACGTCGCCGCGCAGGCTGATTTTGTGGAAATCGAAGTCGAGAACCTGGACGAGCTGGCCCAGGCGCTGAACGCCGGTGCGCGCATGGTGCTGCTCGACAACATGAGCCTGCCCGACCTCAAAGAGGCTGTACGCATCAACAATGGGCGAGCCATCCTTGAAATTTCGGGCGGGGTCACCCTGGAGGGCCTGCGCACCCTGGCCGAAACCGGCGTGGACCGGATTTCCATCGGCACCCTGACCAAAGACGTGCGGGCGATTGATTTTTCCATGCGCTTCGACGCCGAGAGCACGGTGGCGGCATGAGCGTGGTTTTGCCCGTCATCCGTGTGGACTACGAGCAGCCCGAGGGCGCGGCTTGCAGCACGCATCAGGCTTGGGCCCGTGTGCCGGCCGAGCCCACGCAGGCCGAGCGCACCGTGCTGAAGGCCCGCATCCGCGAACTGCTCAAGGCCCGCAACGCCGTCATGGTGTCGCACTACTACGTGCATCCCGACCTGCAGGACCTGGCCGAAGAGACCGGCGGCCTGGTGTCGGACTCGCTGGAGATGGCGCGCTTTGGCCGCGACCATGCGGCACAGACGCTGGTGGTGTCGGGTGTGCGCTTTATGGGCGAGACGGCAAAGATTCTTTCGCCTGAAAAACGCGTGCTGATGCCTGACCCCGACGCGACCTGTTCGCTTGATTTGGGTTGCCCGGTGGATGAATTCAGCGCGTTCTGCGATGCCCACCCGGACCGCGCGGTGGTGGTGTATGCCAACACCAGCGCCGCCGTGAAGGCGCGGGCGGACTGGGTGGTGACCTCCAGCTGCGCGCTCGACATCGTGCGTGCGCTCAAAGACCAGGGCCAGAAAATCCTCTGGGCGCCCGACCGGCACCTGGGCAGTTACATCCAGCGCGAGACCGGTGCCGACATGGTCTTCTGGAATGGCGCCTGCATCGTGCACGACGAATTCAAGGCCTTTGAACTGCAGGCCCTGAAAAAAGAGCACCCTGGCGCCAAAGTGCTGGTGCACCCCGAGTCACCCGCCGACGTGGTGGCGCTGGCCGATGCCGTGGGCTCGACGTCAGGCATTTTGAAGGCGGCACGCGAGATGGACGCGCGCGAATTCATTGTGGCAACCGACAACGGCATGCTGCACAAGCTGCGCACGCTCAACCCCGGTAAAGTGTTTATTGAAGCCCCCACCGCCGGCAACAGCGCCACCTGCAAAAGCTGCGCGCACTGCCCATGGATGGCCATGAATGGCTTGGCCGGTTTGGCCCATGTGTTGGAAACCGGTGCGCATGAAGTGAAGATAGACCCCGCACTGGGCCTGCGTGCCCGGCTGCCGATAGACCGCATGCTGGCTTTCACCGCCGCGCTGAAAAACGGCCAGCCCACGGCGGGGCTGGTGCCGCATATCGGTGCGGCTTGAGTCCGGATCCGGGTACGGTAGATGCTCCTGTTTTGATAGCTGTTTGCGCTTGGTCTATATGAGCTGGAGGCCGATATGAGCCCTATAACGGCCTGTATTGACTTCTCGGACCCGCACGACAATACAGCGCCACGCCTGCGCCGTGCTTTCGGCACGCCGCGCGCGGTGCTGGTGGCGCGCACGCTCGACGAGGTGCGGCAGGTGCTGGATGCCGTGCAGGCGGCTTCCACGCAGGGCGCCTGGTGTGTGGGTTACCTGCGTTATGAAGCCGCACCGGCTTTTGATGCCGCCCTGAGGGTGCACGAAGCCGACGGGCCGCTCGCCTGGTTTGCGGTGCATGACGAAGCGTTGCCCTGGCCGAAAACCAGTCCGAAGATCGCGCCGCACGCAGGTGTAGAGGTGCAGTGGCAACCGGGGCTGGATCGCCCGGCTTTTGACGAGGCGCTCGACACGTTGCAACAGGCGATTGCCAACGGCGCGTACTACCAGGTCAATTTCACGGCCCAGATGACAGGCCGGTTGCTGCCGGGCCAGCATGCCGCGCCGGCCCATGCCTTGTTTGGCGCCCTGCAGCGCGCGCAGCCCGGCGGTTATGCGGCTTTCCTGGATACCGGTGATGAGCAGATCTTGTCGGTGTCGCCCGAGCTGTTTTTTGACTGGCGCGACGGTCAGCTCCTGACACGGCCGATGAAAGGCACAGCGCCGCGCGGTACGACCCCCGAGAGTGATGCAGCCCAGGCCGAAACGCTGCGCACGTCAGTCAAGGAGCGTGCCGAGAACGTGATGATCGTGGACCTGCTGCGCAATGATCTGTCGCGCATCGCCGAGCCCTTCAGCGTGCACGTGCCGCGTCTGTTTCACACCGAGGCGCTGCCCGCAGTCTGGCAAATGACTTCTGACGTCGAGGCGCGCACGCGGCCCGGCTGTAGGCTGGCCGATGTGTTTGCCGCGCTGTTCCCCTGCGGTTCGATCACCGGCGCACCCAAGGTGCACGCCATGCAGGCCATTCATTCACTGGAAGCCGGGCCGCGCGGTGTTTACTGTGGGGCGATTGGTGTGGTGCAACCCGGCGGCGCGGCGACTTTCAACGTGCCAATCCGCACTGTCAGCCTGCGTGGCGCCCAAGCCCGCTGTGGCATCGGCAGCGGCATTACCTCGGGCTCTGTGGCTGAAGGGGAATGGCAGGAGTGGCGCCACAAGCAGGCTTTTCTGGCGCGCGCCAGCATGCCCTTCGACATTCTGGAAACCCTGGCGCTGGAGGCGGGCCACTTGCGTCATAGGGACGACCACCTGACGCGTATGGCGGCTTCGGCTGCGCACTTTGGCCACCGATGGGATGCCGTGCAGGCCCATGCGTGTCTGCAGGCATTGGCGCAGGCGCACCCACAGGGCCTCTGGCGAGTGCGCCTGTTGCTCAGTGCCAGCGGAAAATTCACCGCTCAGGCTTATGCCATGGAACCGTCACCGCCCCAGGTGCGCCTGCAGCTGGCCGACAGGCCGCTGGACGCGACGCACGGCGAATTTGTGCGCTTCAAAACGACGCGACGCGCGCATTACGATGCTTTCACGCCGACCGCCCCCGGTGTGTTCGACAGCGTGCTGTGGAACGCGCAGGGTGAGATCACCGAATGCACACGCGGCAATATCGCCATGCGGGTGGACGGCCGCTGGGTTACGCCGCCGCTGGCCTGCGGGCTGTTGCCGGGCGTGGGCCGCGCGCTGGCGCTGCAGGCGGGCCGGCTGGCCGAACGCGTCGTGCGGGTGGAGGATTTGCCGCGCGTTGAGGCGCTGGCATTTGTGAACAGCCTGCGCGGCTGGATAGATGCGACCCTTGTCTGAGGCCGGTTCGCGTTAAAGCTTTTCCTTGACGTAGGACGCGCGGTCCATGTCCACCATCTCCACGCTCAGCTGCACCATCACGCCTGCGGGCCGCGGGGTCAGGCGGCGCAGCACGCTGGCGATGCGCTCACCCAGGTCCTTCTTGGCTTCCGGCGTGCGGCCCGACAGCAGGCGCAGCTGGGCATGCACAAAAGCGCGTGAGGCCGGCGCCGTGCCGATTTCAAAATCGTCCAGCGCGACCAGCCGGGTTTTCAGGTCGGACTCATCCTGTATTTCAGGGCTGGCGGCGACGGCCTGGTTCAACGCCTGAAGCGCTTCGGCCTTGGGAAAGCCGGCCAGATTGCTGGAGTATTCAACGGTCAGGTGGGGCATGTGGGTTCCGAATTAAAAGTGGCAAAATTTTTTCAGGGAAGATCAATTTTCGGGCGGTACCAGCACGGTAGGAACAGCCTGTCCAGCGGTGCCTGGGAAGTCGCGGCTGAAATGCAGGCCACGGCTTTCGTGCCGGCCATGTGCGGAGCGGACGATCAGGTCCGCCACCTGCACCAGGTTGCGCAGCTCCAGCAAGTCGCGCGTGACGCGAAAGTTGGCATAGAACTCCTGGATCTCCGCGTTGAGCAGAGCAATGCGGTGTGCTGCGCGTTCGAGGCGCTTGGTGGTGCGCACTATGCCCACGTAGTTCCACATGAAGCGGCGCAGCTCGTCCCAGTTGTGCGAGATCACCACGGCTTCGTCGGCATCGGTAACCTGGCTCTCGTCCCAGGCGGGCAGGGCGGGGACTGCGGCCGGCGCCAGGGCATCAATCGCCTGGGCCGTGGCGCGTGCGAGCACCACGCATTCGACCAGCGAGTTGCTGGCCAGGCGGTTGGCGCCGTGCAGGCCGGTGCAGGCGGTTTCGCCCACGGCATAAAGGCCCGCCACATCGGTGCGTCCGGCCAGGTCGGTTACCACGCCACCGCAGGTGTAGTGCGCGGCCGGCACCACCGGGATGGGCTGGCGCGTGATGTCGATACCGAGCTCGAGGCAGCGCTTGAGGATGTTGGGGAAGTGCTCCTGCAGAAAAGCCGGGCTCTGGTGCGAGATGTCCAGGTAGACACAGTCGAGGCCGTGCTTTTTCATCTCAAAGTCGATGGCGCGGGCCACCACGTCGCGCGGCGCGAGTTCGGCCCGCGCGTCGTGCGCCGGCATGAAGCGCCCGCCGCCGGCCGAGGGCGGCAGCAGCAGCTTGCCGCCTTCGCCGCGCACGGCTTCCGTGATCAAAAACGATTTCGCGTCCGGGTGGTAGAGGCAGGTCGGGTGGAACTGGATGAACTCCATGTTGCCCACGCGGCAGCCGGCCCGCCAGGCCGCGGCAATGCCGTCGCCGGTAGCGGTGTCGGGGTTGGTGGAATAGAGATACACCTTGCCCGCGCCGCCGGTGGCCAGGATCGTGTGGCCGGCGCTGAAGGTCAGCACCTCGCCGCTGGCGGTGTCGAGCACATAGGCACCATAGCAGCGGTTACCAGCTTGTTTGAGATGCCGGTCGGTGATGACGTCGATCAGCATGTGGTGCTCATAGAGCGTGATGCCGGGCGTCTGGCGGACCTGCTCCATCAGCGTGCGTTGCACGGCGGCGCCGGTGGCGTCGGCCGCGTGCACGATGCGGCGCTGGCTGTGGCCGCCCTCGCGGGTCAGGTGCAGCTCTCCCGGGTGGCCGGCGTCTTCGGAAAAGGCCACGCCCAGCGCACGCAGCCAGGCAATGGCTTCGGGCGCACCCTCGACCACAGCGCGCGTGGCAGGCAGGTCACAGAGACCCGCACCTGCGACCAGCGTGTCGCTCACATGCTGCTCCAGCGAGTCGCCCTCGGCCAGCACGGCCGCCATGCCGCCCTGCGCCCAGCCGCTGGCCCCATCGCCAAGCGCACGTTTGGTCACTACCGCCACACGCCGGCCCGGCGCCAGCAGCAGCGCGGCAGACAGGCCCGCCAGGCCGCTGCCGATGATGAGGACGTCGAAGTTGTGTGAACCCAGGCTGTCGGAGGTCATTGATAAGTCACTCACCGTTGAGATGGAAACCAGGTTTGTTCACGATGCGCAGAATGCTCTTATGCAAGCAGGGGCCGCGGGACTGGCTTCGCCAGACCGCAGGCGCAGCGGCCCCCTCGGGGGGCAGCGCATTACACGAAGTGAAAAGCGTGGGGGCAATATTTAAGCGGGCGTGTATGCCAGCCGCACATAGATAGGCGCAAAAGCCTCCGCCTGCGTCACTTCCAGCAGGCCTTCTTTAGAGAGCTCGAGCAGCGCGATGAAAGTCACCACCAGCACCGGCATGCCGCGCGTGGCGTCGAATAAATCTTCGAACTCGAGGAACTTGCGGCCCTGCAGCTTGCGCAGCACGATGCTCATGTGCTCGCGCACCGAGAGCTCTTCGCGGCTGATGACGTGGTGCTGGATCAGGCGCGCGCGCTTGACAATGTCGCGCCAGGCGTCCTGCAGGTCCACGATGTGCACATCCGGAAAGCGCGGCTGCAGCGATTGCTCGACATACACCTGCGCACGCAGGAAGTCGCGGCCGAATTGCGGCACTTCGTTGAGCTTGTGGGCGGCCAGCTTGATCTGCTCGTACTCGAGCAGGCGACGCACCAGCTCGGCGCGCGGGTCTTCGGGCTCCTGGCCCTCGGCGACCTTTTTGGGCGGCAGCAGCATGCGCGACTTGATCTCGATCAGCATGGCCGCCATCAGCAGGTATTCGGCCGCCAGTTCCAGGTTGGTGGAGCGGATCTCATCGACATAGGTGAGGTACTGGCGCGTCACAGCCGCCATCGGGATGTCGAGGATGTTGAAGTTCTGCTTGCGGATCAGGTACAGCAGCAAGTCCAGCGGTCCCTCAAACGCCTCCAGGAAGACCTGCAGCGCATCCGGCGGGATGTACAGGTCGTGCGGCATGGCAAACAGCGGCTCGCCATAGAGGCGCGCCAGCGCCACCTGGTCGATCACGGCGGGCATGTCCGGGCTCAGGGCTGCGGACAGCTCCTGCCCGGCGGCCGGCGGCAGCTCCTGGGGGGACGGTGAAAAAGGGATTTGGGACATGAAAGAGGCCGAAGCGGTGAATGCGCCAAAGATTTGCTATGAAAAATATAGCTGCTTGCGCTCGTCCTGCAAGGGCTTAAGGCCTGTTTGTCTTCTTATTTTCCGTTCGGGTGGCTGCTGGTGCCGTAGACGTAAGGCTGCTGGGGCACCTTGGCCTCGCCGTATTCCGCCTGCTCGGTGCGGTTCAGGTTTTTGTCCCACAACAGCGCGCGCCCGGCGCGTTGCTCGGCTTCCAGGGTGGGCTTGTTGGCCTTCAGCTGGTCGATGAACTGCGTCGTATCAGAGGTGTAGTCGGAGCGGCGGAAGAAGTTGAGGAGGGACATGGGTCTAAACTGCCTGAATCGTATAGTTGGCTGATTTTACCGGGGTCTGCCTTGCGCTCCTTGTTACCACCTTTCCCACCCTCCTTTGCACCGGCCCGAACGGGCTTTTCGGCACTTTTTTCCGTCAGGACGTTCATCTGTATGGGTCTGCTCTCATTTGTTCTGGGTCTGGTGGCGTGCGACGCGCAGCGCATTGCCGAACTGGAAGAAGGCGTGGCCACGGAAGCCGATGTACGCGCCCGCTTTGGCGAGCCCGAGAAGGTGTGGGAAGCGGCCGACATGGCCGAAACGCCGCAGCCCGGCTCTGCGGCGGCGCCGGGCGCCCGCACCTTCGAATACAACCGCCAGCCGGAGGGCAAGGTCAACTACATGATCACGATAGGCGCGGACGGCAAGATGAGCGCGCTGCGGCAGGTGCTGACGCCGCAAAATTTTGCCAAGGTGCAGCCCGGCATGCGCATGGAGCAGGTGCGCAAAATGCTGGGCAAGCCGATGAAGGTCACCACGTACGCGCTGAAGCAGGAAACCCATTACGACTGGCGTTATATGGAGCCCCCGTCGGCGGCACGCATCTTTACCGTGGTGTTTGACCGGGACCTGAAAGTGGTCAGCACGGGCTCGGTGGACGATGAAAGCGCGAGCTCCTCAGGCGGCAATCGCTGACGTGCCGGGTTTTATATACAAAAAGTGGCTGCAGCCCAATAGGTACGGGCGCAAGCAGCTCCTGTTTTTATAGCGTTTCAATTTTCTCCAGGAAGCCCGAGCGCAGCATCACGGCCCGCGGCTGGGCATTGAGCCCTGCCATGACCAACCGGCCGCCGCGCAGCACGATGGCCTTGTGCAGCTGCTCCAGCACATCGAGCCCGGAGGTGTCCAGCGACTGCAGCGACTGCACGTCCAGCCGCACCACCAGGCCTTTGGGCGAGCTTTCCACCACGTTCAGGATGGGGTCGAGCTTGGCGACCGCGCCAAAAAACAGCGAGCCGTACAGCTGGAAGCTGGCGCCGTCCGCACTGCGCGAGACCTCCACCACCTGAAACAGGGTGCTCATGCGCCGTACAAACAGCACACAGGCCAGGATCAAGCCGACCTGCAGGGCTACCGTCAGGTCAAAGACCACGGTCAGCAAAAACGTTCCCAGCATGATGAGCCGGTAATGGCTGCTGGCCTGGCGCAGGTGGGCGAATTCGCGCCACTCGCCCATGTTCCAGGCCACATACAGCAGGATGCCGGCCAGCACCGCCAGCGGCACATGCACGGCCAGCGGGGCGGCTACCAGCACCACGACCGCCAGCGTGAGGGCATGCACCACGCCGGAGACGGGGGATGTGGCGCCCGAGCGCACGTTGGTCACCGTGCGGGCGATGGTGCCGGTGGCGGGCATGCCGCCAAAAAAAGGCACCACAAAGTTGGCCACGCCCTGGGCCATCAGCTCCTGGTTGGGGTCGTGGCGCGGCAGGCCGGAAATCTGGTCGGACACGCGCGCGCAGAGCAGCGACTCCACCGCACCCAGCAGCGCAATGGTGATGGTGGGGGCCACCAGCAGCCGTACTGTTTCCCAGGAGAAATCGGGCAGGGCAAACACCGGCAGCGCCCGCGGGATGCCGCCAAACCGGGTACCGATGGTTTCCACGGGCAGGCTCAGCAGATAAGCAAAGGCGGTGAGTGTTACGAGCGCCACAATCGGCCCCGGCATGCGCGACGCCATGCGCGTGGCCCGCTTGAGCTGCACGCCTTCGACCGCCTGCATCAGCCTGATCAGGCGCGTGGTGAAACCGCCGGCGCTTCGCGTGTGTGCGGCAAACAGCTTGGGCCACACAAAGAGGCCAAGCAGGCAGGCCAGCCCCAGCCCCAGCGCGTAAGGGTTGAAGCTGTCCAGGTGTTCGCCGATCACACGCAGCTGCGAGAAAAAATCGGCCGGCATCTTGGGCACCACCAAGCCCAGCAGGTCCCTGACCTGCGACAGCACGATCAGCACTGCGATGCCGTTGGTAAAACCCACCACGATGCTCACCGGCACGTAACGCACCAGCGTGCCCATTTTGAAAAAGCCCAGCAGAAAGAGCAGCACACCGGCGCAAGCGGTGGAGATCAGCAGGTTGGCCAGGCCGTAGCGTTCAAGAATGCCGTAGACAATGACGATAAAGGCGCCGGCCGGGCCGCCTATCTGCACCGCCGAGCCGCCCAGCGCAGAGATCAATGCGCCTGCGATGATCGCCGTCCAGATGCCTGCCTCGGGCTTGAGGCCGGAAGCGATGGCAAAAGCCATGGCCAGGGGCAAAGCCACAATACCCACCGTGACGCCGGCCCCGGCATCCTTGAAAAACCGTTCGCGGGTGTAGCCGGCAAGCGCTGAAAACAGGCGAGGGCGAAATGGGGCGAGATAGGCCGGTAAATGCATCATGCGGCTGGCGTGTGGTGCGGGATTTGCGTGGCTGGTGGTGCGGATGATGGCCCGGACGACAGCGCAGATAACCGCGCAGGCGAGAATGCGGAGATTGCGCGTCCCGTATGACTTTTTTCCATTGTTCGAAGCCTCAACATTCGGTACATTAGAAGGTTTTGTTAGGTAGAAATAGTTACTTTTCGTGTGATTTCAGGGCCGAATCATCAGTGTCGTCCCGTTTTGATCATCTGCGTATGGTTTTTTGGGGAAGTGATTGTTTGGCCTTTTAAGTTTTTTGTCTGCAATGCCGCCGCGCCTTTCTGCCTGCCTGGCGGCCTTGCTGTTGGCCCACGCTGCGGCTGTTGCACAGGAAACGGCCGTCCCGCCTTCCCCCGTCGCGGCTGTTGTTGCACAAAGCGTGCCGTCCGCGGGCTACGACGTGGTTGGCCAGGGGCTGGTGCTGGTCGACAGTACCGGTTCGCTGACGTTTGAGCAGGTTCACAGCCGTTTTGAAGCCGGTGAAGGCGAGCCGGCCAGGCCGGAACAGATCATGCCGACCGGCGACGGGCGTGCCTTGTGGTACCGGTTGACGCTGCCTGAGGTGAGCCAGCCCACCCGGGTCATGCTCACGACACCGCATCCCAACATGGACAGTGTCTCGCTGTACCGCCCCTCGCAAGACCCCCTCACTGCGGAGCAATGGCAAATCAGGCGCTCAGGTGATTCCATCCCCGTAGCCGAGTGGCCGGTGCGCCACCTGACACCGGCGTTCGAGATGCTCCTGCGCCCCGGTGAGACGCGGCCCACTTACCTTCGGGTCACCCACAACTATCCGATCAGCATGCACTGGGTCCTGTCCGATCCGGGCAGTTTTCACGAGCAGTCCAAGCAATGGCACCTCCTGCTGGGGGTGTACATCGGCCTGGTGCTGCTGATGGCGCTGATGAGCGCTTTCCACGCGGTCTCGTGGCGTGATTCCATCCACCTGTTGTATGCCGGTTATGTGCTGGTCGTGGCGCTTGGCCAGTTGTCGCTGACTGGCCTGGCGGGAGAATTTTTCTGGCCTCGCAATGCCTGGTGGAACGACTGCGCGCCCGTGGGGCTGTCGCTGGCCACTGCCGCATTGCTGCATCTTGTGCTGCGCCAGATGGTGGTTGACCGCGATGTGCCCTGGCTTTCCCGCGGGCTGCTGGCCATGACCGTTCTGGGCTTTGCGATCGTGCTGGCCTTCCTGGCTCTGGGGAACAAGTCGTCTTTCAACCTGGCCACGCCTTACTACATCGGAAGCATCGCCGTTTACCTTTTTGTTTCCGCCTGGTACACCTGGCGCCGGCCGGCCGTGGGTATCTGGGTCATGGCCGCGATGGTGTGCCTTACGGTTGGCTCGATCTTCCCCATCCTGCGCACGCAGGGCATGATGTCTCTGGGCACGGCCACGCAATTCGGCGCGCAAATCGGTGCCGCCCTGGAAATCCTTTTCCTGATGATGGCCCTGTACCTGCGCAGCCGCGAAAAGCGCGACAACCAGGTGCGCGTCGGTGCGCTGACACGCGTCGACCCGTTGACCGGCCTGGGCAATCACCGTGTGCTGCTTCAGCGGCTCGATGCCCTGCTGATTCGCCAACAGCGCGACCCCGGCGCGGGCGCGGTGGTTCGCATCCGGCTGGGCAATTCCATTGATATCCGGCAGGACTACGGCATGGAAGCGGCGCAAAGCGCGGTAGTCCAGGCCGGCGCCTGCGTGACCAGCGTTGCGCAGGAAGGCGATACGGTTGCCCGCCACCGCGATGGAGACTTTGTGCTGATCCTGCAGGGGCACCTGACACGCGGGGCGCTCACCGACATCGGCCAGCGGTTGATTGCCCGCGGACTGGCCGACAGCCCCAGCCTGCCGCCCAACACCGTGCTGCAGTTCAAGGTCGCGGTGGCCGAAGCGCCCTTCAGGGAAGGCGATGCAACGCAATTGCTGCACTCGCTGGGCCTCGTGCTTGGCGAGCTTTCCAGCCGTTCGGGGACCGGCCTGCGCTTTGCGGCCGGGGCGGCGGATGCCAGGAATTCGGCACCGGCCTGACGCAGGCGGCGTTGCGCAGCAAACTCAGTGAATGCGCATGCCCGGTGTAGCGCCCGGCAAGGGTTCCAGCACATAGATGCCGGGTTGGGCTTTTTCGTCCGCGTGGCTGGCGGCCAGCACCATGCCTTCGCTGATGCCGAACTTCATTTTTCGCGGCGCCAGGTTGGCGACCAGCACCGTGAGTTTGCCGACCAGGTCTTCGGGCTTGTAGGCTGAAGCGATACCGCTGAACACGTTGCGCATGCGGCCTTCGCCGGCATCCAGCGTCAGGCGCAACAGCTTGGTCGAGCCTTCTACGGGTTCGCAGTTGACGATCTTTGCGATGCGCAAATCGACCTTGGCGAAATCGTCAATGGTGATGACAGGCGCGATGGCCTCGCCGCCGGGCACAGTGGCTTCTGCTATCAAATCAGTAGCTGCTTGCGCCGGTTCTGCCTGGGCTGGGGACTCAAACAGTGCTTCAAGTTGCTTGATGTCGACGCGTTGCATGAGGTGCTTGTAGTCGCCGATCAGGTGGTCGTTACCTAGGCTGGAGACGGCATCCGCAAACGTCAGCGGTTTGACTTTCAGGAACTCTTCCACCTGCGCCGCCAGGGCGGGCAGCACAGGCTTCAGGTAGACCGTGAGCAGGCGGAAGGCCTCGATACATACCGTGCAGACATCCTGCAGGCGCGTGTCCATGCCTTGCTGCTTGGCCAGCTCCCACGGCTTGTTCTGGTCCACATAGGCATTCACGCGGTCTGTCAGCAGCATGGTTTCGCGCAGGGCTTTGGCAAACTCGCGGCTTTCATACAGCGGCTCTATCGTTTCCTTTGCGGCGCGCAGGGCGTCCAGCAATGCCGTGCCATCGGCAGACACTTCGCCCAGCTTGCCGGCAAAGCGCTTGGCGACAAAGCCCGCAGCGCGGCTGGCGATGTTGATGTACTTGCCCACCAGATCGCTGTTGACCCGCGCCATGAAGTCGTCGGCATTGAAGTCGATGTCTTCGTTCTTCGCATTGAGCTTGGCAGCCAGGTAGTAACGCAGCCATTCGGGGTTCATGCCCAGGCTCAGGTACTTGAGCGGGTCCAGGCCGGTACCGCGGCTTTTGCTCATCTTCTCGCCGTTGTTCACCGTGAGGAAACCGTGCACAAACACGTTGTCGGGCGTCTTGCGGCCGCTGAAGTGCAGCATCGCCGGCCAGAACAGCGTGTGAAAGGTGACGATGTCCTTGCCGATGAAGTGGTACTGCTCCAGCCCCGGCGTCGCCATGTAGGCGTCGTAGTTTTCGCCGCGTTTTTCCAGCAGGTTTTTCAGTGAGGCGAGGTAGCCGACCGGCGCGTCCAGCCAGACATAAAAGTACTTGCCCGGCGCGTCCGGGATTTCAATGCCGAAGTAGGGCGCATCGCGGCTGATGTCCCAGTCGCCCAGGCCTTCGCTTTGAGTGCCGTCGGGGTTGGTGCGGACGCTGAACCACTCCTTGACCTTGTTGGCGACTTCAGGCTGGAGCTTGCCGTCCTGCGTCCACTTCTCCAGAAAGTCCACGCAGCGCTGGTCGGACAGCTTGAAGAAAAAATGCTCCGAGTTTTTGAGCACCGGCGTTGCGCCCGACAAGGCTGAATACGGGTTGATCAAGTCCGTGGGGGCGTACACCGCACCGCAGTTTTCGCAGTTGTCGCCGTATTGGTCTTTGGTCCCGCACTTGGGGCAGGTTCCCTTGATGTAGCGGTCCGGCAGGAACATGTTCTTTTCAGGGTCAAAGAACTGCTCGATCGTTTTGGTCTCAATCAGCCCGGCCTTTTTGAGGTCCAGGTAGATCTGCTGCGCCAGCTGGTGGTTTTCCGGCCCGTCGGTCGAATGCCAGTTGTCAAAGCTGATGTGAAAACCGTCCAGGTAGGGCTTGCGGCCCGCGGCGATGTCGGCCACAAACTGTTGCGGCGTTTTGCCGGCTTTTTCGGCGGCAATCATGATGGGTGCGCCGTGGGCGTCGTCGGCGCCCACAAAGTTCACCGCATGGCCCTGCATGCGCTGGAACCGCACCCAGATGTCGGCCTGGATGTATTCCATGATGTGGCCGATATGGAAATTGCCATTGGCATAGGGCAGGGCGGTGGTGACAAACAGGCGGCGCTGGGACATAAGGGGCTTTATGGCTAGGGGAGAGGTAACCCGCGATTTTAAGTCGCCCAGCCTCGAGCCTGCCCCGGCAAGCCCCCATGACCCCAGGGCTGGCGGCGCGGCGTTAGACTTCACGCCAACCCCTGCCGCCGGTTACCGTCCTCAAAGCGCCCGGCCCGCCAGTCAGATTCACTGAGTTTCAACGGAGTATTTCCCCATGTCCCTGGACCAACAGGCCGTCTTGAACGCCGTGCAAACCGTGCTGGACCCCAACACCGGCAAAGATTTCGTCACCACCAAGGCCCTGAAAAACCTGCAGCTCAGCGGCGACGACGTGTCGTTTGATGTTGAACTGGGCTACCCGGCCAAAAGCCAGATCGCCGGCCTGCGCAAAGGCCTGATCGCCGCCGTCAAGGGCGTGCCGGGTGTCGGCAATGTCTCCGTCAACGTCAGCTTCAAGATCGCCAGCCACAGCGTGCAGCGCGGCGTGCAGCTGCTGCCCAACGTCAAGAACATCATCGCCGTGGCTTCCGGCAAGGGCGGTGTCGGCAAAAGCACCACCGCCGTCAACCTGGCCCTGGCCCTGGCGGCTGAAGGCGCCAGCGTCGGCCTGCTCGACGCCGACATCTACGGCCCCAGCCAGCCCATGATGATGGGCATCGAAGGCCGGCCCGAGAGCGTGGACGGCAAGAACATGGAGCCGATGGAGAACTACGGCATCCAGGTCATGTCCATCGGTTTCCTGGTCGCGCAGGACGAAGCCATGATCTGGCGCGGCCCCATGGCCACCCAGGCGCTTGAGCAGTTGTTGCGCCAGACCAACTGGAAAGACCTGGACTATTTAATCGTCGACATGCCGCCTGGCACCGGCGACATCCAGCTCACGCTGTCGCAGCGCGTGCCCATGACAGGTGCCGTCATCGTCACCACGCCGCAGGACATCGCGCTGCTGGATGCCAAAAAAGGCATCAAGATGTTTGAGAAAGTCGGCGTGCCCATTCTGGGCATTGTCGAAAACATGGCGGTGCACATCTGCAGCAACTGCGGCCATGCCGAGCACATCTTTGGCGAAGGCGGCGGCAAGAAGATGGCGGCCGACTACAAGATGGACTACCTGGGCGCCTTGCCGCTGGACATCCAGATCCGTCTGCAGGCCGACAACGGCCGTCCCACCGTGGTGGCCGATCCCGACGGCGAAGTCGCCGGCATCTACAAGGCCGTGGCGCGCAAGATGGCCGTCACCGTGGCCGCGAAAGCCAAAGATTTCTCTGCCAAGTTTCCGACCATCACGATCTCCAAAAATACCTGAAGACACCTGAAAACCACCTGAGGTTGTCACGCCATGAACCTGCTGGCCTCCCTGCGTTACCTGGCCGCGCTTGACGAGCACAAGCACTTCGGCCGCGCGGCGCAGGCCTGCAACATCACGCAGCCCGCCTTGTCCAATGCCCTGCGCGCGTTGGAAGACGAGTTCGGCGCCGCTATCGTGGTTCGCGGGCGTGCATTCGTCGGGTTTACGGAAGAGGGCGAACGCGTGCTCGCCAGCGCCAGGCGCATGCTGCATGAGCGCGAGATCCTCAAGCAGCAACTCGACAGCTCGGTGGACAGCCCGCGTGGCCATTTGACGATTGGCGTGGTTCCCACGGCGGTTTCCATTGCCGCACGCTTTGCCGCCATGCTGCACGCCCGGCACCCAGGTATTACGCCCGTGGTGCTGTCGCTGAATTCGCATGACATCGAAACCCGGCTCGAAAACCTGTCGCTGGACATGGCGCTGGGCTACACCGAGCGCCTGAGCGCGCGCAACACACGGCTGACCACCTTGCCGCAATACACCGAGCGTTATTTCCTGGTGCGCCGCGCTGCCAAACCCAGCCCCGATGTGTTGCGTTTTGGCCCACCCATGACCTGGGCCGATGCCGCGAAGTTGCCGCTGTGCCTGCTGACCCCCGACATGCACAGCCGCACGCGGGTGGATGCCGCGTTTGCGGCCGCCGGCGTCACGGTCAAGCCCGTGATGGAAACCAACTCCATGCTGACGCTCGCCCTGACCGTCGTCGTCGGCGAGGTTTGCAGCGTGCTGGCAGGCGCGCTGGTATGCGCAGTGCAGGGTTACCGCGAACTCGAAGCCCTGCCCCTGACGCCGGATGTGGAGACGCCTGTCGGCTTCATGATGCAGGCCAGCGACCGGCCCTCGCGCACGCTGGAGGCGGCCATGGCGCTGGCTGCCGAGCCCGCCTGGCTGCGCCACGCGGCTGACTACAGCGCGCACCCAGAGAGCATGGGAAACAAGCCAACCTAGGCAAGCGTTTGCATACATTCAATCCGTGAATAGGGCAGTGTCCCGATTCAATTGGACGTAGCCCCTGTCCCTTGCACATACTTTGTGCATAGACAGAGATAGGGGTCCACACGATGAATGAAGTTGCAAGCCAGGCCGTCGAACGCGTCATTGCGTCGACCAGGCACATGCCCGGCGCCTTGATGCCGATACTGCACGGCATTCAGGACGCGCTCGGCTACATCCCGCCTGACGCTGTTCCACCCATCGCCGAAGCCCTGAACCTGTCCAGGGCTGAGGTTCATGGCGTGGTGACGTACTACCACTACTTCCGCTCCGAACCGCCCGGCCGCCATGTGGTGCAAATCTGCCGCGCCGAGAGCTGCAAAGCCATGGGCTCAGACGCCCTCTGGTCACATGCCTGCTCCCATCTGGGCAGCGACGGCCACGGCCCCACCAAAGACGGCGCTTTCACGGTCGAGCCGGTGTACTGCCTGGGACTGTGCGCACAGTCCCCCGCGATGACGCTGGACGACAAGGTCCATGCCCGCGTCGGGATCGAAAAATTCGACCGCCTGGTGGCGCAAGCCGGGAGCGCCGCATGAGCATCAAGATTTACGTGCCCCGTGACTCCGCTGCGCTGGCGGCGGGCGCTGACGAGGTCGCAGCAGCCATCACCGCCGAGGCTTCAAAGCGTGGTATCGGCATTGAGCTGGTGCGCAATGGCTCCCGTGGCCTGTTCTGGCTGGAGCCCATGGTCGAAGTGCAGACCGGCGCAGGCCGCATCGCCTACGGGCCGGTGGAAGTTGAAGACGTGGCCGGCCTTTTTGATGCCGGTTTTCAGGTGGGCGGTGTCCACGTGTTGCAACTGGGCCTCACCGAAGAGATTCCGTATCTGAAAAGGCAGGAGCGCCTGACCTTTGCCCGCATGGGCATAACGGACCCGCTGTCGCTGGCAGACTACGAAGCGCATGAAGGCTATGCCGGCTTGCGCCGTGCGCTGGAGATTCCCGCCACAGAGATCGTGCAGCAGGTGCTCGACGCCGGCCTGCGCGGGCGTGGCGGTGCGGCCTTTCCGGCAGGCATCAAATGGAAAACCGTGGCGGGCCTGAAAGCCACGCAAAAGTATGTGGTCTGCAACGCGGACGAGGGCGATTCAGGCACTTACTCCGACCGCATGACGATGGAGGGTGACCCCTTCATGCTGATTGAAGGCATGACGATTGCCGCTGTCGCCTCCGGCGCGACGCAAGGCTATGTTTACATCCGTTCCGAATACCCCCACGCCGTGGAAACCATGCGCGAAGCCATCAAGGTGGCCGAGGCTGGCGGTTTTCTGGGTGACAACATCCTCGGCTCGGGCCACAGCTTTCACCTGCACGTGCGCAAGGCAGCGGGCGCCTATGTCTGCGGCGAAGAAACCGCCATGCTGGAAAGCATCGAAGGCAAACGCGGCATCGTCCGCGCCAAGCCGCCCATCCCCGCCATCCAGGGCTTGTTTGGCAAGCCGAGCGTGATCAACAACGTGATCACCTTTGCTTCCGTGCCCATCATCCTGTCGCGGGGCGCAACCTTCTACAAGGACTACGGCGTGGGCCGCTCCAGGGGGACCTTGCCCATCCAGCTGGCGGGCAACATCAAGTTTGGCGGGTTGGTGGAAAAAGCCTTCGGCGTGACCTTGCGCGAGCTGATGTACGACTACGGCGGTGGCTCGGCCTCCGGCCGGCCCATCAAGGCCGTGCAGGTCGGCGGTCCGTTGGGCGCCTATGTGCCTGAATCGCAGTGGGACACGCCGCTGGACTACGAAGCCTATGCGGCCGTGGGCGCGGTGGTGGGCCACGGCGGCATCGTGGTGCATGACGACACGGCCGACATGGCCAGCCTGGCGCGCTACGCCATGGAGTTCTGCGCGATCGAGTCCTGCGGCAAATGCACACCGTGCCGCATCGGCTCCACACGCGGTGTGGAAGTGATTGACCGCATCGCCAACGGCCCGGGCGAGCAGCGCCCGCAGCAGATCAAGCTGCTGCGCGACCTCTGCGACACCATGGTTCACGGCTCGCTGTGCGCCATGGGCGGCATGACGCCTTTCCCGGTGCTCTCGGCACTGGACCATTTCCCGCAGGACTTTGGCATGACCGTGCCGGACCGCAAAGCAGCCTGAATCGACAGAAACGGCAGCACCCCCACAAGACGGACAGGAGACCCCATGCTCGAACACCTCAAAGAAATCGACTACGGCACCCCCAAACGCGAGTCCACGCAGGAAGTCACGCTGGAGATCGACGGCGAAAGCGTCACGGTTCCCGCGGGCACTTCGCTCATGCGTGCGGCGGTCGATGCAGGCATCCAGGTGCCCAAGCTCTGCGCCACCGACAGCCTGGAGCCTTTTGGTTCCTGCCGCCTGTGCATGGTGGAAATTGATGGCCGCAAGGGCTTCCCCGCATCCTGCACCACACCGGCCGAAGCCGGCATGAAGGTACGCACCCAGTCGCCCCGCCTGCAAGAGCTGCGCAAGGGCGTGATGGAGCTTTACATCTCCGACCACCCGCTGGACTGCCTGACCTGTTCGGCCAACGGCAACTGCGAACTGCAGGACATGGCCGGTGTGACCGGTCTGCGCGAAGTGCGCTACGGCATGGAGGGCGCCAACCATTTCCGCAATGAAAGCAAACCGGCGATCGATAACTCGAATCCGTATTTCAGCTACGACGCCTCCAAGTGCATCGTGTGCAACCGCTGCGTGCGTGCCTGCGAAGAGACCCAGGGCACGTTTGCGCTCACTATTCAAGGAAGAGGCTTTGAGTCGCGCGTGTCGCCGGGGCAAAACCAGCCCTTCATGGAATCCGAATGCGTGAGCTGCGGTGCCTGCGTCGAGGCCTGCCCCACTGCCACGCTGCAGGAGAAAACCGTGATTATGCTGGGCCAGCCCGAGCACAACAAGATCACCACCTGCGCCTATTGCGGCGTGGGCTGCGCCTTCAAGGCCGAGATGAAGGGCAATGAAGTGGTCCGCATGGTGCCGTGGAAAGACGGCAAGGCCAACGAAGGCCATGCCTGCGTGAAGGGCCGCTTTGCCTGGGGCTACGCCACTCACAAAGACCGCATCACCAAGCCCATGATCCGCAAGAACATCAGCGACCCCTGGCAGGAAGTGAGCTGGGACGAAGCCATCAACTACGCCGCCAGCGAGTTCCACCGCATCCAGGCCAAGCACGGCAAGGATTCGATTGGCGGCATCACCTCGTCGCGTTGCACGAATGAAGAAACCTACCTGGTGCAAAAGCTGGTGCGCGCCGCCTTTGGCAACAACAACGTTGACACGTGCGCCCGCGTCTGCCATTCGCCCACCGGTTACGGACTGAGCCAGACCTACGGTACATCCGCCGGTACGCAGACCTTCAAGTCGGTCGAAAAAGCCGATGTCATCCTCATCATCGGCGCCAACCCGACCGACGGCCACCCGGTGTTTGCCTCGCGCATGAAAAAGCGCCTGCGTGAAGGCGCCCGCCTGATCGTGGTCGACCCGCGCCAGATCGACATCGTGCGCTCCCCGCATGTGGAAGCTGAATTTCACCTGCAGCTGCGCCCCGGCACCAACGTGGCCATGATCTCATCGCTGGCCCACGTGGTGGTGACGGAAGGCCTGCTGGCCGACGACTACATCGCCGAGCGCTGCGACGAAAAATCCTTCCGCGAATGGCGCGAGTTCGTCGCCCGCCCCGACAATTCCCCTGAAGCCATGGAAGCCGTCACCGGCGTGCCGGCCGCAGACGTTCGCGCAGCCGCACGCCTCTACGCCACCGGCGGCAATGCCGCCATTTATTACGGCCTGGGCGTGACGGAGCATGCACAAGGCTCGACCATGGTCATGGGTATTGCCAACCTGGCCATGGCCACCGGCAATGTCGGCCGTGAAGGCGTGGGTGTGAACCCGCTGCGCGGCCAGAACAATGTGCAGGGCGCCTGCGACATGGGTTCCTTCCCGCATGAACTACCGGGCTACCGCCATGTGTCCGACAGCACGGTGCGCGCCGAATTCGAAACAGCCTGGGGCGTGACGCTGAACGAAGAGCCCGGCCTGCGCATCCCGAACATGTTTGACGCGGCCGTGGCGGGCAGCTTCCTGGGCCTGTACTGCCAGGGCGAAGACATTGTGCAGTCCGACCCGGACACCCAGCACGTGGCCAAGGCGCTTACGTCGATGGAATGCATCGTGGTGCAAGACATCTTCCTGAATGAAACCGCCAAGTACGCACACGTGTTCCTGCCTGGTTCTTCTTTCCTGGAGAAAGACGGCACCTTCACCAATGCCGAGCGGCGTATCTCGCGCGTGCGCAAGGTCATGCCACCCAAGGCAGGGCTGGCCGACTGGGAAGTCACCGTCAAGCTGTCCAATGCGCTGGGCTACCCCATGAGCTATGTGCATCCGCGCGACATCATGGCGGAGATCGCGGCGCTGACGCCGACCTTCCGGGGGGTAACTTTCGCCAAGATCGAAAAGCACGGCAGCGTGCAGTGGCCGTGCAATGAAGACACGGCAGAGCTCGGCACCGAGTTCATGCACAAGGATGGTTTTGTGCGCGGCAAGGGCCGCTTCATCATCACGCAGTACGTGGCCACCGACGAGAAGGTCACGCGCAAATTCCCGCTGTTGCTCACCACCGGCCGCATCCTGTCGCAATACAACGTGGGTGCCCAGACGCGCCGCACCGACAACAACCAGTGGCACAGCGAAGACCGGCTGGAGATCCATCCGCACGACGCGGAAGACCGGGGCATCAAGCCTGACGACTGGGTGGGCATTGAAAGCCGCGCCGGCCAGACCGTGCTGCGCGCGGTGGTCACCGAACGCATGCAGCCGGGCGTGGTCTACACCACCTTCCACTTCCCCGAATCGGGCGCCAACGTCATCACCACCGACAGCTCCGACTGGGCCACCAACTGCCCGGAATACAAGGTCACGGCGGTGCAGGTGATGCCGGTGGCGCAACCGTCCGAATGGCAAAAATCCTACTCGCGCTTCAACAAGCAGCAACTGCAGTTGCTGGATGCAGCGTCACAACCGGCGGGCAGCTCTGCAGCGGAGGCCGCTCATGCAGGTAGTTGAAGGTTGCCGTGAAGCCCCTGTGACGGGGGTGCGGGCGCATCGCGCGTTCGACCGCTCGGACTGGGTGGCTGAAGAGGTGCCTGTGGCGCTGGAGTACAACGGCATCTCGCATGCCGTGATGCTGGCCAGCCCCTCGGACCTGGAGGACTTTGCCTTCGGCTTTTCCGTCACCGAAGGTATCGTGGACGATTACACCCAGATTCACGACATTGAACAGTCCAGCAGCGAGCAGGGGGAGACACTGCACCTGACCATCGCGGCATCGTCCTTTGCACGGCTGAAAGACCGGCGCCGCAGCATGACGGGCCGCACCGGTTGCGGCCTGTGCGGTACGGAAAGCCTGGCGCATGCAGTGCGGCTGCCGCCGCGCCTGCAAGGCGGCGCTGAGTTTGAAGCGAGCGCCATCACCCGCGCCTTGGTCAACCTGCGCGAGCAGCAATTGCTGCTCAGCGCCACCGGCGCCACCCATGCGGCCGCGTGGTGCAATGCGGACGGCGACATCGTGGTGCTGCGTGAAGACGTCGGCAGGCACAACGCGCTGGACAAATTGATAGGCGCGCTGCAGCGCCGCCGTGTGAAAGCCAACGAAGGTTTTATCGTCGTCACCAGCCGCGCCAGCTATGAGATGGTGCACAAAACCGCCATGGCCGGCGTGACACTGCTGGCGGCTGTATCTGGCGTGACCGGCCTGGCGATTGATGTGGCGCAAACCGCCGGCGTGGCGCTTCTGGGCTTTGTGCGCGGGGAAGATCTTTCCGTGTACAGCCACAAAGAGCGCGTCAACCTGGAGTACATCCTGTGAACAACGACAACCTGATCCGCATGGTCAACCAGATCGGCGCATTCTTTGAAACCATGCCTGACCGCACGGAAGCCCTGCAGGAACTGGCCATGCACCTCAAGAAATTCTGGGACCCTCGCATGCGCAAGGCACTGCTGGAGTTGATAGAAGGTAACGGCGGCGACGGGATCAGCGACGTGGTGCGTCGTGCCGCCCTGGAACACCGGTCCTTGCTGGTCTAGAGGTTTATTGGGGACAGGGTTATTGCGAACGGTCCGCTTTTGCCCGCCGTACACTGCGGGCATGTCGGATTTCCTGCTGCAGTCCCCTGAAACAGATGCCACGCTGCACCGGGCGTGCACCGCCGTGGCCGTTGTCATGCGCCGCGAGCGCATCGACAACCGCTGGCAGCCCTGGCGCTGGTCGCTCGATGAAATCGTGCCGCACGAAGACGGTTTTGGCGCCGCGCCGCGCCTGCTGCTCAAAGACGAGCGCGAAGAGCGCTGGTTGCACCCCGGCTTCAAGGTCGAGCTGTTCACCGACGACGGTGAAGGCTACTACCTCAACGTCACCACCGCGCAGCCCTGCTTCTGGGTGGTCTGGCGCATGGAAGAAGAAGCCCTGCTGGCTGATGAACCTATCGCGATTCCGCAGATCGTCACCTTGAGTTACCACGACGCCGGCCGCTGGCTGGATGCGCAGGAAACGGTAGAGCAGGTGCCCGCGCCGCCGCAGGTCGTGCAGTGGCTCCAGCAGTTTGTGGAGCAGCATTACGTGCCCGAGGTCAAGCGCCGGCAACGCCCGCAAAGCTTCAAGACCTTGACGGACCGCTTTGGTAACCCGGCGCGGGTGAGCACCGAAAAGAAAACAGGCGGAGGCCAGCATGGCTGACGAGCCCACAGGTTTTCTGGGGCGGTGGTCCCGCCGCAAGGTTGACATCGCGCAGGGAAAACCGCTGGAAGAGCCGGTGGCGCACGCCCCGCCGCCAGCGGATGCCAAGGCACCCGCTGCACAAAGCCAGGCACAACAGGAACCCGTGGAGCCGCCACCGGAAAAGAAGGCGCTCACACTGGCAGACGCCAAACTGCTGACCAAGGATTCCGACTTCAAGCCTTTCATGGCCGGCGGTGTGACACCTGATGTGCGCAACGCGGCCATGAAGCAGCTCTTTACCGACCCGCATTTCAATGTGATGGACGGACTGGATATCTATATCGACGACTACTCCAAGTCCGACCCCATCCCCGAGTCCATGCTGCGGCAGATGACCAGTGCGAAGTTTCTCAACCTCTTTGATGACGACGAGGACAAAGGGAAAGAAAAAGACAACGACAAGCAGGCTGAAGGCTCAATCACCGGCCCGCAAGACGACCCCGCCTACCTGCCACGGGAAAGCGCCAATAACCCCACGGGCGAAACCGTGGCACAGTCCTATGAAAATACGGACATAGCCCCGTCGCAAGCGCCAGGCGCTTTATCAACCAGCCAATCCCAGCCCGACCCGGCCGGTGCCAGCCAAGAAGACCATGCCCACACTGATTTGCGACTGCAACCAGACCATGCCGCTCCAGCCCCAGGCGCTGGGCGCGGCACTTAACGAAACCCTGACGCTGCATTCGGCGCTGTGCCGCCGCGAGGTGGGCGCCTTCCAGAAGGCGGCGCAGTCCGGCGACGATGTCGTTGTGGCCTGCACCCAGGAAAAGCGGCTGTTTGGCGAAGTCGGCGAGCAGACCCAGGGCGTCACCTCCGTGGTGAAGTTCGTCAATATCCGCGAGACCGGCGGCTGGAGCAAAGACGCTGTCAGCGCCACGCCAAAAATCGCGGCTCTGCTGGCCGCGGCCCATTTACCAGACGCAGAGCCGGTGTCCACCGTCACCTACAAAAGTGCCGGGCGCCTGCTCATCGTGGGTGCGATCGACCAGGCCGAGCAGGTGGCGGCCCTTGTGGCCGACACGCTGGACGTGACCATCTTCGCCCAGGGCGTTTCGTCCCAGGCGCAGACCGGGTTTCCCTCGCAAGAACGCAAATATCCTGTGATCAGCGGTGAGCGGCTCGCGCTCAAAGGCTGGCTGGGTGCGTTTGAGGCGAGCTGGGACAAGACCAACGCTATCGACCTGGACCTTTGCACACGATGCAATGCCTGCGTCGCCGTGTGCCCCGAAGGCGCCATCGACCTGAGCTACCAGGTTGACGCGGCCAAATGCACATCCCACCGTGATTGTGTGGCCGTGTGCAAGGTGGCCGGTGCCATTGACTTCAACCGCTCGCCGCAAACACTCACGGAAGCATTTGACCTGGTGCTCGACCTCGGCGCCAAACCGCTGGTCGCGCTGCATGCGCCACCGCAAGGCTACTTCGCCCTGAATGCCTCCGCCGGCCTCGCCTCACCCGGCTTGCTGGCCACCGTGGTCAAGCTGCGCGACATGGTGGGCGAGTTTGAAAAGCCCAAATTTTTTGCCTATAAACAAAAACTCTGCGCCCACAGCCGCAACGAAACCGTGGGTTGCAACGCCTGCATCGACATCTGCTCGGCCGGCGCCGTCAGCAGCGAGAAAAAGCGCCAGCAGATCGTCGTCAATCCCAATCTCTGCGTAGGCTGTGGCGCCTGCACCACCGTCTGCCCGACGGGTGCGCTCACTTATGCCTACCCGCGCGCTAGCGAGCAGGGCGTACGCATCAAGACCCTGCTGTCGGCGTATGCCAAAGCCGGCGGCACCCAGCCGGTGCTGCTGTTTCACAGCCAGGACAGCGGCCAGCAAGCCGTCGAGGCCCTGGGCCGCGCCGCGCGGCTGCAGAAAACCGTGCGGGGCGTGCCGGCCAATGTGATCCCGCAGGCGCTGTGGCACACGGCCAGTATGGGCCTGGATTTGTGGCTCAGCGCCATCGCCTTCGGCGCGTCGCAAGTGGCGGTACTGGTAACGCGTGAAGAAGCGCCGGCATACCTTGAAGGCCTGGCTGAGCAGATGCGCGTGGCGCAAACCCTGCTCAATGGCCTGGGCTACGCGGGCGTTCACTTTCATCTGGTGCAGGCCGGGGAGGGCCCTGATGCCATCGCCGGGCTGGACGCCAGCCTGCAGTCACTGGCGCGCGGCCGTCCCACAGTGCCCGCCACTGCGGCGCGCTTTGCCGTGGCGCAAGAAAAGCGCAGCACGCTCGACATGGCGCTGGACCACCTCATGAGCCAGGCGCCCGCCGCCCTGCCCGAAGCGATTGCGCTGCCCGCCAAAGGCTCGCCCTTCGGCAGCCTGACCGTCAACGCAGACACCTGCACGCTGTGCCTGAGCTGTGTGAGCGCCTGCCCCGCCAGCGCGCTGCAAGACAACCCGGACCGCCCGCAGCTCAAGTTCATCGAGAAAAACTGTGTGCAGTGCGGCCTGTGCGCCACCACCTGCCCTGAGGACGCCATCACGCTGCAACCGCGCCTGTTGCTCACACCGCAGCGCAAAGAGGCGCGCGTGCTCAATGAAAGCCTGCCTTACCAGTGCATACGCTGCAGCAAACCCTTCGGCACGCTCAAGGCCATCGAGTCCATGCTGGGCAAGCTTGCGGGCCATGCGATGTTCCAGGGCGCGGCCGCTGACCGCCTGAAGATGTGCGGTGACTGCCGGGTCATCGACATCTACTCCGCTGAAAACGAACTCAAGATCACCGACATCCGGTAAGCCCATAAAACCAGACGCACCATGACGCAAGCCCAACTCACCGCCTCCACCCTGGACGAAGAAACCGCGCGGGCCGAAGTCTATGGCTTGCTGGCCGCGCTTTACTACGCCGCGCCTTCGGCGGAGCTGCATGAAAACCTTCGCATTGCAGTAACGGAGGCACCCGCCGCCGGCGGGCTGCTTGAAAGTTCGTGGAGCGAACTCGTGGCCGCCGCCCGCACGCAGAGCCTTGCAGATATCACGCGGGAGCACGACGCCCTGTTCGGCGGCGTTGGCAAACCTGAGGTGTACCTCTTTGGTTCGCACTACCTCAGCGGTTTCCTCAATGAGAAGCCTTTGGCGGCCTTGCGCACCGACATTGCCGCGCTGGGCCTGGCGCGTGACGAGGCCATGCCCGAAACCGAAGACCACGTGGCCTACCTGTGCGAAGTCATGCGCTACCTGATTGCCGGTGACGACATGGAGGTCGCCAATCTCACGCGGCAGCGCGAATTTTTCGCGCGCCATGTTCAGCCCTGGGTGCCGCTGATGTGCGAAGCCATTACCGCACACCCCAAGGCCCGGTTTTATGCGGCGCTGGCGGCCTTCACGCAGACCTTCGTCAGTGTTGAAGCGCAGGGCTTCGACATGCTGGCCTGAGAGGGGCGCATGAACTTTTTTTCTCAAAATGAGACAGCTTTTGAATGGCCAATCGGCCAGATCCGCCGGGCCGACAATAAGATCGCCTATCGTTTTCCCTAGACTTGAGTGTTGCGCGGCGCTAACCATTGTGGTGCCCAGCGCTCTGCCTTACAGTACTATGCAAACGGTTACATAGCCAGCAAGCCTTCCCCTGGAGATTACTCATGCAGGACAGCCAGCCAAAACCCTCACGCAGGGGATTCTTTTTCGGCGCAGCCGCCACCGGCGCGGCCGCTGCGGCCATCGTCGCTTTGCCCGGCGCACCGGCACTGCAGCAAGCCGAACTTCCAGAGCCCAAGCCGGCCCCTGAAAAAGGCGGCGGCTACAGCCTCTCGGAACACGTCAAGCGCTACTACAAGACCACCCGCATCTAGGTAGCCCTGGCTTCCAGTTCAGCCCGACCGGCCCCCGATTTCACCTTCTACGGAGAGCTTCATGCTGCTCACGAAAAAATCTTCTGATGTCCATCCCGTGCACCGCACGGGTTCCGCGCGCTTTGTACAAAGCCTGTCGCGGGGCCTGTCCAATGCCTTGCCCACCATGGACCGCCGCGCCTTCCTGCGGCGCTCCGGCCTGGGGGTCGGCGTCGGCCTGGCTGCCACGCAATTAACCCTGGTCAAAAAGGCCAAGGCCGCCACACCGGGCGCCGGCGACGGCACAGGAAAGATCGAAGTCAAGCGCACCGTCTGCACCCACTGCTCGGTGGGCTGCGCTGTCGATGCGGTCGTTGAAAACGGCGTCTGGGTCCGCCAGGAGCCGGTGTTTGACTCCCCCATTAACCTGGGTGCCCACTGCGCCAAGGGCGCCGCGCTGCGCGAACACGGCCATGGCGAGTACCGCCTGCGTTACCCGATGAAGCTGGTCAACGGCAAGTACGAGCGCATCAGCTGGGATACCGCGCTCAATGAAATCAGCGCCAGGCTGCTGGAGCTGCGCAAGGAAAGTGGCCCTGATTCGGTGTACTGGGTGGGTTCCTCCAAGCACAACAACGAGCAGGCCTACCTGATGCGCAAGTTCGTGAGCTTCTGGGGAAGCAACAACTGCGACCACCAGGCCCGCATCTGCCACTCGACCACGGTGGCCGGCGTTGCCAACACCTGGGGCTACGGCGCCATGACCAATTCGTACAACGACATGCAAAACAGCAAGTGCGCGTTGTACATCGGCTCCAACGCCGCTGAAGCCCACCCGGTCAGCCTGCTGCACATGCTGCACTCCAAGGAGGCCGGCTGCAAGATGATCGTGGTCGACCCGCGCTTTACCCGCACGGCGGCCAAGGCCGACGAGTACGTCCGCATCCGCTCCGGTTCCGACATCCCCTTTCTTTTCGGTGTGCTGTATCACATCTTCAAGAACGGCTGGGAAGACAAGAAATACATCAACGACCGTGTCTACGGCATGGACAAGGTCAAGGCCGACGTAATGGCCAAGTGGACGCCGGACAAGGTGCTGGAGGCTTGCGGCGTGGACGAGGCCACCACGCTCAAGGTGGCCACCATGATGAGCCAGAACCGTCCCAGCACCGTCGTCTGGTGCATGGGCCAGACGCAGCACACCACCGGCAATGCGGTCGTGCGCGCCTCCTGCATCCTGCAGCTGGCGCTGGGCAACATCGGCGTGTCCGGCGGTGGCGCCAATATTTTCCGCGGCCATGACAACGTGCAGGGCGCCACCGACGTCGGCCCCAACCCGGATTCGCTGCCCGGCTACTACGGCCTGGCAGAAGGTTCGTGGAAGCACTTTGCCAAGACCTGGGGTGTGGACTTCGACTGGATCAAGGGGCGCTACGCATCGGCCGCCATGATGGGCAAGCCCGGCATCACGGTCTCGCGCTGGATCGACGGCGTGATGGAGAAAAACGAACTCATCGACCAGGACTCCAACCTGCGCGGCGTCTTCTTCTGGGGCCATGCGCCAAACTCGCAAACGCGCGGCCTCGAGATGAAGCGGGCGATGGACATGCTGGACTTGCTGGTGGTGGTGGACCCGTACCCGTCGGCCACCGCCGCCATGGCGGCCATGCCCGGCAAGGCGGAAGACCTGAATCCAAAACGCGCGGTTTACCTCTTGCCTGCCGCCACCCAGTTTGAAACCAGCGGCTCGGTGACAGCTTCCAACCGGTCCCTCCAGTGGCGCGAAAAAGTGATCGAGCCGCTCTGGGAGAGCCGCACCGACCACATGATCATGCATCAGTTCGCCGAAAAACTCGGCTTCGCCAAGGAGCTGTCGAAGAACTACAAGATGCAAAAGGTCAAGGGCATGGACGAGCCCGTGCCGGACGACATCCTGCGCGAGATCAACAAGTGCGTATGGACCATCGGCTACACCGGCCAGAGCCCGGAGCGCCTGCAGGCCCACATGCGCAACATGCACCTGTTCGACGTCAAGACCCTCAAGTCCAAAGGCGGCAAGGACAAGGCCACCGGCTACGACACAACCGGTGACTACTTCGGTCTGCCCTGGCCTTGCTGGGGCAACCCCGAGCTCAAGCACCCCGGTTCACCCAACCTGTACGACACCTCCAAGCATGTGATGGACGGCGGCGGTAATTTCCGTGCCAACTTCGGCGTTGAAAAAGACGGCGTCAACCTGCTGGCCGAAGACGGCTCCTATTCGCAGGGCGCCGACATCACGACAGGCTATCCCGAGTTCGACCACCTGTTGCTCAAGAAGCTGGGCTGGTGGGCCGACCTGACCGACGCCGAAAAAACCGCGGCCGAAGGCAAGAACTGGAAGACCGATTCATCAGGCGGCATCATCCGCGTCACCATGAAGGTCCACGGCTGCCACGTGTTCGGCAATGCCAAGGCGCGTGCCGTGGTGTGGAACTTCCCTGATGCCATCCCGCAGCACCGCGAGCCGCTCTACGGCACCCGGGCCGACCTGATGGCCAAGTATCCGACACACGACGACAAGAAAGCGTTCTGGCGCCTGCCCACCCTCTACAAGACGATCCAGCAGAAGAACATCGCGGACAAGGTCGGCGAAAAGTACCCGCTCATCCTGACCTCAGGCCGGCTGGTCGAGTACGAAGGCGGCGGCGAAGAAACCCGCTCCAACCCCTGGCTGGCCGAGCTGCAGCAGGAAGCCTTCGTCGAAATCAATCCGAAGACCGCATCCGACCGGGGCATTCGCAACGGCGAGCGCGTCTGGCTGAACAGCCCCACCGGTGCACGCCTCAATGTCCAGGCGATGGTGACCGAGCGCGTCGGCCCCGACACGGTGTGGATGCCGTTCCACTTCTCGGGTCGCTGGCAAGGCGCCGACATGCTGGCCTACTACCCCAGCGGTGCGGCGCCAGTGGTGCGCGGCGAGGCGGTCAACACGGCAACAACGTACGGCTACGACAGCGTGACGATGATGCAAGAAACAAAAACGACGATCTGTAACGTCGAAAGGGCTTAACCATGGCACGCATGAAATTTGTTTGTGACGCGGAGCGCTGCATCGAATGCAACGGCTGCGTCACCGCCTGCAAAAACGAAAACGAAGTCCCGTGGGGTGTCAACCGCCGACGCGTGGTCACGCTCAACGACGGTGTGCCCGGCGAGAAATCCATCTCGGTGGCCTGCATGCATTGCAGCGACGCACCCTGCATGGCTGTCTGCCCCGTCAACTGCTTTTACCGCACGGAAGAGGGTGTAGTGCTGCATGACAAGGACGTCTGCATCGGCTGCGGCTACTGCTCATACGCTTGCCCCTTCGGCGCGCCGCAGTTCCCGGCTGCCGGCACCTTTGGCGTGCGCGGCAAGATGGACAAATGCACCTTCTGCGCCGGCGGCCCCGAAGTCAACGGCAGCCAGGCCGAGTTTGAGAAGTACGGCCGCAACCGCCTGGCCGAAGGCAAGCTGCCGGCCTGCGCCGAAATGTGTTCGACCAAGGCGCTGCTCGCCGGCGACGGTGATGTGGTCGCCGACATCTTCCGCAACCGTGTGGTGCAACGCGGCAAGGGCGCCGAAGTCTGGGGCTGGGGCACGGCCTACGGATCCAAACAGGCCGGCCAGCCGCCCGCAGGAGCCAAATCATGATGCGTGTTCTTGTCTTGACCCTCACCGTGACTGCCTTGTCGGCCTGCGGTGAAAAGCCGCAAACCCTGGGCAGCGGCGTGAAAAGCGACGGCGCCGCCTATCAGGGCGTGCAGAACCAGTTTGCGGCGCCGGGCTGGAAGGCCGGCGACAAGACCAGCTGGGAGCAAGGCCTCAAGGCCCGCGCGCAGAACAGCCAGAACGAGTACAACAAGATCGGTAGCTCGAAAAAGTGACCGGAGGCCTTATGTATCGTGCGCGAACAGCTATATTTTTCATAGCGGCCAGCCTGGCGGGACTTGCCTGTGCGCAAGCGCCTGCGGCCCAGCCGGCCACCGCCGCGCCGGCCACCGCTCCCGCCGCCACCGGTGGCATCCAGGGCCAGAACATCTTTGAGGTCAAGCCCGAGGCCAGCGCTGACCCCAACTACGCCAAGCAGACCAATGGCGAACGCGCCAAGGTGCAACCGGGCAACAACGCGCCCATGTGGCGCCAGGTGGGCGAGGGCGTCACCGGCTACAGCAGCCTGCCCAAGAGCGAAGCGCCCGAGGCCGGCAACCTGATCCAGCCCTTTGTGCAGTACCCCGGCTCGCGCCTGACCAACGCCGGCGAAGCCTGGCGACAGGTGCGCAACAACTGGATCATTCCTTATGGGGGCTCGCTGTTCCTGATCGTGCTGTTGGCCATCGCGATTTTTTACTTCAGCAAGGGTTCGATCAAAACCCACGGCGTCGACACCGGCCGCAAGATCGAACGATTCACGCCTTTCGAGCGTGCCGCGCATTGGTCCAACGCGATTGCGTTCTGCATCCTGGCCGTCTCAGGCTTGGTCATGGCATTCGGCAAATTCTTCCTGCTGCCCGTCATTGGTGGAGCGCTCTTCGGTTGGCTGACCTGGACTCTCAAGACCATGCACAACTTTGCCGGCCCGCTGTTCGCGGTGTCGCTGGTGATCGTGTTCCTGACCTTCCTGCGCGACAACTGGCCGCAAAAGGGCGATCTGCACTGGCTGGCCAAAGGCGGTGGCCTGATCACTGGCGGCGAAGAACCGCCTTCGAACCGTTTCAACGCCGGCGAAAAACTCATCTTCTGGGGCGGTGTGTTCTTCCTGGGCATCGTGGTGGTTTCTTCGGGCTTTGTGCTCGACAAGCTGCTACCCGGCCTGATCTATGAGCGCTCGACGATGCAGGTCGCACACATGGTGCACGCCGTGGCCACCGTGCTCATGATGTGTTTGTTCCTTGGCCACATTTACCTCGGCACCATCGGCATGCAGGGCGCCTACAAGGCGATGCGGACCGGCTATGTCGACGAGACCTGGGCTCGTGAGCACCACGAATACTGGTACGACGAAGTCAAGGCCGGCAACATCCCGGCCCAGCGCAGCAAACCTGTTGACCCGCCCGGCCAGACGGTGCAGGCATAAGCCACAAGAGTTGTAGTGAGGAATCCCATGAAAAAAATTCTGATCATGAGCTTGCTGGCCGCCGCATCGGCCGCGTCGCTGGCCAAGCTGCCCGCCCTGAGCGACGAAGCCAAGGCCAAGGCCGCTGAAGCCGCCGCCAAGACCGCCTGGAGCGGCAAGGTCGATGCTTACCAGTTGTGCAAGTCGCAGGACAAGGTCGCCGCCAGCTATTACAAAACGGCCAAGGCCGCCGGCAAAGAGACGAAGCCGCCTGCTGCAGCGCCCGCTTGTGCCGATCCCGGCGCTTTCGTCTACACCCCGCCTGAAGCCAAGCCGATCGAAGCGGCCGGCGCGCATTCACCCGCAGGCACGGCCACCAGCCCGCCCAGCACCAAACAGCCCGATGCGGTCGTTAATCCCGCCAAGAAGTCCTGACCCACTCCCGGACGTATTCGCTTTCCCAAAAGCCGACTCCGCAAGGGGCCGGCTTTTTTGTTGTAGTCTTCCCTCATGACCGCCTCGACACCGACCCTTCCCCGTCTCCCGCGCCTCACCATGGCCCAGGCGCCCCTGACGTGCGAGGTCGACGCCGTCAACGAATACGGTGAAGCGCAAAAAGTCGCCATCCCCGCCGAGCGCGCACTCACTGTGTATGTCGACAAGCGCGAGCTCGTCACGCTCATGACCCTGGGTGCCCATCCCGAGTTGCTGGTACTCGGCTACCTGCGCAACCAGCGGCTCGTCAAGGACGTCGCCGATATCGAATCCATCACCGTCGACTGGGATGTGGGCGCAGCCGCTGTCAAGACACACCGCGGTATTGAAGACATTGAGGAGAAGACTTCGCGCCGCGTGGTCACCACGGGTTGTGGGCAGGGCAGTGTGTTCGGCGGCCTGATGGACGAGGTCGATGGCATCGTGCTGCCCGCAGATGCGTACATCACCCAGGCCCAGCTGTATTCCCTCGTCAACACCATACGGCTCAAGGAAACGACGTACAAGTCCGCCGGCTCGGTGCATGCGTGTGCATTGTTTGCGATGACGGCGGGCGACCCTGAAATGCTTTTATTTGTTGAAGACGTTGGCCGCCACAACGCGATAGACACCATAGCGGGTTGGATGGCAATGCAAGACAGCCCATCTGTAAACGAAGCAAGCAAAGTCTTCTACACCACCGGCCGCCTCACCAGCGAAATGGTCATCAAATCTGCCCAGATGAGTGTGCCCATTGTGGTTTCGCGCAGCGGCATCACGCAGATGGGTCACCAGGTCGCGCAGACAGTGGGCCTGTGCGCCATCGGCCGCGCCACCAACAAGCGCTTTGTCTGCTATGCCAACCCACAGCGGCTCAAGCTGCAGCCCGAACTGGCTGGCCCCCACCCTCGCATGGTGGGCGCTGAGTCCTGAATCTGTCATGGCATGATGCCGCCATGCACGACGCCCACGTTCAACACACCTCGCCTGGCATCCCGGCACCCATGCTGAGCCAGGCGGACCGCGATCGTCCTGATACCTCCGGCTGGCTGAGCACATCACGCTGGATAGCAGAGGGGCTCCGTGCTGCGTTTTTCCTCCCCGTCCGCGTGGCGGGGAAAACGCCGACGCCCTTGCAAGTGTTGGGCATTGCGGTTCTGGTCTCAGCAACGGAAGTTGCATTGATGCGGCTGGAAGTTGCAGGTCCTGCGGTTTTTAACCTGCAGGCCTGGTTGTCGACATGGTGGACCATCGGGTTGGGGATTGGCCTGGCGTGGTGGGCTTTTCCTGCTTCGCCAGTTGTGCCTGCGCCTGACGCGGGGGAGCCGATTCCTGATGATCAACCGCCTCGCGGCGTGGCGGCCTTTATCGCGCTGTGGCTGGCGTCAGCGCTGCCCAACGTGTTCGTCGCCCAGGGCGTGGTTGCTGCGATTGCGCACGGCTGGATCAAAGCGGCGATGTTTTCCGCTCCCTGGTTTTACTGGGCGTTCTATTCGGCGGTGACGGCCTGGGCGCTTGGCGTGAGCCTTTTCCTCTTCGTGCGTTTCGCCGGATGGACCTGGCGGACTGCCGTATTTGCGCTGGTCTTCCTGGCAACCACAGGCGTGTCCGCCTGGCAATTCGAGGCGCGTACTTGGGGGGTGGACTACGCGAGCCAGGCCACCGAAGACAGCCGGCCCCGCCTGCAGCTGAGCCAGCAGGTTTTTGAAGAGCAGCAGGCGCTGATGGAAAAGACGATGGCCGCCATCGAGCCGCAGCGCCGCGGTATCACCGACGTCTACGGCCTGGTGTTTGCCCCTTATGCCGCGGAAGATGTGTTCCTGCGGGAAAGCACCATGGTCAGCCGCGTGCTTGCCGAGCGCTTCGATGCCGAAGGCCGCGTGATGCACCTGGTCAACCATGCCAGCACCTTGAAAACCCATCCCTGGGCCACCACGCTGAATTTGCAGCGCGCCATCGACGCGCTGGCCCAGCGCATGGATCGCGACAACGACGTGCTGGTGGTCTACATGACGTCGCACGGCGCCAGCGACTTCAAGCTGGCCGCCTCCCACTGGCCGCTGCAGGTACCGCCGCTCAGTCCCGGCGAGCTGCGCGAGGCGCTCGACAACGCCGGTATCCGCCACCGCGTTATCGCCATATCGGCCTGCTATTCAGGCGGCTGGATCGAGTCGCTGGCCGGTGACACCACCCTGGTCATGACGGCGGCCGACGCCACCCACACTTCTTTCGGTTGTGGGCGCCTGTCTGAGCTCACGTTCTTCGGCCGCGCCATGTTTGACGAGCAGTTGCGCAAGACACATTCTTTTGAGCAGGCTTTTTCCCGTGCCGTTCCGGTGATCAAGCAGCGCGAAATCGACGCCGGCAAGGACGACGGCTTTTCCAACCCGCAGATCCAGGCGGGTACCGGCATCGGGCCGGTGCTGCGCGCGCTGGAGCAGCGGCTGGATGCCTTGCCGGGCGCTCCGGTTTCGGCCCCAGCCCCGGTGGTGGTGGCGCCTGGCTTCAAAGCGTCCCCGTAACCCTTCGCTAAACCCCCTCACTAAACCCCTTGCAAAGTCCGGCCATGATGCCGGGATGCGGAGTTTGCGTTATGGTCTGCGCATGAACACCCTTTTCCTCAAGCTCGGCTGGAAAACCCTGTTGCGTGACCTGCGCGCCGGCGAGCTGCGCCTCCTGATCGTCGCGGTGACCCTGGCGGTTGCCGCGCTCACCGCGGTCGGTTTTTTTGCCGATCGCCTCAAGGGCGGCCTGCAACGCGATGCCCGTCAGCTGCTGGGCGGCGACGCCGTGATCCGCAGCGACGGCATCACGCCCGAAGCCTTCATTGCCAAGGCGCAGGCGCTGGGGCTGAAGGCGATTTCCACCGTCACCTTTCCCACCATGGGCCGCGCAACCGACGCTGACGGCGGCGCCAGCAAGCTGGTGGCTTTCAAGGGGGTGCCGGAAGGCTATCCGCTGCGCGGCAGCATGAAAATCGCCGACAGCCTGGACGGCCCCGGCGAGGACACGCGGGAGGTGCCGGCCCCCGGCACGGCCTGGGCCGACGCCTCGCTGCTCGACGCACTGGGCCTCAAGCTCGGTCAGGCCCTGTTGATGGGCGACGCCAGCTTCAAGGTCACCCGCGTCATCGTGCAGGAGCCCGACCGCGGCGCCGGGTTCATCAGCTTTTCTCCCCGCGTGATGATCAATCAGGCCGACGTGGCCGCCACCAACCTGATCCAGCCCGCCAGCCGCACCAACTACCGCTTTGCTGTGGCCGGCGACGACAAGGCCGTCAAGGCCTATGTGAAATGGGCCGCAGACGAGATCAAGAAACCCGGTGCAGAGTCCGGCATCCGCGGCGTGCGGCTGGAGTCGCTCGAATCGGGCAGCCCCGAGATGCGGCAGACGCTGGACCGCGCCGAGAAATTCCTCAACCTGGTGGCCTTGCTGGCGGCCCTGCTGAGCGCGGTGGCGGTGGCCATCGTCGCGCGCGGTTTCGCCACCAAGCACCTGGACGACTGCGCCATGCTGCGCGTGCTGGGCCAGCCCCAGCGTACCATTGCGCTGGCCTACACCTTTGAGTTTGTCGTGGCCGGCATGCTGGCCAGCGCGCTTGGCGTGGCGCTGGGTTTCGCCGTGCATTACGCCTTTGTGCTGCTGCTGGCCGGGCTGGTTGAAACCGCGTTGCCGGCGGCCACCTGGTGGCCCGTCGTGTTCGGCATGGGCATGGGCCTGACGCTGCTGCTGGCCTTTGGCCTGCCGCCCGTGTTGCAGCTGGCACAGGTGCCGCCGCTGCGCGTCATTCGCCGCGACGTCGGCAACCTCAAACCCGCGTCAATGGCGGTGTTGGGCGTGGGTGTGGCCGGCTTTGCGGCCCTGCTGGTCGCCGCCAGCAGTGATTTGAAACTGGGCCTGATCGCGGTCGGCGGTTTTGCCGGCGCGGTGCTGGTGTTTGCCGTGGCCAGTTTTGCCGCTGTCAAGCTGCTGCGCGCCAGCGTCAACGAAGTCACGGCCCCGCGCTGGCTGGTACTGGCCACGCGGCAGCTGTCTGCCAGGCCCATGTATGCCGTGGTGCAGACCAGCGCCCTTGCGGTCGGCTTGCTGGCCCTGATGCTGCTCGTGCTGCTGCGCACCGACCTCATCAGCAGCTGGCGCAAGGCGACGCCGCCCGATGCGCCCAACCGTTTTGTCATCAACGTGCAGCCGGAGCAGGGCGAGGCTTTCCAGAAAGCACTGCGCGACGGCGGTGTGAAGAAGTTCGACTGGTACCCCATGATCCGCGGCCGCCTGGTGGCGGTCAACGGCAAGGCCGTCACGCCCGACGACTTTGAAGACGACCGCGCCAAGCGCCTGGTGGACCGCGAGTTCAATCTTTCCAACAGTGCCGACATGCCCGGTCACAACCAGGTCACCGGCGGGCGCTGGACGGGCGGCGAAAAAGACGCCGTGAGCGTGGAAGACGGCCTGGCCAAAACGCTGGGTCTCAAGCTCGGCGACTCATTGCGCTTTGACATCGGCGGCCAGCTCAGTGAAGCGAAGATCACCAGCCTGCGCAAGGTCGACTGGGGTTCCATGCGCGTCAATTTCTTTGTGATGTACCCGGTGGCGCAATTGCCTGCCGATGTCCCGGTGTCCTTCATCAGCGCGTTCCGTGCCCCCGAAGCCCCCGCTGTGGCGCCAGGCCAGCCGCAGCCCCAGAGTTTTGACAACACGCTGGTCAGGGCGTTTCCCAACATTACCAATGTCGACATGAGCAGCACGCTGGCGCAGGTGCAGCGCGTGCTCGACCAGGTGATACGCGCGGTGGAATTTTTGTTCGGCTTTACCCTGGCCGCAGGTTTGGTCGTGCTCTTCGCCGCCATCACCGCCACGCGCGAAGAGCGCGCCCGCGAGTTCGCCATCATGCGGGCTGTGGGTGCGCGTGCTTCGCTGCTGCGGCAGGTGCAGCGGGCTGAACTGGCTGGGGTTGGTTTGCTTGCCGGGTTTTTGGCGTCTGTTGTTGCGCTTGCGGTGGGCTGGGGCTTGGCGAGGTTTGTGTTTGACTTCAACTGGACCGGGTCGTGGACGGTGCCTTTGGTGGGCAGCCTGGCGGGGGCTTTGCTGGCGCTGGCGGCGGGGTGGTGGGGGTTGAGGTCGGTTTTGAATACGCCAGTGGTGGAGACGCTGCGGAAGGCTCAGTAACGGCTCTTCCAATTCCCCTCTTTGCTGAGGCTGGGTTGGTTTTTATGGGCGTGGTCTTTGCCGAGGGGTGCTGGCCGGGGGTAGCCCGGCGGCTACTCACTTTTCTTTTGCTTCGCCAAAAGAAAAGTAAGCAAAAGAAAAGGCGACCCTGCTGTCTGCGACCCTACGCTTCGCTCCGGGCAACCTGCGGTGCTCGGTCCAGGCGGGGTCTCGCTCGAACTCGCTTCGCTCAGACAAWCGCGATCCCTGATCCGCCTGGACCTGCGCTCCTCGGCGCATACAGAAGGGGTGGGGAGAAGAAATACCCAACAGCCGAAGACAGAACCCGGAATACCAGAAGAAACCAGGACTCGCCGTGGCGAGTCCTGGTTGGTATTGGATTTGGTTTTTTGTATTTGTCCCCGCTCCCGATTGGCCCTTGTGGATGCGCCGAGGAGCGGAGGTCCAGACGGATCAGGGCAAAAACTTGTTTGAGCGAAGCGAGTTGTTTTTGACCCCGGCTGGACCGAGCACCACAGGTTGCCCCGGAGCGAAGCGCAGGGGACGCAGGAACCAGGGTCGCCTTTTCTTTGGTGACTTTCTTTTGGCGAAGCAAAAGAAAGTTACTTGCATGCCGGGCAACCCCCGGCCAGCCGCCCTCAGCAATGACCACGCCCATCGAATCACCAACAACCCAAAAAGCCCTTCTCAATCAAGCCCCAACCCCAACATTCGATAATCCAAAGATGCAGATAGAAGAAAAGCCCCCAGGAAACCCTCCCTTCGAAACCCCCTACGCCTGGATAGGTGGCGAGGAGCGCGTCAAGGCATTGGTGGAGCGCTTCTACGACCTGATGGACCTGGAGCCCGGTTACACAGCCCTGCGCGCCGCGCACGGCAGCACCCTGGACAACGCCCGCCAGCGCCTCTTCTGGTTTTTATGCGGCTGGCTGGGCGGGCCGCAGTACTACACCGACCGCTTCGGCCATCCGCGCCTGCGCATGCGCCACATGCCGCAGCAAACCGGCGGGGGCTCGATCGGCATTGCCGAGCGCGACCAGTGGCTGGCGTGCATGGACCAGGCCATGCGTGAAACCGGTGTCGATGAAGCGCTGCGTACACGGCTCAATGCGTCGTTCTTCCAGACGGCGGACTGGATGCGCAACAGGGGCGAGTGATGATGCAGCGCCCCGTTGCAATGCCGGGTCACCGAATGCTATGAAAAATATAGCTGCTCGCGCCCGGCTGAAAAGGGCTGTGGCCGGTATTGATACTCGCTAGAGGGCGTATCGGCGCCGGCCGTGAGGCAGCACGTTGTGAAGCCACATGCGCTCACGAATGTGCGCCCGTAGCGAGTTGGCCGACAAATCATCCGGATGATCCTCACCGCGATTGCGCGGGGCTTCAGCTGCCTTGGCGGGTTCGGGTTGCCTGTCTTTCTGGATGAAGTTGGTTTCCCTGAGTACATGGCCGCGCACAAAATCTCCCTGCCCGTCAATTTCGTCATACCAGTACACCGACGTCACGTGGGTTTCACTGGCTTCCACCTTGATGTCCCTCTGGACGATCCGATTGCCATCTTCAATGCCAAGTTTTTTCCTGTGCAGCGCGTTCATCCAGATAACTCCTCTTTGTTTTTAGTAGGGCGACTCTAACGGCATGTGACGCATTGCGCGGATGCCCCTGGCAACTAAAGAAGAGGTCGGCGCCATATTCCACGCGCCAGTGGTCTGAGGCCAACGGAAATGAGCATTCGTTCACATCCATGGCGGCTCGCTCCGGATCGCCAGGCTCGAGAATCGGGCGTTTGTGCAGACCCTCATCTCCCGATGTAGTCCGCCAACTCCTCCGGTGATCCGTTGGGAAAGGCTTCCTTCAGGCAGTCCAGGAAAGCGGATACGCGGGCGCTCAGCAGGCGGCGTGATGGATAGAGCGCCCAGAGGGCAATCTCAGGCCCCTTCACGTCACCCCAATGGACCAGGGTTCCGGCTGCGAGATCGTGGGAGATCAGCGAAAGGGGAATACGCGCCGCCCCGACATTTGCCCGGACTGCATCACGGACCATGAACAGCGATGACAGGCGCAGGACGGGGTCCACGGCAAACCGTTGGTCACCGCCTGGCCCTGTCATTTCCCAAGGCTCATTCGGGTTTCCTGCCCCGCCTGCCCGCATCACGACTGGAACAGGCGCCTTGCCTGTGGGTGGGCTGAGTTGGGGGCTTGCCACCACCACCAGGCGATCCCTCAGGAAGATCCGCCCCACCAGGTTTTCGTCCGGGTCGGGGTTGACGCGGATCACCAGGTCGTAGCCCTCTTCCACCATATCGACCGGGCGATCTTCAGGGATGACCTCGAGCCGGACCTCGCGATGCTTCAGCGCGAACCGGGCGGCGAGCTTGCCCATGGCGGCTTGCGAGAAGAGCAGGGGCGCACTCACCCTCAATGTGCCTCGCGGCGTCTCACCGCCAGAGGTAATCGTGGCAACCGTCTCGTCGAGTTCGGCCAGCAAAACGGAGGTCTTTTCGTACAGCGAGCGTCCCTCCTCGGTGAGCTTGAGGGCCCGCGCTCCCCGCTCGAAGAGACGCAGGTTGAGGCCGCTCTCCAGGTCGGCCACCCTGCGTGACAGGGTCGCCTTGGGGCGCCCTGATTCGCGGGCAGCCCGCCCAAACCCGCCATGCCGGGCCACGAGGTTGAAGTCTGCAAGGGCAAGCAAGTCCATATGTTCCACCAGTGAGACGAAGTGTCTAAATATAACGGCTATCGGATACTGGGTGGATCAATCAAGATTGAGGCTCCTTCAACACACAACGGAGTAATTTCATGACCATCCTCATTACTGGCGCAACTGGCAACGTCGGCCGCCAGGTTATCCAGCAGCTCGTCCAGCGTGGCGCCAAAGTGCGCGCACTGGTCCGCGATCCGGCAAAGGCGAACTTCCCGGCCGGCGTCGAAGTCATTCCAGGCGACCTGCTCGACGTCGCCGCCTTGCGGCGCGCCTTCGAAGGCGTGTCCACGCTGTTCCTGCTCAACGCCGTGGTCCCCGACGAGTTCACCCAGGCCCTGATCACGCTCAATCTGGCGCGTGAAGCCGGCGTCGAGCGCGTCGTCTATCTCTCCGTGATCCACAGCGACCGCTACCTGAACGTTCCCCACTTCGCGGGCAAATTCGGTGTCGAGCGGATGCTCGAAGAGATGGGCTTTGCCGCCACCATCCTGCGCCCCGCCTACTTCATGAACAACGACCTCACCGTCAAGGACGTGGTCACCGGTTACGGCGTCTATCCGATGCCGATTGGCAGCAAGGGCCTGGCCATGATCGACGCGCGCGACATCGGCGAGATCGCGGCCATCGAGCTGCTGCGCCGCGAGCAGGCTTCGAAGCCGCTTCCGCTGGAGCGCATCAACCTCGTCGGCCCCGACACGCTGACAGGCGAGGACGTTGCCGCCATCTGGTCAACTGTGCTGGACCGCCCCATCACCTATGGCGGCGACGACACCGCCGGCTTTGAGAAGAACCTGCTGAATTTCATGCCGCCCTGGATGGCGTACGACATGCGCCTCATGAGCGAGCGTTTCCTCACGGTGGGGATGGTTCCCGAATCGGGTGATGTCAAGCGGCTGACGACGCTGCTCGGGCGCCCGCTGCGGTCCTACCGCGAGTTCGCTACCGAAATCTCCGCATCCGCATCGGCATAAGAGCCAGCGGTATAGCAAGCCACACGAAAAGGAATACCACCATGATTTATTCAACCGCTACAGTGCCCGTCAATCCGCAAGGCGAAGTGAAGCTCACACGCGCCCAGGCATGGGCCGGCCTGGTTCTCAAGGCGCGTGACGCGCGCCGCTTCCTGCCGCCAGCGCTTTGCACGCGCTGCGAAGTCGTCGAGGAAAGCGCGACGCACATCGTCCGCGAAGCCACCATCGCCGGCGCCGACCTGCGCGAGATCATCGCGTTCGAGCCCGAAAGCAAGGTGACCTTCTTCCAGGCCACCGGCCCGCGCGAAGGCGCGATCGTCAACGAGTTGTTCGAAGACGAAGCCGGAGAGCTCCAGCTGCGCTTCTACGGTTATCTCGGCCTTCGCGGCAAGACGCCGGGCGGCCCCGAAGAGCAGGCCGAGCAAGCCTGGATGGACGGCGAGCAAGGCTACAAAACCGCGCTCGTCTCGACACTCAAGCGCACCCGTGAACTGCTCGCGCAGGGCGAACTTTAAAGGCCAGACCATGAACACACTGAACACTGCCGGCATCTCGCCGGCTCGCCCGAAGATTCTGGTTCTTGGCGCTACCGGCGGCACGGGCCGGCTGATCGTCAGGGAAGCGCTTGCACGGGGATTCGACGTTCGCGCGCTCGTGCGCTCCCCGCAGAAGGCGAGCGGCCTCAAGGGCGCTGAGATCATCATCGGAGATGCCCTTGACGAAAGTGCGCTGCGTGATGCCCTGCGAGGCCGCGACGCCGTCGTGAGTGCCCTGGGCACACCGGTCAGCCCGCTGCGCGAGGTGACCGTTCTCTCCTCGGCGACGCGGGCACTCGTGAGCGCCATGAAAGCGGAGCAGGTCTCGCGCCTTGTCTGCATCACGGGCATGGGCGCAGGCGACAGCGCCGGCCATGGCGGGTTCCTGTTCGACCGGCTGATCCATCCCGTTCTGTTGCGCAAGGTCTACGCCGACAAGAACCGGCAGGAGGCTGCCGTCCGCGCCAGCGGGCTGGACTGGGTTCTGGTGCGCCCTTCCGTGCTGAACGACAAGCCAGCGCGGCACGAGATGCGCACCCTGACAGACCTGTCCGGTTTTCACGGAGGAACCATTGCGAGGCAGGACGTTGCGGACTTTGTCCTGGACCAGGTGCAGGCGGATACCTGGCTGCACCGGTCGCCTCTGATATCTTGGTGACTCCGGCTCTGGGATAACGACTGCAAACGCTGGCGACAGCGGCCGCCCCGGACTCACCATAGGCATCGGGGTGGCAGGCATAGGAGAATCGGGCCTGCTATCCCTCCACGCCACAAAAAACATGCAACACGGCTTCCCCCTGGTGATCAATGCGCATCGCCCGCTTCCCCTATATGCGCGCTGCAAGGCCGCGGCATGAAGCCGGTCTACCTGGCCCTTTCGGGCGGCGGCACGCGCGCCATGGTGTTTCACTGCGGCGTGCTGAGCTTCCTGGCGGAACACCAGGCGCTGGAGCGGGTCAGCAAGGTATCTACTGTTTCGGGCGGCAGCCTGCTGGTGGGCCTCTTGCTGCAGCTCAATGGGATGCGCTGGCCCGGCAGCAATGAATGCCTGGAGGTGCTGCTGCCGCGCGTGAAAACACTGCTGACCACCACAGACCTGCAGAACGCCGCCATGCGCGCCATGCTGCACCCGCGCAACTGGCGCTTCGCGCTGTCCCGCGCCAACGTGCTGGCATCGGCCATCGGCAGCACATGGGGCATCAACGCATTGATGGAAGATATTCCTGCTTCGCCGACCTGGCTGGTCAATGCCACCACGGCCGAAACCGGCAAACGCGCCAGCATCGAAGGCGACGCGCTGCGCGACTGGATGCTGGGTTCCACGCGCCTGAAGCAACTGCCGCTGCGTGATGCGATGGCCGTGTCGGCGGCTTTTCCGGGCTTGATCGGCCCTTATGTACTGCCGACCGACAGCTTTGAATGGAACCTGCCGATGTTTGCCTCCGGCGAAGACGCCCGGCCGGCCGAAGACCGCTTTGCCCGCATCCACCTCTACGACGGCGGTGTGTACGACAACCTCGGGCTGGAGCCCTTTTTTGACGCCGGCTTTGGCCCCAAGCCGAAAATCGACGGCGTGATCATCGCGTCTGACGCGGGCGCGCCCTTGCCGGTGGGTTTTGCGATGGGTCCTCTCAGCATCTTTCGTCTCAAGCACGTGGCCGACATCATGTCCGACCAGGTCCGCGCGCTGCGCGCCAGGGGGCTCATGGCCTACGCTGCGCGCCAGCCCGGCCGCGCAGCCTACCTGCGCATAGGCGCCACCGCCCGGGAGGTCGCCGAACGCGCCGGCGCCGACTGCCCGGCCGGCGAATGGCTGGACGCGAACAGCGTCAGGGCGGCCGCTGCCTACCCGACCTCATTGAAGAAGGTGCCGCTGCCGATGTATGAGCTTGTGTTCAGGCACGGCTATGAATGCGCCGCTGCCGGGCGGGCGGGGTTCGGGCTTTAAATCGGAGGGCGGCGGGCTGGGAGCTGGTTGCAGTGTGGGTTGCTATCAAAAATATAGCTGCTCGCGCAGATTCTGATTGGGCTACAGGCACTTTCTGTTCGTAAAAAGAGCCTTTTTACGGCGTCAAACCAGGTTTTTGGTGCCCGCCGGACAAAAAGCAGCCCCTCGAGGCCTTTTTGGGTGGATTTCAGACATCAAATACGCCTCCCACCCAATCACATCATGCGCGAGCAGCTATTGAATTGATAGCAATGTGAGGAGTCAGCCAACCTTGCCCAAGTTCCAGCGGGCGCCGCGGGACCGGCTTTGCCGGACCGCAGGGCGCCGTCCCCTGCAAGGGGAAAAGACACTACACGTAGTGAGTGTCGATAGGGGTGTACCTATATCTAGCCTTCAAGCAACACCACCAGCGCCCCCGCCCCGCCCTCGGCCGGCCTGGCCTGCACAAAGGCCAGCACTTCCTGCTTCTGGATCAGCCAGCTTTGCACCTTGCCTTTGAGCACCGGCGTCTTGCCCGGCGATCCCAGGCCTTTGCCATGCACCACGCGCACGCAGCGCCAGCCGACCTTGTGCGCATCCCGGATGAAGTGAGCCAGCGCTTCACGCGCATCCTCGCGGCGCAGTCCATGCAGGTCAAGCTGGCCCTGGATGCTCCAGCCGCCGCGGCGCAGCTTGCGCACCACGTCAGGCCCCATGCCGGGCCGCCTGAAGCTCAGTGCTTCATCCGTGTCCAGCAACGTTTCCACATCGAACTCGTCCGAGATGGCTTCACGCATCACCGCGAGTTCATCGCGCTGCTGTTGTACAGCGATGGGTGCGGCTTGCGCCACCGGCAATGCCGCCTTGTGGCCCGGCAGGTGTTTGGCCGGCAGGGCCTTGACGGGGCCGACCGCGCGCGAAAAGAGTTCTTTCTCGGCTTTGGCTTTGGCGGCTGCTGCCACACGCGCGGCTTCCTGTTCTTTCTCAAGCTTCGCGCGGGCTTCAATGTCCCGCTTGACGGCCTTGAGGTCCTGCAGGCTTTTGAGTGCGGGCGCTTTCATGGTTGCACCTTACAGCAAGCCCAGCTCGGCCATCGACACCGCCTGGGAGCTCGTCACCACAAAATGGTCCAGCACGCGCACATCGACCAGCGCGAGGGCTGACTTGAGCGTTTGCGTCAGCGCCTCGTCGGCGCGTGAAGGTCTGGCGGTGCCGCTGGGGTGGTTGTGGGCCAGCACCACGCTGGCGGCGTTGAGCGCCAGGGCGCGCACTACCACCTCGCGCGGGTAGACGGACGTTTGCGTCAGCGTGCCGCGAAACAGCTCTTCAAGAACGATCAGCCGGTGCTGGCTGTCGAGAAACAGCACCGCAAAAATCTCGTGCGGCCGGCTGCCGAGCTGCAGCTGCAAATAGTCGCGTACCGCCTGCGGCGTGTCAAAGAGCGTTTTTTCACGTAGCTTTTCGGCAAGCGCCCGCCGGGCAAGCTCCAGCACCGCCACCAGTTCGGCGCGCTTGGCCGGGCCCAGGCCCTTGATGCTTTTGAGGGCTTCGTGGCCGGTGTGCAGCAGCCCGGCAACGCCGCCAAAGGTGTCGACCAGCTCCTGCCCCATCTGCAGCGCATTCTTGCCGGGCAGGCCGGTGCGCAGCAGCAGGGCCAGCAGTTCGGCATCACTGAGCGCGCCGGGGCCGCGGGCCAGCAGTTTTTCGCGGGGGCGGGCGTCCTCGGGGAGGTCTTTGAGAAGCATGGAAGAAAAAGCCGGTGAAAGGGGTGAGGGGAAAGAACCACCAAAAGCAGCGCCAGAGCAGGACGGGTTCCCTTGCTGTGGACGGGAACAGTTTACAAACAGTTGCCATCCCCCCACGAATGCCATGCCACGCGAGACGGTTCGCGAGATTTTGAAGCGATGCACCAAGGCAGTGATGCATGCACTGTGACAGAGCTCACCTTGCAAGCATCGGCGCTCAAACCATTGGCATATTCCTTGCGGGCATATCCATATTTACAGGAGTGCTCCATGAAAGTTATCGGGTCCCGTCTGTCTCTGGTCTGGCTGCGCGCGCCGGTGTCCATGGCCCTGCTTGCCGCCGCCTCGCTGGCTGCCACCGGCCTGCACGCACAGGAAAAAGTACTGCGCATCGCCATGACGGCGGCCGACATTCCGCGCACCCTGGGCCAGCCCGACCAGGGCTTTGAAGGCAACCGTTTTACCGGCATCCCGATTTACGACTCGCTGACCCAATGGGATCTCTCGAAGGCCGACGCGCCGAGCGTGCTGATTCCCGCGCTTGCAACCTCCTGGGCCGTTGATGCCAAGGACAAGACCAAGTGGGTCTTCAAGCTGCGCCCCGGCGTCAAGTTCCACGACGGTTCAGCCTTTAATGCCGATGCCGTGATCTGGAACGTGCAGAAGGTGCTCGACAAGGACGCCTCGCAGTTCGACCCCAGCCAGGTCGGTGTGACCGCCTCGCGCATGCCGACCCTGCGCACCGCCCGCAAGATCGACGACATGACGGTCGAGCTGACCACGAGCGAGGCCGACTCCTTCCTGCCGATCAACCTCACGAATCTGTTCATGGCCTCGCCGGCGCATTGGTCCGCCAAGCTCGCGGCCGTGCCGGCCAGCGTCACCGTACCCGCTGACCGGGCCAAGGCGGCCTGGACGGCTTTCGCCGCCGATCCGGCCGGCTCCGGCCCCTTCAAGGTCACGCGCTTCGTGGCGCGTGAGCGCCTTGAGCTGGCTGCCAACAAGGCCTACTGGGACGCCAAACGCGTGCCCAGGATCGACAAGGTCGTGATGCTGCCCATGCCCGAAGCCAATGCGCGCACCGCGGCGCTGCTGGGCGGGCAGGTCGACTGGATCGAGGCTCCCGCACCTGATGCGATGGCGCAGATCACGCAGCGCGGCTTCAAGATCTATTCCAACGCCCAGCCGCACGTGTGGCCGTGGCAGCTGTCATTCGCCGAAGGCTCGCCCTGGCTCGACAAGCGCGTGCGCCAGGCGGCCAACCTTTGCGTGGATCGCGGGGGCATCAAGCAACTGCTGGGCGGCATGATGGCCGAACCCAAGGGCACGGTGGCGCCCGGACACCCATGGTGGGGCAACCCCAAGTTCGACATCAAGTACGACGTGAAGGCTGCCCAGGCGCTGATGACGCAGGCGGGTTTTTCGGCCGCCAAGCCGCTCAAGGTCAAGGTGCAGATTTCCGCCTCAGGCTCGGGCCAGATGCAGCCGCTGCCGATGAACGAGTTTGCGCAGCAGTCGCTCAAGCAATGCTTTTTTGACGTGCAGTTCGACGTGATCGAGTGGAACACGCTGTTCACCAACTGGCGCAAGGGCGCGAAAGACCCGTCGGCCAATGGCGCCAATGCGGTCAACATCAGTTTCGCGGCGATGGACCCGTTCTTTGCCATGGTGCGTTTCGTGAGCACCAAGGCCTTCCCGCCGGTGTCCAACAACTGGGGCTACTACGGCAACGCCGATATCGACAAGCTGGTGGCCGATGCGCGTACCAGCTTCGACGAGAAGTCGCGCGACGCCGCGCTGGCCAAGCTGCACGCCCACATCGTGGACGACGCCCCCTTTGTCTGGATTGCGCACGACGTCGGTCCGCGTGCGCTGTCGGCCAGGATCAAGAACGTGGTGCAGCCCAAGAGCTGGTTCATCGACATTGCCACCATGACGATGGACTGATCACGGTGGAAAAGCCCTTTCTCCGCTGAGGAAGGGCTTCTTTTATCGCTCTCGCTTCCTCGTTTTTTCGCTTTCCCGTTCTCTCGTTCCTTATTCGAGCCAGCTTTCAACGCCAGCCCATGCTTGCCTACTTCCTGCGTCGTGTTATCTACGCCTTGCCGATCATGGTCGGCGTGGCACTCGTGTGTTTTCTTCTGGTGCATCTCGCGCCCGGCGATCCGCTGGTGTCCATCCTGCCGCCGGACGCGTCGGCCGACCTGCAGGCGCAACTGCGCGAGCTCTACGGCTTTAACCGCTCGCTGCCCGAGCAGTTCGCGATGTGGGTATGGCGCGCCATGCACGGCGACCTGGGCGTGTCGATCGCGAGCAACCGGGCGGTTGCCGGCGAGGTCATGACCGCGGTCGGCAATACGCTGCGCCTGGCGGTGGTGGCCACTTTCATTGGTTTTGTGCTGGGCTGCCTGTTTGGTTTTGTGGCCGGCTACTTCCGCAACTCCTGGGTCGACCGGCTGGCCTCGATGCTGTCGGTGCTGGGCGTGAGTGTGCCGCACTACTGGCTGGGCATGGTGATGGTGATCGTCTTCAGTTCACAGCTGATGCTGTTGCCGGCCACAGGCGCCGGCCCGGGTGGCTCGAGCGACTGGGCCTGGGACTGGGAGCACATCCAGTTCCTGGTCCTGCCGGCGATCACGATGTCGGTGATCCCGATGGGCATCATCGCGCGCACGGTGCGTGCGCTGGTGGCCGACATTCTTGACCAGGAATTCATCGTCGGCCTGCGCGCCAAGGGCCTCACGCACTTCGGCGTGTTCCGCCACATGGTGAAAAACGCCGCCCCCACGGCGCTGGCCGTGATGGGCCTGCAACTGGGTTACCTGCTGGGCGGCTCCATCCTGATCGAGACCGTGTTTTCCTGGCCGGGCACCGGCTTTCTTCTGAACTCCGCCATCTTCCAGCGCGACCTGCCGCTCCTGCAAGGGACGATTCTGGTGCTGGCGCTGTTCTTCGTGGTGCTGAACCTGCTGGTCGATGTGCTGCAAACGTTGCTGGACCCCCGCATCGCCAGGGCATGACCATGAGCACCGTGACCGCCACTTCCAGCGCATCCAGCGCCTCCACTGCTGCCGTCGATGTGAAGCCGCTGCCCATGCAGCGTTCTCGCGGCTACTGGACCTCGGCCATGCTGCGCTTCACGCGCGACCCGGTCGCAATGGCCGCTGCTTTTGTGGTGCTGCTGCTGATCGGCCTGGCGGTGTTCGGCCCATGGCTCGCGCCGGCAGATCCCTACGCCTCGTCAATGCTCAAGCGGCTCAAGCCGATCGGCACCGAAGGCCTGCCGCTGGGCAGTGACGAACTCGGCCGCGACATGCTGTCGCGCCTGATCGTGGGCGCACGGCTCTCGCTTTTCATCGGCATCACGCCCGTGGTCTGTGCCTTTGCCGTCGGCTCGACGATCGGCATCCTGGCCGGCTACGCAGGCGGATTCATCAACACCGCCATCATGCGCACCATCGATGTGTTTTATGCCTTTCCGTCAGTGTTGCTGGCCATTGCACTGTCCGGCGTGCTGGGCGCGGGCATCGTCAACTCCCTGATTTCGCTGACCATCGTGTTTATTCCGCAGATTGCGCGGGTGGCCGAAAGCGTGACCACGCAGGTGCGTAACCGCGACTATGTGGAGGCGGCCAGGGCCTCGGGTGCCGGCCCTTTCACCATCGTGCGGGTGCATGTTCTGGGTAATGTGCTGGGGCCGATTTTTGTTTACGCCACCAGCCTGATCGCGGTCTCCATGATCCTCGCCTCGGGCCTGTCTTTCCTTGGGCTCGGCGTGAAACCGCCTGAGCCGGAGTGGGGCCTGATGCTCAACACGCTGCGCACCGCGATCTACGTGCAGCCCTGGGTCGCGGCACTGCCCGGGGCGATGATCTTCATCACCTCCATCTCATTCAACATCCTGTCCGACGGCTTGCGCTCCGCCATGGACAACAAGGGCTGAAACCATGGACGCAATGAACGACGTCGGAGGCCCCGCGCAACCCTTGCTCACGATTTCCGGGCTGGTCAAGCACTTCCCGCTCAAGAAGGATCCGCTGGGCCGTGGCGGCGGTGTGGTGCGCGCCGTCGACGGTATTGATTTCGAAGTGTTCAAAGGTGAGACGCTGGGGGTTGTCGGCGAGTCAGGCTGCGGCAAGTCGACCACGGCGCGGTTGTTGATGCAGCTGATCGCGCCTACCGCCGGCGAGGTCGTCTTCGACGGGCGCACCGTCGGCGGCCGCGACCTGCCGCTCAAGGAGTTCCGGCGCCAGGTGCAGATGGTCTTCCAGGACAGCTACGCTTCGCTTAACCCGCGGCTCACGATCGAAGACTCGATTGCCTTCGGCCCGCAGGTGCACAACGTGCCCAGGCGCGAGGCGGTTGCGCGGGCGCGCGACCTGCTGGCGCGCGTGGGCCTGGAGCCGCAACGTTTTGCCGAGCGCTACCCGCACGAGTTGTCGGGCGGGCAGCGCCAGCGCGTCAATATTGCGCGTGCGCTGGCGCTGCAGCCGCGCATGGTGATTCTTGATGAAGCGGTGTCGGCGCTCGACAAGTCGGTCGAGGCGCAGGTCATCAACCTGTTGCTCGACCTGAAGGCCGAGTTCGGCCTGACCTATGTCTTTATCAGCCACGATCTCAATGTGGTGCGCTACGTGAGCGACCGCGTGATGGTGATGTACCTCGGCCAGGTTGCAGAAATCGGCCCGGCCGATGCACTGTACGACGCGCCGGCCCATCCCTACACACGCGCGCTGCTGTCGTCGATGCCCTCAATGGACCCGGACCACCGCACCGAAGAAGCGGCGCTGGCCGGTGACCCGCCGAATCCGATCAACCCGCCCTCGGGCTGCCGCTTTCACCCGCGCTGTGCGCTGGCCGCGCCGGTGTGCAGCCAGGTGGTGCCGGTGCGCATCGCCACCGGCGCACAGCACGCCGCGAGTTGCCTGATTCATGAACCCGGCAGTGGACATCCGGATGCTGCACCGCTGGCCAGGGCGGCGTGACCCCATGACTGCGAACGCCTCTTCTTCCTCTTCCCCTTTTCCTTCCTCTTGCGAGCCGATGGTCCGCCTGAAGGACCTCAGCGTGACATTCAGCGGCGGGCGCAAGCCCGTGCAGGCCGTGAGCGGCGTGAGCCTGGAGGTGCAGCGCGGCGAGGTGGTCGCGCTGATCGGCGAATCCGGTTCTGGCAAGAGCGTGACCATGCGCACCCTGCTGCGCCTGCACCCCGAGCGCCGCACCCGCATGGGCGGCCAGGTGCAGGTGGCCGGGCGTGATGTGCTCGCCATGTCAACCGGCGAGCTCGACGACTTCCGCGGCAAGGTCGTCTCGATGATCTTCCAGGAGCCGCTGCTGGCGCTGGACCCGGTCTATTCGGTGGGGGCCCAGATCATGGAGTCGATACGCCGGCATGAGCGTGTGGGCAAGGCCGAAGCGCACCAGCGCGCGCTGGCGCTGTTCGAGCGCGTGCGCATTCCCAGCCCCGAGCGGCGCCTTGCGGCCTATCCGCACGAGATGTCGGGCGGCATGCGCCAGCGCGCGATGATCGCGCTGGCGCTGGCCTGCAAGCCACAACTCCTGCTGGCCGACGAGCCGACCACCGCGCTCGACGCGACCGTGCAGATCCAGATTTTGCTGCTGCTGCGCGAATTGCAGCGTGACCTGGGCCTGTCGGTGATCTTCGTGACGCACGATATCGGCGCGGCCGTCGAGGTGGCCGACCGCATCGCCGTGATGTACGCGGGCCGCATTGTCGAAGAAGGCACGGCGCGCGAGCTGATCCGCTCACCGCGCCATCCCTACACGATCGCGCTGCTCAAGAGCCGTGTGCACGGCGCGCTGGCACGCGGCACCCGGCTGGAAACCATAGGCGGCGCGCCGCCCGATTTGTCGGCGCTGCCGCCCGGCTGTGCCTTTGCCGAGCGCTGCGCATTGGCCACTGAGGCCTGCCGCGCCGCGCAGCCGCCGGTGGTCGAGCTGGCGCCTAACCACCGTGCGCGCTGCATCCACACCGACGTCGCCGCGGCGATTGCGCCCACCCTGGTTGCCTGATCACGGCCCTTCACCCTATGCCCCTGCACGACCCCGCCCACGCCTTCGTTCCCTACCCCGACACGCCGGTGCCGCGTGCTGCCACCGGCCCGCTGTCGGATCTCAGCTTCGGCGTGAAGGACCTGTTCGATGTGGCGGGCTATCCCACAGGCGGCGGCAGCCCTTTCGTGCTGGCGATGTCCGGCATCAAGACGCATACCGCGCCCACCGTGCAGCGGCTGCTCGATGCAGGCGCGCGGTTTTCCGGCAAGACGGTCACGGATGAGCTGGCCTTTTCGATGAACGGCAATAACGCGCACTTCGGCGCCCCCCTCAACGGCGCCGCCAAAGACCGCATCACCGGCGGCAGTTCATCAGGCTCGGCCTCGGCGGTGTCTTCGGGCCTGTGCGATTTCGCGCTGGGCACGGACACCGGCGGCTCCGTGCGGGCGCCGGCCAATCACTGCGGGTTGTATGGGCTGCGCCCAACGCATGGCCGCATCAGCCTGGAGGGCGCGCTGGACCTGGCGCCCAGCCTGGACACCTGCGGCTGGTTCGCGCGCGATATTCACACCTTCGCACGGGTGGCCGACGTGTTGCTTGGCCCCGATGCCGCCGCGCTGCCAGGTCGCGTGCGGCTGTTGCATCCTGAAGACGTGTGGTCGCTGGCCGTGCCGGCGGCAGCCGCTGCGTTGCAGGGCGCTGCCGAACGGGTGCAGGGCGTGCTCGGCACTGCGCAGGGCACCACCGTGGCGCTGGAGTCTTTCGATGCGATGTACTGGAACTTCCGGTACGTACAGGCGCACGAGGCCTGGCTGACCGATGGGCCGCTGATTGAGCGCTACGCGCCGCCGCTGGGCCCGGGCGTGGCCGAGCGCTTTGCCTGGTCGCGTGATGTGACGGATGCGCAGGTCGGTGCGGGCCGTGCTTTTCGCGCGGCCTTTCGCAGTCACCTGGCCGCGCTGCTTGGCAGCGACGGCGTATTGCTGATGCCGACCATGCCCGACATTGCGCCGTTGCGCAGTGAAGGCGAGGCCGGGCTGGAGGACTACCGCAACCGCGCCATCCGGCTGCTGTGCATCGCCGGCTTGAGTGGTTTCCCGCAGCTGTCGATGCCTCTGGCCCAGCGTGAAGGCGCGCCGCTGGGCCTGTCGCTGCTGGGGCCGGCGGGCTCTGACCGCGCGCTGGTGGCACTGGCGCAGCGTATTGCGGCTTGATGCTGCAGAATCGGGTTTCGATTTTCTCAAGAGAAATCGGCCTCCAGGGCAGATAGGACGGGCGCAAGCAGCTATTGATTTAATAGCTAAAGGGCGCCTTCAGCCTGTCTCGACGGCCTGAATCTCTGCCTGAATCTTTTCTATGCGCGGGTTGATGGCAGGGCCGTCGATCTGGAGTTCGGCAAGGGTGATCGGGAGTTTGAAGCGGCGCGGACCGGCGCTGCCGGGATTCACGAACAACACGCCTTCGCGCTCCTCGATCAGGGGCTGGTGCGAATGGCCCGACACGACCACCTGCACACCCGCTGCGGCCGGGTCGGTGTCCAGCTCGGCAAGATCGTGGATCACATGGATCGTGACTTCGCCGATGTTCAGCCATGTCGAGACGGGCAGGGCGTCGGCCCAGGCGCCCCGGTCATTGTTGCCGCGCACCGCCGTCACCGGCGCCAGCGTTGCCAGCGCTTCGAGGACGCCCGGCTCGCAGATGTCCCCGGCATGGATGATGTGATCGCATCCGCGCAGGAACGCGAGGGCTTCCGGCCTCAGGAGGCCATGGGTGTCGGAGATCAATCCAATGCGAACCACAGGCCGGGTTCCTTCATGCAGTTGCTTAGTTCATGCAGCTTATGCAGTTCAAGCGGTTCATGCAAGCGCTGCAACCATCACGGGTTGCAGCAGCCGGCAGGTGCCGCAGTCGACGGCTGCCGCGGCGCGCTCAAGCACCACAAAATCGCCTGCGTCTACCGCCAGCAAGGCGTGGTGCCAGGTGCCGGGCGCAAGCGCCACGCCCTGGCAGCCGTCGGTGATGAAGGCGGCCAGCGTATCGGCAGAAGGCGCCGCGCCGGCCGGCGCCACCACGATGACAAAGCGGCGCTCGCCCAGCGGCACAAAAGTCTGGCTGCCCAGCGCATGGCGCTCCATTTCATCGACGGCATGGGGAAAGCGCCGCGCCTGTGCGCGAAATATCGCCAGCATCGGCCGCCCTCCGTCTGCATCAAGCTGCAGGTCGCTGATCAGGTCGAAGCGCTCGGATGTCCCGCCGTTGATGGCATGGCCTTCGGCGCCCGCCGGCACCTGCACCACGCTGCCGTAGGTCGCAAATGCGTCTGGCGTCAGCGGCTGCGGTACCAGTACCTTCATGCTGCGTCCACACCCGCCTGGTCGAGCATCGCGTGCAGCAGCACGTTCGCGCCGGCTGCCAGGTGTTCCGGCTTGGCATCTTCGATCTCGTTGTGCGAGATGCCGTCCTTGCAGGGGACAAAAATCATGGCGGCCGGCGCGGTGCGGGCGACGTACACGGCGTCGTGGCCGGCGCCGCTCACGATGTCCAGGTGCGCCAGGCCCATGCGCTTCGCGCCTTCGCGCACCGCGGCCACCAGCGGCTCGGCGAAGCGTGCCGGCGGGTAGTACACGGTCTGCTCAATCCCGACCGTGAGGCCGCCTGACTGGCTGAGCGCGGCGCAGGCAAGGCGCAGGCGCCCATCCATGCGGCTCAGGCCTTCGTCGTTGCCGTGGCGGAAATCCACAGTGAAGGTCACGCGGCCCGGGATCACGTTGCGCGAATTGGGGTGAACCTGCACATAGCCCACGGTGCCGCGGCCGTCGGGCTGTTCGTCCAACGCGATGCTGCGCACGGCCTGCATGAGGCCGGTGGCACCCTGCAGGGCATCGCGCCGCAATGTCATCGGCGTCGGGCCGGCATGCGCTTCCTGGCCGGTAACCACCACGTCATACCAGCGCTGGCCAAGCGCACCGGTGACCACACCCAGAGGAATGTCGGCATCTTCGAGCACCGGCCCCTGTTCGATGTGGGCCTCAAAATAGGCGCCGAAGCGCGGTGCACCGTCGTTCACCGCAGCGGGCGCCGTGCCGTCAAACCCGATGGCATGGAGTGCCTCGCCGACGCGGATACCGTCGCGGTCGGCGGCCTCAAGCGCTGACTGCAGGGTGAAAGCGCCGGCGTAGACGCCCGAGCCCATCATCACCGGCACGAAACGCGAGCCTTCCTCGTTGGTCCAGACGCAGACCTCCAGCGGCGCGACGGTGCGTATGCCCGCGTCGTTGAGCGTGCGCAGCACTTCCAGCCCGGCCAGTACGCCGTAGTTCCCGTCGAACTTGCCGCCGGTAGGCTGGGTGTCGATGTGGCTGCCGGTGGCAACGGCAGGAAGCGAAGGGTCCTGCCCCTCGCGGCGCGCGAACAGGTTGCCGATGGCATCCACACGCAGCGTGCAGCCTGCTTCGGTTGCCCAGCGCACGAAGAGCGCGCGCCCCTGGCGGTCAAGCTCGGTCAGGGCCAGCCTGCATACACCGCCTTTTTCTGTCGCCCCCACGGCAGCGAGATCCATGAGTGAGGCCCAGAGGCGCTGCGGGTCAATCCGCAGGTCGTGATCCGGGCCGGCCGGCGGGGCTGGCGTGTGTGGGGATGTGATGGCAGTGTCCATGGAAGTGAGTCAGCAGAAAGCATGCCAGTCATCCACGATGCGGCGCTGACGAAAAACCCACCACAAGCGGCGGACTGGCTGCTTGCCGTGAAATTTGGGAACAAACCTCCAAAAACTCCGAAAAGCCTCTCGAAAACCTCCGAAAAAACCGATGATCGGCCTGGTCACTCCCGGCTTTCTACAATAGGGGGGCTGATCCTCCCTTTACAAACCGTTGCCGGCTGTCTGCCTGGCCCCGAAAGCCCTATGCCCACCGTGGAAACCCCCGACGCAACCCTTGTCCAGCAAGGCTCGTTCCTGACCCTGCACTACCGCATGGCCGGGCCCTCCGTGGACGGCAAACCGGGCGCGGACATCATCAACACCTTTGACGGCAAGCCCGCCACCCTGAGCCTGGGTACGGGCGAGCTCTCTCCGGCCATTGAGCAGCGGCTGATTGGCCTGCCCGAAGGCACGCGCACAACGTTTGAGTTGCCCGCAGGCGTTGCGTTTGGCGACCGCAACCCGGAGCTGGTGCAGTGGGTGGCGCGCAAGCTGCTCAATGAGTTGGGCGACCCGGATGAGCATTACAAAGTGGGCGATGTGGTGCAGTTCCCCACGCCGGATGGCGCGGGGCAATACGCGGGCGCGGTTCAGCAGGTCAAAGAGGGCGGCGACGCGGTGCAGTTTGATTTCAACCACCCGCTGGCCGGCCAGCCGGTGGTGTTTGAAGTGCAAGTAATAGGCGTTCTATGACTGAATCCAGACTACTTCCCCAGGAAATCCTGCTCGCTGAGCCGCGCGGTTTTTGCGCAGGTGTGGACCGTGCCATCGAAATCGTCGAGCGGGCATTAACGAAATTTGGCGCGCCGATTTACGTGCGCCATGAGATCGTGCACAACACCTACGTCGTCAACGACCTCAAGGAAAAAGGCGCGATCTTTATTGAAGAGCTCGACGACGTGCCCCCGGGCGCTACGCTGGTGTTCAGCGCGCACGGCGTGAGCCAGGCCATCCAGAAAGAGGCCGAGCGCCGCGGCTTCCAGATTTTTGACGCCACCTGCCCGCTGGTGACCAAGGTGCATGTGGAAGTGGCCAAGCTGCACAAAGAGGGCTACGAGTTCATCATGATCGGCCACAAGGGCCACCCCGAGGTCGAAGGCACCATGGGCCAGCTCGACAGCGGCATCCACCTGGTGGAAGACGTGGCGGACGTGTGGCGCATCAGCCCTGCCCAGACCGAACGCCTGGCAGTCGTCACGCAGACCACGCTGAGCGTGGACGACGCGGCCGAGATCAGTGCGGCGGTAAAGGCGCGCTTTCCGCAAGTGCGCGAACCCAAACATCAGGACATCTGCTACGCCACGCAAAACCGGCAGGACGCCGTCAAGGTGCTGAGCCCGCAGGTGGACATCCTCATCGTGGTCGGCAGCCCGACCAGCTCCAACAGCAACCGCCTGCGCGAGCTGGCCGCCAAGCTGGGCACCGAGGCCTATATGGTGGACGACGCCAGCGAGCTGAAGGAATCGTGGTTTGAGGGCAAGGGCCGGGTCGGCCTGACGGCCGGTGCTTCGGCGCCGGAAATCCTCGTGAAGCAGGTGATAGACCGCATCAAGGCGCTGGGCGCCGTGTCGGTGCGCAAGATGGAAGGCATTGAGGAGACCATCAAGTTCCCGCTGCCCAAGGGCCTGAAGCTCGATGCGCAGGGCCAGATGCTGGAAGTCAATGACAGCCAGCTGCATCAGCTCTGACCTGATTTCTTCTTTTTTCCATATGACCAATCGCTATCAAATTGAGAGCTGCTTGCGCAAGTTCGAAGCGGGCTACAGCCACTTTATTCATAAAACACCGCTGTGGAAGCTGCCTGGCAAGGCGCTGGGCGTGGAATGCGCTGAGGTCTGGCTCAAGCTCGAACACCTGCAAACCGGCGGCAGCTTCAAGGCGCGCGGCATGCTCAACCGCCTGCTGTCCAATCCCATTCCGGCCAGCGGCGTGATCGTGGCTTCCGGCGGCAACGCGGGCATTGCCACAGCCGCCGCGGCCCGCGAGCTGGGCGTGCGCTGCGAAGTCTTTGTGCCTGAAGTTTCGACGCCCGCCAAGCGCGCCAAGCTGGCCGCGCTGGGTGCCGAGGTGGTGGTGACGGGCGCGGCGTACGCCGACGCGCTGAAAGCCTGCCTGGCGCGCCAGCAGGAAACCGGCGCGCTGCTGACACATGCCTATGACCAGCCCGAAGTGCTTGCCGGCGCTGGCACGATGGCCGCAGAGATCGAGCAGCAGGGCGGCGTGCCCGACTCCGTGCTGGTCAGCGTGGGCGGTGGCGGCCTGATAGGCGGCGTGGCCAGCTGGTTTGAGCAGCGTAGCCGTGTGGTGGCGCTGGAGCCTGAGCTGGCGCCCACCTTGTACAAAGCCCGCGAGGCCGGTGAGCCGGTGGACGTGGCCGTTGGCGGCATCGCCGCCGACTCGCTGGGTGCCAAACGCATCGGCAGCCTGGCCTGGGAGGCCACCCAGGCCCATGTGCGCGATGCATTGCTGTTGACTGACGAATCGATACGCGCCGCACAGCTGTGGCTCTGGAAAGAACTGAAACTGGCCGTCGAGCCCGCCGCGGCCCTGCCGCTGGCCGCGCTGAAAAGCGGCCGCTACACGCCCCGCGCCGACGAAAAAGTCTGTCTCATCATCTGCGGCGCCAACCTGGACCCGGCCAGCCTGAACTGAGCCCACAAATACAATCAAGCCATGCTAGATATCAACCTGCTTCGCAAAGACCTGCCTTCGGCTATCGCCCGGCTGGAGACCCGTAAAACCCCGCAAGCCTTCCTCAATGTGGAAGCCTTCCAGGCACTGGAGGCTGAACGCAAGGCCCTGCAGATCCGCACCGAAGAGCTGCAGAACCAGCGCAACACACTGTCCAAGCAGATCGGCCAGCTCAAATCCAAGGGCGAAGATGCCAGCGCCATCATGGCCCAGGTGAGCGCTTCCAAGGCCGAACTCGAATCATCCGCTGCCCGCCTGGACCAGATCCAGAGCGACATGCAAACCCTGCTGCTGGCTGTGCCCAACCTGCCGCATGAAAGCGTGCCGCAGGGCGCGGGCGAAGCCGGCAATGTCGAAGTACGCAAATGGGCCCCGATTGAAGGCCCGGGCGGCGAGCCGCCGGCTTTCGCTTTTGAAGTGAAAGACCACGTTGACGTGGGCCAGCCCCTGGGACTGGACTTTGAACTCGGCACCAAGCTGACCGGTTCGCGTTTTACCGTGATGAAGGGCCAGCTCGCACGCCTGCATCGCGCGCTTGCGCAGTTCATGCTCGACGTGCAGACGCAAGAGCACGGCTACACCGAGTGCTACACGCCCTACATCGTGAACGGCGATTCGCTGCGTGGCACCGGCCAGTTGCCCAAGTTTGAAGAAGATCTCTTTGCTGCCAAAAAAGGCGGGCAAGAGGGCGCAGCCGAGGCCGAAAGCACCGCGTTGTACCTGATCCCCACGTCGGAAGTGCCGCTGACCAACTTCGTGCGCGATGAAATCGTTGCTGAAGCGGATTTGCCGCTTCAGTACACCGCCCATACGCCCTGCTTCAGGTCCGAAGCCGGCAGCTACGGCCGTGACACCCGCGGCATGATCCGCCAGCACCAGTTCGACAAGGTCGAGATGGTGCAGATCACGCACCCCGACAAAAGCTACGAAGCGCTCGAAGCCATGACGGGCCACGCCGAAGCCATTCTGCAAAAGCTCGGCCTGCCGTACCGCGTCATGCTGCTGTGCACCGGGGACATGGGCTTTGGCGCCGCCAAGACTTACGACCTGGAAGTGTGGCTGCCCGCACAAAATACGTACCGAGAAATCAGCTCCGTCTCCAACTGCGAAGCCTTCCAGGCACGCCGCCTGCAGGCGCGCTTCAAGAACGCGCAAGGCAAGAACGAGTTTGTGCACACCCTCAATGGCTCCGGCCTGGCCGTAGGCCGCACCCTGGTGGCCGTGTTGGAGAACTACCAGCTAGCCGACGGCTCAGTCACCGTGCCGGAAGTGCTGCAGCCCTACATGGGCGGCATCAAGGTATTGGCCCCCACAGCGAAGTAAATGAGTCTTCGGTTTTAAACCCAGCAGGGGCCGCGGAACCGGCTTTGCCGGGCCGCAGGCGCAGCGCCCCCTCGGGGGGCAGCGAACCACACGAAGTGGGGAGCGTGGGGGCTATCAAATTGGGCTGATAGAATATCGGCTCCACACTGGAGAGGTGGCAGAGTGGCCGAATGTACCTGACTCGAAATCAGGCGTACCGCAAGGTACCGTGGGTTCGAATCCCACCCTCTCCGCCAAAATTGCATCCAGAGAAATCCAGATTGATCTGAGAAATGCCCTGAAAGCCCCGTAAATCGGGGCTTTTTTGTTTCAGATCATCTCATCTCGTCTTTGGACATCCGGGCATTTTTGGGGAATGGCGGCGGGAATTCCCCCGTATCGTCACACGTCCATCTTTTCGATCAATGGCAATGACTGAGCGCAGGCTGATTGGTCAGTTCCTGTATCTGTCCTTACCCATCATCACGTCGATCTGGTAGTCGCCGCGGACGTGATCTTTGTACCAAGCCCAGCAGGTCCAGGCGATTGATCCAATAACCACCGCAAATGCCACGAGATAACCCCAGGCTGGGATCAGTCCCGGGCATTCAACAGTGGCCGGCATCATTGAGCACTCGTCAAAACGGCTGATGACACCGGCCCCTCCGCCGGCCACCAGTCCTGGCAACAGGTTTACAAGCGATCTGAAGTATTTCGGTCTTCGGCGTCGTGGCATAGGTGCTCCCTTTCGTTTCATCGTAGCGCAGCGCATTGCTGCTAAACGCCAAATCCATTCTCCAATTAGAGGATGCCCCCACCCAGGCCACCTGTCATGTGCGGATTGGCCTCAAATTGCGCGCTGTTTCCGCGATTTTGTTATCTCGAGCTCCCCAAAATTGAAATCGGGAAACTTGCTGAAGTAGTCCGTCAGCATTTCTGTCAACACCCTGATCTTCCGCGCGGGATGCTGACCCGGTGGGCGCACAACGTACGCGCCTGCTGGTCTGGTGGGGTGTTGCGGCATGACGGTCACCAATGCACCGGAAGCCAGATAAGGACGTGTGAGTCCAAGAGGCAAGTAGCCGATGCCTAAACCCGCTACCGCCGCGGCGACGAGAGCAGTTCCGTTATCTGCTTTGAAGCGGCCCTGGGGTCGAACAGAGACGACTTTGCCTTCATTCATCAATTGCCAGGTTTCCGTACCCTGCATCAGCGCTTCGTGATCAAGGAGTTCGCCCAGGGTTTGAGGCGCGCCGTGCGCTTTGATGTAGGCAGGACTTGCGACCAGGCTCCCGTTCACAGGGCCCACACATTGAGCGACCAGGTTGGAGTTCGCGAGATGGCCAACGCGAATTGCGCAGTCGTAGCCTTCAGCGACCAGGTCGACGAACCGGTCGCTGTAGCAGGTCTGGATGTGAAGCTGTGGATGCCGGCTCGCCATCTCGGCGAGTACGGGCGCGAAGTGGGTAGGGCCGAAGGACAGCGGCGCCGCGACGCGTAAGCGGCCGCGAAGCTCGCCGGCGGGCAGGATCGTCTCTTTGGCAACTTCTATGTCTGCACACACCCTGGCCGCATAGTCACGAAATGTCGCACCAGCCTCCGTCAGAGATGCGCCCCGCGTGGTGCGGGCGAGCAACTGGACCCCCAGCTCCGACTCAAGCTTGATGAGCCGCCGGCTGACGATGGACTTGGCTATGCCGAGACGAACGGCGGCCGCTGTGATGCCTCCCGCGTCGGCAACTTCCACGAAGGTTCGCAGTTCTTCGATATCCATCCAGTGTTCCTGTTTTTGCGACACAGATACGCAAATTTTAGGTCTACCGTACCACAAAGAAAGATGCAAAGATGCGCCCAAGGCCATCAGTGAATCGTGCTGCCGCAAGCAAAAACGATCAATGACTGTGCCGGATCAAGCAGGTCATATCCACATTTAACGCACACCGCTGCGGAGTTCGGTTCGCTGATCGAGATCGGCGCAGGGTGGTGTTCTTTCAAATCCCTCAAATGGAGAGTAAGCAGTGAAGTTGATACTACTGATCGGATTCATGGTGGTAAATGGCTTGACCAACACCTATGCGCAAGCCAGGCAAGAGGCGCCAGGCGCGGACCTGATCGTGCACAACGCCAGGATCTTCACCGGCAATCCCGGACAACCCGCAGCGTCCGCCCTGGCCGTCAAAAACGGTCGCATCTACTCGGTCGGCACGGATGCCGAGGTGCTGGGTTTGAAGAACGCGAACACCCGGGTTATTGATTCCCGCGGCCGGCGGCTCATCCCGGGCATCATCGACGCGCACACCCATGTGCTCAACGAGGGCGGATACAACTACACCCTGCGATGGGAAGGCGTGCCGACGCTGCGCCAGGCCCTGGCGATGCTGAGTGAGCAAGCCAAACGAACACCGGAAGGCCACTGGGTGAAAGTGATTGGCGGCTGGTCTCCCTACCAGTTCGAGGAGAACCGCTTCCCCACCCTGGAAGAACTCCGCCGCGCCGTCCCCAATCGCCCGCTCATCGTGCAGTACGCCTACAACCGCGCCTTCATGAACCAGCAGGCGATGGACGCCCTCGGCGTGGGCACTGACAGATTTCCCAAGCTGCCGGGCACCGAGCTGGAGAAGGATGCGCAGGGCAAGTACACCGGTGTGGTTCATGGCTACACGTTCACGTTCATCGCCCTGGAGACCATGGTTCCCCAGCTCTCTTTCGATGAGGAGGTGAGCTCACTGGTCCAGACGGTGCACGGCCTCAACCGCTTTGGGGTCACGTCCATCGTCGATGCGGGCACGGGCTTTCGCGGGTATCCCAAGGCCCAGCGCACCGTGGACGTCGTCGCCCGCGACAACCGCCTCAACATCCGCATGCCTTTCGTGGACATCCAGTTTGGAGAAGGTGCCGCCTTCAACGTGGTGGACGCGCAGATCCAGGCGATCACCAAGACTGCGCCTATCAGTCCGGGGCACAACTTGCACCCGCAACTCGCGCACGGCCATGTCTACCGCGGTGCCGGCGAGTTGCTGTCAGTGGATGTCCACGATCACGAGAACTTCGACCGCCCGGCGGTCATCATCGAGCCGCAGAAGATGCGGGAACTGGTGGAGCGGGACATCTCCAGGCTGGTCCAGCGGCGAATTCCTTTTCGCGAGCACATCAGCTACGACGAGAACATCACGCCTTTCCTCGATGCGCTCGAGAAGCTGAACGAGAAGATGCCGCTCGACGGCCTGCGGTGGAGTCTTGAACACGCCGAGACCATCAGTCCCGCAAACATTGCGAGGGTGAAGGCTCTGGGCGGTGGCATCGCCCTGGACGCCAAGATGGCGATGCACGGCGACGGCTTCATCAAGACGCACGGTCGTGACAAGGCCTTGTTGACTCCCCGCCTGCGTCAGCTCGTTGACAGCGGCATCGCCCTGGCCATGACCACAGACGCCTTCCGGGCGTCCTCGTTCAATCCATGGGTCGGCATCAGCTGGATGGTGTCGGGGAAGTCGGTCTCCGGAACAGAAGTGCTGGCCAGGGACAACCGCCTGTCACGCGCCGAAGCGCTGAGGCTCTTCACCCGCAATGCGGCGTGGTTCATGAACGCCGAAACCGAGTTGGGCATGATCGCCCCTGGCCACCTCGCCGACTTCGTGCTGCTGGACAGGGACTACTTCGAGGTTGCGGAATCCCAGATCAAATCCATCGCCTCTGTCTTGACCGTCATGGATGGCCGGGTGGTGTACGGCGCGCAGGACTACCAGTCGCTTTCGCCGGCATTGCCCGAGATCCTGCCCGCCTGGTCACCGATCAAACACTTCGGGGGCTACCAGCAAACCCGCTAAGGAGACGCAGTTTGAAAGGAGAAAAACCATGAATTCAGTTAAAGACCTGCCGATTTCTGCCGACGAAAGCTTTCGCCGCGTCACCTTCAGGACGCGCGGCAATACCCACGGTCCAGTTACCCGCCTGATGAGCCCGTCGGACCTTGGCCACATGCTCAAGCCCTACGTGTTTCTCGACTTTTTTGACATTGACCTCCACGACCCGCGAGCAGGCTTCTCCATTCATCCGCATTCGGGGCTTGCGACGATCACCGTCATCACCGAAGGAGACTTGCGATTCGATGACCCCACAGACGGCACGGGCCACGTTGGTTTCGGCGGCTTCGAGTGGATGCGCGCGGGGAACGGCGTGTGGCACGGTAAAGAGCTGTCAGGCGGGACGACTCCGAGAGCAAAGGGATTTCAGCTCTGGATTGCGTTGCGTTCCGACCTTGAGCATGAAGCTGTAGACAGCCAGTACGTTGAAGCCAGGCACGTCCCGGCTGCCGGGCCCGCACACGTGATTCTCGGCAGCTACGAAGGTGCCCGCAGCCCGGCACGCGCCCCTGAGGGTGTGACTTACCTGCTGGTGAGGCTGGCCGCCGGCACCGAGTGGACGTTCACGCCACCGGAGGCAGAGCCGCTCGCCTGGATGGCGGTCTCCAGCGGTCTTTTGATCGGAGAGACTCCAGCCGACGCCGGCGAACTGGTCATTTTTGAGCAGGGAGTTCAGCCTGTCACATTGAAGGCTGGCTCAACTGGCGACGCCATCTTCGTGATTGGTTCTGCAACACCACATCCCCATGACTTGCATCTTGGGAGCTACTCCGTCCATACCTCTGCAGACTCACTGGCCAAGGGGGAGGCCAACATCGAGCGATTGCGACGGCTCCTGCTCGCCGCCGGCGACCGGCGAAACGCCAGCGGCTCGATCCCAGTCTTCAAGGAGTGAGCATCCTGATGCTTGGGGCGAGACAACTGCTTGTCTTCTCACATATGGATAGAGATCTAATGATTGCCCCAGTCTTGGCGCAAAAACCAACACTTGCGACTGATCCGAAGTAACAGTGCTTACATTCCCTCCCGGCGAAATTTAAAATAGCGAGCAGCACCAAGCACACGGCTTGGCGATAACAACAGCGAAATCAGGGAGAGCGTGATTGGCCAAGCCACACGATGACTTGGGTGTATCACTCGGGCGGGTGCCAGCGTGCACCAAAACATCAGTAAAACAAAAAACCGGCGCATTGCGCCTGTGTGTCGGCCTGGCTATTGCCGCCCTGGCCGGGCATGCCATGGCCCAACCGGCCCCATCTACCAGTGCCGAGCAGGAGCAGCGCCGTGCTGAAGAACGGGACCGCCTCTTGCGTGAGCAGCAGGAGCGCGCGCCGGATGTGCGATTGCCTTCGGCACCAGCGGCTGAGCCCACCAAGCTACTCACGGAGGAATCTCCGTGCTTTACGGTGCGCGAACTCAATCTCAAGGCGGCCGGTAGCGACCAAACCCATGCGGGCGAGTGGATCTGGGCCCTGGATGCCGCGTCCGGTCCTGATCGTAGCGATTCGCCACTCAATCGTTGCCTGGGTGCGGAGAGTATCAACCTCGTCCTCAAGCGGGTGCAGGATGCGGTCATTGCACGCGGCTATGTCACAACGCGCATCCTGGCCGAGCCGCAAGACCTCAAAAGCGGCACCCTTACATTGACCGTGTTGCCTGGGCGCATACGTGCCATACACTTTTCTGCCCAAAGCGACCGCCGCGGCAATGCCTTCAATGCCGTCCCTGCCAAACCTGGCGACCTGCTCAACCTGCGCGACATCGAGCAAGCCCTGGAAAACTTCAAGCGCGTGCCCACGGCAGAGGCCGACATCCAGATCGAACCGGCGACCGGCCCGGATGCGCAGCCCGGCCAGAGCGACCTGGTCATCAGCTACCGGCAGGCGTTCCCGTTCCGCGTGTCGCTGTCAGCCGACGACAGTGGCTCCAAAGCCACCGGAAAATATCAGGGCGGTGTCACTTTGTCATATGACAACTGGTTGACGCTCAATGACCTGTTCTATGTCTCGCTCAACCGCGACCTGGGCGGTGGCATGGCCGGTGAGCGTGGCACGCGCGGTGACACGATGCACTACTCCGTGCCTTTCGGCTATTGGCTGCTGGGTGTTACGGCCAGCAATAGTAATTACCGGCAGGCTGTCGCCGGTATCAACCAAACCTACGTCTACAGCGGCACCAGTAGCAATATGGAAGTAAAGCTGTCCCGCCTGGTCTACCGCGATGCTGCGCGAAAAACCACTTTGGCGGCTCGTGCCTTCCAGCGTACATCCAGCAATTTCATTGACGATACCGAAATTGAGGTGCAGCGCCGGATTGTCGGCGGCTATGAGCTCAGCGCCAATCACCGCGAATTTATCGGTAGCGCCACGCTGGACCTGAACCTGGCTTACAAGCGCGGTACCGGCGCTTTCGGCTCCCTGCCTGCACCAGAAGAGGCCTTTGGTGAAGGCACTTCGCGTATGCAATTGACCACGCTGGACGCCAACGTCAGTGCACCCTTTAAAGCGGCAGGGCAGAGCTTTCGTTATACCGGAGTCCTCCGCAGCCAGACCAACCACACCCCGCTAACACCGCAAGACCGTTTCGCCATTGGCGGGCGCTACACCGTGCGCGGCTTTGACGGTGAATCGTCCCTCTCCTCTGAGCGCGGCTGGCTGTGGCGCAATGAACTGGCTGTCGCACTGGGCGGTAGTGGACAGGAAGCCTATGTGGGCCTGGACTATGGCCGTGTCGAAGGGCCTTCGAGCGAATTCCTCATTGGCAAAAGTCTGATGGGCATGGTGATCGGCCTGCGAGGCAACATCAAAAGCCTGCAATACGACGTCTTTGTCGGTCAGCCCGTTCAAAAGCCCACCGGCTTCCAGACTGCCAACACCACAGCAGGCGTCAGCCTGAATTACAGCTTCTAGTCACCGAACTTAGAGATCGAGCACTTTTTATGAACAAGCACCTGCACCGCATCATCTTCAACGCAGCACGTGGCCAACGCATGGTCGTGCAGGAAACAGCGGCCAGCGCCGGCAAGGCCAACGGCGCGACGAACGGCCCCGCGGGCGCAACGGATGCGGCGGTGCTCGCCCCCGCCTTTGCCAGGCTCAAGCTCCTGAGTTTTGCGGCGCTGCTCACCGTAGGCGCCACTTTGCAATGGCTTCCCGCAGCGCAGGCGCAAATCGTGGTCGACCCCAACGCCCCCAGAAGCCAGCAAGCCACGATACTGAACACCGCCAACGGCCTGCCGCAAGTCAACATCCAGACGCCCAGCGCCGCTGGCGTGTCGCGCAACACCTTCACGCAGTTCGACATCCAGTCGCAGGGCGCGATCCTCAACAACTCGCGCAGCAATGTGCAGACGCAACTGGGCGGTTTCATCCAGGGCAACCCGTCTCTGGCGGGCGGAAGCGCGCGCATCATCCTCAACGAAATCAATTCATCCAACCCGACGCAGCTGCGCGGCTTTATCGAGGTGGCCGGCCAGCGCGCTGAAGTGATCATTGCCAATCCTGCCGGGGTCAACGTGGATGGTGGCGGTTTCATCAACGCCAGCCGCGCCACGCTCACCACCGGCACGCCGGTCATCAACGGGGGCAACCTTGAAGGCTTTGTCGTCCAGAAGGGCCTGATCACCATCAGCGGCGCAGGCCTGGACAGCAGCCAGACTGACTTCACCGGCCTGATGGCCCGGGCCATTCAGGTCAATGCCGGCATTTGGGCCAAAGAGCTCAAACTGACCGCAGGCGCCAACCAGGTCAATGCCGACCAGAGCGTGGCCACGGCCGCGCCCGGCGCCGCGGTGGGCGCAGCGCCCGCCTTCGGCATAGACACCTCGCAACTGGGCGGCATGTATGCCGGCAAGATCACGCTCGTCGGCACTGAAGCCGGACTGGGTGTGCGCAATGCCGGCACGCTGGCGGCCACTGCCGGCAACATTGCCATCAGCGCAGACGGCCTGCTGACAAACACCGCCACCGCACGCGTGACCAGTAGCGGCGACACCAGCATCGCTGCCAGGTCGCTGAACAACGATGGGCAGATCAGCGCCGGCGGGCGCACCGGCATTACGCTGGCCGACACCCTCACCAACAGCGGCACCATCGCCGGGCAGCAAACCAGCCTGCAAGCCGCTGTCATCAACAACCTCGCCACCGGCCGCCTGGAGGGGGGCAGCCTTGATGCATCGGCCAGCCAGAGCCTGAGCAACGACGGGCGCATCGTGGCCACCGGCCAGCTCAATGTGTCCAGCACCGGCACGCTCACCAACCAGGGCAAGCTGGCCGGCCAGCAGGCCAATGTGCAAGCCGCAACGCTTAACAACCAGGGCAGCGGCCGCATCGAAGCCGACACGCTCGACGTCACCGCGCAAACTGTCAATAACAGCGCCGGCATTGCCGGCAACACCGTCACCGTCAACGCCGGCACACTCAACAACCAGGGCGCAGCCGCGCTGGTGGCCGGCACGGCCGAGGTCAATCTCTACGTGCGTGACGCCCTCAACAACACCGGCGGCGCCACCGTCTACAGTCTGGACGCCCTGAACATCGCCGCCAACAGCACCCGCGATGCCGACGGCACCCTGCTCAACCGAACCACGCTGGTCAACAACAACACCTCGCTCCTGCAAGCCGACGGCGACATGCAGATTGCGGCTGAAACGCTGAACAACACCCGCGCAGCACCGCAGATCACCAGCACCAGCAGCAGCACCAGCAAGACCCTGCTCAAACGTAGTGGCTACTGGATGTGCGAGTACGGCAACTACGTCGACAGCTTTGCCGGCTATTGCGCGGGCGGTTATGCCGACCTGAGCTGGTACAACCCGGCCATCCACATCGACCCGCTGGCTGAAAAGCCGGGAGTGTGGATTGGGGGCCATGCGGTAGAGACCGAACGCTACATCACCACCACCGTGACCGACGAGCAATTGCAGGGCGCGCTGCAGGCAGAGCCAAAAATTCTTGCCAGCAAAAACCTCATCCTGAAAAACGTCGGCAACCTGCGCAATGAATACGGCAACATCGCCGCCGGGCAAAACGTCACCATCGGCAACGCCGACCCGCTGGGCAGCTACCAGACCGCCAGCGTGACCAATATCGGCGCCGTGCTGAACCGTAATACGGTGGTCGACGAATACTCCATCTTCCGCTGGAACCGCAGCTACGGCACCTCCACCTCGCAAAGCCTGGCGCCGCAGGCCAGCACCGCGGTGCTAAGCCGCGTGGGCGGCACCATGAGCGCGGGCCCGGGCTCCACTTTCTCCATCAATGCCACCACCGTCACCAATACCAATGCGCTGCCCGGGCAGTCCGGCGTCAGCGGCCCTGCCTCCCCCGGCCCGGCCGGCGCTGCCTTCAGCTTGCCGGCGCTGGGTGCGCTGGTCATCCCCCCGCTCACCAACCCCGGCCAGCGCTACCTGATCGAAAGCGACCCGCGCTTTACCAGCTACCGGCAGTGGCTGTCGAGCGACTACATGCTCTCGGCGCTGAACACCGACCCAGCGCTCATCCAGAAGCGGCTGGGCGACGGGTTTTATGAGCAGAAGCTGATCCGCGACCAGGTCGGCCAGCTCACAGGCCGCCGCTTTCTGGACGGCTACACCAGCGAAGAAGCGCAGTACCAGGCCCTGATGGCCAGCGGCGTGACGGTAGCCCAGCAGTGGAACCTGCGCCCCGGCATCGCGCTGACGGCCGCGCAAATCTCCCAGCTCACCAGCGACATCGTCTGGCTGGTCGAGCAGACCGTGACCCTCTCAGACGGCAGCAAAACCCAGGCCTGGGTGCCCGTGGTCTACCTGAGCCAGACCCACACGGCAGACCTGCACCCGACCGGCGCGCTTATCTCCGGCAAGAGCGTAAGCATCATCGCCAAGGGTGATTTGACCAACCGCGGCGCCCTGCAAGCGCAAGACAGCATCCTGCTGGCCGCCAACAAGGTCACCAACGAGCTGGGCCTGATCGACGCGAGCCATGGCAGCACGACCATCGTGTCAGACACCGACATCATCAACCGCTCCGGCATGATCAGCGGCAACAGCGTGCAGCTTGATGCCGCCCGCGACATCCAGATTGATGCGGTAACACGCCAGTTCAGTATCAACCGCCAGACCATCGCCGGCAACCTCAACGGCAGCAACACCGAAGTCGGGCCGCAAGGCAGCGTGGTCTCACGAGGTGATTTGCTCATCAGCGCCGGGCGCGACATCAAGCTCGCCGGCGCGCTGGTGTCCGCGCAGGGCAACGCCAGCCTCAGCGCCGGCGCCAACCTGGTGGTCGACACCATCCAGACCCAGCAGAGCACGCAAGACGTGAGCGGCGTGGGCGTGCGACGCACACAGGGCACCACCAACCTGGGCAGCACTTTGCAAACCGGCGGCAACCTGGCGTTGTCATCCGGTGCAGACATTACCCTCAGGGCAGCCCAAATCGGCGTGGGCCAGAACCTCAGTGTCATCGCCAATGGCAATCTCAACATCCTGGCCGCCACCGACACCACCCAGCTTGACGAAAACATACGCGCCAAAGGCTATGTGCGCAACGACCACACCGCCCAAGAGCGCGTAGTCGGCAGCAATCTGCTGGCCGGCGGCAACGTCACCCTGGCAGCCCTGCAGACCGCACCGGATGGCAGCAAGGGCAACATCACCGTGCAGGGCTCCAGCGTTAACGCCGTCACCGGCCAGCTCAACGTGGTGGCCGCCAACAACGTCAACATCATTGAGGCGAGGGAGAAGGGCGAGTACGACCTTTTCAACCAGACCAAGAGCAGCGGCTTTCTCAGCAGCAAGAGCCAGACGGGGCACGACACCGGCAGTTCCAACGTGGCAATTGGCAGCAGTCTGAGCGGCAACGCCGTCAGCATCAGCGCTGGCAATAACCTCACGGTGCGCGGCAGCTCGGTGGTCGGTAATGGGCAGACCACACTGGCGGCCGTCAACGACGTAACAATTGAAGCGGCAACCAGCACCGCCACCCGCAACAGCTTCCGTGAAGAAAAGAAGAGCGGCTTCTCGGGAAGCCTGATGGGCGGCATCAGCTACGGCAAGAGCGCGCAAGACCAGAACCAGAACCAGCAAATCGTCAGCCAGTCCGGCAGTACCGTCAGCGGCAGCAATGTCACCGTAGTAGCCGGCCGTGACGCCAGCATCAATGCCAGTGCTGTCTTGGCTGATCGCGATGTCGCGGTCACCGCCGGCCGCAACATCAACGTGCTGGCCGCCACCAACATTGAGAACACACAGAACGATTCGCACAGCAGCTCAACGAGCATCGGCATCGCGCCAGGCCTTGGCCCGCGGTTCACGATGTTCGGCAAGACCAGCGCTGTGCAGGACGGAAGCGGCAGCAGCACGACCTCTGCGACCAGCCTGCTGAGCGCCAATACCGGCAACCTCACGCTGACAGCCGGCACCGACGCCCAATACAAGAACACCGGCCAAGGCAATCTCACGACGCAAGGCGCCGACCTGCTGGCCGGCGACACAATCAAGCTGAGCGCCAATAAGATCGACCTGCAGGCGGCTGCTAACACCAGTAGCAGCAAGTTCCACGCCGAAAGCAAAAGCCTGACCATAGGCAGCCAGCTCACAGGCGTGATCGGCAGCAAGATCACGCAAATTGCCGACCTGGCGCAGCAGGCCCGGCAGGGCGACAACAGCCGGCTACAAGGCGCGGCCGCGCTCAAGGCCGGCTACGACGCGTACAAGCTCGCATCGGACTCATCGGCCCAGAACGCTGGAGCGATCAACGCCAACGCCAAAGCGAGTGCCGACAAGATCCAGCCCGGCGGTGCCAGCGACCCCGCGAACAGCGCCTTCGGAGTCAGCGTAACCCTGGGCACCAGCAGCAGCAGCCAGGACAGCCGCCAGAGCAGTACCGAACAGCGCGGTACGAACCTTCAGGCCCAGAACATAGATATCAAGGCCACCGAGAGCGATATCAATATGGTCGGCGCCAAGTTGCAGGCGCAAAACATTGCGCTTGAAGCTGCGAAAAATGTCAACCTGACCGCTGCGCAGAACACCGCAGAGATCCAGAGCAGGAACAACTCCAGCTCGGCCGGCATTGGCGTGACATTCGGGTTTGGTGAACAAACCGGCATCAGCTTCCAGATTGGCGCCAACAACGCCAAGGGCCGCGCTGACGGCAGCGAAACCACCTATGACAACACTCAGATCACGGCGACCAACAACCTCAGCGTCAAGAGCGGCAGCGACACCAACCTGATCGGCGCACAGCTTGCCGGCAAGACTGTGGAGATGGACGTCGGCGGCAAGCTCAACATCGAGACACTGCAAGACAGCAGCCGCTACGAAAGCAAGCAGACCACCGGAGGCTTCGGCCTGAGCCTGTGCATTCCGCCGTTCTGTTATGGCACGACGGTCAGCGGAAACCTGAGCGCCAGCAAGGAGCAAGTCGACCACAACTACCTGAGCGCAGTCGGCCAGAGTGGCATTGCCGCCGGCACCGGCGGCTTCGACATCAAGGTGGCTGGCGCCACCGACCTCAAAGGCGCAGCCATCACCAGCGAAGCCGACAAAAGCAAGAACACCTTGAGCACCTCGGCGCTGACCTACAGCGACCTGCAGAACCGGCAGGACACCAGCGCCAGCAGCGAAAGCGCCAGCCTGAGCTTCAGCAGCGGTGCCAGCATGGCCACCAATCTGGCAAGCAACCTCACCAACAACCTGCTCGCCAACGCCATGGGTAACACCGGCCTGCCCGAAAGCGGCAGCCAGAGCGGCGTAACACAAAGCGTGATCAGCCCGGCACAGGTGACCATCACAGGTGCAGACAAGCAAAGTGAAGAAAACGTCGCCACCCTGACAAGCCGAGACGCGTCAACGGCCAACGGCGCGTTGAAGAACACCCTGACCCTGCAGCAAGCGCAGGAACTGCAGGTCCAGCAGCAAAAGGCCAAAGAGAACGCCCAGGCTGCGCAATACATCGGTGCGGTGATCACGAACGCGATTGGCGATCTGGCGCATAAGAACGAATGGCTGGAAGGCAGCTGGCAAAAGACCGTGCTGCATGGAATGGCTGGGGTGATTCAGGCCAAGGTGGCGGGAACCAGCGCGCTGAGCGGGGCGGTTGTCGGCGCTCTGAACGAGCAACTGTTGCCAGAGCTCGAAAAATATCTTGTAGATCAAGGCTATCCCAAAGGCAGTGCGGAGTTCAATGCGCTGATCACTGCGGGATCGACGTTGGCTGGTGCAGCCTTGGGTGCGGTCACAGGGGGCGCAACTGGCGCGGGAGCCGGGATAGGCATTGCCTATTCAGGGACAGTGAATAACTATTTGAAACATAACCCTGTTGATGCTCGGCAAAGCCAGCTTCGTGGGTTCGCGGAACAACTTGCGCGTTGCAAAGCGACGAGCGGCTGCAACGTGGAAGGGGTTTACTCTTACTGGAGTGGAGTCAGCGCATCGCAGCAATCTGACGCAAAAAACGCAATCGCCGAATGGGCCGCTAGCGGTGATGCAACCAACTTAGGGAAGTTCATTGCTGGTGCGGCAGGTGCCTTGGGTGCCAATCCTGCAGATTTCTGCTCCTCTGGTGATTCAAAGTGCTATCAGTTCATTCAGAGCCAGAATACACAGGCATATTCCGCCTATCGAGATGCGACGATTTTTCTTGCATCAATGGAGCATGTAAGCGGAATACCGCGCACCAACGGCAACATGGCCCGATCGACGCCGGAAGGTTATCAACCGTTCGAAGTGACAGGAATGCCACCCAAAACGAGAGCTATAGTGGATATATCAACTGGAGAGGTGAGGGCGCTCACCGATGCCGGAAAAATTATTGACCTTCCCGCCAGCCCACTGCCTACTTGGACTACCGCAGCAGATAATTCCGCAATAAAAGTTGTTTGGGGAAAAGGTATCCAGGGTCAGGGTATGCCATGGGAAGATTATCTTGCGGCACAGATGCCGTCGAGTTCCAGGCTTCCACCCAACTTTGAAACGTTTGACTTTTTTAACCGAGCCACTGGCGTTGCAACTAGCGCTAAGACGCTGGATACGATGACTGCAGCCAGGCTCACAGATCCTACGCAACTCTATACGTCTCTCAAAGGTAATATTGATGTTGTCTTTCAATTTGAAAAAGCACAGCTGGGAAATACGGTGGTTGATGCTGCAAGCATCTCCGCACGGCAATTGCAAGTTGCCGTACCAGCTGGCACTACACCGGCGCAGTGGCAACAGATAGAAAAAGCAATTCAGTATGGAAAAAATATGGGTGTTAAGGTTGTCATAACTGCAGTGAACTAGCATGAACGACGTTACAGAAAAAAAATGGGCTTCGGCCTTATTCAACGGCGATTTCTATCTCATCGAAACATATTCGGGGTATCGAGGGAGTAGTCGCGATGAAAACGGTAAGCAACACACACTTGATCCGAATGCAGATGCAAACTCATTGGGTTCGGCTCTACTGGATGCGTTGTTGCACAGCCGATTCTTGACTTTGGCAGAGCTGGACGATTTCTTCGACTATAGAAAAAACCAGCAGTCTTATGAGGCTTGGGTTCAAGCGCTCATAACCAAGCATGGCTATAAGTCCAAGAACGCACTCTTTAAGAAAATGGCGTGTTGCAACATCACGGTGAACGTAGCTGACGGCACGATGGAGATATGTCCAATGCGTCACGAGAAGCTGGAAGGATGGGGGCGCGAAAAAGACGATGGCATTGAGAATGTAATCATCCCGGCAAATAGTTCCGAAGCTGTTGTCGGGGACGCTTTACGCTTGGCCTTCAGTCGTTGTATTTAGCAAGACAGCAAAACACCCGAACCAGTGCGTCGGGTGTTTTCGGCTTCGGCCTGAGCCTGTGCATTCCGCCGTTCTGCTACGGCACGACGGTCAGCGGCAACCTGAGCGCCAGCAAGCAGGAGATCGACCACAACTACCTGAGCGCAGTCGTGTTGAATTTCGCCGAAATGTGATCAGGGTGGAGCTAAATTTCCATTCAAAGCTGAGCCATTTATGCTCTATCGACCGGTCTAAAGGAAGAGCAGTGGGAACCTAAGAGTCATATCACCATCGTGAGCGGAGAAGCGGGTCAAGAGTTTATGGAAAGACTGGGTCAGGCTGCAGCGCAATTCAACAGTGAGTACATGTTCGAGCCATTGGTGCTCGACGTGCGCGCGCCAAGAATGACGCTTTAATAGCGACGATTAAACCAAGTAGGCAACACCAGAATGAAAAAGGAAACTAACGCCAACCTCAGAATTTTGGTGGTTTTTGCAGGGGTTGCGCTGCTCTCCGCCTGTACCACCTACCCCAAACCAAGCTATAAATATGTAGCCGCGTCGCCGACCGATCCGGAGTTTGAATTTCAGTCGGAGTTCGGCGTCAACACCGGCTTCATCGCGAAGTACCGCAACCCTGACAGCAACCGCTGCACTGACTACGACACGGTGCCCTACCTTCAGCAGCCAGACTCCTATCTGCGCAGCGAAGACAGCAAGACGATCTGGAAGGTCTCGGCGCCGCCCGATCAGCAGTTTGTGATTTTTGGCGGATGGCATATCCGCCCGCAGACGATGCCTACCGGTGTCGGGGCGATGGCAACGTCTGTGTATTACCCAGGCTCACGCTGCGAAGTTGCCGCGCAAGCCGTCATTCCGAAAGCCGGTGAAAAATATCTTGTGAAGTTGTTTGCCGACGGCCCGAAGTCTTGCAAGCTAGTCATCACCTTCAGGGACGGAGGGCCGGCGCCGGTGACCAAGGTGCAGGAGTGCAGCAGGGACTGAGAATCACCTGTGGCGCAGCCCAGCGGCTACCGACACCACCCAGTTTGGCGAAAATTTTGGCGCCAAAGTCTATTTCCGCAACGATCACGCCGCGCAAGAGTTCGTGATGGACTGCAAGGTAGTGGTGGAAAGGAAACCCGGAAAGGCTTCCGACACTGACGGCTATGCCTCAGCTCGTAATCATTGCTGGCAGGTGTCTCTGCTGCGATGAAAATAACTGCGGATCTCATCGGGTTCGCTGCCTACCGCATAGACCGCCACGCGCAATTCATACTCTGTGCATTTCAACTCGGAGCACCACGCCTCCACGACGCGCGGATTAGTCAGGCTGATGCGGTTGGTCGTGCTGTCTGCGTCAGGAAATTTTTGTGACATGACGTACCCTCTTCAAATGGGACATTTCATGGAGGCCCACTGAAGCGCAGCAGTGCGGACCTGTAGTAAGTAATTGGTGCAAAAAATCACGCCATATTGCACCGACCACGCTTTACCTGTGCACTTTCCTATATTTCGATGAATATCACATCCTTCAATTAGAGGAGATGTTTGCAGAGGCACATGTCACGATATGTGACAAGGCTGGCGCCATGAAACCGTTCCATGCGCTCATGCTGCTGTGGTTTTTTGGGTTTGCTGCTGCTCACGCTGACGGCACGGATGCGCGGTGCTGGTGACTGTCACTGCCGCTGCGCCTGGCAGGGGCGGCGGCTGCCGCAACGGCGTCGGTGGCCCCCTCAGGACAGTACCGGCGAAGGATGGAAGGCCTTCCAGGCTACGGTTACGCTTTCAGGCGGTCGCCGCTGTTTAATGGGCTGGTCATCGCCTGCACAAATTCAACGCACATCATCCTGATGGGATGAACTTCGGCTTCGGTCACGCTGGCTTTGGCCATTGCCGCTTTCTCGATGTCTTCGTTTTCCAGTTCTACAAAGACGTTTTCACCGTCGTGGGTACGTAGATGAACGCGTAACTTGATTCCGGTGCTGGATAGCAGCATGTGATTCCTTTGTGATCGGGTTGACTGGATGTCGTGTCGGTGTGGATGAGGTGGCCGCCGTAGCGCGGCGCCGGCCAATCGTCTTTCGATGAATTCATTTCTGGCTGCCTGCCAGTCAACCCATCGGCGGATGGGCCAATCGGACCATTTAGTCACCGTCTGGGTGGCGGGTTCCTGGTCCGGCTCAAGGCCGGGCAGAGTTTGGCAATCGGGGGTGACGCTGTAGCTCAGCCGGCTGGTCTGGTGGCGGCTTTCCACAAAGCCGCCCGCTTCCAGCATGTCCATGGCTTGCTGGACATCGTTGGGTTCGTACGTGGGTTTCCAGTGAGGGAGAAGCGAGGCCAGCGTCCACCAACCGCCGGTGGCGCGCAACCGCAGCCACAGGGCGCGTACATCGTGGGTGATAAGGTCGCCCATGATTGATCGCGATCTCGCTCAGGCGCTCTGATGACGTTTTACGGTTGGGAGCACGGAGGCCCATCCGTGAGGGCGTTGTTGGCGGTCAGCTCATGTGCCAGTTTGCGCTGAGCCTGATTGCGCTGGTGCGGCATGGTGACCGTGATCTTGCGCGTTTGCTGAAAGGCCAGCGCCCGGCTGGCGGGATTGAGGTAGCGCGACGGCCAGAGATCCTCGGGTCTTTTGTCGAGGGCGCGAGCCACGAGCTGCTCGGCTGCCAGCCAGGGGCTGGTCAGCACGCGTTGTATGTGGCTGTAACCGTTTTCCATGGCAATTTTTCGAAGACTGGTACCGCGTTTGCGGAGGGCAGCAATGACATCGGCGGGGTGCATATCTTCCTGTGCGGGTGTCGATTTAATTGTGCTCATATCTAATATTTTGAGTACAAAACAAGCCAAGTCAAACATTTTTTTCTGCTTGTTTCAATTTGTGCTACTTTTATTGTATTTTTTACCAATTAAATGAGTGTTATGTTTGCTCATTTTGTGCTTGGGGGAACAAAATAGTGTTCATGAACACAAAAGAAGCAGCATCGGGGGAGGGCGGTTCTGGCTCATCTGGCAAGCTCCAGCACTATTCCTTTACCGCAGTAACGCCGGTCAAGGCAGAAGAGCCTGTTGCGTGGTACCTGCATGAGGCCGCAGCAGCCGTCGACAAGGCGAGTGCCAGGTCAGTGCGAACCGAAGCCAGGTCGGTTTTCATGCGCCAGTTTGGCCAGCGCTGCCGCATGGCCCGGGGCACAAGGGAAATCAATGAGGTTGCGGCTACGGTCGGGGTTCACCGCAACACCATCTGGAACATAGAGCGTGGCGACAGCCTGCCGGATGCGTTCGAGCTGGAAGTACTCGCCAGGGAATACCGGTTGACGCCCGGGCAGCTACTGGGCCGGGAAGCTCCAGACGAAACCCGGGCTGCTGCGGCAGTGGCGCGCGACGTGCGCGCGGTCGAGACCGGCACGTTTGTCTATGCGCCCCTGTTTGACCTCCGCGCTTCGCCGGGCCGGGACGTATTCAACGACCTTGGGTCGGTCGTGGCGATGCGTCCCTTTGATGTGCAGTTCATCCGGTATGACCTGGGCATTGACCATAACGACATTGTCATGTCCACGGTGGCGGGCGCCTCCATGGAGCCGTGGCTGCATTCCAGGGACGCAGTGCTGACTGACTTGCGGGATCGCGATGCCCTGATCGAGGGCATGCACATGGTACGGCTTGACGGCGCCTTGCTGGTCAAAAAACTGCAGCGCCTGCCCGGCAAGATATTGCGCGTCAGCAGCTACAACCCGGCGTATGAACCGTTTGACATCCAGGGCTACGAAAGTACGGACCGGGATTTTGCCGTGCTTGGCCGCGTGCGTTGGGCCGGCGTGACTTTTAACTGAGCGTAAGTCCCTAGACCGCAACGCAACAGGCGTGCGCCGCTGATGGCATTGCGCCCCCGGATGCGACGTAAACTCGCATTCCATGGACCACCCCACAGCGATCCGGCCTATCCAGGGCGCGCCAGATATCTCGCGCGAGGATTGGGTGGAAATGCGGCTGATCCATATCTTCATGCGGTATGCCCGCCCGGCCCTGCATTCCGCGCTGGTCCTGATCGTGTCCATGGTGGCGATTCTTTACCGCCATGTAGACCTGCTCAGTCTGGGCATCTGGGCAACGGCGGCGACGCTGGTGACCCTGGTGCGGTACCGTGTCATCGGCATCTACCAACGTTCCCTGGTGGGCGTCAGCGGCCCTGCGTTGCGCGCATTCATGGCGCGCTACACGTGGACGTGGCCCATGAGTGCCATGGTCTGGGGTGCATCGATGTTTGTGTACTTCCTCAAAGCGCCCGTCTATGACCAGTTCCTCGGCATGATCGTCCTGGTCGGAATGGCCGGGTTTGCGGTGGGCACCTTTTCCTCCTGGCTCCCCTGCTTCAAAGGCTATGTGAACGGCCTGGGCATTTCCACCCTGACGGTATTTTTCTACCAGCTGATGCTGGAAAGAGGAATTTCTTCCACATTCAATACCTGGGGCATGGTGGTGCTGATCGTGATTTACTGGGTGGTCATTCGCGTGTCCGGCCAGCGCTTTCACCAGGTGCAGCGTGCCAATCTCGAACTGCAGTACGACAACTCCGAACTGATCAAATCGTTGACTGAAAAAAGCCGTGCTGCCCTTGAGGCCATCGAGATCAAGAACCGCTTTATCGCCAGCGCCGCGCATGACCTGCGCCAGCCGGTGCATGCCCTGGACCTGTACGCCGGCTGGCTGGCCGCCGAGCCAGAATTCGTGGCGCAGATAGCACCCAAGATCGTCCGGTCCACCAAGGCGGTCAACGACCTGTTCAACTCCCTCTTCGATCTGGCGGGGCTGGAGTCCAGCCCACTGCGGGTTAACCTGCAGACCGTAGACCTGGCGGGGCTGGTGCAGGATCTGGAGGCGCAATACGCACCCTTCGCGCGGGAGCGCAACCTGCGCCTCAGGATCCGCCCTGCGGTGGGACAGGTAAGGTCCGACCCTGTACTGCTTCAGCGGCTGGTCGGCAACCTGTTGTCGAACGCGCTGCGCAACACGCATCGAGGCGGTGTGCTGCTGGCTGTGCGCCGGCGGCGCGGAGTCCCATGCATCGAGATATGGGACACCGGTGTGGGCATCGCGAAAGAACACCAGAAGGCGATCTTTCAGGAGTTCTACCGGATTCCCCTGCAGGGTACCGAAGAAGGTTTTGGGTTGGGCCTGGCCATCGTTTCGCGCCTGAGCGAGGCGCTGGGGCATCCTGTGAGGCTTGCTTCCAGGAGCGGGCGTGGCAGTGTCTTCTGGGTAGAGTTGCGCACGCCGGGCCAGTGACCCGGCCCGGTGTTGCCCGACGTTGTTAGAGCAAGCCCTGGGTGCGCGCCAGGTGGCTGGCCTGCGAGCGGCTCTTGACATTCAGGCGCCGGAACAGCCGCCACAAATGCACTTTCACCGTGTGCTCGCTGATCTGCAGCTCTTCGGCGATGTCGCGGTTGCTCATGCCCTTGTCGAGCATGACCAGCAACTGCTTTTGCCGCTTTGACAGTTTTTCCGTCGGGGTGGATGGCTCCGGGTCGAGTTCTTCGCTCAGGAAGACGCGCAGGACGTTCGATATCTCGGTGGCCCCCGCAGACTTCTGGATGTAGGCATCGGCACCTGCCTCGATGGACAAGTCCTCGTAGTCCTGGGCCGGCGCGGCCGACAGCACTACCAAGGGCACGTTGGGGAATTGGTGTTTGAGCTCACGCACGCCCGAAACACCATTGGTGTCAGGCAACCTCAAGTCGAGGCAGATGAGTTCGGGGACACCGTGTTGCTGCACGGCAGGCATTACCGCGGCGAGCCGGTCCAGCTCGGTCACAGTGGCCTTGCTGCTAAGGCGGCGAATCAACATGACAACCGCTTCGCGCATCAGCGGATGGTCATCTATTACAAAAATACTCATTAGTTCACGTCTGAAGTATCGTTCCTGTCAGCTATCGAGCATAACTGGTGAATGTCAACTTTGGGGCACTAATAAACTTGAAATTGCGGTATTTTTTCAGGGTGGTAATACCCCAAAACAACAATGAATAAGTCTTTCGTACCAATGTGATTCTGTTGAGAGCCGCCGCGTACGGCTAAAGCCCCTGGCCCAAATTGCTTAATCCCGCAACTCAGGGGGTTACAGGTGCAAAGAAACGTAGCGCCGTTTCCACCTCGGCCGCCTCGATACCGGGCAGGATTTGAAGCTTATCTTGCAGTGCAGCAAGCGCGCCGGCCCCTTCGTTCTGCAGGGTGGAAATCAGCAGCGCGGCATCACGGGGAGATTCAAAGCCCTGGCTCTGCAGAAGCACCTTGGCATCAGCATCCTGCAGCTTGAAATAGAACTGGCCGTCCTTCTCGCGGTATTGTTTGAAGGCCGGAGCAACACTTTTGACTGACTTCCCTTTCGACGCGCCTGCCGGTTTTGTCGCGAGGTTGCGCAAGCCAACGGCGCGACGCAACTCGCCCATGAAAGGCGTGGCCTCCGCGCGCGCCTTCTGCGCACCCGCTTGCAAGGTCGCCTCGATCTTTGCCGGGTCGCTGATGAGGTCGTGGTATCGCTCACGCATGGGTGCGACTTCACGGTCAATGCGCTCGAACAGCAGCTGTTTGGCATCGCCCCAGGCAATGCCTTCGGCATAGGCCTTGCGCAGAGCCTGCGTTTCGTCGGCGCTCGCAAAGGCCTGGTAAATCTGGAACAGCGCCGAGCCCTCGACTTCCTTGGGCTCGCCCGGTGCGCGTGAATCGGTGAGGATGCCGGCGATCAGCTTTCGCATCTGTTCGCGTGGGGTGAACAGCGGAATCGTGTTGTCGTAGCTCTTGCTCATCTTTCGTCCGTCCAGCCCGGGGAGTAGCGCGACCGATTCCTCCACCACCGCTTCGGGCAGCACCAGGTGCTCGCCGTAAAGGTGGTTGTAGCGCTGGGCCATGTCGCGCGCCATTTCGATGTGCTGGATCTGGTCGCGCCCCACCGGCACCTTGTGCGTCTTGAACATCAAAATGTCCGCGCCCATCAGCACCGGGTACATGAAGAGGCCGGCAGTGACGTCGGCATCAGGGTCGTTGCCGGCCGCCTCGTTCTTGTCGACAGAGGCCTTGTAGGCATGGGCACGGTTGAGCACGCCCTTGCCCGTCACGCAGGTTAGCAGCCAGGTGAGTTCGGGGATTTCGGGGATGTCGGACTGGCGATAGAACGTCACGCGCTCCGGGTCCAGCCCGGCGGCCAGCCAGCTGGCCGCGATCTCGAGTGTGGATTGCTGGATGCGCGCGGGCTCGTCGCATTTGATCAGCGCGTGATAGTCGGCCAGGAAATAAAAGCTGCGGACATCATCGCGAAAGCTGGCCTGGACCGACGGCCGGATCGAGCCGACATAGTTACCCAGGTGGGGCGTGCCGGTGGTGGTGATACCGGTGAGGAAACGGGTAGTGGAAGCGCCGGCGCCGGCTTGTTTATTTGTCATCATTTCACCAGCATCGCCAACGGCGTCAAAACGGTTTGGATCACGGTAAAGGTTACGTCCATCAAGGGGCGCATCCAGAGGTTGCTGATGACGCCCGAAATCACCAGCCCCATCACGATAAAAAAGCCCCAGGGTTCGATGCGCGACACCAGCATGGCCTGCTTGTAGGGCAGAAGGCCGACCAGCACGCGGCCGCCGTCCAGCGGAGGGAGCGGAAACAGGTTGAAGACGAACATCACAACGTTGACCAGGATGCCTGCCTGGCACATCTTGATGAAAAACGGCTCTGTGATGTCGGCGCCTGCAAGGAAGTAAAACAGGACGCCCCAAAGCAATGCCTGCAGCAGGTTCACGCCGGGCCCGGCCAGCGCCACCCAGATCATGTCGCGCTTGGGGTTGCGCAAATTTCCGAATTGCACAGGCACCGGCTTGGCATAGCCGAACAGGAAAGTGCCCGATGTGGCGATATACAGCAGCAGTGGCATCAGGATGGTGCCGACCGGGTCGATGTGTTTGACGGGGTTGAGCGTGACGCGGCCCAACATCCAGGCGGTGTTGTCGCCGAAGTAGCGGGCGACATAGCCGTGCGCGGCTTCGTGCACGGTGATGGCGAACAACACGGGCAGCGCGTAAATCGCGACTGTTTGAATCAGATCGGAAAAGTCCATGCCTGATTATCGCCCCCACGGTCGCTCACTTCGTGTAGCTCCCTGCCCCCCGAGGGGGCCGCCCGCCTGCGGTCTGGCAAAGCCAGTCCCGCGGCTCATGCTTGAAGGGGAGTGTGTGTTGACCGCGTTCCATTCGGCACGTTATAGGCCTAATCTGGCCACGTCACCCCGGCCCTGCCGCACCACGACAGGCTCGCCGCCGTCGCCCATGGCCGTCAGGTCGATCACGGTGGTCGGCTCCTGGTGGCAGGCGCCTGCGTCGATCACGGCGGCCAGTTCATGCTCCAGCAGCTCGCGGATCTCGTGCGCATCATTCAGCGGCTCGGTGCCGCCCCGCGGAATCAGCGTGGTGGCCAGCAGCGGCGCGCCATGCAGCTCCAGCAGCGCCTGCAGCACCTTGTGTTCGGGCACGCGCAGGCCTATGGTCTTGCGCGACGGATGGCTCACGCGGCGCGGCACTTCCTTGCTGGCTTCGAGGATGAAGGTGTAGGGGCCGGGCGTGGCGGCCTTGAGCAGCCGGAACTGCTTGTTGTCGACCCGCGCGTAGTTGGCCAGCTCGCTCAGGTCGCGGCAGAGCAGGGTGAGGTGATGCTTGTCGTCAACGCCGCGGATACGGCGCAGGCTGTCGGCCGCGGCCTTGTCGTCGAGGTGGCATACCAGGGCATAGCTGGAGTCGGTCGGCACGGCCGCAATGCCGCCGCGCTCCAGCAGCGCCACGGCCTGCTTGAGCAGGCGCGTGTGCGGGTTCTCGGGGTGAACTTCAAAAAACTGGGACATGGTGACTCAGGTGGCTTGGATGTTGTCCGGGTATGCCGAATTCAAGACTCAACCGGCTCAATGGCGACCCGGCTGTCGCGCACGGCGAGCCACGCGCCGGTTGCCCCGCAAACGGCGATCATGGCCATGCCCACCATGGACCAAAGATCAGGCACATGCGAAAACGCCAGCCAGCCGCCAATCATGGCAAAGCCGATCTGCGCATACAGAAAGGGCGTGAGGGTCGACGCCGGCGCGCGGCCGTACGCCAGGATCATCATGAAATGGCCCACCGTTCCCAGGAAGCCCATCAGGCAAAGGCCGGCCCACAGCGTCCAGGCGTCCAGCCAGGTCCAGACAAAGGGCAGGGCCAGCGAAGCCACCAGCGTGCCGACCCAGCCGGTATAAAAGTGCATGGTGAAGGGGTCTTCGGTGCGCGCCAGGCGGCTGGTCAGGATCTGGAACCAGGCGTTGGTAATCACAAGCCCCAGCGGCAGCAGCATGGCCCAGGTGAAGTCGTCGCCGTCGGGCCGGATGATGATCAGCGTGCCGGCAAACCCGCCAATGACCAGCGCCCAGCGCAACCACGACACCCGCTCTCCCAGGGTGAGGGATGCCAGCAGCGTGATGACCAGCGGCGTGATCATGACGATGGCCGTGAACTCGCCGACCGGCATGTGCTTCAGGCTGAAAAACGCCAGCATGCTGCTGCACAGCAACAGTACACCGCGCAGGCACTGGAATTTCGGGTGTGCAGTGCGCAGCACAGACCAGCCGCGCGACGGTAGTACAGCCACGGTGGTAGCAACGGCCTGGAAGGCGTAGCGAAACCACAGGGCCATCAACAGCGGCACACCGGCGGAAATGAATTTGGTGGTGGTGTCCAGAATCGCGAAGCAGGCCACTGCGGCTACCAAAAGCGCAATGCCGGTCGGAACGTGCGAGGTGTTGTTCGCGGGGCCGGCCATCACTGGATGCGGTCCGCCAGCAGCTCCCACACCGGTGTCAGTTCGCCCGGCAGAAAGGGCAGGGTGCCCAGGTCGGTGTGGCTTTCGTCGGGGCTGTGGAAGTCGCTGCCGCGCGAGGCGGCCAGGCCGAACTCTTTGGCCGTTTCGGCGTACCTGAGGTATTCCTGCGGCGTGTGGCTGCCAGTGACAACCTCCACGCCACGCCCGCCATGGGACTTGAACTCGGTGAACAAGGCGTATTCCTCGTTGGGGGTGAACTTGTAGCGGCCCGGGTGCGCAATCACGGCAATGCCCTTGGCTTCGGTGATCCAGGTGACGGCGTCGCGCAGGTTGGCCCAGCGGTGCGGCACATAGCCGGGCTTGCCTTCGGTCAGGTATTTGCGAAAGACCTCAGGCGTTTCGCGGCACACGCCGGATTCCACCAGGAAACGGGCAAAGTGCGTGCGTGAAATGAGCTCGGGGTTGCCGACAAACTTCAGCGCGCCTTCGTAAGCGCCCATGATGCCGACCTTGGCCAGCGAGTCCGACATCTCCATGGCGCGCTGTTCACGGCCACCGCGGGTATTGCGCAGGCCTTGTTGCATCGCAGGGTCGTTGGCGTCGAAACCCAGTCCGACGATGTGGACTGTTTGCCCCGCGAAGGTAACGGACACCTCGGTGCCGGTGAGGTAGTGCATGCCCTGCGCTTTGGCAGCGGCGGCGGCGCGGTGCTGGCCGCCTATTTCGTCGTGGTCTGTCAGGGCCCAGAGTTCGACCCCGTTGGCCTTGGCCCGCTCGGCCAGTGCCTCCGGTGTCAGCGTGCCGTCTGACACCACAGAGTGGCAGTGCAGGTCGGCATTCAGGATGTTTTTGGGAGTCACTGAGCCATTTTAGGCTTTGCGGGGTAATGGTGCAGGCCGGGCGCAATCTCCCTGGCCCCAGGAGGCTCGCTTTGCGCGTGCGCGCGATGCCTTTGCACTGAAGGCGGTTTTGAGATGTTTCAGGCCGCTAGCCCAATAAAAACGGGCGCAAGCAGCTATATATTTCATAGCAACCAATCGTTTCAAGATTAGTGGCGTGAATCAGCCCAGGCTGAAAACGCTATTAAATTCATAGCTGCTTGCGCCCGTTTTTATTGGGCTACAGCCTTAAAGCCCCAAAGCAGTGAGCTCCGGCGAGAGTTTCTCCCATGGCACGTCGAAGCCCGGCTGGCTGCGCTGCGGTGGCGGCGCATGGCTGCGCAGGGCCCAGTGGGCGCCGGCCAGCACGCTGTCGATCAACGGCACGCTCACCCCGGGTTGCAGGGCCGCGGCCATGCCTGCCAGGCCTGCACCCCCCAGAATGACGGCCTGCGCGCCCAGCTGGCGCACCGCGTCGCGGCAGGCCTGGGCGAGCAGGGTGCGCGCGGCGGCGGGGTCCGCCGCAAGCTGTGCCCCGGTCGGCGCGACGGTGTGGATGCCGGCCAGCGAAGGCGCATGGCCCAGCGCCTGGGCCAGCCGCTGAAGCATCGGGCCCCAGCGTTCGCCCCCGGTGACGATGGCAAAGCGTCCGTGGCGCGCCGCCTCGATAAACGCTGCTTCGGCCAGGCCGGTGACCGGCACCGGGCTGCTTTCGCGCAACGCCAGCAGGCCGGGGTCGCCAAAGCAGCCGATCAGCACCGCATCAGGTGTTTCTGGTGCGCCACCCGTTTCACCTGTGCCGGCCAGCGCAGCAGCCCAGGCGTCCAGCGTGGCGTGCGAGGCGACCGCGTAACTGGCTTCATCCGAGATATAGGGCGCGCCGAAGCGCGCGGTGACGGTACGCACCTGCACGTGCAGCCCGGCGGCGGCTTGCACGTGGGTTTGCAGCAAGGCGCTGACCGAAGTCGACGTGTTTGGATTAATGACCAATAGCTTACGCATGGTTAAGAATTCACCCCTGTCCAGGCTCACTGCGTGTAGCCTGTTCCCCCCTCAAGGGGGCGGTGAAATAGGTACACCCCTGTCCAAGCTCACTTCGTGTAGCTTGTTCCCCCCTCAAGGGGGCGGCGCCTGCGGTCTGGCGAAGCCAGTCCCGCGGCCCCTGCTGGTAGTCCCCGCTGAACCGGCTTTGCCGGGCCGCAAGCGGGCGGCCCCAATACGAGAGGAAAGGGGCAGCGCGCCGCAGGCTCGAAGTGAAAAGCGTGGGGGCCATCAACTAAACAGCGTGGACAGGTCAGGCGCATCATCCGCCGGCGGCGTGAACTGCAGCTGCGACTCCAGCCGCGTCAGGTGTTCGCGCATGTGGCGCGCTGCTTCCTGGACGTCGCGCAGGCGAATCGCGTCAAGCAGCTTGCGGTGCTCGCGGCAGCCGCAGGCGGCGGCTTCGTCGCGGCTGTCCTTGTGGGATGTGCTGTAGGTCATCAAAATCAGCGACGTGCGCGAGGTGAGCTCGCGCAGGATGCGGCCCAGCGTCTGGTGGCCCGCGCGTTCGGCGATCTGCAGGTGAAAGTCGCCCGACAGGCGGATCGCGCGGTGCATGTCGCCGGCCAGGCGCGCGGCTTCCTCGTCGTCGATGCAGCGTTTGAGCTGTTGCATGTCGGCCTCGCTCGCCTTGGCAATGAACAGCTCCACCAGCGTGGGTTCAATCAGCCGGCGCACCTCAAAGACTTCGCGCGCCTCCTGCTCGGTGGGCTGGGCCACGGTGGCGCCGCGGTTGGGAATGAGCGTGACGACCTGCTCATTGGCCAGTCGCACCAGCACCGGCCGTATGCGCGTGCGCGACACGCCGAAGGCGCCGGCCAGCTTGTCTTCGACCAGTTTGGTGCCCGGCGGCAGGCGGTGGTCCAGGATGGCCGAGATCACGCGCTCATACATCTCGCTGTCGGTCAGGGGGGTTACCTGGGTTACGGGCGGTGCCTCGCTCATCGGGTGCCTTTCTTTTGCCGGCGGCCCAGCCACCAGGCCAGGCCCAGTGCCAGCGCCATGACCAGCAACGACACCACAGTGGTGACGGTACCCAGAGCATAAATGGACGGCGTGGTGACGGTGGTGGTCAGCCCCTGCAGTTCCAGCGGCAGGGTGTTCACGTCGCCGATGGCCTGCGAGGTGCGGGCGATTTCGTCCCAGCTCAGGGTAAAGCCAAACATGCCGATGCCCACCACCGACGGCGCAATCAGCGGCAGCACCACATGCCGGAAGCCCTGCCACGGCGTGGCGCCCAGGTCGCGCGCCGCTTCTTCATAAGCCGGGTTGAAGCGGTTGAAAATCGCAAACATGATCAAGAGGCCAAAGGGCAGCGTCCAGGTCAGGTGCGCGCCCAGCGCCGACGTGAAGAGCCCCAGCGAGGTGCCGTAACCTTCCAGCGCATCGGTCATGCCGAAAGCCTCCAGCGCTTTCTTGACGCCGGTGTCGAGCAGGCGAAACTCCAGGCCAATGCCCAGCGACACGATGATCGACGGCATGATCAGGCTGGCCACCACCACAAAAAACAGCGTGTTGCCGCCCGCGAGTTTCTTGCGAAAAGCCAGGCCGGCCAGCACCGAGAGCACCACCGTGAAAGCCATCACGGCCAGGCCCAGGCCCAATGAGCGTTTGAGCGCCGCGCCGATGTCGACCACGCCCAGCCCTTCGGCCAGCTTGTAAAACCAGTGCAGCGACACACCGCGCAGCGGAAACGTCAGCCCGCCTTCAGGCCCCTGAAAACTCAGCACCACGATGACAAACATCGGGCCATAGAGAAACAGTACAAACAGCGCAAAGAATGCGGCGAGAAACCAGAAGCCGGCGGGGCGTTTTTCGGACATAGCTTAGAACCTTCCCAGAAGGGGCCGCAGCGCCGGGCCGCCCCAAGCAAGGCCAGCCCCCTCGGGGGGCAGCGCAGTACACGAAGTGACAAGCGTGGGGGTCATAGCTCTTTTCGAATGTCGACTAGCCGCGTTAAAGCCCAGATGATCATCAGCACGATGGCCAGAAGGATCACCGCATTGGCCGCCGCCAGCGGAAACTGCAGGTAAGACGTCTGCACCTGGATGATCTTGCCGATGGAAGCGATCTGCTGGCCGCCCATGACGCCGATGGTCACGAAGTCACCCATCACGATGGTGATGACAAAAATCGAGCCGATGATGATGCCCGTGCGCGACAGCGGCACGATGACGTTCCACAGCGTTTGCCAGGCCGAGGCGCCGCTGTCATTCGCCGCTTCGATCAGGCTGCGGTCTATGCGCATCATCGAATTGAAAATCGGCACGATCATGAACATGGTGTAGAGGTGCACAAACGCCAGCACCACCGAAAAATCCGAAAACAGCAACCACTCGACAGGCTGGTTCACGATGCCCAGGCCCGTCAGGCTCTGGTTCACCAGGCCATTGCGGCCCAAGAGTGGCACCCACGAGATCATGCGGATCACGTTGGACGTCCAGAACGGGATCGTGCACAGCACAAACAGCAGCGTCTGCACGCTTTGCGAGCGCACATAAAAAGCCAGAAAGTACGACACCGTGAAACCAGTCACCAGCGTGATCAGCCAGACCAGGAAACTGAATTTGAACGTCGACAAATAAGTCTTGAAGGTGACGCACAGCTCAGACGTATTGCCGCAACCTTCAAAGATGGCGAAGTAGTTCTTCAGCGTAAAACCGGGCAGCAACTCATATTCATTGAAATCCCAAAAGCTGACCATCAACACCAGCGCCAACGGAACCAGAAAGAACACCACAAACACCGCCGTCAACGGCGTAGCCTGCCACCAGGCCGCAAGGCTGCGCCCCGGCACCTTGGCCGGAGCGGAATGCGCAGCAACTGCAGGAGCACTCATAAATATCCAAAAGTAAAAAAATGAGCTACCAAGGGCAAGCGAAGCGAAGCCTGTTCCAGGACACCGCGGAACCGGCTTTGCCGGGCCGCAAGTGTCGTCCCCTGCAAGGGGAGAGGACGCTACACGAAGTGAGCGTCAACAGGGGTGTGCCGATTTTTAGGCAGCTACGAACTCATTCCATTTCTGGACCATGTAATTGTTCTCATCCATCACCGCATTCCAGCAAGCGATGCCGCCCATGCGCGCTTCATAACTGCCGCCGTCGCGCACCGCGCCGGTTTTGGCCAGTACATCGCCATTCGGGCTCTTGATGTCCTGCGAGGCGGGCTTGCCTTCCATCCAGTAAGCCCACTCATACGCTTCCATCTTGGCCTTGGCGGTTTCCAGCACGGCGCTGTAATAACCCTGGCGGTTCAGATACGCGCCGGCCCAGCCGTCGAGGAACCAGTTGATGAACTCATAGGCACCGTCCAGCTTCTTGCCCGACAGCGTGGCGGGCAGGCCGAAGCCCGCTGCCCAGGCGCGGTAGCCTTCTTTCAGCGGCTGGAAATTGCAGGCGATGCCCTTGGTGCGCACGGCCGTTACGGCGGGGCTCCACATCGACTGGATCACCACTTCGCCCGAGGCCATCAGGTTGACCGACTCATTGAAGTCTTTCCACAACGCGCGGAACTGGCCGGCTTTCTTGGCTTCGATCAAGGTGGCGATCGTCAGGTCGATCTCCTTCTTGGTCATGTTGCCCTTGTCCGGGTACTTGTAGATGCCCTTGGCTTCCACCACCATGGCGGCGTCCATGATGCCGATCGACGGAATGTTCAGGATGGCCGCCTTGCCCTTGAACTCGGGGTTCAGCAGCTCGGCCCACGAGCTGATGGGGCGCTTGATCAAATCGGGGCGAATGCCCAGCGTGTCGGCGTTGTACACCGTAGGAATGAGCGACATGAACTGCGTCGGGCTCTTGGCGAAGACCTTGCTTTTTTCGCCTTCGAGGTAAATCACCTTCTTGGGCGCGGTGCCCTGGTCGCCCACGGCCTTGCCGGCCACGGTGCCGGTGGTAAAGAGCGAGGTGATCTTGTCGGCGTTCTTGATGCGCTTGGTGTCAATGCCCTTCAAGTTGCCGGTGGGCACGATTTTCTTCAGCGAAAAGTACTCGGTGTCGATCAGGTCAAAGCTGTTGGGCGCGGTCACGGCGCGCTTGGTCACGTCGTCAGTGGTCACGGCCACGTACTGAATCGTGATGCCGGTGTCGGCCTTGAACTTCTCGGCAATCGCCTTGTCCTGGTTGACCGCGGTGCCCAGGTAGCGCAGCACGATTTTTTCCTGCGCGTGCACGGCCGGGAACAGGCCTGTGGCCAGAATGCCGGCCGTGCCCTTGAGCAAAGCGCGGCGCGGCACGCCGCCCACGGTGGTGTCGGTGGCGGTGTCTTTTTGATCAGGAAGAGCGTCGGACATGGTGAAAACTCCTGGTGGCTGGGGTGGAAATCTTCTTGCGAAGGGAGAGGTGAAAAACTCGGTAATCTGGACGTCAGGCAGGAACGGCGGCCTGCAGCGTGTGCGCCGCCTCGGGCGCCCATGACAGTTGCACGCTGTCACCCGGCGCATAGGGTCTCGCCGCAAACGTCGCCTCGGGCACCATCACCGACAACTCGGCGGTGCTGTGGGCTGTGGGCGATACGCCCGGGTTTTGCAGGCCCAGCAATACATAGGGCCCCTGGTATTCGACGTCGGTCACCACGGCGCGCCGGTTGTGTGCTGCATCGGGCGCGGCCTGGCCGGCCGGGGTGATCTGCATGTGGTCGGTGCGCACGCCGATCTTGCCGGCGGGGGTGTCCAGCACGTTGTGCCCGCCCATAAAACGCGCCACAAATTCACTCGCAGGGCGGTTGTAGATTTCATGCGGCGAGCCGACCTGCTCGATCAGCCCGTGGTTCATCACCACCATGGTGTCGGCCAGTGCCATGGCCTCTTCCTGCGAGTGCGTGACGTGGATGAAAGTCAGCCCCAGCTCTTTTTGCCAGCGCCGCAGCTCGGCGCGCATCTGGATGCGCAGGAAAGGGTCCAGCGCCGACAGCGGCTCATCGAGCAACAGTACGCGCGGCTGCGTGATCAGCGCGCGCGCCAGCGCCACGCGCTGCTGCTGCCCGCCCGAAAGCTCGGCCGGCTTGCGTTCCGCCAGGTGGCCCATCGCGACCCGCTCCAGCAAGTCTTTGGCCTGCTGGCGGCGCGCGGTCTTGTCCACGCCTTTCATCTTCAAACTGAAGGCCACGTTGTCGAGTGCTGAAAGATGCGGAAACAGCGCAAAGCTCTGGAACATCATGGCCGTGCCGCGGCCGGCGGCCGGCAGGTCGGTGATGTTGCGGTTTTCCAGCAGGATGTCGCCACTGGTGACGGACTCGTGGCCCGCCATCATGCGCAGCGTCGTGCTTTTGCCGCAGCCCGAAGGCCCGAGCAGGCAGCAGTAGCTGCCGCTGGCAATGCGCAGGTTGATGCCGTCAACCGCTGGCTTGTCTTGCTGCGCGTACCGTTTGGTCAGCGCAATGGCTTCAATGGCGGCAGGGGGCGGGCTGGCAAGAGCGTTCATGCCAACCTTCTGTGCAAGGCTTGTGCCAGCTTTGTATGCGATTTATCTCAAGATTGTGTACAAAATGCATGGTTCTGGTGCCGAGGAAGTCGTGCCTGCCTGCCATGCTGGTGCATGCTGTAACCAGAAGTTCCTGAAACTTCTGGCTTGTCAGGTTTGGGTGTGCCCCGTGTCCTCTTTTCAGGTTTTCTTCCTGTCGCCGCCGGAGCTTGAAGCCGGCAGTCCATGGCCTACCATCAGCGCTGTGTCTTATGGAGCCGCCCTTGATCACCTTGCACCACCTCAACAATTCCCGCTCGCAACGCATCCTCTGGCTGATGGAAGAGATGGGCCTGCCCTATGAAATCCAGCGCTACCAGCGCGACCCCAAAACCATGCTGGCGCCGCCTTCACTGCGCGCGGTGCATCCGCTGGGAAAATCGCCGGTGATCACCGACGGTGAGTTCACGCTCGCCGAGTCGGGCGCCATCATTGAATACCTGGTGGCGCGCTACGGCGCCGGCCGCCTGGCGCCCGAGGCCGGCACGCCGGCGCACCTGCGCTACACCTACTGGCTGCATTACGCCGAAGGCTCGGCCATGCCGCCGCTGCTCCTCAAGCTGGTCTTCGACAAGGTAGAGAACTCGCCCATGCCGCTTTTTGTCAAGCCGATTGCCCGCGCCATCGCCGGCAAGGTCAAGAAGACCTTTATCGAGCCGCAACTGCGGCAGCACCTGGATTACCTGGAAATGTCGCTGGGCCAAAGCGACTGGTTTGCCGGTGAGAGCTTCAGCGGCGCAGACATCCAGATGAGCTTTCCGCTCGAAGCCGCCGCCGCGCGCGGTGGGCTCAATGAGAGCCGGCCCAAGCTGATGGATTTCCTGGTACGCATCCATGCCCGGCCTGCTTACCAGCGTGCGATTGAGCGTGGCGGTGAATTTGCGCTGCAGTGATATCGGCAGAACCTGCTGAGGTCGCTATTAAATCAATAGCTGCTCGCGCCCGTCCTTAAAGGGATCGAGCCGTTTTTGGCTTGCAATCTTCGGCTTCTGGCGTGATTGACAGGCCGCGCGCCTGCCTGCTGCGCACGAACTGCATGGCCTGCGGCTGGCCCACCAGCACACACTGCTTGCCGGTGCGCCGGCAATGGTCCTGCACGCGCCAGTAGGCGTCGTGGCTCACGCAGCCGGTCTGGCAGATCACCAGGTCGGCGGCGACCAGGCTGGCCTCCAGTGCGGCTGCGTCCTGCAGGTCGTCACCCGCATGGTGCAAAAAATGTCCGCCGGCCATTTCAACAACGCGCCGGGCTGCGGTGGTGCCAGCGCCTTGCTCGCCCACGCACAGCACCGATTTTTCATGCAGGGCGGCTGTGGCTTCTGACGCTGATAAAGCCGCGGCCAGCGTTGCTGTGGCCTGCGGGGCCACCGCGTTCTTTTGCCGGCCCAGGCGCTCCCGCACCAGGCCCTGCAAATCATGGACACGGCCCATCAACCACTCCACCCGGCGCGCAAGCGTCAGCCGTTTGGGCAGGCCGGGGATGGCATCTTCCACGGCTTGGCGGTCTTCACGCTCCCACGCCAGCGCCGTCTCCCGCACCATCGCCGCCGCACGCAGGCGTACCACCTGGGATTGCAGGCGCGAGATTTCCGCAGCTTGCGTGGCAATCACCGTGCTGCAGCGTTTCTGGATCTCGCCGTACTGGGCCAGCAGGGCGCGGTGCTCACGGTCAAGGCCGGGCAGAGAGGTACAGGGTCCTTGCATGTCGGGGCTCCATAGATGAAGGTGCCCCATCAGCCAGCCGGCATTACGTAACCAAGAGGCAACCGAAGCACCAGCCGATAAAGGGCAAAACCCATCTTAAATGAGAATTACTCTCAATTGGAATAAAGACGTATGCCTTTTTGGGTAACAAATGAAACCCGTGAAGCGTCCTATTTGCTATCAATTCAGGAGCTGCTTGCGCACGTCCTTATTGGTTAAAAACCCAGGGCTTGGGGGCGGTGGGCGTCAGAGCTCAGCGGCTTCCACCAGAAACCGCACCCGTTTCACGCCCTGCCACTCATCCGCATCCAGCCGGAAGGCCAGCTTGACCCGTGCGGGCAGCGATTCGGTGTGCCCAAACCAGATGCCATCGACCGGCTGGCCCTGGTGTTTGAGCTTGAGCGCCAGGTGTTTTTCACCCACCAGCCGCTGCGACACCACTTCCACCACTTCGCTGAAGGTGGGGGCTGCAAACCCCTGGCCCCAGACTTCCTTGTGCAGCGTGTCGACCACGTCGGTGCGGCGGTATTCGGCCGGCAGCGGGCCGTCGGTGTCCATGCGGCGCGTCAGCGTGGCGGCATCCAGCCATTCGTGCGCCACCTGCTGCAGCGCACTTTCAAACACTTCAAAGTGCTCTTCGGCAATGGTGCAGCCGGCTGCCATGGCGTGGCCGCCAAAGCGCAGCAGCACGCCGGGGTGGCGCTTGGCCACAAGGTCCAGCGCATCGCGCAAATGAAAGCCGGGAATCGAGCGGCCCGAGCCTTTGAGCTCGTGCTCTTTGCCGTCGGCCTGGCTGGCGGCAAACACGAACGTCGGGCGGTGCAGCTTGTCTTTGACGCGTGAGGCCACGATGCCGACCACGCCTTCGTGGAACTCCGGGTCGAAGATGGCAATCGCCGGCGGCGGCTCCTCATCTTCGTCAATCATTGCGTCGGCCGCCAGTTGCGCCTGCTCGCGCATGCCGGCCTCAATGTCGCGGCGTTCGCGGTTGATGCCGTCCAGCATTTGCGCCAGCTCGTCGCCGCGCGCCGGGTCGTCGGTCAGCAGGCATTCAATGCCCAGTGTCATGTCGCTGAGCCGCCCTGCCGCATTGATGCGCGGGCCCAGCGCAAAGGCAAAGTCAAACGTGGTGGCTACCGGCGCCTGCCGGCCCGCTGCCTTGAACAAGCTGGCCAGGCCCGCGGGCAAATGGCCCGTGCGTATGCGCTTGAGGCCCTGCGCCACCAGCCGGCGGTTGTTGGCGTCCAGCTTCACCACGTCGGCTACGGTGCCGAGGGCCACCAGCGGCAGCAGTGCGTCGAGCTTCGGTTGTGTGGCGGCGTCAAACACACCACGCGCACGCAACTCGGCACGCAGCGCCAGCAGCACATAAAACATCACGCCCACACCGGCAATCGATTTGCTTTCAAACGTGCAGCCAGGCTGGTTCGGGTTGACGATCACGTCGGCCTCGGGCAGCACCACCTGGCCGTCTTTCAGTGCGGGCAGGTGGTGGTCTGTCACCAGCACCTGCATGCCCAGCTGGCGGGCGCGCGCCACACCTTCGATGCTGGCGATGCCGTTATCCACCGTCACCAGCACGTCAGCGCCCGCAGCTTTCACGCGCTCGGCAATGGGCGGTGTGAGGCCATAGCCATCGGTGACGCGGTCGGGTACCAGGTAGCTGACATGCTGTGCACCCAGCAGCTTGAGGCCACGCAGCGCCACAGCGCAGGCGGTGGCGCCGTCACAGTCGTAGTCGGCCACCACGCAAATCTTTTTGCCGGCCGCCATCGCGTCGGCCAGCAGGCGCGCCGCCTCAGCGGCGCCGTGCAGCGAAGCGGGCGGTAGCAGCCGGGCCAGGCCGTCGTCCAGCTCGTCGGCCGCGTTCACGCCGCGCGCGGCATACAGCTGCGCCAGCAGTGGGTGAATGCCGGCTTGCTGCAACGCCCAGACGCTGCGCGGGGGCACATCGCGTACCTGTATTTTCATGTGTGTTTACTATCTTTTTTATAGCTGCTCGCGCCCGTACCATAAGGGCTGCGGCATCAAAAGGCTTGAAATTTTGGCCAAAAAACCGGTTTTTTGTGTCTCAAACGTCTGCCAGCCGCGCTCGCCGCACAGCGTCAGCCGCACGGCCTCGCCCGCGCGCTGGCGGGCCAGCAGCTGCGCCATCTCGCCGGCATCCAGTGCGGCCCAGGCCTGGGCATAGGCCTGCCAGTCATCAGCAAAAACGGCTTGCGCCAGGCTGCGCGGCACGGTCGGCGTTTGGCTGGTGGGTGCATACCCGGCGGGCAGGGCGCCGCTGCCGCTCAGCCAGAAAGAGTTGACCGGCAATTGGCGGCGCTCGGCGCGTTCATCGTTCAGCGCATGCGTGTAGAGCAGCATCTGCATTTCGTTTTGCAGCAGCTTCATCTTGCGGGATATGGCCCCCACGCTTCTCACTTCGTGTAGTGCGCTGCCCCCCGAGGGGGCTGAACTTGCTTGGGGCGGCCCGGCGCTGCGTTCCGCGCCGCGCGGACTGTGCGGACTGTGCGCGCTGGGCAGCCAGGGGTCTACATTGCGGCCCATGACCCGGTCGAGCGATGCGGTGGGCAGGTTCCGAAACACCTCGCCCTCAGCCAGCCAGCGCGACGGCCCCAGCGCCGGCACGTAGTGCATCGTGATGCCGTCGCCATCAAAGTAAGGTTGCATGGCCGCCAGCAGCGCGCGGGATTCGGCTTCAGTCAGTCCCAATGCAGCCGGGTCCGTCAGCGTGGCATGCTCGCGGCCCATGGCCCAGTGGCAGGGCGTTACCCAGGCCCAGGCCTTGCCGGTGCCGGCTTGCAGGTGCTGCGCCGCATCCTGCGCCGCCCACGGAATCAGCCCGTCAGGCGTATCCGCAGTGGCAAGGCCCAGTGCCTGGCCCAAAGCGCGCTCGTGCGGCGGCGACAGCGTGTGTGCATCTGCCGTATCAGTGTGTACTGACTTCATGCACTTGAGCAATTGGCTCAGGTTGCGCGTGCCTTGCACCGGCAGTGCCTTCATGGTCGGCAGCCAGGCTTCCGCACTGCAGGCCGCAAAGGGAAGCAGCAGCTGCGGCCCTGTGAAAGGAGTGGGGGAATTGGCTGACATGGGGCTATTGTCCGGGATGCCACAATTGGCCTTCAAATTTGGGCGCTCAAATCGCACCCTATAAGAATCCGTTCGAGTTGGCCACCCGTGGCCCGCAACGACTACCAGGTTGAGTATGCAAATTCCTTATGAGCTGATAGTGGGCTGGCGTTACACCCGCGCCGGCCGTGCCACCCGGCGCAACGGCTTTATTTCTTTTATCTCAGGCGTGTCCATGCTGGGCATTGCACTCGGCGTGGCCGCGCTCATCATCGTGCTCAGCGTGATGAACGGCTTCCAGAAGGAAGTGCGTGACCGCATGCTGGGCGTCATCTCGCACATCGAGGTGTTCGCCCCCAACGGCGCTGCCCTGCTAAACCCGCAAAAAACGCTGGCTGAAATCAAGGCCAACCCGCAAGTCACCGGCGCCGCCACCTTCATCGCCGCGCAGGCTTTGCTGGCGCGCGGCGAAGACATGAAGGGCACCGTCGTGCGCGGCATTGACCCGGCGCTGGAAGGCCAGGTCACCGACCTTGCCGTGACATCCGGCCCCACGCTGGCCAAGCTGATCCCCGGCGAATTCGGCGTGGTGCTGGGCGGCGAGCTGGCTCGCGCCATGGGCGTGCGTGAGGGCGACAGCGTCACCCTGATCGCGCCCAGCGGCCAGGTCACCCCGGCGGGCGTGGTGCCGCGCCTCAAACAAATGACAGTGGTCGGCACTTTTGACTCCGGCCATTTTGAATACGACTCGGCCCTGGTCATGATGCACCAGGACGACGCGGCGCGGATCTTCCGCCTCGAAGGCCCCACCGGCATCCGCATCAAGCTGAAAGATCTGCATCAGGCGCGCGAAGTGGCATTTGAGCTGTCACGAAGCCTGAGCGGTGACTTGCTGATTCGCGACTGGACGCGCCAGAACAAAACCTGGTTTGCCGCCGTGCAACTTGAAAAACGCATGATGTTCATCATCCTCACGCTCATCGTCGCGGTCGCGGCCTTCAACCTTGTCAGCACGCTGGTGATGACGGTGACCGACAAGCGCGCCGACATCGCCATCTTGCGCACGCTGGGCTCCAGCCCCAAAAGCATCATGAAAATCTTCATGGTGCAGGGCGCGCTGGTCGGCGTGATCGGCACGCTCTCGGGCCTGATTCTGGGCCTGGGCATCGCCTTCAACATCGACGTCATCGTGCCGGCCATTGAACGCGCGCTCAACGCCAGCTTCCTGCCCAAAGACATTTACCTCATCAGCCGCATGCCCAGTGAACCGCAATACGCCGACATCATGCCCATCGTTGTCATCTCTTTGGTGCTGTCTTTCCTGGCCACCATCTACCCCAGCTGGCGCGCCAGCCGCGTCAACCCCGCGGAGGCCCTGCGCTATGAGTGAACTGAAAAACGATATGACCGCAACGCTGCAAAGCGCCAACGCAAACGGCGAAGTAGTGCTCAAGGCCAAGGGCCTCACCAAACGCTTCCACGAAGGCCTCATCGATTTGACCGTACTGCACGGCGTTGACCTGCAGGTGCACGCCGGTGAAACCCTCGCCATCGTCGGCGCCTCAGGTTCCGGCAAAAGCACCTTGCTGCATTTGATGGGTGGGCTGGACGCGCCCACCAGCGGACAGGTCGAACTCAAAGGCAAAACGCTGTCAGCCCTGTCACCCCAACAGCAAGGCGACCTGCGTAACAAGCACCTGGGCTTCGTCTACCAGTTCCACCACTTGCTGCCCGAATTCAGTGCACTGGACAACGTCGCGATGCCGCTGTGGATACGCCGCGAGTCCCCGGCCGAATGTGCACGCATCGCCACCAAGATGCTGGCGGCTGTGGGCCTGCAAGATCGTATCCACCACCGCCCTGCAGAACTCTCGGGCGGTGAACGCCAGCGCGTCGCGATTGCGCGTGCACTCGTTACGCAGCCCGCGTGCGTACTGGCCGATGAGCCAACCGGTAACCTGGATCGCAGCACGGCAGACGGCGTGTTTGAACTCATGCTGCAACTCGCACGCGATTTCGGCACCGCCTTTGTGCTGGTCACGCATGATGAAACGCTGGCGTCACGGTGCAGGCGACGGTTTAGGTTGGTGTCGGGGCGGTTGTCGGAGTGGGGTTGATCGGCTGAGCCGAGATGTTGGATAAAAACAGGTGGGGTTAAAGTGACCGAGGCCCGCTCAACGTGGCCGCGCAGCGACCGGATACCGTTGGCCGTCCGCGTTGATCGACACGACAGGTTAGGGTGACCGTTTTTAATAGACGCTCCCTTTCGTATCACATTCAAGAAGTGCTACGCGTTCCTTTTTGCGCGCTTCGTAAATGAGGCGTAGCCGCCGACTTATGCCGGCACATTCCCTTCATCTGGCCTTCCAATTTAGTGGCTGACTGAAACGGGCCGCTGTAGGCGGGTTCGCTTGAAGAAAAGATCAGGCGCGCGTATTGGATACCTCATCGCAGGCATCCTTGAACTCTGGCACGATAAGCAGTTCGTCGATGACCACTTGAATATTTGCGTCGGTCTTGGCGTGGCTAAGTAGTGGGCCGGCCGCGTAGAGCAACGCCTCATGGCGGAAACCGGGCATGGCGTTCTTTAATCCTGCCAGGATTTGTTCGCGTTCAATGCCGTGTGCGGCAAAGCGGCAAAGTATTTCGATTGCGTTACCTTGTGTCCAATCATATTCACCAAAAGCAACCCTTCGAAGTACAGGTAGCGATGCCGGCCCGAGGCAGAACAAGACCTCGAATATCGAGAACTGCCGCGCGGCAATCCATTGGCCCAGGCCCGGAAACTTGTTCGCAATTTCCTCGGGAGGGCTGGATTCAGTGTGAAACTCCGCAGCGAGAAGTTCAATCGCGCCTGCTCCGACCACTTTCGCCGTTTCGTGTGCTCGGCGTGAGAACTCTGGCGGATCTCCGATTGCCTCAGCAATCCGACGAATCTCGATCGAGATCATCGATTGCTTTTGCTGCCTCGGCTGCGCAAAGCGGCCAATTAGTTGACGGAGACGAACGGACATGAATTTGAGTGCCTGACGTAATGCATCCCGCAAGGGCCGCGGTAAAACAATTCTAGGGCGGGCAGTATGGTCTCGGCCGCTAGCGCGTCGCGATCACTCGCCTCTCCCAAAGCGCTCATTTTTTCGGTGAAATAATCTTTCGGTCAATGATTTTCCAGTTGCCCTTGGCATCCACTTTCACGGTAGCCCTGACATCGGTTGAGGGACAGCAATTCCCATCATTCGGTCCATACGCCTTGCCCTCGACAGTCAGGGAGTCTGCTGTGGTTCCCACGAGGCGTTCAACATATCGGACCGGAATCTCATGCTTGATGGAAGGCGATGATCGGAGGGGGTCGACAAAAAACCTGTTTCCTGCGCCAATGTTCACCGTGGAAATGGCCGGATTGACGGAGCCCGTACCGCCCTCGCATCCGATATCTCCCGACCAAACGACAAGGTATCGGGCATCATCGCGTGCATCCGCTTTGTAGGGGACCAGGGCCGCAATGTTTTTTGCACTGATCTTTGGGTGCCCGCATGAAATGGCGTCGGCATAGGCTGTGGCTACCTTCACAACGCCCCGCGTAATTTCCTGAGCACTCAGGATGGGTTGTGCCGACGCTTCGCCGATACCGGTCCCAGTCAGAACAAGCAGAGCCAAAAGCTTCGCCGCGCACCTACCAATGCTTGCCAATCTCATACTCATACGCTCTCCCGCGATGTGTTTGAACTGCCGGCCATTGTAGGTTTGCTGAGGTGCAATGCCGAAGCCCTCGGCGGGCACACACAGCGTGGCATCCGGCGCAAAGCGCGCGATTTCGGCACGACTTTTGTGTTGGTCACCCACGATGACGCTGGCCGTGCGTTCGGGCGGCGGTTCACGCTGGTGCCGGGGCGGCTGCCGGCCTGGGAGTGAGGCGAAGTACCTGTTGCGGCCTGACCTGCGGGCGCCAGAACGGAACAAGGCCATTTACGGCCGCCAGCCCGCACGGCGCTAGACAGGCATAATCCTTGATCCCTCCGCCGCGCGCGTAGGCGTATCGCCTCACTTCGTGAGTCTTTCAACATGCCGTGCAGCTCCCTGCCTGCGGTCCAGGACACAGCCACCTTCGCATGACTGATCACTACACCGCCCTCGGGCTGGACAGCGCGGCAACGCTGGCCGATGTCAAAAAAGCCTTTCGCCTGAAGGCCTCCTTCTGGCACCCGGACAAAAATGCCAGCCCTGATGCACCCGAGCGCTTCAGGGCGGTGCAGCAGGCCTATGAGGTGCTGTCGGACGCCGACAAGCGCCAGGCCTATGACGACAACCGCCGCCGCAACCTGCTTGACAGCCCGATAGACACGGCGCGTGCCATCTGGACCGACTATTTCAACCCGTTACTGTGACCCTGGCTGACCGAAAGAAAAACACCCCATGAAAAACCCGTCAGCATGAGCGTCTCCCCCTATTTCCTTGACCTGCGCTCGGCCTACCAGTCCGAGATGGATGACCTGCGATTCGACTCCGAGGGGCGTGACGTGTTGCACCAGCGCCTGTCTGGCAAACGCCAGGAGATGGCGTTTCTGGTGCAGATGATGGACACCAGCCCCGAGATGGTGGCGGTGGTGTTTCACCAGGGTTTTGATTTCACGGAAAAAGCCGTGATGGAACACCTGCTCACCCACGATGTCGATGGCTTTCCGGGCTGGAACAGCCTGGCAGGTGGCTTTGTGCTGGCGCCCTGGGCCCAGGACCTGGCGCACATCGTTCTGCAGGCACCCGGCGGGGAGAAGTTCCTGACGCTGACGGCGGGGCTGGAATACATGGCCGGGCTGCCGGTGGCCGCGTCCATCGTGAGCGCAGAAGAAGATGATGACGGTGATGACGACGAAGACAGTGATGAGAACGGTGACGGCGCCCTGGTGATGTTTGAGGGCGATGACGATCGTGAGCAAAGCGCCGATGCCCGGGCACGCCACGAGGCAGGTTCCGACTGGCTGGTCCAGCAGGGCTTTGACGCCAAAGACTGACGCAAGCAAGCATGAACTGGAAGGTAAAACCCTGATGACAACGCATCTCGCCCTGATCGAAAAAACCCAAAGCCTGATTGCGGCCGGCGACATCGTCGGCGCCGAGGCTGCACTGGTTGCGCTTGCCGACGACGAAGGTGATGCCGCGCTGATGGTGGTGCTGGAGCAGTTGCCGCCCAAGGACGTCCTGGCCGTCATTCGCGAATACGACAACTCCCGGGAGTCGGTGGTCGGCCTGCTGGTCACGCCCGCGCAGTTTGCCCGCGCCGTGGTGATTGAAAAGCTCTACAAGGACCTGACCCGCACGCATCTGCGCGGCATGGTCAATGCGGTGATCTTCCGGGAGGACGCGGACCCGTTGGAATTTCTCAGCGCGATCGGCGACCTGGAGGGCGGCAGCGAAGCCCTCGCCGATTATTTTTCGGACCAGTGGAGCCGTGTCGAGGGCTTTGCGCGCAGCGGCAGCTTTGAGGCGGCCGACGAGTACGGCAAGATGCTGTCGCAGTCCGCCCTGCTGGCCTCGGCCTACGAAAGGCCGCGTGTCCAGCAAGAGGAGGTCGCCGACAACGACTGGATGCAGCTCGCCTGGCTGCTGCGCTACGAACTGCCGGACCTCTTCATTGAAATGCTGATGGTGCTGCGCGCCAAGGGCAGTGCGCACAAGGCGGCCTCTGATGAGGATGAAGAGAACGAGGACGATGTGCAGGACGACGGTAAGGTCGAGACCGGTGACACCGATCGCGGCAAGGCCACACCGACTGCGCGCGAGTCCGACGAGGAATCGGCGATCTGAACTTGCGCACCCCCATGTCTTCGCCTTCCACCATCTCGCTCTACGATGCGCGCCCTTTTTTTGAGAAGGCGCTGCAGTACGGCGTGCAGCACGGCATCATCAATGCCGAAAAAATCGAAGCCATGCGGGTCGAAGGCCCCAAGGGCATGGTGCAGATCGCGCGTTATTTCGGCAATGAGTTCTTGCGCCCGGACCTGGAAAAGGCCCGCGATCGTATGGTGAACCTGGTCAGCCTGTACCTCGAACATTCCTTCCAGGGCGATCTCCGGCAGGCGGCTGAATCGCTGCGCGATTTCTCGCTGCTGTCTCGCTCCAAGGGCGGCTCGGACATGCTCAAAGCCCTGATCGCCATGCCGCAAAACAGCCACTTCGGCATGAATGAACGCGGCGGCTTCACCGACGAGCACATTCCGCTGCTGGCCAAATGGTCGCTGCGCAACCTGGCCGACTACCAGGCCGAACTTGCCCGGCGCAGACAGGTGGCGCAGGTGGTGGATGCTGCCGTCTGGTTAGCTGGCGAGCTGGGCATGGACGCCGCCGAACTCGAAGAAGCGGGCAAGGACGCCGAAGCGGTGATTCGCACCGCCTTGCTGGTGCTGGCGACGGGTCGCACCGAGATGCCCGACTGGGTCGCGTTCGAGAAGATGATTGCTGCCTTGCGCAAAAAGCACGGGGCCGTTCCGCCTGTGGTTGCGGCTGCGCTGCCGCTCGCCGCTCCGAAAAAGCTGCCTGCCCACCTGCGGGATGTGGTGGAGGCGGTGCGGCAGTCCGTGATGGCCGACGCGCCAAAAATACTTGATCCGGCCTTGCCAACGCGCCAGCTGTTTGACCGCAGCCCGGCCTTCATGGGCCGCTACTTCTGGGTGGAAGACGGCCTGAACGAGGTCGATCACCATGACCGCCAGGCATCCGCCGTGTGGAGCAAGGTAACCGGCGGCAATGCGGACGATGGTTCGCTGCTAACCCTTTTCCTGTGCGTGGCCGCCGGCTCCGCGCCCAAGACCCTGCTGACCGGGAAAAGCGCCGCGACCCTGCTGCGCAAGATCCGCAAATCCGGTTTCAAGCCCGCGCTGGCCCACCAGTACATCGTGGACCACGCGCCGGTGCAGCACCAGGACGCCTACGCCAGCTTGTGGGATGACTTTGTAGAAGAGGCACAGGCCACACTGCAAAGCGATGCCGTTCAGGCGTTTGACGACGCGCTGGCGTTGCTGCGGCGGGAATGCCACGTGCAATAGGCGGTTTGTGCCTGCGATGGCGGCCCGTAGTACACGACCGCTACTCTCTGCCTCGAATCGCGACCCAGAACATCAAACCGGCGAGTGCAAGCAGGAGTCCGCGTATACCCCAGGGGCCAAGAAAATAGTAGGCTGCTTGAAATAGCGGCTCGAGCAGATTGCCGCAACCGGTTGCGCAGAGAGTTGGCTTGGCGAAGCTTAGCAAGGCAACGCAGAGGAGAAAAACTCCGAGCAATGCAGCGATGAGCCTCGAATTCATTGAGCCGAGATCCGATGTTTGGGTTGGGTGCTCACATCCGAACAGCGACCAAGACGGCGTAGCTGGCCTGGCATCCGTTTGATGGGGCGGTTGGGTTGCTGCGACAAGGCCTACGGCTTTACGGCCGGATCCCAGTGCTCAGCAATCTTGCCGGCCTCAATACGGAACATGTCAAACCACGTCGTCGTGTACTTCTTTGACGGATCTTTGGGATCCGTCTGCTCGCGCACAAAACTAAGGATGACCAGGTTTCCTTCCGCCGTAATGGCCACGAGTGGAGCTGCGACCTTGGCTTCTATCGGCTTCAGTTTCTTGAACTTCCCGAAGAATTCGACAAACGCTGCGCGGCCAGTGGGAACATTCGGATTGTGCTGGATGTAATTTTCAGCCAGGTACTTCTCTGCTAGCTCTAGCTGGCCGGCTTCGAAGACTTCGCGCCAGAAGTCATAGACCAGGCGCTTGTTTTCCGAAAGTTTTGGATCTGCGCTTTGCAGAAGGGTGGAATGATCCAGCGCCGCGGTAACAGCAACTTGTGCGAAGGCTGCACTGGCAGCAACAGCGCCAAGAAAAAGGGCAACGATGGTGTTTCTCGTACTCATGAATTACCTCGGTTGTGATTTGGGATACCTGACATTTGGCATGAGCGGCGGCTGGAGACGCGCCAAGCTCGCGTAACTATCGAAGCTTGGGATCCGGAAATGGCAACTGATCTTGCGAGCTGCTCGGCTGGGCCACCCATTTATTGCCGCGGCGGTAAAAATCTGCCTGGGTTGCAGAACTCCCAGCCCCAATTTTCAATGACACCGTGCAGGCCACCTGACCTGGGTGTTTGGCGTCAACGGCCGGGATGCAGGTGCCGAGCTTGAGTTCGGCGGTTTTGTATTCCTGCATCTCCATCATTTCAAGGAATGCCTGCGTAGCCTCTTTTGTATCCGGTAATACGAGTGCAGTGGCACTGGCAGCGGCGGATGTGGTGGCGGGCACTGTGGGTGGGATGACCGCGGTGGGTGGAGACGATGTTTCGCTGCAGGCAGAGCAAAGAAGCAATGTTGACAAGATGACTGTGTAGCGCATGAAGAAATTCTCTGTTGTTGTGTCTGGCGTGAAGATGACCGGACCATAACACCTCGTGGCGAAGGCGCGTTCTGCTATTGAGGGCTCGTGTCGATTGACATGTTAAGCAGCATTGCTGGCCATTGCCTCCAGGCAGCTCGCGTGAATGGTAGCAACGTCAGCTGCGTGCCGCTTACGTATGGATTTGGAAAGGCGCGCGGGTAGTTCTCCTCTATCTGCGACCACCGACAACGCCACAAGAAGCTCTTCCAGGCCTGCGGCCTTGGAAACATTGGTGGCATCGACCGGCCAGAACAAGCCGAGCAGCCGCTTTTCGGGATAGTAAAGGGCGCTGACGTCTTTGCCCTTGCCCTGGTACAGGACGATTTGCTGAACCGCAACCAACCATGCACGCGGGAATAACGGGATGATCGATTCAACGTCGCGGCGAGAGAGGCCGTGTGTGACACCGTTTTGGACAGTTACCTTCATTGGCGCGGCTTGAAGTTGGAGATGACCGGCTGATAGAACGTCCGCGTCGATCGACCTGTTAGACCGTGGTATCCCGGCCGCAGCGAGGTCAGTCGAAATTGAGCGGTAGCCGCCGCGCTCAAGGAGCCAAGTACGCACGTGCCTTTTCCCTCGCCTGGTTTAGTACCTGCGGACTCACGCCTCCAGTCTCCAGGAGTTCTCCCAGCGGGACATACGCGACTTCCTCGAGCGTGGTCATTCCGGCACGAAGGAGCAACACGGCCACTGATTCGGGCACGCCAAGCACGGTCACAAACAAAGAGACTGGGTCTTGATCGTCGTCCATGGGTGCTCCTGCGGTATAGCCTGGCCGCTGAAATCCAGCCAGGTAGTTGTTATCAAAAGACTTCTCGTTCATTTTCGGTTTCGTTCAGCTCGATGAAAAGGAACCCAAACCCCGCACCGATTCTAGGGAGACAGTGTGACCACCGCCTCGGCATGGATCAATGCGGCATAAACCTGCGGGCGCGGGGCGTCGATATGGAGGGAGATTCGGGTTGAACTCATCGAGCAGATTAATGCCAGGCACACATAAGAGCAAGCCCGGCACTCCTGGTGGGCACTCGGCGCTTATGTGGACATCGATGCACCCTTACAACGGCATCAGCCGCATCCGACAAACCGGAACCCCATGATGGGTACGATAGGAATTCTTTGCATCCTGGCGGGCGCCGGGTGCCCATGCTTAACTCTTCAGGAGACAAGAAATGACCAGCAAGAAAGTCAGCAAGAACACCATTTGCCTGTGGTACGACGGTGATGCCCTCGATGCAGCGAACTTCTATGCCAAAACATTCCCCGACAGCACTGTCGGCAGGATCTTTTATGCACCGAGCGACTATCCTGACGGCAAACAGGGAGATGCCCTGACGGTTGAGTTCACTGTTGCGGGTATCCCCTGCATTGGCCTGAACGGCGGGCCGCTGTTTAAGCACAGCGAGGCCTTCTCTTTTCAGATCGCAACCGATGACCAGGCAGAAACCGACCGCTTGTGGAACGCAGTCGTCGGCAACGGTGGGCAGGAAAGCGAATGCGGCTGGTGCAAGGACAAATGGGGCCTGTCATGGCAGATCACCCCGCGCGCGCTCACTGACGGCATAGCCGACCCCGACCCCAAAGTGGCCAAGCGCGTGTTCGACGCGATGATGACCATGAAAAAGATTGACGTCGCCGCGATAGAGGCGGCGCGCCGGGGCTGAGGCGCTTGGTGGGATGACGCGTTTGTGTTCCGTTGCACGTACGCTCCTGTTCAGGCTTGAGAAGTGGTCCGGGCGGGACTTGCATGCGAAATTTCCTCCGGAGGTACCGGGCGTAGTACGTACCGATATCGGGAGTTCGTCCTACACCACAGAACCCGCAGCCTCCTAGCATGAAGACACCAGCAATGAAAAGCCACCCCGGCGTGCAGCCGGTAACCGTGTGCGATTCATTCACGTGAAGAGGCTCTGGCGGCGTGATCAAGCGGCATTTGCTCTTCACTTTCATTAACGTTCTCAAGGAGACTGAAATGATTGGAATCAAACAAACTGCACTTTGCGCGGTGATATTTGCAGGTTTGGCGGGCTGTAGCGGCATGACGACTCAGGAGAAAAACACCGCCATCGGCGCCGGTGTAGGCGGTGTGGCCGGCGCGGCTCTGACCGGCGGCAGTGCCTTGGGGACCGTAGGCGGCGCCGCAGTCGGCGGTGTGATCGGGCACGAGGTCAGCAAACCGAAGAGGTAAACCGGTCCTCGTTCACAGAACGACTCGCACGCGCGTGAGTGTCCTTGTTGGCGCTCCATGCGCGTGCATTCGTACATTGCCGTATGCGCGTCGACACCGTAGAGCATGAAGGCCTGAGCCTGGGCTTGCTGGTGGCAGGTAATTCCGCCAGGCCCGCGATTGTGCTATTGCACGGCTGGCCTCACTGCAAGGAAGTCTATGCACCGGTGGTCGATGCGCTTGCCACCGAACATTTTGTTCTGGCCTTTGACTTGCCGGCGATAGGAGATTCGCGCGGCGCACCGCCTTCTGCCGAAAAAACCATCCTGGCAGATATCGTTGTCAGTGCAGCAGAACGCGCCGGCGCGCGCTCAATGGTGATGGCTGGCCTTGATGTCGGCGGCATGATTGCCTATGCCGCCGCACGCGACCATGGGCACCGCATCGCGGGGGCTGTGGTCATGAATACCGTCATCCCCGGCATAGATCCCTGGGAGAAGGTGCTGTCGGATCCTCGTATCTGGCACTTTGCATTTCATGCGCTGCCGGAGCTGCCGGAGCTGCTGGTTTCAGGCCACCAGCGTACCTACTTTGATTTTTTCACGGACTTCCTGGCGGGCAACAAGGAGGCCGTGACTGAAGCACATCGCGCCGCGTTTGCGCGCGCCTATGAGCGTCCCGAGGCGCTCAAGGCCGGCTTCGACTGGTACCGCACCCTGCAGGCCGATGCCCAGCACAACAGCCGGCACAAGAACATCGAAACACCGATGCTCTACCTCCGCGGCGACGCCGACGGGCGTTCACCGGACGACTACCTACCCGCCTTGAAGACCGCTGGCGCCAGGCGCATCAAAGGCGAGGTGCTGCGCGGCAGCGGCGAATTCGCGCCGCTGGAGGTCCCTGAAGCCTTCACGCAGGCACTGACTTCGTTCGCGAAGGAATGCCAGAAGCATTGAACGGATAGAACTGCGGCAGTCTCAAAGAGGGGATTTTTTGATGTCAGAGAGGCACAGAGAGATTTTGAAGAAGGCCAACGCGGCTATCGCCGAAGGCGATGTTGAAGGATTCCTGAAGTTCTGCACGGAAGATTCGGAATGGGTTTTTGTGGGCGACAGGACGATCAAAGGGAAAGAAGCCGTTCGCCAGTGGATGACAACCGCGTACCAGGAGGCACCGAAGTTTGAAGTCCATCACATGATCGCGGAGCACGACTTTGTCGCGGCGCTCGGTGAAATCACCCTGAAGAACGAAGAGGGAAAGGCGGTGCGCCATGCCTACTGTGATGTCTGGCGCTTTCGGGATGGCAAGATGGCCGGGCTGCGGGCCTTTGTTGTCGAGGCTGGGTCGACCTGATGATCACTTTTGCGTCGTAATCGCTGCTGCCGCAGGGGCTTTGTCTTAAAGAATCCGGTTAAACCACAGCAGCGACAAACTCGCCGACACCAACGCCAGCACGGCGGCAAGCAGCGCCAGCAACCCCGAGACCTCGGTTTCTTTTTTCTCAATCGCCAGGCGCGAACTGAGGGTTTCATACACTTTCTTCAGGTCGGCCGCCGTACCTGCGTAAAAGTACTCGGCCTGTGTTGCACGGGCAATGCCTTTGAGGGTTTCCTCGTCGAGCTTGACGCGCATGGACCAGCCTTCAAAACCAATCGTTTCCCCATCCACCGTGCCCACGCCGACGGTGTAGATGCGGACACCGCGGTCTGCTGCGAGCTTGGCGGCGTCGATTGAATCCACGCCCGTGGTGCGCTGGCCGTCGGTCAGCAGGATGATGGCGGCCGAGGTGTAGGAGCCGGGAGCGACGGGGGTGAATTCTTTCTTCGCGTTCTTGTCGGGGTTCAGGGCCTGGTCCAGCGATGTGCCGCGGGGCTTTTCCCTTCCGTACTGCATGGAGGCGATGTCGATGCCTGCGTCGGGGAACAGCTCGGCCAGCGACACGACGATGCCATTGCCAATGGCGGTGCCGCGCTGCAGCTGGAACTTGTCAATGGCTGCCGTCAGGTCTTCGCGGCTGAGGGTGGGCTGCTGCACGACGGCGGCAGTACCCGCAAAGGCGACGATGCCGACGCGTACATTGCGCGGCAAATCGGCCAGAAAAGCCTTGGCGGCGTTCTGGGCGGCGACCAGGCGGTTGGGCTGCACGTCGGTGGCGCGCATGCTGCCCGACACGTCCATGGCAAGGATGATGGTTTCGCGTTGGGAGGGAAGGCTGATCACGGCGAAGGGGCGCGATGCCGCCACCAGCATGGCGGCGATGGACAGCAAAAAAAGCAGGGGTGGAACATGCCGGCGAAAGCTCTGGCCGCGGCCCATGGCTTCGCGCACGATGGACAGGCTGGCGTAGCGCAGCGCCATCTTTTTTTTGCGGCGCAGCAGCCACACATACACGACCACCAGCAGGGGAATGCCCAGCAGCAGCCACAAAAATTCCGGCCAGAGGAAAGTCGGCAGAGGTAGCTTTGACATGAATGAGGTGAGCCAACTGAAGTTCATAGGTGTTCCTTGGCGGCTTCTTCAGGCGGCGTGTTGCAGGTGGGCTGGCAGCTTGCCGCCCGCTGCGTTGGCGCCTGATGTACGGCTGCGCCGTTTGCGGAGCTCGGTAAACCGCAGGATGGCGTCAACCAGGTTGTCGTCTGTGGACAGCTCCAGCGTGTCCACGCCGGCACGCGCCAGCGACTGCCGCAGCTCGGCCTCGCGCTGGGCCGCGATGCGTGCAAAGCGTTTGCGAAAGCCCGCGTCGTGGGTATCGACCAGCAGTTGCTCGCCGGTTTCGACATCGCGGATGGGAATGAGGCCCAGGTCGGGCAAGTCCAGCTCCAGCGGGTCGAGCAGGCGCACGGCCACCACTTCGTGCCTGCGGGCGAGCTGGCCCAGCGGCTTTTCCCAGCCCGGTTCGCTGATGAAGTCGGACACCACAAACACGGTGGAGCGTCGGCGTATGAAGCTGGCCGCGGACTCGAGCAACTCGTGAAGGCGTGTAGGGCCGAGGTCTGTGGTTTCGGGCCGGGCCTGCAAGGTGTGCAGCAAATGGAGAACGTGGTGGCGGCCGCCGCGTGCGGGGATAACGGCATCAACACCGGAGCCATAGAGCATGGCGCCCACGCGGTTGCCGTGGCGTGTCAGCATGCGGGCCAGCACGGCGACAAATTCAGCGGACACATTGCGCTTTCGCAGCTCGCTGGAGCCAAAGTCCATCGAAGGGCTCAGGTCCAGCAGGAACCAGGCGCTCATTTCGCGGTCTTCGGTAAACACGCGCACATGGGGTTGCTCAAGCCGGGCGGTGACGTTCCAGTCGATATGGCGCACGTCGTCGTGGTGCTGGTACTCACGCAGGTCGGCCAGGTCCATGCCGGTGCCGCGCAGCAAGGTGCGGTAGTCACCCTGCAGCAGGCCGTCAAGCCGACGCAGCACGGTCCACTCCAGCCGGCGCAGCAGTTGTTCGGCGTTGGATGAGGAGCCGTTCACGGACATGCTCCTGACGGTCGCAGAGTCGAGGGGTCTTTAACCAAGCCGGGGCCGCGGAACCGGCTTTGCCGGGCCGCAGGCGCAGCGGCCCCCTCGGGGGGCAGCGACCCGCGTAGCGGCGGAGCGTGGGGGCTCACTTTTTTAGGCTGCGAGTTTTTCATGCTCTAAGGGTTTTGCTGGGGGCGGGATTTTGGCCATGATCTTCGCGACTAGGCCGTCGGCCGACAGACCTTCAGACAGCGCTTCGTAGGACAGCACCAGCCTGTGGCGCAGCACGTCGGGTACCAGGTCGGTCATGTCTTCGGGCAGGGCGTAGCTGCGTCCGCGCAGCATGGCCAGCGCGCGGGCGCCTTCGGTCAGGTTGATGGTGGCGCGCGGGCTGGCGCCGAAGGTGATGAAGCGCTGCAAGTCTTTCAGGCCGTGCTTTGTCGGGTTGCGTGTGGCCGACACCAGCCGTACGGCATATTGCACAAGGGACGGGTCAACGTAGATGCGTCGGCATTCGGCCTGCAGTGCGGCCAGCTGTTCGGTAGTGGCCACCGCGCTCACCGCCACAGCCGGGCCGGTCACGCGCTGGACGATGACGAATTCTTCTTCGTCGGTCGGGTAGTCCACCAGTACCTTCATCATGAAGCGGTCGACCTGCGCTTCGGGCAGCGGATAAGTGCCTTCGGTTTCAATCGGATTTTGCGTGGCCATGACGAGGAAGGGCTCGGGCACTTTGTGGGTGATGCCTGCAATCGTGACCTGGCGTTCCTGCATCACTTCCAGCAGCGCGCTTTGCACCTTGGCGGGCGCGCGGTTGATTTCGTCGGCCAGCAGCAGGTTGGTAAACACCGGCCCGAGCGAGGTGGTGAACTCGCCGGTTTTCTGGTTATAGATGCGCGTGCCCACCAGGTCAGCCGGCACCAGGTCGGGGGTGAACTGGATGCGCTTGAAATTGCCCTGCACGGTGTTGGCCAGCGTCTTGATGGTCAGCGTCTTGGCCAGGCCGGGAACGCCTTCCACCAGCAAATGCCCCTGCGCCAGGATGGCGACCATGACGCGCTCAAGAAAGCGGTCTTGCCCCACCACCACGCGTTTGACTTCATAGAGGATCTGCTCCATCAGCTGCGCGGTGGCGTCATGGCTGGCGGAATGTTCGGGCGTGTGCTGTTCCATGCGTCGATGTCCTTAAAGTCTTCAGAAGGGGGGCATGCCGGCGGCCGAAGCCGCATTTTCAATCGGCACCGCAAAACCGATGCCGACAAACGTGCGCTGCTGGTTGGGGTTGAAGATGGCGGTCACGATGCCGATCACTTCGCCGTCCATGGTGACCAGCGGACCGCCCGAGTTGCCGGGGTTGGCGGCAGCGTCGAACTGGATCAGGTTGCTCATCATCTGCTTGCCTTCGGGCGAGCGGAAGTTGCGCTTGAGACCCGAAATGACACCGGCCGAGGCCGAGGGCCCGATACCGAAGGGATAACCCACGGCCATGACCTGGTCGCCCGGCGCCAGGTCGGCGGTGGAGCGCATGGTGGCGGCAATCAGGTCGTCGGGAATCTTGTGGGCCTGCAGCACGGCCAGGTCGTTTTCGGGTTGCACGCCGGTGATGCTGGCGGTGGACTCCAGGCCGTCCGCGAACGTGACCTTGATGGTTGTTGCGCCCTGCACCACATGCAGGTTGGTCAGGATGATGCCTTTGTCGACGATGACCACGCCGGTGCCCACGCTACGCTCGCCATCTTCCTTGCCGTCCTTGTCTTTACCCAGCCCCACGATGCGCACGACGGAGGGAATGATGGTGTCGTAAGCCCGGGTTCCAGGAGAGGGAAGGACCGTGGTTTCCAGCGTTTTGAGGACGGCCGCGTTGATGTCTTCCTGCGTCAGCTTGCGGGCCGCAGGCCGCAGCGGGGAGGCAAAGCTGATGGCCAGCAGCAGGGCCAGCAGGCCGACGACCGACCAGAGCAGGTAAAGCTGGTTTTGGGCAAGCCGTTTGGCGAGGCGGGAGACCCGGGGGAAACGGGAAGGTGCGGGGGCTGTAATGGCGCCGTCTGGGCCGGCAGCCTGCTCGGGCGGCTGCGCCTGGGCATCACCCGCGCCCTGCGCCGGACGGTTTGAACTGCTGTAAAGGGCTGGCCTGCGCATCCGTTCACCTGTGAGGTCAATGTCAAAACCGGGCTGATACCACCGGGCGTGAAAACCTGCTTCAGGCCCCGTATTTACAGTTGCACCGTATCACGATTTGTGCATCCGTGCACGTGATTTGGGTATAGGCGTAGGGGGCTTTGTAAAGCGCTTGTTACTGCGCAGTCTGGGCTCGATTCGAGCCCGATTTTGGGGCGGCTTGGACTGCTTCAGGCGCTTCAGGCGCCGGGGCTGTCGGCGGGCTTGCGCAGCAGGGTCAGCGCCAAGGCCGCCGAGGCCAGCATCAGGAACAGGCTGACGGCATTGAGCACCGGCGTGGCGCCCTCGCGCATGCGTCCGTACATCATGACGGTCAGCGGTGCGTCCGAGCCGACCAGCATCAGCGTGGTGTTGAAGTTCTCGAAGGACATCAAAAACGAGATCGCTGCAGCGCCGATGAGCGCGGGTTTCAGGTAAGGCAGGGTGATGGTGGCGAAGACCGCGGCGCGGGAGGCGCCCAGGTTATAAGCGGCTTCTTCCAGGGTGATGTCAAAACGTTTCAGGCGGGCCGAAATGATGAGCGTGGCGATGGACACGATGTAGGAAAACTGGCCGAGCACCACCAGCGGCAGGCCTGGGCGCAGGAAATCCAGCTCCAGCCCCCACCAGTCGTCGGCAAACTGGGCCAGGCGGCTGGCAAACGCCAGGATGGAAATACCCAGGATGACGCCGGGAATGACCAGCGGCGCCAGCATCAGCATCGACAGCACCTGTTTGCCCGGAAAGCGGCTGCGTTCAATCAAAAAGGCGTTGGTCGTGCCCACCAGCACCGCCAGCAGCGTGACCCAGCCGGCCACCACCACGCTGGTCCAGAGGCTGGCGAGCATGGGGCCGTCGGCAAAAAGGCCTGTGCGTCCGGACTTGCTGCCAAAAAACCAGTCGAGCGTGAAGCCGCGCCAGGGCGGCGCCGGGTAGGGTGCGTCATTGAAGGCAAACACCGCGACCACGACCAGCGGCAGGAACAAAAAGGCGAAAAAGGCCAGCGCGTACACCACCGTGCCTGTGCGCAGCCAGACGGGCCGGGGCAGGGAGGCGATCATCTAACACTCTCCCCAAGTCTTCGCCAGTGACGGCGCGGAGCCGGCTTTGCCGGGCCGTAGCGGTCGCCCTCTGCCAGCGGGGAGGGAGCTACACGCAGTGAGGTCCAACGGGGGTGTGTCATGTTTTTCTCATGACTTCGCCGAATTTCTGGCCCGTTAATTTAAGGCCAAGCCAGACGATCGCTGTCGACAAACCCAGCAGCAAAAAGCCAAACGCCGCGCCTTGCTCCCAGTTAAAGCGCGTGATGAACTGGGTGTAAATCTGCTCGGTAAACCACAGCGAATTTTTGCCGCCCAGCAAGGTAGGCGTGAGGTAGTTGCCCAGCGTCAGCATAAAGACCACGATGCAGCCCGCCAGGATGCCGGGCGCGGCATGCGGAATGACGATTTGCCGCAGGATGGAGGGGCCATTCCCGCCCAGGTCATAGGCGGCCTCGATCAGCGTGTCGTCCAGGCTTTCAAGGGCGCTGATCAGCGGCACCACCATGAACAGCATGGAGGTATAGACCAGGCCGACCAGGATGGTGGCGTCGCGGTAGAGCAACTCGACGGGTGCATCAGTGAGGCCCAACTGCACCAGCACGGCGGGCAGCACGCCGGATTCGCGCAGCAAAATCATCCAGCCCAGGGTGCGCACGGTTTCGCTGACCCAGAAGGGAATCAGGCACATCACCAGCAGCATTGACTTGGCGCGGCCGCGCACCAGCTTGGCAATCGTCCAGGCGATGGGAAACGCCAGCAGCAGTGTGATCAATGTGGCCAGGATGGACATGACGGCGGTGCGCACAAAGGTGTGCCAGTACAGCGGTTCGTCGATGAAGGTGCGGTACTGCGCGATGCTGGGCGCATATTGCCGCGGTGCGATGCGTTCGCGCAGCGACAGGATGGCCAGGTCGATGTGCGGCAGCACGATCAGGCCCACGAGCCAGATCAGCGCCGGCGCCAGCAACAACAGCAGGATGAGTTTGGCCTGCGCCGATGCGGGTCCGGCATTCGCTGCGGGCAGGGTAGCTGTGGCTTGCATGATCTGCAGGCGCTAGGCGCCGGCTGTCCCGAAACAGGTGGCTTGCGCGGGGTCGAAGCTGAAGGCCACCGTTTCACCGACACGCAAGTCGGCGAAGCGGCCGGTCTGCGGTAGCGCGATGCGAAATTCCGTGCGGCTGGTGGTTTCGCGCAGCAACACGGCCGAATTGGCGCCGTCAAAGAGCAGGCTCTCGACCTGGCCCGCATAGGCGGTGTGGTCAGCGGGCAGCTCTGCGGCGTCGCGGGCCAGGCTGATTGCTTCGGGCCGCACGAAAGCCTGCACGGTCTGACTCGGCAGAACTTTGCCGACGGCACGGGCATGCATGGCAAGGCCCTGGCCGGTGGCTAGCGCCACCACGCTGCCGGCTTCCGCGCCTGCGGCGGCACTGCCTTGCAGCTTGTTGTTGGCGCCCACAAAGCCCGCGACAAAAGGCGTTTGCGGCTGGTAGTACAGCTCTTGCGGTGTACCCACCTGCTCAAAGCTGCCGGCATTCATGACTGCGACATGGTCGGACAGCACCAATGCCTCGGACTGGTCGTGCGTGATGTAGACGAAAGTGGTGCCGAAGGCCGCCTGCAGCTGCTTGAGCTCGACTTTCATGTGCTCGCGCAGCTTTAAATCCAGCGCTCCCAGGGGTTCGTCGAGCAGCAGCAGGGTGGGCTCGAGCACCAGGCTTCGCGCAATCGCCACGCGCTGCCGCTGCCCGCCCGATAGCTGGTCGACGCGCTTGTCCTGCATGCCGGGCAGGCTCACGCGTTCGAGCATGGCGCCGACCTTGGCGCTGATGTCGGCGCGCGAGAGGCCGCGCCGTGCCAGGCCGTAGCCGACGTTTTCACCGACCGACATCATGGGGAACAGTGCCAGGTGCTGGAACACCATGTTGACGGGCCGCTGGTTGGGCGGCACGCCGTTCATGGGTTTACCGCCGATGTGGATCTGGCCCGCATCGGGCGACAGAAAGCCGGCGATCATGCGCAGCAGCGTCGTCTTTCCGCAGCCCGACGGGCCGAGGATGGAAAAGAAGCTGCCGCGCTCCACGGAAAAGGACAAGTCCTTGACTGCGGGCTGGCCGGCGTAGGTTTTACCGACGTGTTCGGCTTGAAGGTCTGCGTGCACCGGTGATAGGCCGGTTGCCGGTTATTGGGCTGCTTTCACGCGGTCTAATACGCGGCCTTCGATGTCCTCGATGCCGGCAGGCACTGCGGGATACCACTTCACGTTTTTCAACGCGGCTTCAGGGAAGCTGGCGGCGAACTGGGCTTTCAGCTTGGGATCGGCCAGCTGGTCGGCACCTTTGGAGGCGGTGAAGTTGCCGGCAGAACCCGCGACCTTGGCAGCGATCTCGGGACGCATGTTGAAGTTGATCCAGGCATAGGCGGCGGCATCGTTGCGGCCTTTGGCGGGAATGGCGAAGGTGTCGATCCAGCCGAGCGCGCCCGACTTCGGTGCGATGAACTGGATTTCAGGTTTTTCGGCATTGAGCTTCCAGCCGCCGGTGTCCCACATCATGGCTCCTACCACCTCGCCGGCGCGCATGCCGTTGAGCAACTGGTCTTTGTTGTCCCAGTAGAACTTGATGTTGCTCTTGCAGGCAATCATGGTCTTGCCGACTTCGTCCATCAGCGCGCCGTAGGCTTTCGGGTCCTTGTAGAGCGCAAACGGGTCTTTGCCGGAAGCAAAGGCGAAGGCCAGCAGGGTGGGGCGCTTCAGGCGCACGGCGGTTTTTCCCTTGACATCGGCCTTGCACAGGTCAGGGTAGTCGGTCATCTTGGCCAGCTTGGTGTTCACCACCAGGCCGTCGGTACCCCAGATGTGCGGCAGGCCGTAGACCTTGCCGTCCAGCGTGGTGTTTTTCTTGGTGGCTTCCAGCATGGACGGGATGAACAGATCTGACTTGATCTTGCTGAGGTCCATGGGTTTGTAGATGCCGAACTCCTGCTGCGGGCCGGTGATGCGGTCCTGCGAGGGCTGGGCCAGGTCGAAGCCGGCGCCGCCTGTGGCGCGCAGCTTGGAAATCATTTCTTCGTTATTGGACAGCGTGAGTTCAACATCGATCCCGGTCTCTTTCTTGAACTGCGCCACGACATCAGCCGGGACATAGTCGGCCCAGGTAATCAGCCGCAACTTCTGGTCTTGTGCCCAGGCGGGGCTGGCCATGCTTGAAACAACGAGGCCGGCTCCGAGAATGTGGCTCATCAGACGGGATAATTTCATGTTGGCTTTTCCTTGGGTTATCAGTCGACGGTGGTTGACAGAGGTTGACGAAAAGAGATCAGGCAGAGGAAAACGGTAACGAATTGCGCGTGAATTTCCTCAAAAAAAGCATAGCGTGTCCCGATTTCATTTCTGTGTCAACATCTTCCGCAAGCAAGGCCTGCGCCAGGTCGTCCCCTTTTCCTGCACCTTTTCTTTTCGCATCCCGGGTGCCTACCGCATTGACTGAATGACTTTCTGGATAGACACACACTGCCATCTTGACGCCGGTGAACTGTCCGCCGATGTCGCTGAAGTTCGTGCGCGGGCTGCCGCTGCAGGCGTTGCACACTGCGTGCTGCCGGCGGTGGGCGTGTTCAATTTCGAGGCAGTCCGTGTGCTGGCATACCGTTTTTCCGACAGCTATGCGCTGGGCATCCATCCGCTGTGTGTGCCCCAGGCGCAAGACGCCGACCTGCAGGCGCTGGATAACGAGCTTGCGTTGAGGCGGTCTGATCCGCGATTGGTCGCGGTGGGTGAAATCGGCCTTGATTATTTTGTGCCTGCCCTGACACAAAGCCCGATGCGTGAACGCCAGGAGCACTTTTACCGTGAACAACTCAAGCTGGCGCGCAAGCACGGCCTGCCGGTCATCCTGCACGTGCGGCGTTCGGCCGACAAGCTGCTCAAGCACCTGCGCGACCTGGCGCCCGAAGGCGGCTGGCACGGCATCGGCCATGCGTTCAATGGCAGCGAGCAACAGGCGGGAGAATTCATCAAGCTGGGCTTGAAGCTGGGCTTTGGCGGCGCCGTCACGTTTGAGCCTGCCTTGCAACTCAGGCGCCTGGCGGCAGAACTGCCCCTGGAGGCGCTGGTGATGGAAACGGATTCGCCCGATATCCCGCCTCACTGGATCTACAAAACAGCGGCGGAGCGCGAAGCGGGTCAGGCCCAGGGCCGCAATGAACCGGGCGAGTTGCCGCGCATTGCGCAGCAGGTGGCGGATTTGCGGGGAATTTCGCTCGCGTCGCTGGCGGCCGCAACGACTGCCAACGCATTGCGGGCGCTGCCGAAACTGGGAGCCCTTCTGGCGTGAAAAAGGGCACCGCGAAACCTGTGTTGGCGGGCTTGGCGCCGCTGGTTTCTCCCGGCACCCGCCTGCTGGTACTGGGGAGCTTTCCGGGCGTCGCCTCGCTGGCTGCGCAGCAGTATTACGGCCACCCGCAAAACCATTTCTGGAAGATTTTGCAAACCATTTGGCCCGATGGGCCAATGGGGACGGGCGCTAGCAGCTATCAAATTCGTAGCGAATGGCTTTTGTCAAAAGGGCTTGGCCTGTGGGACGTGTACGCTGCCTGTGAGCGCGAAGGCAGCCTGGACAGCGCGATCCGCAATGCGCAGGTCAACGACCTCGCCAGCCTGCGGCGACTGTGTCCGGCGCTGGAAGCGATTGCCCACAATGGCGGCGAAAGTTTCAAGCATTCGAAGCACACCTTGCAGCTGGGCCTGCCGGTCTACAAACTGCCTTCTACCAGCCCGGCGAATGCATCATGGAGCTTTGAGCGCAAACTCGCTGCCTGGCGTGAAGTTTTTGAAAAGCATGGATTGGTTTGATGTCGAAAAAAGAAGCAGCGAAAACGGTGGCCGAGTTACCCGAAGTCAATTTCTCCGACTACGGTGAGGTGCGCTTTTTGCACTTAGGCACCGAGTGGGTGCAGGGCTCCATGCTGCGCGATGCACCGTATGACATCGAACTGGAGTACGTACAGCGCATGATGGCGGGGTTGCTGTTCACCGACGCGGCGGCTGTGTCCAAAAAGCATGCGATGCAGCTGGGCCTGGGTTCTGCCGCGCTGACCAAGTTTTGCTATAAAAAGCTGCGCATGAAAACCACGGCGATTGAAATCAATCCGCAAGTGATCACGGCCTGCCGGCTCTGGTTCAAGCTGCCGCGGGACGACCTGAGGCTGCATGTCATTGAGGCCGATGCGGCGCTGGAAATCAAAAAGCCTGCGCACCAGGGGACGGTGGACTTTCTGCACGTCGACCTGTATGACCACGAAGCGGCGGCACCGGTGCTGGATAGCGCGGAATTTTATGAGGACTGCCGTGGACTCCTGGCAGAAGACGGCGTGATGACGGTGAATCTTTTTGGCCGTGACTCGAGCTACTTGCAATCGCTGACAAAAATCGCGGAAGCGTTTGGACCCGAGGCGGTCTGGGCGTTCCGGCCTACGCGCGAAGGCAACACTGTGGTGCTGGCCCAACGCGACCCTACACGTCCCGAGCGGGCCGACCTGCTGCAGCAAGCCGGTGTCATTGAGTCGTACTGGAAGCTGCCTGCCAAAAAATGGCTGCGGCTCTTCGCACCGGCGGCGTAATGATGCGGTCGGGGTGGATGGTAAAGACCCGGGTGGATGGGGTACAGTGCGACCCATGAGCGCCGTGACGCACCCCAAACACCCCAAAGACCTGCACGTGAAAAAGACCCACACCGGGCTGCTGGACTGGCGCATGCTGGTTGAATGGCTCAGTGAAGATGGTGTCATCAGCGCGGCCGAAGCGCAGCGAACGATTGCACGCTGCTCGCAGGTGCAAAGTGCGCAGCCGCCCCTGACCCGGCTTGCCAGTGTCGGCATGACACGTGTGGCCGACGGCAAACCCCTGGACATGGAAACGATTACGCAGTGGCTGGCCGGCCGGGCCGGCCTTGCCTATCTGCGGATCGACCCGCTCAAGGTGGATGTGGGCAAGGTGGCGGACACCATGTCCGCCATGTACGCCGAGCGGCACAAGGTGCTGCCGGTGCAAGTGACCTCCAGCGAAGTGGTGATTGCCACTTCGGAGCCTTTTGTGACCGACTGGGTACAGGAAGTCGAGCGCCAGGCCAAGCGCAGTGTGCGGCTGGTGGTTGCCAGCCCCCTCGAAATCACCAAGTTCACCGCCGAATTTTTTGCACTGGCCAAATCCGTCAAGGCGGCGATCAAGGCCGGCGGTGGGGCGACGTCGGCGAGCTTTGAACAACTGGTTGAGCTGAACAAAAGCAACAAGCAGCTGGACGCCAACGACCAGGGCGTGGTGCAGGTGGTGGACTGGCTCTGGCAGTACGCCTTTGACCAGCGCGCCAGCGACATTCACCTGGAGCCGCGGCGCGAGCAGGGCGTGATCCGCTTTCGCATCGACGGCGTGCTGCATCCCGTGTATCAGCTGCCCATGGGCGTGCACAACGCCATGACCGCCCGCATCAAGCTGCTGGGCCGCATGGATGTGGTGGAAAAGCGCCGACCGCAGGATGGCCGCATCAAGACCCGCAACCCGCGCGGCGACGAAGTGGAGATGCGCCTGTCCACCTTGCCCACGGCCTTCGGCGAGAAGATGGTCATGCGTATTTTTGATCCGGACACCACGGTCAAGGACCTCGATGCGCTGGGGTTTTCGCAGCATGACGCCGAACGCTGGGAGCAACTGGTCAAGCGGCCCTATGGCATTGTCCTGGTCACCGGGCCTACCGGTTCCGGCAAAACCACCACCTTGTATTCGACCCTCAAGCGGCTTGCGACTGAAGAGGTCAACGTCAGCACGATTGAGGACCCGATTGAAATGATCGAGGCCTCCTTTAACCAGACGCAGGTCCAGGCGCACCTGGACTTCGATTTTCCCGAAGGGCTGCGCGCGTTGATGCGGCAGGACCCGGACATCATCATGGTGGGCGAAATCCGCGACCTGCAGACCGCCGAGATGGCCGTGCAGGCGGCGCTGACCGGTCACCTGGTTTTCAGCACGCTGCATACCAATGACGCCCCATCGGCGGTTTCCCGCCTGATGGAACTTGGTATTCCTTCCTACCTGATCAATGCCACCTTGCTGGGTGTGCTGGCCCAGCGGCTGGTACGCACCTTGTGCAGCAATTGCCGCCAGCCCGACGAGGCCGCCTCACGCGAAACACTCGCCGACCTGGTCAAACCCTGGCAAATCAGCGGCGGCTACCGGCCGTACAAGCCGGTGGGCTGTGTGGATTGCCGGATGACCGGGTTCCGTGGGCGCATGGGTCTTTATGAGCTGCTGACCGTCACGGAAGGCTTCAAGGAAAAGGTCTCGAAAGAGCCCAATATCGATGCGCTGCGCCGCCAGGCGGTCAGCGAAGGTATGCGCCCGCTTCGGTTGGCCGGCGCGCTGAAAGTGGCAGAGGGTCTGACTACCATCGAGGAAATTTTGGCCTCCACCCCGCCCTTGTCCTGAGAGACCGCGAGCCAATTCCGGCATTGCGGGTTTTCACAGGGTCCGGTCTCGATGTAAGCAAGAGGTAAGCCAAAAGATTACGAAAGGTAAGTGAAAGCCACATGGCGAGGGCCGGGTGATTGAATGCACAATCCACCGATTCTTTCTTTTATATGTATTGAGGAGACAGCCGTGAATATCAAGAGTCAGAAAGACTTTTTCTCCGGCCTCATGTTCATGGGCGTCGGTGTGGCGTTCGCATGGGGGGCAACCACCTACAACGTAGGTGAAGGTGCCCGTATGGGACCGGGGTACTTCCCCCTCATGCTGGGTATTTTGATGGCTGTTCTGGGAGGTGTTATTACCTTCAAGGCGCTGGTGGTGGAAACCGTAGGCGGCGACAAGATCGGCAAGTGGGCCTGGAAGCCCCTCATTTTCATCATTCTGGCCAATCTGCTATTCGGCATTTTGCTGGCCGGTTTGCCGAGCATCAAGATTCCCGCCATGGGCATGATCGTGGCGATTTATGCGCTGACCTTCATTTCCAGCATGGCCGAAGAGGGCTGGAAGGTCAAAAACACCTTCATTCTTGCGACGGTGCTGGCCATCGGCAGTTACCTGGCTTTCGTCGTCCTGCTCAAGTTGCAGTTCCCGGTCTGGCCATTCTTTATCGGCTAAGGAGAATAAAAAATGGAATTGCTAAATCATTTGTCGATAGGTTTTGGCGTGGCATTCACGCCGATCAATTTGTTGTACTGCCTGATCGGCTGTATTTTGGGTACCTTGATTGGTGTTCTGCCGGGTATCGGCCCTGTGGCTACGATTGCCATGCTGTTGCCGGCCACCTACGCGCTGCCTCCCGTGTCGGCGCTGATCATGCTGGCCGGTATTTATTACGGCGCCCAGTACGGTGGCTCCACCACCGCCATTCTGGTGAATCTGCCAGGGGAGTCGTCTTCAGTGGTGACCTGTATTGACGGGTACCAGATGGCGAGAAAAGGCCGGGCCGGCCCCGCGCTTGCCGCGGCAGGCCTGGGATCTTTCTTTGCCGGTTGCGTAGGCACCTTGATCCTGGCCGCGTTTGCACCGCCGCTGACCGAACTGGCCTTCAAATTCGGCCCTGCTGAATATTTTGCGCTGATGATTCTGGGCCTGATCGGCGCCGTGGTGCTGGCTTCCGGCTCGCTGCTCAAGGCGATTGCCATGATCGTGCTGGGCCTGTTGCTGGGTCTGGTCGGAACCGACGTGAATTCCGGTGTTGCCCGCTTCAGCTTTGACATTCCCGAACTGACTGACGGCATTGGTTTCGTGACCATCGCCATGGGTGTGTTCGGCTATGGCGAGATCATCAGCAATCTGGCGCAACCGGAGCATGAGCGTGAGGTTTTCACCGCCAAGGTCTCGGGACTTTTCCCCACCAAAGAAGACTTCAAGAACATGGCGCCTGCCGTGCTGCGGGGTACTTTCCTGGGTTCGGCACTGGGGATTCTCCCCGGCGGTGGCGCCTTGCTTGCCGCATTTGCGGGTTACGCCCTTGAGAAGAAAATCAAGATGCGGCCTGGTGAAGTGCCTTTCGGTCAGGGCAACATCCGCGGCGTCGCAGCACCTGAGTCGGCCAACAATGCCGGCGCGCAGACCTCCTTCATTCCGCTGCTGACGCTGGGCATTCCGCCCAACGCCGTAATGGCCTTGATGGTGGGCGCCATGACGATTCACAACATTCAGCCCGGCCCGCAGGTCATGACCAGCAACCCTGAACTGTTCTGGGGCCTGATCGCTTCGATGTGGATCGGCAACGCGATGCTCGTGATCCTGAATCTGCCGCTGATCGGGATGTGGATCAAGCTGCTGACTGTGCCTTACCGCTACCTGTTCCCGGCCATCGTGCTTTTCTGCGCGATTGGCGTGTATTCCACCAACAACAACACCTTCGACATCTGGATGGTGGGCATCTTTGGTGTGATCGGCTACATGTTCGTCAAGCTCGGCTGCGAACCCGCTCCCTTGCTGCTGGGCTTCATCCTGGGCCCCATGATGGAAGAGAACCTGCGCCGGGCCCTGCTGCTTTCACGTGGCGACTGGAGCGTGTTTGTGACGCGTCCACTGTCGGCCGGACTGCTGGGAGCCGCCGTGCTGCTGCTGGCCATCGTGCTGCTGCCAAGCATCAAAAACAAACGGGAAGAAGCTTTCGTTGAAGCTGACTGATCAACGGGAAGCACATACAAAAAAGGCACCTTCGGGTGCCTTTTGTTTTGCCTGTTTGCGACATAGTCGGCGCTCAAAATCGTTGCACAATGGCCAGATGAAACGTAGACATATTATTTCCCTGGCTGCGGCTTCCGCCGTGACTCTCGTGGGCCCCGCCATGGCCCAGAACTATCCGTCCAAACCCATTCGCATGATCGTGCCGTTTCCGGCAGGCGGCGCGACGGACATCCTGGCACGGGCCCTGTCGCAAAAGCTGGGCGAGAAAATCGGCCAGACGGTCGTGGTTGAAAACCGGCCGGGCGCCGGCGGCACGATAGGCGCCGATGCTGCGTCCAAATCGCCTGCTGACGGCTACACGCTGCTGCTGGCGACTTCAAGCACCCACAGCATCGGGCCGGCCGTCAACCCCCGGATTCCCTACAACGCGGAAACAGACTTCACGCCGATTGCCTATGTGGCAAGTTCCCCTAATGTGGTGCTGGTGCCTAACACGTCGCCGGCAAAGACCATGGGCGAATTTATCGATCATGCACGCAAGAACCCCGGGCGTTTGAACTACGCGTCCAGCGGCAACGGCACCATCATCCACTTGATGAGCGAATACTTCAAGGCGCAATCGGGGACCTTCATCCTGCACATCCCTTACCGCGGTACGGCACTGGCCATGCCGGACCTGATCAGCGGCAAGATCGACGTGCTGTTCGACTCCTTTGTCACCGGCATGCCGCATGTGAAAGATGGAAAGCTGCGGGCCCTTGCGGTCACCAGCCTCAAACGCACGGCGCTCGCTCCCGATCTGCCGGCGGTGGCGGAAACCCTGCCGGGCTTTGAGTCGGTCACCTGGTTTGGGGTGTACGGCCCCAAAGGTATGGCGCCAGACCTGGCGGGCAAGGTCAACCAGGCGGTGAACGCAGCCCTGGCCGATTCCGATGTGAAAGACCGCTTTGCCAGACTGGGCGCCGAACCCGCGGGCGGCACCCCGCAGGCCTTTGCGGCCATGGTGAAGACGGACACGGCCAGGTGGAAGAAAATCATTGTCGAGCGGAAAATCAGCGCCGATTGATGCCTTTCACCGCATCGCGCCGCCTGGTCGTAACGATGCCGGTCAGTTTGACTTCCCGCCTGCGGTTGCACACCATGACCGCCGGCATCCATTCTTCCTTGCCTTGCCTTCAACAGGTGACCCATGAATTTCAACTACAGCAACCCCTACACCTCCACCCGCCTGCCGCTGTTTGCCCGTAACGTTGTTTCGACTTCGCACCCGTTGGGCGCGCAGGCCGGTTTGCGCATGATGCTCAAGGGCGGCAATGCAGTAGATGCCGCGATCGCCGCTGCCGCCGCCATGACCATCGTCGAACCTGTCAGCAACGGCCTGGGCAGCGATGCTTTCTGCATCCTCTGGGACGGCAAGGAACTGCATGGACTGAATGCATCGGGCCGCGCGCCGCAAAGCTGGACGCCGGATTACTTCAAGCGCAAATACGGCAGCGATGCGCAGACGCCGCCCAAGCGCGGCATGGATTCCGTGAGCGTGCCAGGCGCGGTGGCCGGCTGGGTGGCCTTGAGCGAGCGTTTCGGCAAGCTGCCCTTCGCCGACCTGATGGAGCCTGCAATTGAAATCGCCGAGCGCGGCTATTTGTTGCCGCCCGTGGTGCAGCAGAAGTGGGCGGCCGCTACGGAGGAGTTGAAGTCGCTGCCGGGCTTTGCCCAATCTTTCCTTCCCTGGGGCCGGGCGCCGAACGTCGGTGAACTGTTCCAGTTCAAGGCCGCGGCCAAAGCGCTGCGGTCAATTGCGCAAACCAAGGGCACGGCGTATTACGGTGGTGCCATTGCCCAAGCCATCGAAAAATTCTCTTCACAAAACGGCGGCAGCATCACCGCCAAAGACTTTGAAAGCTACAAGCCGGAATGGGTCAAACCCATCGGCAAGGATTACCGTGGCTACACCTTGCACGAGATCCCACCCAACGGGCAGGGTATTGCGGCGCTGATTGCGCTGGGCATCCTGGATAAATTCGATGTGGCCGGGCTGCCGGTCGATGGCGTGGATTCCCAGCATCTGCAGATCGAAGCCATGAAGCTGGCGTTTGCCGATATTTACCGGTACGTGGCTGAGCCTTCGTCAATGGAGGTGACGGCCGAGCAAATGCTCGATGACGCGTATCTGGCATCCCGTGCCAAACTCATCGACATGAAAAAGGCACAGGACTTTGGCGCGGGAAATCCCGTCAAGGGCGGAACGATCTACCTGACGGCCGCCGATGAAGACGGCATGATGGTGAGCTTCATCCAGAGCAACTACATGGGTTTCGGTTCGGGCTGTGTCGAGCCCGAGTTCGGCATCAGCCTGCAGAACCGCGGACACGCCTTCAGCCTGCAACCGGGCGCCAACCAGGTTGCACCGGGCAAGCGGCCTTTCCACACCATCATTCCGGCCTTCCTCAGCAAGGACGGCAAACCCGTGATGAGCTATGGCGTGATGGGCGCCAACATGCAGCCGCAGGGCCACATGCAGACACTGGTGCGCATGCTGGACTACGGCCAGGGCCCACAGGTGGCTTGCGATGCACCGCGCTGGCGCTACAACGCCGGCCTGGAGATCAATGTGGAAGCCACGATGGACCCGAGTACCGTGCAGGGCCTTGCCGACCGCGGCCACCGCATGGAGGTCATCAACGACTCTTACCAGGACTTCGGCGCCGGCCAGTTCATCTGGCGCGCCGGCAACCCCAAGGTCGAGGGCTATGTGGCGGCGAGTGATCCACGTCGCGACGGCCAGGCCGTGGGTTTTTAAGAAGCGACCTTGAGCGATAAATCTGATACAAAGAGGCTGACAGACCAGGAAGGACGGGCGCAAGCAGCTACTAAAAGCATAGCGCCCGGTTTGCTGCTGGCCACTTTCGGAGCGATTGCCTTCAGCGGCAAGGCCATCATTGTCAAGCTGGCTTACCGCTACGGCGTCGATGCGGTCACGCTGATCATGTACCGCATGCTGTTTGCGCTGCCCATCTTTGCGGTGATGGCGTGGTGGGCCAGCCGGGGCAAGGCGCCGCTGACGCGCAAAGACTGGCTGGGCGTGCTCTGGCTCGGTTTTACCGGCTACTACCTCGCCAGCTTCCTGGACTTCGCCGGCCTGGCATTTATCAGTGCGTCGCTGGAACGGCTGATCCTCTATCTCAACCCCACGCTGGTCTTGCTGCTGGGGCTGGTGATGTACAAGCGCCGCGTCGGCGGGTTGCAAATCATTGGCATGGCCATCAGCTACTGCGGTGTGGTGCTGGTGTTCGGCCACGAGATCACGCTGCAGGGTGCGGACGCTGCCTGGGGTGCGCTGCTGGTGTTCCTGAGCGCGGTGAGCTATGCGCTCTACCTGGTTTACAGCGGTGAGATGGTCAGGCGGCTCGGCTCATTGCGTCTGGTGGGGCTGGCTACCTCTGTGGCCTGCCTGTGCTGCCTGCTGCAGTTCGTGTTGCTGCGGCCCCTGAGTGCAGCGGCCGTGGCGCCGGAGGTAATCTGGCTGTCACTGCTCAATGCCACGCTGTGTACTGCCGTGCCGGTGCTGATGGTGATGATGGCCATTGAGCGCATCGGCGCCGGCATGGCCGCGCAAACCGGCATGGTGGGCCCCATGTCCACCATCCTGATGGGTGTGCTGATCCTGGGTGAGCCGTTCACGGCCTGGGTGGCGGCGGGAACGGTGCTGGTTATCGCCGGCATCTTTGTTTTCACCAGAAGCCGGACATAACAGCAGAGCTCTTCACCAGCAGGGGCCGCAGGCGCAGCGCCCCCTCGGGGGGGGCAGCGAACCACACGAAGTGGGGAGCGTGGGGGCTCTACTTCTTTGCCGTAGGCCGGCGGTTCGAAGCGCTCATTCGCTGCGTTACCGTGACGGACGGCTGGCCCGCGTAAGCATCGAGCCGGTTACCCATGGCCTGCTCAAGCTGGTTCAGGCGAACCTGTGCCGGTGGATGGGTGCTGAGCGACAGGGCAAATAGCGCATCGTCCGGCGCTGCGCTGCGCAGTTGCTGCAGCACCGCCACCAGGCCGTAGGGATCGAACCCAGCGCGCGCGGCGAGAGCCACGCCGGTCCGGTCGGCGTCAAACTCGTCCTGCTGGTCCAGGCCCTTGGTGTACATGTTCTTGCCCAGTGCCAGCAACTGCGACGACACCAGGCCGCCCAGGTCGCTCTTCAGCTGAGAGCTGATCACCTGCGTCAGAAGGCCGGCGCGTGCCGCCTTGTTCATGGCGATCAGGTGGTGCTTGGCTGTGACATGGGTGATTTCATGGGCCAGGATGCCGGCCAGTTCGCTTTCGTCCGCCACGCGGTCCATCAGGCCCTTGGTGACGAAGACATAACCGCCTGGCGTGGCAAATGCGTTGAAGCCGGGGTCGTCGAGGATGGCGAAGGTCCAGGGCAGGTCGGGCCGCGATGACTGCAGGCTGATCCAGCGGCCCAACTGGTTGATATAGCGCTGCGCAGCCACGTCAGGGTAAAGCGGTTTGCTGCCCAGCAGCACGGCTGCCAGTTGCTGGCCGATCTGGATTTCACGTGGCTCGTCAATCTGATCCAGCGATTGTGACAACAGCTGGAACAGGTCACCACCTTGGGCCGCCTGCTGTCCGCCCGGTGTAAGGCTGGCGCCCAGCAATGCGCCGGCCAGGCCGGCCGCAGAATTGGGTTGCGCGGGGGCGGGTTGCGCCGGCTGGTTCGGGCGTATCAGTGACTGGAACAGGCCGCCCAGCGCTTTGCCTGCATCCTGGGCATGAGCGCCCAGAGGGAGCAGGCCGGCCAGCAGGGCCAATACAAAAAACGCACGGCGTGCGGGCGTTGCCAGTGTTTGGAGGGTGTGAAGATTCATTGCGGGGCCTCTTGTCTTGTTTTTAGCCGCCGTATTGTTCGGTCCTGGCGCTGGGTGCGGCAGCCGGCGGTGTGGGTGTGGGCAGGGGATCGACCTGCCGGACGTTCAGCGAGGCACTGCCCGCGAACTGCCGGGCTTGCGCAGCGTTCGCACGGTTGGCGTCGGCTTGCGCCACGGCCGCCAGGTTGGGAACGGCATTGGCCAGGTCTTCCGCACCCAGGCCGCGAATGCCGACGGTGGATGTGGCAACTGCGCCGCCCGGCGCCTGTGCGCTGCCCTTGTTGAAAAAGCTCGACAGGCTGCGCAGTGCACCGGTGCCGGCACCGGCCTGCGAGCTGGGGGCCGTGATGTCAAACATGTGCACCCAGCCGCTGGTGCCGTCGGCTGTGCGGACCTTGATCCACGCGCCGTTGCGCTCGCCCAGCCGGGTCACCGAGGTTTGAACCGGCAGCGGGGCCAGGCTGCGGGCCGATTCGCCCGGACCTTCGCGCAGTTGGGCTGCGCGCTTGATCAGTACGGCCTCGCCTTGCGGCTGGGCCTGTGCCGCCGCACTGAAAACCAGCATGGATGTGAGCAGGGGAGCGATAACCATTCCCGCCTGCATTTTGTATTTACTCAGTATCATGAGCCGCTCTCCCCTGTGGTTGTAATGAGGAATTATTATGGATTTGGGTATTGCAGGCAAATGGGCGCTGGTCTGCGGCGCCAGCAAGGGTTTGGGTCTGGGTTGCGCTGAGGCGCTGGTGCGCGAAGGCGTGCATGTGCTGATCGTGGCGCGCGGCGAGGAAACGCTGAAGGGCGCAGCTGAAAAACTGAAGGCGGACAAGGTCAAACCCGCGGGCACCAGCGTTCAGTATGTTGCCGCCGACATCACCACGCCCGAAGGCCGGGCCGCGGTTTTTGCGCTGCGCAAGGACTTCGACATCGTGGTGACCAATGCCGGTGGCCCGCCGCCCGGTGACTTCCGCGACTGGGACCGTGACGCCTGGATCAAGGCGGTGGATGCCAATATGCTGACCCCCATTGAACTGATCAAGGCCACGGTCGACGGCATGGCGGCACGCGGCTTCGGGCGCATCGTCAACATCACTTCCAGTTCGGTCAAGTCGCCCATCGACATCCTCGGCCTGTCCAACGGCGCGCGCAGCGGCCTGACCGGCTTCGTGGCCGGCGTGGCGCGTACCAAACTCGCGGCGCAAGGCGTCACCATCAACAACCTGCTGCCGGGCGCCTTCGACACCGACCGCCTGCGCGGCACCATGAGCGGCGCGGCGCAAAAAACCGGTCAACCTCTTGAGGCCATCATGGATGCGCGTCGCAAGAACATCCCCGCCCAGCGCTTCGGTACGCCCGAGGAGTTCGGGGCCATCTGCGCCTTCCTGTGCAGCATGCATGCCGCCTACATGACGGGGCAGAACGTGCTGGCCGACGGCGGGGCCTACCCGGGCACCTACTGAGCATTGAGCGCGCCCTTGAGCCTGGACTACCTCCACTTCGATTACGCGGAAGGCAACGACGGCACGGGCACGCTGGAAGCCATGGCCTCCACCTGGCCCGAGCAGGTGCAGGTCGTGCAGGCCGAGGTCGTCCAGGTGCTGGCATGGGCCCACGCGGAGTTCCCCGGGCGGCGCGGTCCGCTCGAGGAAGGCTTTGACTGGGACTACGACCTGCATGGCCTGCAGGAGATGACGGCACCCGAGGCCTTGCACTATGACGAGGCGGCGCATCGCCTGAAGGTGGACGCCGGCAAGCCCGGCAAGCCGCGGCACACGCTGACCCTGTCGCTCAGCGGGATCGCGGAGTTTTGCGATGCGTTCAGGCGGCACTTCGGCCTGGACCAGGATTGAGTGCCGAAGGCACTCAAGTTAGCGTTAACATTCGGGCATGAAGTCACCCACAGAGACTCTGCGAAAAACCAAGCGCGCCCCGCGCCCCGGAACCGGCGGCATCACCCTGAGCGACGTGGCCAGTCTGGCCGGTGTTTCGGCCATCACGGTGTCGCGTGCGCTCAACACACCGGCGGCCGTGTCGCCCGAAACCCTGGAGCGTGTGCGCAGCGCGATTTCGCGCAGCGGCTATGTACCTAACCTCATCGCCGGCGGCCTGGCGTCCAATCGCAGCCGCCTGGTGGCGGCCCTGGTGCCCACCATCGCCGGCCCGGTATTTCTGGAAACCATACAGGCGCTGACCGACGCGCTGGCCGAGGCCGGCTGCCAGCTGATGCTGGGGCAAAGCGGCTACGGCGGCGCGCGTGAAGACGCACTCATTGATGCCATCGTGGGCCGCCGGCCCGACGGCATCGTGCTGACCGGCATCATGCATTCGCCGGAAGGGCGACGCCGCCTGCTGGCCTCGGGTATTCCCATCGTCGAGACCTGGGACATCACGCCCACGCCCATCGACATGATTGTGGGTTTCTCCCACGAGAAAGTCGGCGCGGCGGTAGCGGACTACCTGTACGACCAGGGCTTTCGCCGGCCCGGCGTGGTCATCGCGGAAGACCAGCGCGCCTTGCGCCGCCGCGCCGGATTTGAGGCGCGGCTGGCCGAGCTGGGCGTGCACGGCATCCCGGTCTGTACCGTGCCTGCGCCTTCATCGCTGGCCAACGGCAGGGCCGGTTTCGCCGACCTGCGCGCGCGTCATCCTGATATTGATGTGGTTTTTTGTGGTTCCGACGTCATTGCCCACGGCGTCATCACCGAGGCCCAGGCATTGGGCCTGTCTATTCCGGGTGATGTGGCGGTCATGGGTTTTGGTGATCTCCCGTTTGCTGCTTTTACCCATCCCTCCCTGAGCACGGTGCGTATCGACGGCACATCCATAGGTCGTCAGGCAGCCCGATTCATCCTCGACGTCGCTGAAAATCGCGACGTCGGCGCGCGGGTGCGAGACCTAGGGTTTCTCATAGTAAAAAGAGCCAGCGCCTGACTTGACGCAAGGCGGGCCTTTATTCTAATATTCATTTGTTAGCGCTAACAAATTGGTTGAGGCAATAGTCAATTAATTTCCTGTTGTCAGGCGGCCCCAGCCCCTTGTTTTGCTAATGCGATGCAGGGCACCGACCTTGCCGCCGGCAAATAAAAAGGAGACAAACATGAGTCAGAACACTGTGCGCGCGCGGCGCGGGTTTCTCAAAACCGCTGTTGGCGCCAGGGCTGCGAGGGCCGCTTTTGTGTGCGTGGCTACGGCCATGGGTCTGCTGACCCTTCCAGTTCAGGCCCAGACCGACTATCCGTCGAGGGCGATCAAGCTCATTGTTCCGTTCCCGGCGGGCGGCACCAGCGATGTGATGGGACGCATGATCGCGGATGAGCTGACCAAAGCCCTGAAGCAGCCCGTGGTTGTAGAGAACCTTGGCGGTGCGGGCGGGGTCATTGGCACAGAGAAGGGCGCCAGAGCGGTGCCCGATGGCTATACGCTGATACAAACAGGTGTTGGCCAGAATGCGGTGGCGCACGGACTCAACCCCAAGCTCGGCTACGACTCCGTCAAGGATTTCATCCACGTCACGCAGGTCCATTCAGGACCGAACGTGCTGGTGGTCCATCCTTCTGCGCCCTTTAATACCTTCCAGGAGTTGGTCGCTTACGGCAAAGCCAATCCCGGAAAACTGAGCTATGGCTATGTGCCTGCGGCTTCCGGTCACATGGCGATGGAGCTGCTCAAGCAAACCGTCGGCACCTGCTCGGGCGCCAAAAAAGAAAACTGCAAGCCCCTGTTCATGGTGGGCATTCCCTACCGGGGCGGCGGCCCCATGCTGACGGATATTCTCGGCGGACAGATCCCCTTGATGTTCATCAACCAGGACGTGGCGTTGCCGCATATCAAGGCGGGCAAGCTCCGGGCCCTGGCTGTGACCAGTCTGGCGCGCAATCCGCTGTACCCGGACGTGCCCACCATTCACGAATCGGGTTACCCCGGTTTCTCCGCCTTGTCGTGGTCCGGCCTGTCGCTCCCCAAAGGCACGCCCAAGCCCATTGTGGACAAAATAGAAGCTGCCGCTGTCAACGCGATGCAGTCCCCCGCCATCCGCGCGCGGATGGAGGCCAACGGTTTTGTGCTGCCGGCCCAGGGCAGTACGGAATACACGCAGTTCGTGGCACGGGAGCTGGACCGCTGGACGCGGGTCATCAAGGTCGCCGGCATCAAGGCTGAATGATGGTTGGGCGGATGAAAAGTATCAAAATCAGCGCAGTCCGGATCACGCCCATTGCGTTTCGCGATGCGCCGCTGCTCAACGCCAGCGGTATCCACGAGCCCTGGGCGCTGCGCAGCATTGTCGAATTGGAAACTTCGGACGGGCGCGTTGGCATCTCTGAAACCTACGGCGACGAGCCCATGGTGAAAGTGCTGGAGCAGGCCCGTGCCCTGGTCCTCGGCTTGTCTCCGTTTGAGCTGAACGTCATGGAAGAGCGCGTACGCGCAGCCATCAAGCCCGGACACGCTACCGACGGCAGCGTGCAGTTCGAGCTTGCACCGGGCTCGCATACTGCCAAAAATGCCGACAAGGTCATCAGTGCGATGGAAGTCGCCATGCTCGACCTGCAAGGGCAGATCCTGGGCATGCCCGTGTGCGACTTGCTGGGCGGTGCCGTGCGCGCAGAGGTGCCTTACAGCGCCTATCTGTTCTACAAATACGCAGAGCACGCTGACAAACCTTATGCGCCCGACGCCTGGGGCGAAGCCGTTACGCCTGAGCAGGTTGTGAAGCAGGCGCAGCGGATGGTGAGCCTCTATGGCTTCAAGAGCATCAAGCTCAAGGGCGGCGTGTTCCCACCGGCTGAAGAAATCGCCGCCATGAAGGCGCTGTCCAAGGCCTTCCCCGGTGTGCCCTTGCGGCTGGACCCGAACGCCAACTGGTCGCTGGAGACCAGCATTGCCGCCGCAAAAGAACTCGACGACTTGCTGGAATACTACGAAGACCCGGCACCCGGCCAGGAAGCCATGGCCGAGCTGGCCCGGCACTGCCGCATGCCGCTGGCGACCAACATGTGCGTCACCACGATGGAGGAATTCAAGCGCAATGCCTCCACGCATGCGGTCAGTATCCTGCTGTCAGACCATCACTACTGGGGTGGCCTGCGCGCCACGGCCTCACTGGCGCGCATGTGCAGTGTTTTCGGGATGGGCATGTCCATGCATTCGAACTCGCACCTCGGCATCAGCCTGATGGCCATGACGCACGCCGCCGCCGCGATCCCCAACCTCACCTATGCCTGCGACACGCATTACCCGTGGCAGGAGGAAGAGGTCATCAAGGGCGGGCGGATCCAATTCGACCAAGGCGCCGTCAAGGTGCCGACGGCGCCCGGCCTGGGCGTGGAACTCGATCCGGCCAGATTGGCCGAATTGCACCGGCAATACCTGGATTGCGGCATCCGAAACCGCAACGACCTCGCGCAGATGCGCAAGTACCAGCCGGGGTTTTCCGGCATCAGCCCGCGTTTTTAAGAGGCCGCAACGAGCCTCGAATTTTGAGTCCACAGCAACAACGAAGGAGACAAGACCATGACGAAGTTCAAGCATTTGATGTCCCGCCTGGGAGGGGGCCTGCGGGCCGCCGGTGTCCTGGCAACGATAGCGGGCGTTCCGCTATTCACGGCCGGAACGGCCTATGCGGAGCCCGTGACGCTCAATGTCGTCGATGTGGCGGGCAATCTGGCGTTGACGCAGGAGGCACTGGAGAGCTTTGCAGCGAAAAATCCGAACCTGGTGTCGCGCATTACCTTTACCAAGGCGCCCGCACCCGAGCTTCCCGGGAAAATCAGGGCCATGCAGGCGGCCGGCCGCACCGACATCGACCTGGTACTGACCGGCACCGACGCGCTGGCTGCCGGCATGGCGCTCAACCTGTGGGAGCCCATGCTGCCTGCGCACGCGGCCAAGTTCCCGAACCTGATGGACAACTACCTGCCCAGCGCCCGCAAGATGCAGGACCTGGCCAACGGCCAGGCCGTCATGGTGACCTATATGCCTGCAGGCCCGCTGCTCGAGTACAACCCCGACAAGGTCAAGGCACCGCCTAAAACACCGGCTGAGTTGCTGGCCTGGTGCAAGGCCAACCCCAACAAGCTGATTTACGCTCGCCCCGCCAACTCGGGCCCGGGCCGCACCTTCCTGATGGGCTTGCCCTACCTGCTCGGCGACAAGGATCCCAAGGAACCCCTGGCCGGCTGGGACAAGACCTGGGCTTACCTGAAAGAGCTCAACAGCTGCATCGAGTACTACCCCACAGGCACCGGCGCCGTGATGAAGGAACTCGGAGAAGGCTCGCGCGACATGACTGTCACGGTGACCGGCTGGGATATCAATCCGCGCGCGCTGGGCGTGGTGCCCAAGCAATTCAAGGTGGCGGCGCTGGGCGGCTTCACCTGGGTCAATGACGCGCACTACATGGCGATGCCCAAGGGCTTGCCCGCCGCCCGTCAGGCGGCGGTGATGGAACTGATGGCCTACCTGCTCAAACCCGAGCAGCAGGCGCTGACCTATGACTCCGGCTACTTCTACCCCGGCCCCGCCGTGAAAAACGTCCCGTTGACCGCAGCGCCGCAAAAGAGCCAGGACATCATCAAGGAATACGGCCGCCCCGAGTACGCCGACTGGATCGCCAAGCAGCCGCACACCCAGCCGCTGGATGACAAGGCCATGGTCGCCGCGTTCAAGAAGTGGGACCAGGAAATCGGTTCCGGCAAAGGCAAGTAAGAGCCGCACACAAAACCCTCCTGGCGTTGTTGCGTCGCCTTGCCAGGACCGCTTCGCTGGGTTTTGTGAGCAACTCTAAATAACAAGCAAACCCGCGCTGCGGGCGTGAAGAAGGTTTTTGACATGGTGATGCCCAACACCGCGGGACGGCCCGCGGGAAAAAACGAGTTCAGGCAGTTGCGCCTGGACGGCGTGAGCCGCAGCTTCGGCGGCGCCCACGCGCTCGAGAAACTCTCGCTGACCATAGAGCGTGGCGAGTTCATCGCGCTGCTGGGCCCCTCGGGCTGCGGCAAGTCCACCGCGCTCAACTGCATGGCGGGGCTGTTGCCGCTGTCGGACGGAAGTATCTGGCTGGACCAGCAACGCATCGATACGCTGCCGCCCGAGAAACGCGGCTTCGGCATGGTGTTCCAGAACTATGCGCTGTTCCCGCATCTTTCGGTCAGCCGCAATGTGGGCTTCGGCCTGAAGATGCGCGGCATGCCGGCGGCAGAAATCGACAGGCGCGTGGCGGGGGCGCTGGACACCGTGCAACTGCTGGGACACGCGGACAAGCTGCCCGGGCAGCTCTCGGGCGGGCAGCAGCAGCGCGTGGCCATCGCGCGTGCCATCGTCATCGAACCACCACTGATCCTGATGGATGAGCCGCTGTCCAACCTGGACGCCAAGCTGCGCATTGAAATGCGCTCTGAAATACGCCGCATCCATCGCGCCCAAGGCTGCTCCACGGTGTATGTGACGCACGACCAGGACGAGGCGCTCGCCATGGCTGACCGTGTGGTGGTGATGAAGCTGGGTGTGGTGCAGCAGGTCGGCACGCCGCAAGAGGTGTTCGCGCGGCCGGCCACGCTGGATGTGGCGCGTTTCATGGGCTACCGCAATGTGCTGCCGGCCCGCGTGCTGCGCGCGGACGGCGACCATGTCACGGTCGAAGGTGCGGGCGGTGTGCGCCTGTCGGGAACGGCCATGCAGGCATTGACTGACGGCGCCGGTGTGATGGTGGCCGTGCGACCCGACGAGATCGCGATCGGCGAGGGTGCGCATGCATTCCCGGGCACAGTGGAAACCGCGGAGTACGGCGGCCGTGAATGGCTTCTCCAGGTCAGGACGGCATTCGACGATTTGCTCTACGTGCGTTCCGCGCGCGTGGTCTCGCCGGGCGACACCGTGATGCTGGTTGCGGCGCCGGAACGGGTTCTGGTTTATGCGGAGGAGTCCTGATGGCCACGTTTGCCACGCCCTCGCCGGTTAACCGTTCACGCCCGCCGCTGGACCCGGCCGTGATGCTGGTCGCGCCGGCGGCCGCGGTGATGATCATGTTTTTTGTCTACCCCTTCGCCTACGGCCTGCTGCTGTCCTTTCAGCCGGCGCAGGGCGGAGTGCTGCAGAACTACATTCATTTCTTCCAGACGCGCGACCTGTGGAAGACCATAGGCAACACCCTGCAGCTGGCGCTGCCGGCCACGTTGATCAATGTCGGGTTCGCACTGGCGATCGCCTATGCCACGCGGACCAAAAGCCCTTACCAGCGCCTGTTGTCTACCTTGCTGGTGGTGCCGCTGACGCTGGGCACAGTATTGATCGCCGAAGGCATGCTGACCTACTTCGGCCCGCAGGGCTGGCTGGCGCAGACACTGCGCTGGCTCCATCTTTACGAAGGTTCGATCCGGCTCACGCACAACTATTGGGGCGTGCTGATTTCGCTGGTCATCACCGGTTTCCCGTTTGCCTATCTGCTGATCCTCTCTTACATCACCGGTATTGATCCGGCGCTGCCGCGTGCGGCAGCGACGCTGGGCGCAGACGGCTGGAATCGCTTTCGCTACATTTATCTGCCGCTGCTGACGCCCGGGCTGGTCATGGCCTTCTGTCTGAGTTTTGTGCAGGCCTTCTCGGTCTTTCCTTCGGCGGTACTGCTGGGCTCGCCGGCTGGTACCACGCGGGTAATCGCGATTGCTGCCTACGAAGCTGCCTTTGAGCAGTACGACTATTCGCTGGCCTCAGCTGTCGCCATGATCATGGGCCTGGCTCAACTTGCGATCGTCGCTGCGGCGCTGGGCCTGCGCCGTCTGTTCTACCGCGGTCCTGTTACCGGAGGCAAGGGATGAGCGCCGCGGCACGCAACTCCAGCCCGCTGCGCGATCGTGCCTGGCGTGCGTTGATCTGGGGTGTCATCGCCTTCTTTCTGGTCAACGTCGGCCTGCTGATCGTCGCGGTGGCCACCAATTCGGTGGCCACGCGCTGGCTGGGCACCTGGCTGCCCGAGGCCTACACCCTCAGTTGGTATGTATCGGCGTGGAAGGAATTCCAGCTGGGCCATGTGCTGGTGGTCACGGTGGTGGTGGTGTTCTCGGTGGTCTTTTTGTCGCTGCTGATCGGTGTGCCCGCCGCCTACACACTGGCACGCAAGGACTTTCGCGGCAAAAAGTTGCTCACGCTGCTGTTTCTGCTGCCGCTGATGGTGCCGCCGATTACCTACGGCATTCCGCTGGCCACCGTGATGTACCAACTGCACCTGGCCGGCACCTTGCCGGGCGTGATCATCGCCAACATGATTCCGGCTCTGCCTTTTGTGATCCTGGTGATGACGCCTTTTGTCGAGCAGATAGACACCAATATCGAATCGGCGGCGCGCGTCTTTGGTGCCAACACGCGGCAGATGTTCCTCTACACCCTGGTGCCGCTGCTGGCGCCCGGGGTGCTGGCGGCGGGCCTGCTGGTGCTGGTGCGCACGGTGGCGATGTTCGAGCTGACCTTTCTGGTGGCCGGGCCTGACACCCAGACGCTGGTGGTGGCGCTGTACTACGCGGTGTTTGCAGCCGGCGTCCGTGCAGGGCAGTCGGTCGACGCGATGGCGATGATCTACATGGCGATCACGGTGCTGTGGCTGCTGATTGCGCTGCGTTTCGTCAACCCCACGCAGCTGGTCAGCCGCGTCAAGGAGCATCCGGGCAAGGCTTGATGAACTGAACCGGGGCCTGCAAAGATTTCCGTTGGTGGAAATTGGGCGCGGAAAGCAGCTGGGCTGCTCTCCGTGCTTTTTTTTGCCCACGCGGATCATTCCAGCGAGGGCTCCAGCGATGGTGCCATGCCGCCGACACGCCGCATCAGCGCGTGCTGCAGGCCGAACACCTGAAGCTGCTCCGCATACGGCGCAAGCATCTGTTCTTCCTTCGCGATGGCCACGCCCAGGAGGCTGGCCATTTTCTCTTTGCTCACCTGGCCGTTTTCCAGCAGTTCGTCCACGATGCTCAGTAGCAAGGCCGAATCGGTTTTGAGAATCTCCTGTGCGCGCGCGTACGCCTGCGCGAGCAGGGCCTCGATCTCGGCGTTGGTCGGCTCAACATCGGTGTTGAGGTTGTCGTCCATGTCGTGGGTCACGTCGGTGTGGCTCAGCCGGTTGCCGAAACCGAAGTGGCGCACAAAGCGCGCGGCCAGGGCGGTGGCGTTCTTGAAGTCGCTCTCGCTGCCCGTGGTGCAGGCATCGTCGCCGAACACCAGCGCCTCGGCGGCGCGGCCGGCCAGGCCCACGCAGAGGCGGTCCAGGCAGCTTTGACGTGATTCGGCCTTCATGCGCACATAGCTGTTGTAGCCGCCCTCGAAAGACGCCACGTTGATCTTGACTTCCTGCGGCGCATGGCCGAACAGGCGGCCGTAGGCCAGGCCGTGGCCTGCTTCGTGCACGGCCAGCAAGGCCCGAAAGTCGGGGCTGGCGCGCTGCTTGAGCTGGTTGAGGTCCAGTGGCACGGGGTAGGCGATGCTCCCGCCCCCGCACTCGCCATGACTGACGTGCAGGGATTGCGTGGCGGCGTCCAGCCTGACGTGCAGCGTGGTGTCCGCCGGCACATCATGCTCAAACGCCCACAGCACGGCATTCACCAGCGGCGCACTCAGGATGGCGTGAATCGACGAGAACAGCGGGCGTGTGCCCTGGGCCGGGAAGACCGCATTGGCATAAATTCCCTGGTACACCGATTCATTCAGATCAAAAGACAGCCCTGCACTCGCCTGCATTTCACCAACGTACCTGGCACAGGTGCTGCGGATCAGCCGCTCATACGTGGCCTGGCTCAGCGAGGGGTAGATCACGTGGTTGTTCCCCAGCCGGGCGATCTGCTCGGGCTTGAAGCGCTCTCCCAGGGCCTTCTTGACGTCAATGACCGACAGTTTTTTCGTCAGTGCATGAAAGATGTCGGCATCGGTGTCGCAGTCTTCCACGCGTTTGGCGGTTCCCTCATACATCTCGTCGAGGTTGCCCGAAACGATGATGAGCAAGCGGCTGTAATCCGTTTCCCACGAGTCGGTCGATGCCCTGAACGCCAGCATGCGCTCCTGCAGTTGCTGGGGTGTCCAGGTCATCACCTCCTGTAGTGGTTCCTTGAGCTTGAGGCTTTGCTTGAATTCCTGAGCCTGGTAGGGCGAGAGGGCGAACTTCAGCTTTTTGGCCTGGACGCCGTCCTTGGCAGGCTTTTCATCAGCCTGTTCCTCGCGTTCGTGGTCATACAGCGAGAAAGCCAGAGAGGATTCCAGCTCCTGCAGAAAAGACAGCGACGGCGGCAGGCGCCCGTCGGACAGCAGCTGCCACACGTCCTGGTAGCGTTTGACGGCGACCTCATCGCCCTTTTCGTTGATGGTGCGAAAGCGCTGGAATTCATCCAGCACCAGAATGCCAGGCTCGCTCTCGGCAACGGCGGACTCCGCCAGCATGCCGCTGATGGAGTCGGCGCTGCGCCAGCTGCTGCCGTTGCTGAAGCCGTCCATCTGTACTTCGACAAAGCGGTCGTAGAAACCCAGCTTTTGCGCCAGGCGGCGCGTGAGCTGGGTCTTGCCGGTGCCGGTCAGGCCCCACAGGCACACGATCACCGGGCGGCGAATGATGTGGGGCAGTACATACCAGGCGCGCACGGACTCGATCACCCGGTCGATGATGTCGTCAATACCGAACAGCTCGGTCTTCAGCTCGGTGGCGACCAGGGCCAGCTGGGCACTGCGTTCGCGCATGAGTTCGGGCGGCACGCGGGCTGCGGCCGCCGTCTCGGTTGTCATATCGTTCTTCATGTCAGTCAGTCAAATTTTTGAGGGCTTTTTGCAAAGCCACGGTTTCAGCCCGGCGGTGAGCGCCGGCGCTGCGAATATGTTTGCCCGCACCCGACGTGATGGCACGCTGGACGAGGGCCCGCACCACGGGATTGCGCGGTGTGGGTGGCGGCAAGGTCAAAGCCAGCGGCTGCTTCATGCGCCGCAAATGCTTGACCTTGCCTGCGGCAAAGTCACGGGAAAAAGTTTTGGCACTCATGTGCACGCTCCGAAAAAGCAAAACCCCGGCGAAAAATCAGCCTGGGGTTTGCGGAGCGCGCTTCACACGTGAAGGCACGGCACCGACTGCCCGCAGGGCTGGGTATGGTTGGCACCACATCCAGCCGGGGGCAGTGGAGGGTGCGTCAGGTGTGAGTGAACAAAGTCATGGTCTTGAGGGCTTCAAGGTGTTTACTACGCAAGGTTATTCGTTGCGCAGTGGCTCAAAGCAAGGAACGGATTCTGAAGAGCCCGCGTGGGCTTGGCAAGTTTTACGCGACGGTTTTCCGTAATGTGTTGTGAAAATCAAACCACTGCGTCGAGATTCACCGTTCGGGTCAGCGCCGCGACGACACCACGATGCCGCCCACGATCAGTACAAAAGCCAGCGCGTGGTAGAGGTGCGGCAACTCACCGAGGAAGGCCGCCGACAGCAACGCAGCGAACAGCGGTGTGAGGTTGGAAAAGAAGCCCGCAATCGCCGGTCCGACACGCTGTACGCCCATGCCCCAGCAACGATAGGCAATCACCGCGGGTCCCACGGCCACGTACAGCAGGGCTGCGGCCAGCGGCCAGCCCCATTGGACGTGCGCGTTGGTCAACGCCCATTCGCCGGCGGCAAACGCACCCGACCAGGCCAGTCCGAACACGATTTGCGCGAGCAGGAAGGCCGCCCAGTCGCGGCGGATTTCCGCCGGCTCTTTGGGTTGAGACAGCAGCCAGCTGTAAAACGCCCAGGCCAGTGTGGCCAGCAGCACGTAGAGGTCGCCGGGCACCAGTTGCACCTGCATTAAGAGCTCCCACTGGCCCCGCGAGAGCACCACCAGCACGCCAGCAATCGACAGCACGGCGCCGGCGACTTGGCGCTTCGACACAGCCTGGCCAAAAAACAGCGCCCCCACCACCAGCATCCAGATCGGCACGCTGGACGCCACCAACGTCACGTTGAGCGGGGTGGAGGTTTTGAGTGCCAGATACTGCAAGGCGTTATAGCAACCCACGCCCAGCAGGCCAAGAACCGCGAAACGTTTCCAGTGAGACCACAGGCTGCTGCGCGGTTTGAGCAGGCGCCAGGCCAGTGGCAACAGGATCACGAAGGCCAGGGCCCAGCGCAGGAAGTTGAGCGTCATGGGCGGCACCAGGCCAGTGACGAGGCGGCCGACGACGGCGTTGCCGGCCCAGAGCAAGGGAGGGACCACCAGCAGCGTGGCGGTGGCGGGCGTGAGGCGTTGGGTCATGACGGGGACTTTATCAAGCACGACCGTTTTCCTCTCACCGCACGGGGTTCAACCCTCGGCGCCTGCGGCCCATTTCGATTCATGGCACCATGTCGGCCACCCTTTTTCTTTCTCCATCTGCAACCTTTGCAAGGAAATCCATGGCCTCCATCACCTCCAAAGCCGTACGCATCAACCAGCACGGCGGACCTGAAGAACTCACACTGGTAGATGTGACGGTAGGCGACCCCGGCCCGGGCGAAATACGCATCCGTCACAAGGCCGTTGGCTTGAACTACATCGATGTTTACCAGCGCAGCGGTGTCTACCCGTTTGCCATGCCGCTTCAGCTGGGCATGGAGGCTTCCGGCATCGTCGAGGCTGTTGGTGAGGGCGTGGCTCACCTGAAAGCGGGTGACCGCGCGGCTTACGCCAGCCAGCCGCCCGGTAGCTACTGTGAAGTGCGTGTGATGCCGGCCAAGTGCGTATGCAAGCTTCCCGACGCGATCTCGTTTGAAACCGGCGCGGCCATGATGCTCAAGGGGCTGACCACGCAGTACCTGCTGCGCCGCACACAACCGCAGGGCGGCCTGCAGTCCGGTGACTACGTGCTGTTTCACGCGGCCGCCGGCGGCGTGGGCCTGATTGCTTGCCAGTGGGCCAAAGCTCTGGGCCTGCAACTCATCGGCACGGCCGGCTCTGACGAGAAATGCGCGCTGGCGTTGTCGCGGGGCGCGGCCTTTGCCATCAATTACGCCAAGGAAGACTTCGTGGCCCGCGTCAAGGAGATCACCGGTGGCAAGGGCGTGAAGGCGGTGTACGACTCGGTCGGCAAGGACACCTTCCTCAAGTCACTCGACTGCCTGCGCCCCTTTGGTCTGCTGGCCAACTTTGGCAATGCCTCGGGCAAGACGCCACCGCTGGACATCGGCATGCTGGCTGCCAAGGGCTCGCTCTACGTTTCACGGCCGACGCTCTTTACCCACATTGCGACGCGTGAGACCACACAGGAAATGGCGGATGAATTGTTTGCCATGGTCACCAGCGGCAAAGTCCATATCCCCATAGACCAGCGCTTTGCCCTGGCCGACGTGGCCGAGGCGCATCGTGCGCTTGAAGCCCGCAAGACCACGGGCTGCACCATCCTGACGCTGTAATCACCGGCCCTGGGGCGGTAAACCTGTGTAAAGCCACGGGCGGCATTCAACGCAAGGCGCGGTGGATGCGTTACAAGGGGCGAGGGCCTGTTAACAGACCCCAGGAGAACACCATGCCCACAGCGATCACCCAGGCCGGCATGCTCGCGGCCTTCCTGGCTTGCCTCGCCGCTCCGGCAGCGCAGGCCCAGGCCGATGCCGTGCCGCCGCCGGCCAAGCTTGCCGCCACATGGCGCGCCGCTTCGCGCCTGGGGTATGCGCCCACGCCGGCCTCGACGCAGGCCGCCGCGGCCTCACCCCGCGCCTGGGCGTTGCAGCAGCTGGATGTGGCCTATGCCGCAAGCCTGCGTCCTCCCAACCTTCCCGCCGAACTTGCCGGCATCAACGCACCGCTCAGTGACATTGCGCGCAGCTTCCAGGCCGAGCGGGAGATGCGCCGGGCCGCGCGCGAAACGCCCAAGCCCGGTATGGCCGCCGCGGCCGATACAGGCGGGGAAAAATTCAGCCGCGAGATGGCCCAGGGCGCGGCCGCCTGGCGGCTGATGTCCTGCAGCGATCCGGCGCTGGAAAATCCGCTGCTGGCCCGGATGACCGAGTTCTGGTTCAACCACCTCAACGTGTTCGTCGGCAAGGGCCCGGTGCGCCCCTTTGTCGGCCACTACGAGATCAATGTGATTCGCGCCAACGCCCTGGGCCGTTTTGAAGACCTGCTGCTGGCCAGCGCCAGGCATCCGGCCATGCTGTTCTACCTGGACCAGGCGCAGAGCAACAGCCGCGGCCTCAATGAAAACTACGCGCGCGAGCTGATGGAGTTGCACACCCTGGGCGTGAACAGCGGCTACACGCAAAAAGACGTGCACGAACTGGCCCGTATCCTCACCGGCTGGACGGTGAACCTCAAGGACGGCGAAGGCTTTCGCTTTGCCGAGCGCCTGCACGACAAGGAAGGCAAGGTACTGCTGGGCCGCACCTTCGGCAGCGAAGGCGTTGCGGAAGGCGAGGAAGCCATTCGCTACCTGGCACGGCGGCCTGAAACGGCACGGCGTGTGTCCATCCGGCTGGCCAGTTTTTTTGTGGCCGACAAACCCTCGCCCGCGCTGGTTAACCGGTTGGCGACTGCCTTCACGGCTACCCAGGGCGACATCCGCGCAGTGATGCGCGCCCTGATCGAGTCACCGGAGTTCTGGGCGCAAGACAACCAGTTGTTTAAAACCCCGCTGGACTTTGCCTGTTCGGCGCTCACTGCGGCCGGGGGCGTCAAGGAGCGCCGCGATATCGTGCAAACCCTGGGCTTCCTGGCGCAGGCCGGCCAGCCCATGCATGGCTGGCAAACGCCCGACGGCTACAAAACCGATGCCGGTACCTGGCTTGCGCCCGAGGCTTTGACGCGCCGCGCCGATTACGCCATGGGCCTGGCCCAGCGCACAGCTGAGCCGTCTTACCTCAACGCCTTTTTCAGCATTGCGACGCGCGAGCGCATTGCGCAGGAACCCGCGCAGATGCGCACCGGCCTGATGCTGGCCAGCCCTGACTTCATGCGCAAATAATTCCATGTCCAAATCAAACGTGCACTTTGTCGGCCCGCCTTGCCGTGCTGTAGCACTGTCTGCAGCGGGCCTTCGCGTTCACGCTTGATCTGGACATGGAATATGCCGCAACAAGGACTCCTATGAACCCCAATTTTTCTTCATCGGCGAATCTGCTGCAACGCCGCCAGCTGGTGGGCCTGGGCGCGTTGTCCGCCTTGTCGCTGGCAGCGCCCGGCGTGTGGGCGCAAGCCTTGCCCGCAAGCCGATCAAGCCTGGACGGCGGGCGCCTCGTCGTCGTCTTCCTGCGCGGCGCGTATGACGGTCTGTCGGCCTTTGTGCCCTACGCAGACAAGGACTACTACGCTTTGCGCCCCAACATCGCGATTGCGGCGCCCGACGGCACGACGCAAACCGCCTTGAAGCTCGACAGGACTTTTGCCCTGCATCCCGCGCTGGCTCCACTGCTGCCGCTGTGGCAGCAAGGCGTTCTGGGTTTTGTGCCTGCGGCCGGCCTGCCTGCGCCCAACCGTTCGCATTTCGATGCGCAGTACCAGATGGAGATCGCGCAGGGCGGCAAGACCAGCAGCGCACCCGGGTGGCTCAACACCACGGCGGGCCTGGGCAAAGCCGCTGCACCGGGCGCCACCGCTCTCGGCGTGGGCGAGGCCAACCCCGCCATTCTGGGCGGGCAGGCTGCCGTCAGGTTGATCCCTCGCGGCCAGTCGGCCGAGCGCACCGGCGTGCTGGCCAACGACCGAACCCGCCAGGCGCTGATGGACCTGTATGCCGGTGACGACAAGATCAGCGAAGCCTTCCGCCAGGGTGCGGGTAGCCGCATGCAGAGCGCGCAGGAGCTCACGGAACAGAAAAACGCCAGGGCCGAAAAAATGGCGGAAGACAGTAAACGCATGGCAGACAAGCGCCTGGACCGCGACGGCACGCCCGGCAATCCGCAGGCCCTGAATGCGCAAATGCAGGCGGCCAGCAACGGCGCGGCCGACCCTGTGGGCCTGCAACTCGATGCGCAGCACCTGGGCACGCTGATGCGCAACGACCGAAAATTACGCCTTGGTTTTTTGTCGGCCGGCGGTTGGGACACGCATGCCAACCAGGGCGCCGCCACCGGCCAGCTGGCCAACAACCTAGGCAACCTGGCGCGCGGCATCGCGCAGCTGCGCCAGGATTTCTCCGAACCCGGCGACGTGGTCGTAGTGATGAGCGAATTCGGCCGCACCAGCGCCGAAAACGGCACACGCGGCACCGACCACGGCTTTGGCAATGCCATGTGGCTCATGGGCAACCGCGTCGCAGGTGGGCGATGGCATGGCCAGTGGACGGGCCTGGCCCAACTCAACGAAGGCCGTGACTTGCCGGCCCACCATGATTACCGCGCGGTGCTGGCGCAGGTGCTGCGGGGAACCTTTTCGTTTGGCGACGCGCAGCTGGCTGATGTGTTGCCGGGAGCCAGGTGGGACAAGCGCCTGGACGGTTTGTTCGTCAAGGCTTGACCCAGCAGGTCGGGATTTAAGGGTTTTTGCCGTTCTGCCCAATAGGAACGTGCGCAAGCAGCTATTAAATTAATAGCAAATAAACTTCCGGAAGGTGATGCGTCGTGTTTTACCGGAAGGCTTGCAGCGGCGATGGATACGGGCGAAGTAAACTGCTCAGCAGAATCCCGGCTGGCCTGCTGCCCTCCGGTCTTTTGCATATCCACGGCCTGCCTGGCCCCAAGGACGCATGATGATGCCGCCTGCTTTTGATGCCCGATGGCTGCAAGCCCTGCGCGCTGGAGCGATCCAGCCACCGCTGCGCCCACGTGTGCCGCTGTGGGCCGGTGAATCGGTGATCGGCTCGGTGGAGCCCGGCTTCTTCCACAAGCGGGCCCTCCACGCCATGACAGACGGCCACCATCCCCTGCTCAAGGAAGAACACCCAGGTGGCCTGGGCTGGCGCTTGATGGGCGATGTGACCACCAGCCTGAACAAAATCGCGATCGCGCTTCATGAGGCCGGCCTGGCTGGCGCGTGGCGCAACGAACAGCTCGCGGTGCCCGACCAGTTCGGCCACCGCAAGGGCACGGTGGAGCGCGCGGCTGTGCGGCCGCTGGGCATCACCACGCTGGCGGTGCACCTGGTGGGGCAGTCACCTGACGGGCGCTTCTGGGTGCAGCAGCGTGCTTTCAACAAATCGAATGATCCGGGCCTGTGGGACACGCTGATGGGCGGCATGGTGTCGGCGGCCGATACGGTGGAAACCGCGCTCGTGCGCGAGACCTGGGAAGAGGCCGGCCTGCACACGGCCGCGCTGCAGGCTATGCGCTACGGCGGGCGCCTGGCGGCGCGGCGGCCGGCCACCGACGGCAACGGCGCGGGTTATGTGGTGGAGGACATCGACTGGTATGTCTGCACCGTACCCGAGGGCATGGTGCCCGACAACCAGGACGGCGAGGTCGAGCAGTTTCGCTTGATGGAGGCCGGGGACTTGCTCGAGGCCATGCAGCGCGGCGAATTCACGGCCGAAGCGACGCTGATTCTTTCAGACGCCATGGGCCTTACTTAGGCCTGGTCGGTCAGTGCCGGCTGGCGCAAGCGATTGGGGGCCAGTGCGCCGGCCGAATCCAGGATCGGGTAGGCGATCGAGCAGATGTGCGAGTTGATGCGCTTGAGTTCGCTGATGAGGTCAATGTGCAGCGAGCTGGTTTCCAGGCTCTGCACCGTATTGGCTGATAGCCGACCCAGGTGGGTCGTGGCATAGGCACGTTCCAGGTCGCGGAAACGGGCTTTTTCTTCCAGCAGCTTTTGCGCGTCGCGCACCGTTCCATTGAGGAACACGCTCATGCCCAGGCGCAAGTTGGCCACCAGGCGCTCGTGCAGTTCGACGATTTCAGCCATGCCGGCGTCCGAGAAGTTGCGGCCTGGTTTGATCTTTTTGTCTTCGATATCGATCAGTACGCGCTCGATGATGTCGCCGATCTGCTCCATGTTGATGGTAAAGCTGATGATGTCTGTCCAGCGGCGGCTTTCTTCCTCGGCCAGTGCTTCGCGTGAAATCTTGGTGAGGTAGTACTTGATCGACGAATACAGCTCGTCGACGGCATCGTCCATCTTGCGCAGGTCTTCGGCCAGCTTGAGGTCGTTCTTCTGGATGACCGCCAGCACGCCCAGCAGCATGGTTTCCACCACGTCGGCCTGGTGCAGCGCTTCACGGGCCGCGCAGGAGATGGCCAGCGACGGCGTGGCCAGTGCGGAAGGGTCGAGATGATGGGGGCGGCCGCCGGCCTTGTTTTTGTCGGGCTTGGGCAGCAGCTTTTCCACCCAGCGCGCGATCACCTGCGTCCAGCCAATGAATATGGCACCCACCACCATGTTGAAGGTGAGATGGAACAGCACCACCACGGTGGCGGCTTCGCCAAGGTAGGGGCGCACGTGGCGCAGCCACAGGCCGATGAAGGGCGCCGCGACGATGATACCCAACAGCTTGAAGAACAGGTTGCCCAGCGGAACCTGCCGCACCTCAACGGCCGAGCGCAGTGTGGTCAGCACCGCCAGCAGCCCGCTGCCGAGGTTGGCGCCCAACACCAGGCCCAGCGCCACGTCGATGGGAATAACGGCCGAGGCGGCCAGCGTGGCCGTGAGCAGCACAATCGCCAGGCTGGAATACGACACCACGGCCAGGAAGGCACCTGCGGTGATTTCGAGCAGCAGGTCGCTGCTGAGGGAACCCAGCAGGGCTTTCACGGCCGGTGCCTGTGTCAGGACTTCAGTGGAGGCCGTGACCAGCCGCAAGGCCAGCAACATCAGGCCCAGGCCGATCAGCACCCGGCCGAAGCGGCCGACATTGGTGTCCTGCCGCGAGATGAACAGCACGACGCCGACAAAGATAAAGAGCGGCGACAGCCAGGACAGGTCAAAAGAGAACACCACGGCCATCAGGCTGGTGCCGATATCTGCCCCCAGCATGACGGCCAGCGCCAGTGGCAGGGTGACCAGGCCCTGCCCGACAAATGACGAAACGATAAGGGAGGTGGCGGTGCTGGACTGCACCAGGGCCGTCACTCCAATGCCCGAGACGGCCGCAGCCAGCCGGTTGCTGATGCTGACCGCCAGCACGTGGCGCAGATTGGCACCGAACACCCGCAGGATGCCGGTACGAACGAGATGGGTGCCCCACACGAGCAGCGCAATGGCTGCCAAAAGATTCAACAAATGCTTCATAAGGTCGGAACCACTATACCCTTGAACCGGATGGCTGCAAGCGGTTCGGCTCCTGTTTATCGGGTACGCCGAACCCGGAGCAGCTCATCCAGGATGAGGCAGACAGCGCCTACGGTGATGGCGGCATCGGCGATATTGAACGAAGGAAAATACCAGCCGTGCCAGTGGAACTGCAGGAAATCCACCACATAGCCATGCAGGGTGCGGTCAACGACATTGCCGACAGCGCCGCCCAGGACGCAGGCCAGCGCGAAGGAAAACAGCTTTTGCCCGGCATGCGAGCGCAGCATCCACACAATAAAGAGCGCCGCGGCAACCCCGATGGCGGTGAAAAACCAGCGCTGCCAGCCAGAGGCTTCGGCCAGGAAAGAAAACGCCGCACCGGTGTTGTGCACCCGCACGACATTAAAAAAGCTCGTCACATAGGTGGAGTCGCCCAGGCGGTAGTAGCCCAGGATCAATACCTTCGTGAACTGGTCAGCGATCAGGATCAGCAGTGCCAGGCCCAGCCAGGGGAGCATGCTGCCCTCTGATTTGATGAAGGTCATCTTGGCCATCAGGCGAACTTCCTGTCTTCACCGGCACCATACAGGTTGCTGGTGCAACGGCCGCAAATGGTCGGGTGGGCGGGGTCGTGTCCCACGTCACTCCGGTAGTGCCAGCAGCGCTCGCATTTGATGTCAGAACTGGCTGAAACCCGCGTTGATACTGCGCTAGCAGCTATTAAATCAATAGCGGATGTGATGAAGACAAATTTGAGATCTTCACCGAGCGAGGCCAGCAGTGCATGGTCTTCGGCGGCCACTTCCAGCGCGACATTGGCCTGCAGCGAAGAGCCTACCTTGCCGTCGGTGCGCAGGGCTTCGATGTCCTTGTTGACCGTGTCGCGGATTTCGCGGATGCGTGACCACTTGGCCAGCAGCGCTGCGTCGGGCGCGGGGAACTCGGCATAGGTTTCCATGAAGATGGACTCGGACTGCCCGAACACCTTCCACGCTTCTTCGGCTGTGAAGCTCAGGAAGGGCGCCATCCAGCGCAGCATGGCGTGCGTGATCTGCCAGAGCGCAGTTTGCGCGCTGCGGCGGGCCAGCGATTTGGGGCCGGTCGTATACAACCGGTCTTTCAGGATGTCGAGGTAGAAGGAGCCCAGGTCTTCGCTGCAATAGATCTGCAGCTTGGAGACCACCGGGTGGAATTCATACACCTCGTAATGCGCCAGGATGTCGGCCTGCAGCTGCGATGCACGGCTGAGCGCGTAGCGGTCGATTTCCAGCATCTGCTCAAACGGCACGGCGTCTTTGGCCGGGTCGAAGTCGCTCACGTTGGCCATCAAGAAGCGCAGCGTGTTGCGGATGCGGCGGTAGGCGTCCACCACGCGGGCCAGGATCTTGTCGTCGATGCCCAGGTCGCCCGAATAGTCGGTCGAGGCGCACCAGAGGCGGATGATCTCGGCGCCCAGCTTGTCGCTCACCTCTTGCGGTACCACGACATTGCCTTCGCTCTTGCTCATCTTGCGGCCCTTGCCGTCGACGGTGAAGCCGTGCGTGAGCAGCCCTTTGTAAGGCGCACGGTCGTACATCGCGCAGGCGGTGAGCAGCGACGAGTGGAACCAGCCGCGGTGCTGGTCGTGGCCTTCCAGGTACAGGTCGGCCGGCCAGGTTGATTGCGCGGCGTGGCTGTGACGCAGCACGTGGTCGTGCGTGGTGCCCGAGTCAAACCAGACGTCGAGGATGTCGGTGCTCTTGATGTAATCCGGCGCATCGGCGCCGATGATGGACTCGGCCGTGGCCTTGCTCCAGGCCTCGATGCCGCCGGCCTCCACCATGGCGGCTGCCTGGTCCATGATTTCCATGGTGCGCGGGTGCAGCTCGCCGGTGGCGGTGTGGATGAAAAAAGGCAGGGGCACGCCCCAGTTGCGCTGGCGGCTGATGCACCAGTCGGGCCGGCCGGCAATCATGTCGCGCAGCCGGACTTTGCCGTTTTCCGGGTAGAAGCTGGTTTCTTCGATGGCGGCCAGGGCCAGTTTGCGCAGCGTTTGCGGCGCTTTGTCTTTGGTGAAAACGCCTTCGCCCTCGTCCATGCGCACAAACCACTGGGCAGCCGCGCGGTAGATTACCGGCGTCTTGTGGCGCCAGCAGTGCGGGTAGCTGTGCAGGATGTCTTGCGTGGCAAAGAGTCGTTCGTGCTCACGCAGCTTGTCGATGACCAGCGGTGCCGCCTTCCAGATATTGAGCCCGCCGAACATCGGCAGTTCGTCGACATAGCGGCCGTTGCCCTGCACCGGGTTGAGGATGTCGTCGTAGGCGATACCGTTGGCCACGCAAGAGTTAAAGTCTTCCACCCCATAGGCGGGCGAGGAGTGCACGATACCGGTGCCGTCGTCGGCGGTGGCGTAGTCGGCCAGGAAGACCGGGCTGAAGCGCCGGTAGCCTGCATCGACGTCATAAAAGGGATGCTGGAATTTCAGCAGCGCCAGGTTTTTGCCCAGCGTGGTGGCCAGCACGGTGCCAGTGAGCTGGTAGCGCTCAAGGCATTTCTCGACCAGCACGGAGGCCAGCAGCAGGATGCCGCGCTCGGTGTCGACCAGTGCGTATTCGAGCTCGGGGTTCAGGTTGAGTGCCTGGTTCGCCGGGATGGTCCAGGCGGTGGTCGTCCAGATCACGGCGAAGGCGTCTTTGGCCAGGCTCTTGAGGCCGAATGCGGCTGCGAGCTTTTCGGGTTCGGCACACTTGAAGCCGACATCCAGCGTCTGCGATTTCTTGTCGGCGTACTCGATCTCAAATTCGGCCAGCGACGAGCCGCAATCAAAGCACCAGTACACCGGCTTCAGGCCGCGGTAGACAAAGCCGCGCTCCATGATGCGTTTGAGCGCGCGGATTTCATTGGCCTCGTTGGCGAAGTCCATCGTGCGGTAGGGGTTGTCCCATTCGCCGAGAACGCCCAGGCGCTTGAAGTCGGCCCTCTGGCCCTCGATCTGCTCGGTGGCGAAGGCTCGGCTCTTGGCCTGCACTTCGTCCCTTGGAAGATTGCGTCCGTGCAGTTTTTCGATGGCATTTTCGATGGGCAGGCCGTGGCAGTCCCAGCCCGGCACGTAGATCGCGTCCAGGCCCTTGAGCTGGCGCGCCTTGACGATCATGTCTTTCAGGACCTTGTTGACGGCGTGGCCGATATGGATCTTGCCGTTGGCATAGGGTGGGCCGTCGTGCAGCACGAACCTGGGCTTGCCGGCGCGCACGTCGCGCAGCTTCTTGTAGATGCCTTTTTCGTCCCATTCCTTGACCCAGCCTGCTTCGCGCTTGGGCAGGTCGCCGCGCATCGGGAAGGGTGTGTCGGGCAGGTTCAGGGTGCTGCGGTAATCGGTTTTGGTCTCGGACATGGGATGCTTTTGGAATGCTGTTGTTAGGGCGGCCTGAAAAGGCGGGCCGCCGGAAATACGGTGGGGAAGTAAGCCGCTCGCCAGTGGAAGGCAAAGCGAGGGCCAGAGGCGACGAGATCGTCTAAATTCGGTCGCGCGTGGTCTGGCGGCTGGTTTCCGTGTGCATCGAAGCCGAAAACGACTTGGGCGGCTGGGCAAAAAACGCCCGCGCTTCGTCACAGTCTTTGGCAATGCCTGTTTTCAGGCTGTCCAGGCTGTCGTATTTCAGTTCGTCGTGCAGTTTGTGCAGCAGTTCCACACGGATGATTTTACCGTATGCCCCCTCGGAGCCCAGGCTGGTCGGCCATTCGAGGCAGTGGGTCTCCAGGAGCACGCGCCCGCCGTTGATGTCTGCAGGGTCCAGCGAGGGCCGGATCCCCAGGTTGGCTACGCCGGGAATGGGCTGGTCGGCGAGGCCGTAGACCTGCACCGCAAAAATCCCGCTGGCCGCCGGTTTCCAGTGGGAAAACCGCAAATTGAGGGTGCGAAAACCGAGGTCACGGCCCAGCTTGCGGCCATGCACCACATGGCCGGAGATGCTGTAAGGTCGCCCCAGCAGGCTGGCCACACGGGTCATCTGGCCCCGCGCCAGCGCCTCGCGCACGGCCGAACTGGAGACCCGGGTGTTGCTGACCTCGTAGCTGTTCATGCGGGCTACGTCAAAGCCCAGGCGCTCGCCGGCGGCGTCCAGCATGGCGTAGTCGCCCACCCGTTTGGCGCCAAAGCGGAAGTCGTCGCCCACCAGCACGTACTTCACGCCCAGGCCTTTGAGCAACACATCTTCAATAAACGATTCGGCCGGCTGGGATGCGAGTGCTGCGTTGAAGGGCAGCACAACGCATTGGTCGATGCCGCAGCGCGCCAGCTCGGTCAGCTTGTCGCGCAGCGTGGCGATACGTGCGGGGGCCAGCTCGGGTTTGCGGGCCACGCCGGCGAAATAGTCGCGTGGATGCGGCTCAAAACTCATGACGCAGCTGGGGACCCCGCGGTGCTGTGCCTCATTTTTCAGCAGCGCCAGCATGGCCTGGTGGCCGCGGTGCACACCATCGAAATTGCCGATGGTCAGGGCGCATTGCGCCGCCAGCTGGGGATGGTGGTAGCCGCGGAAAATTTTCATGGGGCAATTATCGTTTTTATAGCGCTGGAGGCCGTCTCAACGGGGCTTCAAAGTGGTTTATGGGGGATTTGAACCTGTTTGTCATGATTTCACTGTATATTGATACACAGTCAGCCGAACGCCGTGTTTCCATGCGTCATCCACCATGATGGAGGTTCGTTTTGAAGGTCTTGAAGCTCTCAGCCCAGGGGTTGCCGCAATCCTGGATCAGCCTTGAACAAGCCGTGTTGCATTACGCGGCCGACGAGGTGCGCTGGGAGATGGGCGCGCGGGTCGTCACCTTCCATGGCGGTCACAACGCCATCACGGGTGAGCAATCCATCATTACCGTCAACAGCATCATCGGCACCAAGGGCGTGCCCAACATCAACCCGTTTGACCTGAAGCCGGGCCTGACCAACGGCAAGCTTTTCGCCCGCGACCGCAATGTGTGCGCCTACTGCGGCGGGCATTTCCATGAAGAAGACCTGACGCGCGAGCACATCATTCCGTTTGCGCAAAAGGGCATAGACACCTGGATGAACGTGGTGACGGCCTGCCGCGCCTGCAACCACCGCAAAAGCAGCCGTACGCCCGAGCAAGCCCACATGCCGCTGCTTTACACGCCTTATGTGCCTAGCCTCTGGGAAGATTTCATCCTGCGCAACCGCCGCATCCTGGCGGACCAGATGGAGTTTTTGATGGCGCATATTCCGAAAACGTCACGCCTGCACGCGTGACGCCTTCCATCCCCTCACGCCTGCACGCGTAACTCTCCTGATAGGGTAGCGCGGCCGGGCCAAGGCCACCGCGGAACCGGCTTCGCCGGGCCGCCAGTGGCGCCCCCTTGAGGGGGAGGCGGCCGCAGGCCGCTTCGGGGGGGAGTGTTGCTCTAGGCAAATACGCCGGCCGTCTCCTGCATGCGGCTCGACACTTCGCCGAGTTGATGCAGCGTGTCGCCAAACGTCATTTCCAGCTGCGTCAACTTCTTGAAGTAGTGGCTCACGATGTACTCGTCGGTCACGCCGATGCCGCCATGCAGCTGCACCGCCTGTTGGCCGACAAAGCGCATCGACACGCCCAATTGGTACTTTGCGCGCGCCAGCGCACGGGCGCGTTCATCGGCCGGCGCATTGAGCTTGAGTGATGCGTAGTAACTCATCGAGCGCGCCAGCTCCAGCTGCATCTTCATGTCGGCCACGCGGTGGCGCAAGGCCTGGAAGCTGCTGATGGCCACGCCGAACTGCTTGCGGGTGTTCATGTATTCGACGGTGATGGCCAGGGTCTTGTCCATCACGCCGACGGCTTCGGCGCAGGTCGCGGCAATGCCGATGTCGATACCGTGGGCCAGGGCCGTGAGGCCGTCCAGTGTGACCAGGGTGGCGGGCGCGTTTTTAAGCGTGATCTCGGCAGCCCGGCCGCCGTCCTGCGTACTGTAGCCCGTGGTTGTTACGCCGGCAGCGCTGCGCTCCACCAGAAACAGCGCCAGCTTGCCCCTGGCCATGGCGGGAACGATGAAGGCATCGGCTTTATCGCCGGCCGGCACTATGCTTTTGATAGCTGTTAGCGCCCATCCATCGCCGGCTGCAGCCGCATTTGCCTCGCATTTTTTGAAGTCGTAGCGCGCGGCGCGTTCCTGGTAGGCCAGTACCACCAGGCTTTCACCTGCGGCGATTTTCGGCAACCAGGCTGCTTTGACGGCTTCGGGGGCGTAGTTCGACAGCACGCCGCCGGCAATCAATGTCTGCGCCAGGGGTTCCAGCACAATGCCGCGCCCCAGCTCTTCCATCACCACCATGCCCTCGACGGGGCCCATGCCGAGGCCGCCGTCGGCTTCTGGGATGTAGAGCCCGGTCAGGCCCAGCTCGGCGATCTGGCCATAGGCCTCGCGCGAGAAGCCGCCCGCCTTGGCGATGCCGCGGCGGCGTTCAAAGTCGTAGCCCTTGTCGACCCATTTGCGCACGGCGTCGCGCAGCTGTTCCTGGTCGTCGGTGAAATCGAAATCCATGGTGTGTTTCCTGTTTTCTGGTGCGACCAAATCAGCCGAGAACGACTTGCGAGACGATGTTGCGTTGTACTTCGTTGGAGCCGCCGTAAATCGTGGTCTTGCGCATGTTGAAGTAAGTGGACGCCAGCGGCGCATCGCCAGGCAGACCGCCGGGGAAGTCGCCCTGCCAGCCGGCCTCCATGGCCTCTTCGATAAAGGGCAGGCTGAAGGGGCCGGCGGCCAGCATCATGAGCTCGCTGTAGCGTTGCTGGATCTCGCTGCCGCGAATCTTGAGCAGGCCCGCGATGTCCAGCGAGTTCTTGCCTGATTTTTCGGCCGAGAGCACGCGCAGCACCAGCATTTCAAGCGCCACCACGTCGACCTCGAGCTTGGCGATCTCGTCGCGAAAGCGTTGGTCTTCATAGACGCCTTCGGCCTTGGCGATGCGTTTGAGGCGCTCCAGCTCGCGCTTGGCGCGGTTCACGTCGGCGATGTTGGTGCGCTCGTGGCTCAGCAGGTGCTTGGCATAGGTCCAGCCCTTGTTCTCTTCGCCGATCAGGTTGTTGGCCGGCACCTCGACGTTGTCGAACCAGACTTCGTTGACCTCGGCCTCGCCGTCCAGCAGCACGATGGGGCGCACCGTCACGCCGGGCGACTTCATGTCGATCAGCAAAAACGAAATGCCGGTTTGTGGTTTGCCTTCAGTGCTGGTGCGTACCAGGCAGAAAATCCACTCGCCGTACTGGCCCAGCGTGGTCCAGGTCTTCTGGCCGTTGACGATGTATTTGTCGCCCTGGCGCTCGGCCCGGCATTTGACGGACGCGAGGTCCGAACCCGAACCCGGTTCGCTGTAACCCTGGCTCCACCACACTTCGCCGCTGGCGATGCCGGGCAGGAAGCGCTTTTGTTGTTCGGGGCTGCCGAAGGCCATGATGACGGGTGCCACCATCACGGGGCCGAAGGGCACCACGCGCGGCGCGCCGGCCAGCGCGCATTCTTCTTCAAACAAATGCTTTTGCACCGCGTTCCAGCCCGGGCCGCCGAACTCTTTGGGCCAGCCGTGGCCGAGCCAGCCCTTTTTCCCGAGGATTTTGGCCCAGCGCTGCATGTCGTCACGCGACAGGCGCAGGGCGTTGTGCACCTTGTGCGAGATGTCTTTGGGCAGGTTGGCGTGAACCCAGGCGCGTATCTCTTCGCGAAAGGCCTGTTCTTCAGGGGTGAAAGCTAAATCCATGGCGGGGTTGTCTCCAGGCGGTTGGCAGGCATTTCTGCGGTCGATTTCTTATTTTTAGCACGGTCGTTCGTAATTTTATGTCTCAGGTGGGACATAACGCAAAGGCCGGGCAACGAGAAGGCAGTTTGCCTTTTTCTTTGCCCTTCAGCCGCGTTCTAAACTAGAGGGCTATGGCAACTGCGCAGAAAAACATCGTCATCCTGATTTCGGGGGGCGGCTCCAACATGGCGGCCATCGCCCGCGCCGCTGAAAAAGAGGACTGGCGCAGCAAATGGGGGGTGCAGGTAGCCGCGGTCATCAGCAACAAAGCGGACGCCCCGGGGCTGGCCCTGGCCCAACGCCTGGGAATTGCTACCGAAGCTGTGCCGCACAAGTCTTTTGATTCCCGGGAGGCTTTTGATGCGGAACTCATGGCCCGCATTGACCGGTATTCGCCCGCGCTTGTGGTGCTGGCCGGTTTCATGCGCATTTTGACGCCGGGCTTTGCGCAGCACTACGCTGGCCGCTTGATCAACATTCACCCTTCGCTGCTGCCGGCCTTCACGGGGCTGGACACCTACCAGCGCGCCATCGATGCGGGCTGCAAGGTGGCGGGCGCTACGGTGCATCAGGTCACGGAGGTACTGGACCACGGCGCCATCCTGGCGCAGGCGGTGGTGCCTGTGCTGCCGGGCGACACTGCCCAGACGCTGTCTGCCCGCATCCTCACGCAGGAACACCTGATTTTCCCGCAGGCTGTGCGCGCGTTTTTTGAACCTGCCGCCTGAGCTCTGCCCGCGCGCCCGCGCGGCGAAAAGCGTTGATGCATCCTGATTGATACGTTTGATTTGAATCCAGCCGGTCTTCGGCCCCGTATTCATGTCAGCCGCTTTGAAAACCCTTCCGGTTGCGGCTTGCGTATCTACTTCATCAACATCAGTTCAAAGGTATTCACATGCAGACAAAACACAAACTGGCATCCGTCGGCGTGGCCATCGCCCTGTCATTGGCTGCCGCATCTTCCTTCGCCCAGGTCATGGTGGGCGGTGCGCCCATGCTGGCCAGCAAGGACATCATCGACAACGCTGTCAACTCCAAAGACCACACCACGCTGGTCGCCGCGGTCAAGGCCGCGGGCCTGGTCGACACGCTCAAGGGCCCGGGTCCGTTCACCGTGTTCGCGCCCACCAATGCGGCCTTTGCCGCATTGCCCGCCGGCACGGTCGACACCCTGCTCAAGCCCGAAAACAAGGGCATGCTGACAGGCATCCTGACCTACCACGTCGTGCCCGGCAAGTGGGACGCTGCAGCCATCAGCAAGATGATTGCCGATGGCAAGGGCATGGCCACCATCAAGACGGTGGCCGGTGGCACGCTGGTGGCCAAATCGGCCGGCGGCAAGGTCACGGTGACCGATGAAAAAGGCGGCTGGGCCACCGTGACCATCGCCGACGTGTACCAGTCCAACGGCGTGATCCACGTGGTCGACAAGGTGCTGCTGCCCAAGTAAGCCGGCACTTCTTTCCCGAGCCCGCGCGCGGCTTGCTGCGCGCGGGTTTTCGCGCGTCGGCCTACTTCTGGTTCAGCATGTGCAGCGCTGCCTTGACGATGCTTTGCGCGTCGACGCTGAAAAATTCACGCAGCGCGGCGCGTGTGTCGCTGCGGCCAAAGCCGTCGGTGCCCAGGGTAAGGTAGCGCCTGCCTTCGGGCACAAAGGCACGAATGCTTTCCGGCACAGCGCGCACATAGTCGGTGGCGGCCACGATGGGGCCGGTGCTGCCTTGCAACTGCTGAGCGATGAAGGGCGCAGTCACAGCGCCGTCATTGATCGCCTCTTGCTGGCAAGCTGCACCATCACGCGCCAGCTCACTCCAGCTGGTCACGCTGAGGACCGTGGCCTCAATGCCCTGCGTGGCCAGCTGCTGCGCAGCCTTGATCACTTCGGTCAGGATCGCTCCAGAGCCCATTAAAACGACTTTTTGGACCTTTTTTTGAGGTGTTTTAGCGCTGGGGGGCAATAAATCCGGGCGCGACCAGCTATTGAATTGATAGCACCCGCGAATAATGTCCGCCTCGGAACCGGCTTGCAAATCAGGCTGGGCGTAGTTCTCGTTCATCAGCGTGACGTAATAGAAGACGTCTTTTTGTTCGACCATCATCTCCTGCATGCCGTGGTCCAGGATCACGGCCAGCTCGCCCGCGAAAGCCGGGTCGTAGGCCTTGCAGTTGGGAATGGTCGCGGCGATCAGGTGGCTGGTGCCGTCCTGGTGCTGCAGGCCTTCACCGCCCAGCGTGGTGCGGCCCGAGGTGGCGCCCAGCAGGAAACCGCGGGCGCGCTGGTCGGCGGCAGCCCAGATCTGGTCGCCCACACGCTGAAAGCCGAACATCGAGTAATAGATGTAGAAGGGCAGCATTGCCAGGCCGTGCACGCTGTAGCTGGTGGCCGCGGCCGTCCAGCTGGCCATGGCGCCGGCTTCGCTGATGCCTTCTTCCAGGATCTGGCCGTCGAGCGCCTCGCGATAACTCAGCACCGAGCCAATGTCTTCCGGCGCATAACGCTGGCCCACGCTGGAGTAAATGCCGACTTGCTTGAACAGGTTGGCCATGCCGAAGGTGCGTGCCTCGTCGGCCACGATGGGCACGATCTTGGGGCCCAGCGCCGGGTCTTTCAGCAAGCCGCCCAGCATGCGCACAAAGGCCATGGTGGTGCTCATTTCCTTGCCGTCGGCCGCCAGCGCGAATTGTGCGTAGGAGGGCAGGGCGGGGATGTTCACGATGTCGGCCGCCGTTTCACGCCGCGGCAAATAGCCACCCAGTGCTGCGCGTTTCGCGTGCATGTATTGCATCTCGGCGCTGTCTGCAGCGGGCTTGTAAAAGGCCAGGTTTTTGGCTTGCTCGTCAGACAGTGGCAAATTGAAGCGGTTGCGAAATTCGATCAACTCTTCGCCGTCGAATTTTTTCTGCGAATGCGTGGTCATCTTGCCCTGGCCGGCGCTTCCCATGCCGTAGCCTTTTTTGGTGTGCGCCAGGATCACCGTGGGCTGCCCCTGGTGGCTGGCCGCCGCGGCGTAAGCGGCATGGATCTTCACCAGGTCGTGGCCGCCGCGTTTGAGGCGATCGATTTGTTCATCTGTCATGCCTTGGGCCAGGCGTGTGAGTTCAGCGTTCTGGCCGAAGAAGTTGTCGCGGTTAAAGCGCCCGTCTTTGGCGGCAAAGGTCTGCATCTGGCCGTCCACCGTCTGCGCAAAAGTTTTGGCCAGTGCGTCCGTCAGGTCGCGCGCAAAGAGGCCGTCCCAGTCGCTGCCCCAGACCAGCTTGATGACGTTCCACCCGGCGCCGGCAAAAAGCTTTTCCAGCTCGTCGATGATGCGGCCGTTGCCGCGCACCGGGCCGTCGAGCCGTTGCAGGTTGCAGTTGACGACCCAGACCATGTTGTCCAGCCCTTCGCGCGCGGCCAGGGTTAGCGCGCTCATCGATTCGGGCTCGTCCATCTCGCCATCGCCGAACACGCCCCAGACCTTCCTGCCCGTGCAATCCAGCAAGCGCCGGTGCGTGAGGTAGCGCATGAAACGCGCGTGGTAGATCGAGCTGATCGGGCCTATGCCCATGGAGCCGGTCGGGAACTGCCAGAAGTCCGGCATCAAATAAGGGTGCGGGTAGCTGCACAGGCCTTGCGCGCCCTGGCTGGGCGCGGTGAGTTCCTGGCGGTAAAAGCCCAGGTCTTTTTCATCCAGGCGGCCTTCCAGGTAGGCGCGTGCATACACGCCCGGTGCGCTGTGCGGCTGGAAGAACACCAGGTCGCCGCGGTGCTGGTTAACACCGTCAAGTTGGCCCACGCCTTCGCGTGCGCGAAAGAAATGGTTGAAGCCGGTTTCAAACAGGTCGGCTGCACTGGCGTAGCTGGCGATGTGGCCGCCGAGTTCGGCCGAGCCGCCGGTCTCGGCCTGGTTGGCGCGCACCACCATGGCCAGCGCATTCCAGCGCATCAGCGAGGCCAGGCGCTCTTCCATCGCCAGGTCGCCGGGGAACACGGGCTGCTCGTCTACGCCAATGGTGTTGACGTAAGGCGTGGCCAGTTCGGGCTGCCAGCCGATGCGCTGCTTGCGCGCGACGCGGCTCAGCTCGTGGAGCATTTCCCGCGCGCGGGCCGGGCCTTGCGTGAGGGCCAGGGCTTCAAATGCCTCGCGCCATTCGGCGGTTTCCTGTGGGTCAGGGTCAGCGGAAGAATCGGTGTAAGAAGCGGCCTGCATCAGTAAATGGTGGGGTGTGGAGTCGTTCATGGCACCAATCACTTTACGCAGAATCACCCGGAAGGTGTTGCTTCAATATCGGGCAGTGACACCATTTAAAAGCATAAAATGCTGTAAATAACGAATTTTAAAGATGATACAGCTCGATAACCTTGATTTGAAGATTCTGGATGAGTTGCAGCGAGATGGCTCGCTGACCAACGTGGAGCTGGCGCGCCGCGTGCACCTGAGCCCTTCGCCGTGCCTGGCCCGCGTCAAGGCGCTGGAGGCCGGCGGCGTGATCGACCGCTACGTGGCCATTGCCAACGCGGCGGCGCTGGGTTTGGGCCTGAATGTGTTCATCTCCATCAGCCTGCGCACGCAAAGCAAGGAGTCGCTGGCCGACTTTGAACGGCGCATCGCCGAGCACGACGACGTGATGGAGTGCTATTTGATGTCGGGAGACAGCGACTACCTGATTCGTGTGGCTGTGGCCGATATCGGTGCGTTGGAGAAGTTCATCCTGGAGCAACTGTCGCCGATTCCGGGCATCGAGAAAATACGCTCGAGCTTTGCGCTCAAGCAGGTCAGGTACAAGACGGCCTTGCCCTTGCCTGTGGCAAGGGCGCCTGAACCCACCGCCAGGGTGTCAGCGGCCCGGGGCTGACGTCTGTTCGCTGGCCAGGGCCGGGTGCGAAATTTCAATTTCGTTGATCTTGGCCAGCAGGTCTTCCCGGCGGCTCATGTCTTCTCCTGCGGCACTCACGGTATCGCTCGGTGAATCGACAAACTGCACATAGCGCTTTGTTCCAGAGGACATCTGGTGCAGGCGGGACTTGAGCCTTTCAACCACTTCCTGCGCGGTCGTCTGGGCGGTGGGCGTGTCATGCCAGAGGGCGACGTGCAGGTTAAAGGCATTGGCCTCGCCCAGCTTTTCAGAGGCGCGTATGCAGTCGGCCAGGATCTTGGTTGAAACTTCCGACAGGGTTGTGCGGTTGACCGGGCCTTCGATCAGCATCATGAAGTCGTTTTCGCCATGGCGAACCACGGTGTCCACGTCGCGTGCTGCCCCGCGCAGGATTTCGCCGATGCGGGAAAGTGCGGCACCGCGCTTCTGGTCGCTTGCCGCGTCATGGCTCGGGGACTGGTCGAGCCAGCGCAACATCAATACGCCGAATGCCGACTTCTGCCGCCGCGCGCGAAGCAGCATGGGCGGCAGCCTGTCGTCGATGATCCGCGGCAACATCAGCCCGCTGGCCGGGTCGTATGTCGCCAGTGCGGCGCTGCGGTGGTTGGCAAACAGCGCCGCCCGGCTGCGCCATGCCAGCACGAGAAAAACCCAGAGCAGGCCGATCATCGCTGACAGGACACCGGCTGCCTGTGCCGCTTCAACATTCCAGACCCAGCCCGCGTTATAGGAAAGCCGGGCCAGCGCGGCCAGCCCGATGGGCGCGGCGCCCAGCAAGATGAGGAGGTTCCAGGTCTGTCCCCGCAAAGACATCCACAGGAGGCTTCCCATGATGGCCAGGGTGGAAAACGCCAGCCACAGGTTGCGAAGATCGCGCGGCACGAGGTTCTGGCTCGCAGCCATCAGGCAAGCCATGAACAGACTGCCCGCCGCCACGACAAGCAGCAGGCGGTGTATGCGCGGGTAGCCGCTCTTGGCATAGCTGGCCTGGGTGCAGAACCACGCACCGGCGGCCATGCTCACCGAGGCCAGCACCCAGCCCATGACCTGGTTCAGGTGTGCGCTGTGCGGCCAGATGCGCCAGCCGCCGTAGCCGATCAGCACCAGCTGCGTGAACATGAGCGTGACCACGACGGCGCCGAACCACAAAAATACCTTGTTATGCGCCATGACGAACGCGGCCAGGCATAGAAAGGCCAGCAGGCTGAACATTCCCCACATCAATCCGATCACCACGCCAACCCGGGACGCGCCGTCGATGTACTCAATGGGCGACAGCAGCATGGGCCGCGCCGTGATGGCCCTGCGGTGCTCAAAGCGCAGGTAGTAGGTCTGCATGCCGTCGCCGCGCGTTTGCAGTTCAAAACTCGGCACGCGTGTACGCAAGGCCCATGCGGCCGGAGCAATCGCTTCGCCGGCGGATTGGACCAGCCAGCCGCCTTGCGGGTTGCGCGAAAAAAGGCTCGCCTTGAAGATCGCCTGGCCCGGCATCCGGATGTACCAGGTCTGCAGGGCTTCGGTGGCCGGCAGTGAAAAAGTGGCCCAGACATCCTGCGTGTTCGAGGTGGGGAGGATGGAGTCGTCTGTATAGGGCTGGAAGGTCCACGGCCCGGTTGCGGGATCGCCGGCTGTCAAGGCATCAGGTGACTCGATGGAATCCTTGGGCACCGCGACCCATTGCAGCGGCTGGGCCAGTGTGATTGTGGGACTGTCTTCGTACAGGCGGTCAAAGACCTGTGCATGGGCTGCGCCGAAGAATGCGCAGAGCAACATCAGGAAAAAAGCACGCAGGCTTGCCGTTCGATACATCTGCATAGCTTATTGCAAAAAAACGGCCTGCCCGCAAGGCCGTGGCCCTGCCGTGCAAACGCCCGATGCGGACCCGGGGCGCTGTGTGTAATCAGCGCGTCACATGCGTTGGCCACCATCCGCTTTTCATCAACAGTGGATTGCCCATGCCTTCTTCCCGTTTTGCCGCCAACCGGCGCCCCGCATTCAAATCTGTCTTCAAAGCCATCTTTCCTGCGCTGGCAGCCGTTGCGCTGGCTGCGCCGCTGCAAGCCCAGACCGCCTTTCCGGCCACGCTGGCCGGCCATGTGGTGGCGCCCGCCCGGTCGTTTATTGCCGCGCCCAAAGATGCACCGCAGGACCTGCAGGTCAGCGGCAAGTTCACCAATGGCAAGCGCACGGAAGCGCTGGGCACGGTGGAAGGCCTGTCTGCCGGCAGGCCTACGGGTGTGAGTGTGCCTTTCAAGGGCCAGCCCTTGCAGGGCCATTCAGGCATCAAAAAAATGCCCGATGGCAGCTTCTGGATCCTGACCGACAACGGCTTTGGCTCCAAAGCCAATTCGCCGGATGCCATGCTGTACCTGAACCGCTACAAGGTTGATTTCAAGGCTGGTGCCATGAAGCGGCTGGAAACGATTTTCCTGCACGATCCCGACAAAAAAGTGCCGTTTCGCATCGTCCATGAAGGCACGAAGCAGCGCTACCTCACGGGCAGCGACTTTGACACCGAAAGCTTCCAGTTCGCCGGTGGCGCCTTGTGGATCGGCGACGAGTTCGGCCCCTTCCTGATCAAGGCCGACATGAAAGGCAAAGTGCTGGCGGTGTTTGACACGCTGGTTGACGGCAAGGCCGTGCGTTCGCCCGACCATCCCGCCGTGACGACTCCCGGTGTGCCGGGCGGTGCGGTGGATTTCCAGGTTCGCCGCTCCAAGGGGTTTGAAGGCATGGCCGCTTCGAAAGACGGCAGCAAGCTGTATGCGCTGCTCGAGGGAGCCCTTTATGACGCCGCCACCAAGGGCAATGAAAACGTGGGCGGCAAGGACTACCTGCGCGTGCTGGAGTTTGACGTGAAGAGCGAATCCTGGACGGGCCGCCACTGGAAATACATGCTGGAGAGCAACAGCCACGCGATCGGCGACTTCAACATGATCGACGGCACGACCGGGTTGATCATTGAGCGCGACAACGGCGAAGGCACGGCCGACAAGGCCTGCCCGGAAGGCCAGAAGCGCACCGACTGCTTTCATGACATCGCCAGGTTCAAGCGTGTCTATAAAGTGGAACTGAGCGACGCCAATGCCGGCGGCGCGCTGCGCAAGATCGGCTACATCGATTTGATGGCCATTGCCGACCCGGCGAAGCTGGCGCGCAAGCCCCTGAACAACGGCGTGCTGACCTTCCCGTTCTTCACCATTGAAAACGTGGACGTGGTGGATGCCACGCACATCGTGGTGGGCAACGACAACAACCTGCCGTTTTCCAGCAGCCGCGAGCCCAACAAGGCGGACGACAACGAGCTGATCCTACTGGAAGTGGGCGATTTCCTCAAGGCCCAGTAAGCCGGTGCGTCACGGAACGAGCACAGGTCGCTATAAATTTTATAGCTGCTTGCGCCCGTCCTGATTGGTCTGCAGGCCAAAAATGCTTACATTTTTGACTGAAAAACCAGCCCGGCGTGCTCGCGCAGCGCATGGAACTTGATCTTGGGCCACTGCTGCTCCACCGCGCGCAGGGTGGCGCTGTGGTCCACAAGCAGGGTGGGGGCATCGACCGCATCCAGTGCCACGCGGTGGGCATTAGCGTCCATGAATTTCTTCAGTTCGTTCGGGTCCTCGGACGTTACCCAGCGGGCCAGGTTGAAGTTGCTGCCCATGATGCGGGCCTTGACGCCGTATTCATGCTCCAAGCGGTGAGCCACCACTTCAAACTGCAGCTGGCCGACAGCGCCCAGCAGCAGCAATGAGCCGGCAATCGGACGGAACACCTGGATCGCGCCTTCTTCACCCAGCTGGGTGAGGCCGGCGCGCAGCTGTTTGCTGCGCAGCGGATCGGCCACCTCGACGGCGCGAAACATTTCAGGCGCAAAGAAGGGCAGGCCGGTGAACTGCAGGGCTTCGCCTTCGGTCAGCGTGTCGCCCAATTGCAGCACGCCATGGTTGGGAATACCGATGATGTCGCCGGCGAAGGCGGTGTCGAGCAGCTCGCGGCGCTGGCTCATGAAGCTCACCACGGTGTTGGGCCGCAGCTCTTTGCCGCTGCGCACCACCTTCAGGCGCATGCCGCGGGTGAACTCGCCGCTGGCCACACGTAAAAACGCGATGCGGTCGCGGTGCGCCGGGTCCATGTTGGCCTGGATCTTGAAGACCACGCCGGAGAATTTTTTCTCTTCGGGGTGCACCACGCGCTGGATGGCTTCGCGCTCGGCAGGCGCGGGCGCCAGGTCGACCAGCGCATCCAGCACTTCCTGCACGCCGAAGTTGTTGATGGCCGAGCCGAAGAACATGGGCGTCTGTTTGCCGGCCAGGAATTCGGCGCGGTCGAACTCGGGCGTGGCGCCGGCCACGAGTTCGATCTCGCCCTGGGCCTGGGCGTATTCGGCGCCAAAACGCCTGGCGGCTTCGGCGTTGTCCAGACCGGCCAGGATTTCATCGTCGCCGCCGGCTTTCTCTTCGCCGGGGCTGAAGACGCGCATGCGGTCTTCGCGCCTGTCGTAGACGCCGTGAAAGAGCTTGCCCATGCCGACCGGCCAGGTGAAGGGTACGACCGTCATGCCGAGCTCGCGTTCGATCTCGTCCATCACGCTCATCGGGTCCTGCACCTCACGGTCCATCTTGTTGACGAAGGTCAGGATGGGCGTGTTGCGTGCGCGGCAGACCTGCAGCAGGCGGCGCGTCTGCGGCTCAACGCCGTTGGCCGCGTCGATCACCATCAGCGCCGCGTCCACGGCGGTCAGCACGCGGTAGGTGTCTTCCGAGAAATCCTGGTGGCCTGGTGTATCAAGCAGGTTGATCACGCAGTCGCGGTATTCCATCTGCATGACCGAGCTGGCGACCGAGATACCCCGCTGCTTTTCAATTTCCATCCAGTCGGAGGTCGCGTGGCGCGCAGCCTTGCGGGCCTTGACGCTGCCGGCGATCTGGATCGCGCCCGAGAACAGCAGCAGCTTTTCGGTCAGCGTGGTTTTACCCGCGTCGGGGTGGGAGATGATGGCAAACGTGCGGCGGCGCTTGACCTGTTTTTCAATTTCAGTGAATTCGGACATAACCCACGATTATCGGTGAGATGGCCCCCACGCTCCGCCGCTACGCGGGTCGCTGCCCCCCGAGGGGGCTGGCCTTGCTTGGGACGGCCCGGCGCGGCGGCCGCCGTTTCTCTTATTGGGGATGCGGTGCTTAACCAGGTTGCCGGGCGAAACGCGGTTGTTTCACCCCGTCGATCACGACCTCTTCATTGAACATGCCAGCAGGCCGCACCCACAGCCCTTTTTCACCGTAGAGCGCGCGGTACAGCGTCATCGGCTCCAGGCTTTCGCTGTGGCGCACGGTGCCGACCACCTCATACAACATGCCCTTGTAGTGGCGGTACAGGCCGGGCGGGGTTTCGATCAGGGGCGGCAATTCTTCTGCGGGGATTTCAGGCATGGGCAGTCTGGGTTCCAAAGGGCTTTAAAAACGGTGCGGCGAGACCGCAGTGGGACAATAGGGGCTATGCATCCTAAAGCCTTACTCGACAGTTGTTCCGAGCTTCTCAAGCAGGTCCTCAAATTTGATCATCCCGCCGACATGGTGGTGTCACGCTATTTCCGCGACTACCGCCTCGGCCCCCGCGAACGCGCCACCGTGGCGGAAACGATTTACGGCGTTCTGCGCAAGAAAAATCTTTATACCTATCTGGCGCAGCATGGCAGCGGCGCGCCGGAGCGGCGTCTTGCGATTCTCGGTTTTGCGGCGGACCGCGACTTTCTTTTAGGCGCGTTGACTGACCAGGAGAAAGACTGGCTGGCACGCTGTGACCAGGTCAAGCCATCGGACCTGATGGAGCTGCACCGCCACAACCTGCCGCAGTGGCTGGTGGAGCCACTGAAAGAGCAGCTGGGTGATGATTTCTGGCCGCTGGTCGAAAGCCTGAACGCACCGGCCGGGCTTGACTTGCGCGTCAACACGCTCAAGGACAAACGGGCTGATGTCCAGAAGGAACTTGCGAAAGCAGCTATCAAAACCGTAGCAACACCGTATTCGCCCTGGGGCCTGCGGATTGCCGACGGCAAGCCCCAGCTGGGCAAACTGGATGCCTTTACGCGTGGCGCCATTGAAGTGCAGGATGAAGGCTCGCAGCTGCTGGCCCTGCTGGTCGATGCCAAGCGCGGTGAGATGGTGGTCGACTTCTGTGCCGGGGCAGGTGGCAAGACCCTTGCCTTGGGGGCTTCCATGCGCAATACCGGTCGCCTTTATGCGTTTGATACGTCGGGGCACCGGCTCGACGCGCTCAAGCCGCGGCTGGCGCGCAGCGGCCTTTCCAATGTTCATCCGGTGGCCATTGCCCATGAACGTGACGACCGGATCAAGCGCTTGGCCGGGAAGATAGACCGGGTCCTGGTAGATGCTCCGTGCTCAGGGCTCGGCACTTTGCGGCGTAATCCTGACCTCAAATGGCGGCAAACGCCCAAGGCGATTGAGGAGCTCAGGGCCAAGCAAACTGCCATTTTGCAAAGCGCTGCGCGGCTTTTAAAGCCCGGCGGACGCCTGGTTTACGCGACCTGCAGCGTTTTGCGTGAAGAAAACGAAGCCATCGCTGAAGCCTTCAGTGAGGCGAATAAAGAGTTCAACGTCCTTGAAACAGGCCCCTTGTTGACTCATCTGGGGGTGGAACACGCGGAAAAACTCTGCCGCGGACCTTACCTTCGGCTGTGGCCCTACCTGCATCAGACGGACGGGTTTTTCGCAGCAGTATGGCAAAAGTCGTGATATTTTTGGCGACAAAAGACGACAGATAGGCTGATGTTACATATTCATTCGTGATTTTTCGCACTGTTTTACCCTTGGGGCCTGTACTGAAAGTGACTTGGTATTTGTGGGGGATCGCCTTACAATAAGGGGTTATTTTTTGCAGCGCCTGGAGACACATCTGGATAGGCGACTGCTTCAGATTGTTTAAAGGATTTTTATGATCTTGTTTGATGCGGCCCTCGACTGGCTTGCCAATGGGTTGCTTGCCGCCAGCTGGTGGCAAATCGTGTTGTACACGCTGGTGACCACCCATATCACCATTGCCAGCGTCACCATCTATCTGCACCGTCACCAGGCGCACCGCGCCATGGACCTGCACGCGATTCCTTCGCATTTTTTCCGCCTTTGGCTCTGGCTGGGTACGGGCCAGGTCACCAAGGAATGGGTGTCCATTCACCGCAAGCACCACGCCAAGTGTGAAACCTCTGAAGATCCGCACAGCCCGCAGGCTTACGGCATCAAGAAGGTTTTCTGGGAAGGCGCCGAGTTGTACCGCGCCGAAAGCAAAAACAAGGAAACCATGGCCAAGTTCGGCCACGGCACGCCCAATGACTGGATTGAGCGCAACGTCTACACCCGCTATAGCTGGCAGGGCGTGGGCCTGATGATGATCATCGACCTGGCGCTCTTCGGTGCTGCAGGCCTGGCTGTCTGGGCCGTGCAAATGGCCTGGATCCCCGTGACGGCGGCCGGCATCATCAACGGCATCGGCCACTATTGGGGCTATCGCAATTTTGAGGCGCCTGATGCCAGCACCAACATTTCGCCCTGGGGCATCATGATTGGCGGCGAAGAGCTGCACAACAACCATCACACCTACCCGACGTCGGCCAAGTTCTCGGTCAAGCCCTACGAATTCGACATCGGCTGGGTGTATATCCGTGCCATGGAAAAAGTTGGCCTGGCCTCCGTCAAGAAGGTCCCGCCCAAGCTCCAGCTGGGTTCCATCCAGCCTGTGGCAGATGAAAAAACCCTGGAAGCCCTGATCGCCCATCGCTATGAAGTCATGGCGGGTTTCGCGCGCGAACTGCGCCGCGCCGGCAGGGCCGAACTCGAAGTGCTGAAGGCCAGGAAAGCCGACGTGTCCGTGTTGCGCGCAGCCAATCGCTGGCTGCACCGCGATGACGACAAGGTGCCGGCTGCAGCCAAACCCCAGCTGGCGCAGGCCCGCGCCGAACATCCCGTGCTGGACAAGATGGTCACCATGCGGGAAGAACTGCGCCAGATGTGGCTGACCACCTCGGCCTCCCGTGAGCAGCTGGCTGCGGACCTGCAGGCCTGGTGCCACCGCGCTGAGGAAAGCGGCATCGCCGCTTTGCGCGAATTCTCGATGAAGCTGCGGGCTGCCCGCACCTGACCTGACGCTACATATCCGACCTGGTCACCCGGTCGAAACTTCAAGGCCGCTTCCGGAGAAATCCAGGAGCGGTTTTTTATTGTTCGGCGCAAAGTACGGGTTCCATGATCGAGCGCCCCAAGATTTGGTAATGGTAGGGTCGCTACCAGCGCACTGATCAGGGCGTCCGAGATTAGTCATCTTCTGCACACAGAAGAGCCTTCTCACGTGAATTGCGCTGAACCTGACACACTCTCGAGGTGAAAGCGCTGTCCCCACATTCGACAGCTGGTGGTCGCGCCCACTGACGAGCCAAACGCTGCCACCGGCAGGTCGTAGTGCTTGAGGTTCTTCCTCCAGGAAGCCGGCTGTTTGCCAATACTCGAGGCAAGAATCGCGGAAGCAGCGGCGCACCTTGATGCAGATCCCACACACACGCAACTCAAAACGGGCTATTGGGTCGATGTTCCGCGGCGTAAATGGTCGTCTGGCAGGTGACTTCACACCCACTTCATACAGTTCATCAAGACCTCACAGATGCGTATCAGACTGCACCTATCGAAAGCCGAGTGCATCAAATCTGGTGTTTTCATTCGAAGAAAGGTCGGTCTGTGAGTTCAATCTGTAGCGTCGCTACTCTTCCGCCATACACAAGAATTTTCGGCCCGGTGACGACAAGAAAGACTGTCCGGCTTCTAAAACTGTATCTGCTGCTCGTTACGGGCGGCTCGGCTTTGCTGCTTTTCGCGCATCAGGATGCCTTGCAGATTTTCGGCTTGGGGTTGATGGTGCCGGGCGGTGGATTTCTGGCGCATGCTGATATCTGCACAGGCGGTGGCATAGGTCATATAGCCGCGTGGCTGTGTTCGGTTGGTGCCTTGGCGTTGGCGCTGTTGGTCTGGTTTGGCACGGGCAACGTGTTGCTGCCTCCGTTTGTATGGCTCGGTTCGGCATTTTGGGCCGCGAGCATGAACCATGGCGCAATTCAGCCAGGGGTGGTAATTAATGTGTACTACGCGCTCATGCTGTTTGCTGCAGCAGGCTACCTGTCGATGCTGGCCTGGTTTATGTTTTCAGGCCGGCAAAGGCGCATCGATAACGACTACTTGATCCGACAAACGGCTCGATTGGACACGATCTTCACAGCCCAATCACCAAGGAAAAAACCGGAAATGTCTTTGGCGCATCTGCATCGTGTGAGGTTCGCACTCGATCGGGCTCTGCAACCTTTAGATAAATTTTCCGGATTCGAGCAACGCGATCAATTTCAGACGGCGGCGCTTCGCTATCAAGTCAACTTTCTGGCTTATGGCATTGCCTTGACGCAGGCACGCTTCACGCCTGCGTTAGGCGGGTACATGAGCGACGCGCAAAGCAAGCTGCTGAACAAGCAGACACAGCATCGCGCATGGGCCTACTGGTCGCTGGAAAATCTATGGGGAAACTTCCGATGGAACTCCGACCCTACGGTCCGTGAAAACATCATGTACACGGGCTTCGTGGCGCTGCAGATGGCCCTGTTCCAGGCCAGCACAGGAAGTCAGGAATTTTCGAAAAAAGGTGCCTTTACGCTGGTGCACCCGAACGGAAAACGCTACGAACACAGTTTTGAGTCCTTGCTGTCCAGGTTGGAAAAAGAATACGAACGTTCACCCTTCTATTTGATGGCCTGCGAGCCCAACTGGGTCTATCCCCTGTGCAACACAATGGGGGCCGCGGCATTGCGTGCCCACGATGCGCGGTACGGTCAGATGAAATGGGCCGGTCACGCGTCAGAGTTTCGCCGGCAGCTGGAGGCGGAGTTTCTGGATGGTACGGGTCGCTACGTGCCATGCCGTTCTACGTATACGGGATTGGCCTTGCCCGCCATTGGTGGCGCAATGCCCCTCGCGATGCCCTGCTACTTTTTGAATGCGCTGGAACCTGACTTGGCGCGTCGCCAATGGCTGTTGTTGAGACGTCAGCTGTTCGATGGTCATGAGCGACTACGACGCAGTGAATTCTGGCCCATCGACACAGGAAACTATGGTTTCTCAAGAGGCAGTGCCTACGCAGTGACGGCCTTGGCGGCGGCAGAGTTGGGCGATGAGTGTGTGTATCAAAACTGCATGGATGCCCTGGAGCGCGAGTGTCCAACTACTCTCAGTCATGGGGTCGCTCACAGGAATAAGGCCTCGGTATGGGCGCATGGCGTCGAGCTGATGGCGCACTCCGGAGGGCGCGACAGTTTTCGAGACTTGATCAACAACCCACTTTCATCAAAAGGTCCCAGGTTGGAACCCCTGTCCTATCCCGATGTGCTGGTCGCATCTGCGCACTCCGATGCTGTAAGCAGCTCTTTGCAAGCGGTGCTGTACGGCGGAGCCGGCGATGGCATTAAGAGCTTGGGCGTGTCGGGCTTGCGTCCGTTAGCACCTTATCGGGTCACAGGCGCATGCCTGACGCAGGTTCTGGCTGACGACACGGGAAATGTGTGCTTGCAGATTCCGCTTGCTGGGCGCACCTGTTTGACGCTGGAGCCGGCCGGCGCGCTGTGATGGGTTGCTGTATTTTGATGGCCACGGTATGGGGCTGCTTGTATGGGTTGCAGGTTATGCAGGTGTGCACTGTTCGACGTTCATGTGTTGCCCAGGCTTGGCGGTTGGTAAATAGGAAGGACGGGAAATGAAAGAAGTCCCTTATGCCCGCGCGCCGCAACGATTCACTCTGGTCGCACGCCTCAAGAGCTTTGGTTATGCCTTCGAGGGGATTGCTTTGATGCTTAAAACACAGCACAACGCATGGCTGCATCTAATCGCCACAATGCTGGTGACGGGATTGGCCGCTTGGTGCCGAGTGGACGCCGGCGATTGGCGCTGGCTGATTGGTGCGATGACCATGGTTTGGATGGCAGAGGCCATGAACACTGCAGTGGAGTCGCTCTGCGATGTTGTGTCGCCACAATATTCATTGGCAGTCAAATGCGCAAAGGATATTGCCGCCGGCGGCGTGTTGATTGCGGCTTGTGCAGCAGCGGCAACCGGTGTCATAACCTTCTGGCCCTATTTTGGAAATAGTCTATAAATTTCCGTCGATGGCTCTGCTCTTGGAGTTAGCCTGAGTTGGCTGCGGATGTGGCTTGCCAGATGATTGCGTTGTGGCGCTGTGCGTGGTGCGCCGCCTTGGTGGTAAGACTTAAACCAAAAATGGGCTTATGTGGACCAGATTTCGACAGGATTCAAACAAGCCACGTGGCAACCTGCTTATTTGGTGGGAGTTTTGCTTTCTAGATCCCAGAAAAAAAGGACACCGAGGTGTCCTTTTTTTCTGGGTGTGCCGACCGAGCGGGTAGTTTTTAACTAGGCACGGATTCGTAACTATTTATTTCAGCTTGATTTCTTTGTATTCCACGTGCTTGCGTGCCTTGGGATCAAATTTCATGATCAGCATCTTGTCGGGCGTGGTTTTCTTGTTTTTGGTGGTCGTGTAGAAATGACCCGTACCGGCAGTCGATTCCAGCTTGATTTTTTCGCGTGCGCCTTTAGCCATGATGCTTCTCCTTAGACTTCACCGCGGGCACGAAGGTCCACCAGGACCGCATCGATGCCTTTTTTGTCGATCAAGCGCAGACCAGCGCTGGTGATGCGCAGGCGCACCCAGCGGTTTTCGCTTTCAACCCAGAAGCGGCGGTACTGCAGATTAGGCATGAACCGGCGCTTGGTTTTGTTGTTTGCGTGAGAAACATTGTTTCCCACCATCGGGCCTTTGCCCGTTACCTGACAGACGCGTGCCATGAGCACTCTCCGTAAAAAATTAGAAATCGGATGCTGGCAAAGGGTAAATCTGCACGAGACAGACCTGCAAATGCCCAGCTAAGCCATAGATTATAGCCTGAAAACTGATTTGTTCCAATTCCGCCGATTGAGAGCCTCGGCAGGGCGGCAAAAGAGCTGGAAAAAAGAGACAAAAGAGGAAGTCAGCGCTTCCTCTGGCTTTTAGGAGCCTTGCTCCAGGAAGCGCTGGGCATCCAGCGCCGCCATGCAGCCTGTTCCGGCACTGGTAATTGCCTGGCGGTAAATATGGTCCTGCACGTCGCCGGCAGCGAAGACGCCCGGAACGCTGGTCATGGTGGCAAACCCCTGCAGCCCGGTTTTGGTGATGATATAGCCGTCTTTCATTTCCAGCTGCCCTGCAAAGATGTCTGTGTTCGGCTGGTGGCCGATCGCGATAAAACAGCCTTTGAGGGTGATGTCCTGCGAGGCATCGCTGTTTGTGCTCTTCAGGCGGACGCCTGTCACCCCTGAAGCGTCACCGAGCACCTGCTCCAGCGTGTGGTGCAGTTTGAGTTCGATCTTGCCTGCGGCCACTTTTTCGTGCAGTTTGTCGATCAGGATGGCTTCGGCCTTGAATTTGTCGCGGCGGTGTACCAGCGTGACCTTGCTGGCGATGTTGGATAAATACAGTGCCTCTTCGACGGCGGTGTTGCCGCCACCCACCACGCAGACCTCTTCTCCGCGGTAGAAGAAGCCGTCACAGGTGGCGCAGCCGGAAACGCCGCGGCCCATGAATGCCGTCTCCGACTCCAGGCCCAGGTACTTGGCGGAGGCACCGGTAGCGATGATCAGCGAGTCGCAGGTGTAAGTCCCGCTGTCGCCCGTCAGGGTAAAGGGGCGTTTGCTGAAGTCGACCTTGTTGATGTGGTCAAAAATAATCTCGGTCTTGAAGCGCTCGGCGTGCTCCAGAAAGCGCTGCATCAGGTCGGGCCCCTGCACGCCATGCACGTCGGCCGGCCAGTTGTCGACCTCAGTGGTGGTCATGAGCTGACCGCCTTGCGCAATGCCGGTGATCAATACCGGGTTGAGATTGGCGCGCGCTGCGTAGACGGCTGCGGTATAACCCGCAGGCCCTGAACCGAGGATGAGGACTCTGGAATGTTTCATGATGAAAAACTGATTGGGAAAGTGTAAGAACTCATGTAGAGTCATGCCGCATAAGTGCAGCGTCAAGTAAAAACAGCTGCTGGTACTTTTCAGGCATTTGATTTCTTATGAGATTGCGTGCCATTGTAAGAACTCACACGACTAGCCGTCCGATGTGAGGTTGGGAGATATCTGCTATGACAACGATGGTGTCTAACCTGGAATTGATTCGCCGGGTCCCGCTTTTTTCCGTGTTGACTGCCAGCCAGGCTGCATCGGTCGCCGATACCGTGGTCAAGCGCCGGTTCAAGCGCGGCGAGCCTATCGTGGAGCAGGGCAAAAAATCCAACGCCCTTTCCATCATCCTGACTGGCCGCGCACGCGTTATCACCACAGATTCCCGGGGCCGCGAGGTCATTCTGGCCACCATGCACCCTGGTGACTACGTGGGTGAAATGAGCCTGATCGACAATGAACCTCACTCCGCCACGGTGCGTGCCGAGATCCAGACTGATGCCCTGATTCTGGGCCGCCTGGAGTTTGCACGTTGCCTTCCGGAAAACAGCTCCATGGCCTATGCCGTGCTGAAGGGGCTGGTCCAGCGACTGCGCCATGCAGACCGGCAGATTGAGTCGCTGGCCCTGATGGATGTGTATGGCCGTGTGGCCAGGGCATTGCTCGAATTCGCCAATGAAGACGGCAGCGGAAATGCCGTGATCCGCGACAAGGTTTCCAGGCAGGATCTGGCCAAGATGGTCGGCGCTTCGCGCGAAATGGTCAGCCGGGTGATGAAGGATCTTGAAGAGCGCGGATTCATCGAAACCCGCGACGATGGCTCGCTTTTGGTGAAAGAGCGTCTTCATACGCTGGGATAGTGCCCTGACAGACCCTGCCGTACGGTTTGGCGTCTCTGGCGCTCCCTCAAAGCCCTTACCCAACTGCGGTAAGCTTGGTACTGCAACCCGGAAATATCGAAACATGAATGCGCGTCTTCGTACCTATGGCGGCGTTGCAAGCCTTGCGAAGGCATATAGCCTTCGCTGCGGCTCGCGCCTTGCCTTGGGCACGAATCCATCCCTTTCATTTTGTCTCGCTACTTCCGGCTTGCAGTACTAGCCGGGCCATGACTTACTCACTCGATACCCTGAACTCCAGAAATTCCCCAGCCGTGGGCGCGCCCAGCGGCATCAAACGCTTTGCCCATGAAGTCAGCCTGATTCTGGGTCTGCTCGGCCTGATTTTCTGGCTCGCGGCATTGCTCAGCTATTCACCGCAAGACGCTGCCTGGTCAACATCCGGTACCGCGGACATCCTGGGCGGCGCCCAAGCTGCGGCCCGCAACTGGGGTGGCCGCCTGGGCGCATGGCTGGCAGATGCGAGCTATTTCCTGCTGGGCTTTTCCGTCTGGTGGGCATTGGCGGCAGGCGCACAGGTCTGGCTGTCTTCATTGGCGCGCTGGCTTCGCGGCGAACCCCTTGCTCCCGATTCTTCCCACTCCGCCGGCCGGATCCGGTTTTGGCTGAGCCTGCTCCTGCTTTTGCTGGCCAGCGCGGCGCTGGAATGGTCACGGCTGTACCGTTTTGAATTCAGATTGCCCGGTCACGCTGGCGGCGTGCTGGGTTACCTGGCTGGAACGCAGGGCGAGAAATGGCTGGGTTTTGCTGGCTCAGGCCTGGTCTTCATTGCGCTCGGCGTTATCGCCGTGTCCGCCGTATTTGGCTTTTCCTGGGGGCATGTGGCCCTGCGTGTTGGCGCGTGGATTGACAACCTGATTGACTCCCGTCGCGAAAAGCGCGAAATTGCCGAAGACCTCGCCTTCGGCAAACTGGCTGCGCGTGAGCGCGAAGAGACCTTGATAGACGAGCGTATCGAGATTGAAGAGCACCACCCGGTGCCGGTCCTGATCGAGCCCGTGCTCGTGGACATTCCCAAAAGCGAGCGCGTGGCAAAAGAACGGCAAAAACCGCTCTTCAGTGAGATGCCCGACTCCAAGCTGCCGCAGGTTGACCTGCTCGATGGTGCGTTGACGCGCCAGGAGACCGTGGCCCCCGAGACGCTGGAAATGACCTCGCGGCTGATCGAGAAAAAGCTGAAAGATTTCGGCGTCGAGGTGCGTGTCGTGGCCGCTGCGCCAGGCCCCGTCATCACCCGTTATGAAATCGAGCCGGCGACGGGTGTGAAGGGTTCGCAGGTCGTTAACCTGGCCAAAGACCTGGCGCGCGCCCTCAGCCTGGTTTCCATTCGCGTGATCGAAACCATTCCCGGCAAAAACTACATGGCGCTGGAGCTGCCCAACGCCAAGCGCCAGTCCATCAAGCTCAGTGAAATCCTGGGTTCACAGGTCTACAACGAAGCCAAGTCCATGCTCACCATCGGCTTGGGCAAGGACATCAGCGGCGCTGCGGTGGTGGCTGACCTCGCCAAGATGCCGCACTGCCTGGTGGCCGGTACCACCGGCTCGGGCAAGTCGGTCGGCATCAACGCCATGATCCTGAGCCTGCTCTACAAGGCCGATGCACGTGACGTGCGGCTGCTGCTGATCGACCCCAAGATGCTGGAGATGAGTGTCTATGAAGGCATTCCGCATTTGCTGGCGCCGGTCGTGACCGACATGCGCCAGGCCGCCCACGGCCTGAACTGGTGTGTGGCCGAAATGGAAAAACGCTACAAGCTCATGAGCAAGCTGGGCGTGCGCAACCTGGCTGGCTACAACGCCAAACTCGACGAGGCCAAGGCCAAGGGCGAATTCATCTACAACCCCTTCAGCCTCACGCCCGAGCAGCCCGAGCCGCTGGAGCGCCTGCCTTACATCGTGGTGGTGATCGACGAGCTGGCCGACCTGATGATGGTGGTCGGCAAGAAGATTGAAGAGCTGATTGCCCGCCTGGCGCAAAAAGCCCGGGCTGCCGGCATCCACCTGGTGCTGGCTACCCAGAGGCCAAGCGTGGATGTGATTACCGGCCTGATCAAGGCCAATATTCCCACCCGCCTGTCTTTCCAGGTCAGCAGCAAGATCGACAGCCGGACCATTCTTGACCAGATGGGCGCCGAGGCTTTGTTAGGAATGGGTGACATGCTTTACATGCCGAGTGGTACAGGCTTTCCAATTCGGGTGCATGGTGCGTTTGTGAGTGATGACGAAGTGCACCGCGTGGTGGCCTACCTCAAGCAGCAGGGCGAACCCAATTACATCGAAGGCGTGCTCGAAGGCGGTACCGTCGATGGCGAGGACGGCGACTTGCTGGGTGATGGCGGCAGTGGCGGCAACGGCGGTGGTGAAAAAGACCCGATGTACGACCAGGCCGTGGAAGTTGTACTGAAGAACCGCAAGGCCAGCATTTCGCTGGTGCAGCGTCACCTCAAGATCGGCTACAACCGCGCGGCGCGGTTGGTCGAAGACATGGAAAAAGCCGGGCTGGTCAGTGCCATGAGTGGCAGCGGTCAGCGCGAAATCCTGGTGCCCTCGCGGGCGGAGTGACGATCATGAAGAAATATTTTGCTACTGTTTTGATAGCTGCTTGCGCCCATCCTGTATGGGCCAATGGCCTGGAAAGCCTCGAAACTTTCGTGAAGACCGTCAGCAGCGGCCGCGCCGAGTTCACCCAGGTGGTGACGGCGCCGGGCAAGGACGGCCAGGCTGCACGCAGCAAGACGTCGAACGGTACGTTTGAGTTTTCGCGGCCCAACCGTTTCCGCTTTGTCTATAAAAAGCCTTTTGAGCAAACCATCGTGGCCGATGGCCAGACCTTGTGGCTCTACGACGCAGACCTCAACCAGGTCACCTCGCGCAAGCAGTCCAGCGCGCTGGGCTCGACGCCAGCTGCCTTGATCGCTGCGGCTCCTGATTTGCGCGCGCTGCAGGCCGATTTCACCCTGGCTGCGGCGCCCGACGCCGGCGGTCTGCAGTGGGTAGTTGCCACGCCCAAGGCCAAAGATGGGCAACTGCAGACCGTGCGTGTGGGCTTTCGCCCCGGCGAAAAGTCGTCAGGCCTCGCTGCGCTTGAAATCCTCGACAGCTTCGGGCAGCGCTCCGTGTTGAGCTTCAGCAAGGTCGAAGTCAACCCCAGCCTGCCAGCCGATACGTTTCGCTTCGTACCGCCCCCCAAGGCGGATGTGATCAAGCAGTAAAGACGGGTAACACGGCGCCGGTGCCGCCCGCGAAGCGTCAGGTGCTCAAGGCGGGACAACGCAAAGACTCATGGCCACCAAATCCTCCCACCAGCCACTGGCCGAACGCTTGCGCCCCCAAAACCTGGGCGAAGTGATCGGTCAGCAGCACCTGCTGGGTGAAGGCATGCCACTGCGCATCGCGTTCGAATCGGGACAGCCGCACAGTTGCATCCTTTGGGGCCCGCCCGGCGTCGGCAAGACCACCATCGCGCGGCTCATGGCGAGCAGTTTTGATGCTCACTTCATCACTATTTCCGCCGTGCTGGGCGGCGTCAAGGACATCCGGGAGGCAGTCGAGCAGGCGTCTGTCTGGCAGGGGCAGGGCGGCAAGCGCACGATTGTGTTCGTCGATGAGGTACACCGCTTCAACAAAAGCCAGCAGGACGCATTTTTGCCCCATGTGGAAAGCGGCCTTTTCACCTTCATTGGCGCCACCACTGAAAACCCATCGTTCGAGGTGAACTCGGCCTTGCTCTCGCGCGCGGTGGTGTACGTATTGCAGCCGCTGGGTGAAGCGGATCTCAAGAAAATAGTGGCCAAGGTGCTTGCGGAACGGGCGCTACCAGCTATAGAAACCATAGCAGATGAGGCCGTTGACAGGCTGGTTTCCTATGCCGACGGCGACGCCCGCCGCCTCTTGAACACGCTGGAGTCCCTCAGCGTGGCGGCCAAGGCCGAGAAAGTCACCGAGGTCACCGACGCCTGGCTGCTCAAGGTACTGGGCGAACGCCTGCGCCGTTACGACAAGGGCGGCGAACAGTTCTACGACACCATTTCCGCCCTGCACAAGTCGGTGCGCGGCTCAGACCCCGACGCGGCGCTCTACTGGTTCATGCGCATGCTCGACGGCGGCGCCGAACCGCGCTACATGGCGCGTCGGCTGGTGCGCATGGCCAGCGAAGACATCGGGCTGGCCGACCCGCGTGCCTTGCGCATGGCGCTGGATGCTGCGGAAGTCTACGAACGCCTCGGTTCCCCCGAGGGCGAGCTGGCGCTGGCCCAGTGCGTTATCTATCTGGCAGTCGCGCCCAAGTCCAATGCCGTCTACAAGGCCTTCAACGAGGCCAAGGCTTTCATCGCCAAAGACGGCACCCGCCCGGTGCCTCTGCATTTGCGCAATGCACCAACAAAGCTCATGAAACAGCTGGATTACGGCAAAAACTACCGTTACGCCCACGACGAGGAGGACGGCTTTGCCGCGGGTGAGAATTATTTTCCGGAAGGCATGTCACCTCCAGGTTTCTATCGCCCCGTCAACAGGGGGCTGGAGATACGCATAGCTGATAAGTTAAATGAGTTGAAAATTAAGAACAATAAGAAAGGCTAATAAAAAACAAAAGCCGCTGATAAAGGCTGATCCAGCCCCGAAAATACACTCCCTCAAGGGTAAACCCCGCGAAAACCGCACCGCTGGCTCGATTCTCGCTAGAGACGCTTGGCTACAATTTGCGGATTAGCTCGCCAACTTCACCAGCCATCCGGCTTTGATAGGCGGGCTTTTTGTTAACTCGCGCCAGCCGCCGGTGATCCCGGCAGCTGGCGGTCGCCAGGCAGAGTTGGCAATTTCATCAAACGGACGGAGAGTGAGTTATGGAAATATTGCTACAGCAGATCATCAATGGTCTGGTGCTGGGCAGCATGTATGCCTTGATCGCCTTGGGCTACACGATGGTGTACGGCATCATCAACCTGATCAACTTCGCACACGGCGAAGTACTGATGGTGGGGGCTTTGACCAGCTGGACCATCATCGGCCTGATGCAGGATTCCATGCCGGGCACGCCAGGCTGGATTATTTTGCTGATTTCGCTGCTGATCGCCTTTGTGGTGTGCGGCGCCCTCAATTTCGCGATTGAGAAAATCGCCTACCGGCCCTTGCGAAACTCTCCCAAACTGGCCCCGCTGATCACCGCCATCGGCATGTCGCTGCTGCTGCAGACCCTGGCCATGATCATCTGGAAGCCCAACTACAAACCCTATCCCACGCTGTTGCCTTCCGAGCCTTTCCAGGTCGGCGGTGCCGTCATCACCGTGACCCAGCTCTTCATCCTGGGCGCAACCGTTGTCTCCCTTTCCGTGCTCATGTGGCTGGTGCATTACACCAAGCTGGGCCGCGCGATGCGTGCCACCGCTGAAAACCCCCGCGTCGCGGCACTGATGGGCGTGCGGCCCGACACTGTCATCTCGGCCACCTTCATCATCGGCGCCATCCTCGCCGCGCTGGCCGGCGTCATGTACGCCTCCAACTACGGGACGGTGCAGCACACCATGGGCTTCCTGCCCGGCCTCAAGGCCTTCACGGCGGCTGTGTTCGGCGGCATCGGCAACCTGGGCGGCGCGGTGCTCGGCGGCATTTTGCTGGGCCTGATCGAATCCATCGGCGCCGGCTACATCGGCCCGCTAACGGGCGGCGTGCTGGGCAGCCAGTACTCCGACATCTTTGCTTTCATCGTGCTGATTTTTGTGCTCACGCTGCGGCCGTCGGGCTTGCTGGGTGAGCGTGTAGCGGACCGGGCGTGACGCCGCGTCCATCCGGTACACAAGGAGAACATTCATGAATTCTGTCAAATCGAAAAAACTCATTACCTTCCTGATCGTCGCGGCGGCGCTGCTGGTGCTGCCCCTGATCCTGCAGCAGGGCGGCAACGCCTGGGTGCGGATTGTCGACATGGCGCTGCTGTATGTGCTGCTGGCCCTGGGCCTGAACATCGTGGTTGGTTACGCCGGCCTGCTGGACCTGGGTTACGTTGCCTTCTTCGCGGTCGGCGCCTACCTGTTCGCGCTGCTCGGCTCGCCGCACCTGGCCGACGCCTTTCCCTGGATTGCAGCGCAGTTTCCGAACGGGCTGCATTTGCCGATCTGGGCGATCATCCCGGCCGCAGCGGCCCTCGCCGGATTCTTTGGCGTTGTGCTGGGCGCACCGACCCTCAAGCTGCGTGGCGACTATCTCGCCATCGTGACACTGGGCTTCGGTGAAATCATCCGCGTGTTCCTGAACAACCTGGACCGCCCCATCAACCTGACCAACGGTCCCAAGGGCATCAACCAGATCGACTCGATGAAGTTCTTCGGCTTCGACCTGGGCAAGCCGCATGAGTTTTTCGGCTTCGAAGTCAACTCGGTGTCGATGTACTACTACCTCTTCCTGGTGCTGGTGATCGTCTCGGTTGTGGTTTGCCACCGCCTGGAAAACTCCCGCATCGGCCGCGCCTGGATGGCGATCCGTGAAGACGAAATCGCCGCCAAGGCCATGGGCATCAACACCCGCAACCTGAAGCTGCTGGCCTTCGGCATGGGCGCCACTTTCGGCGGTGTGTCAGGCTCCATGTTTGCCGCCTTCCAGGGGTTTGTATCTCCCGAATCCTTCAGCCTGATGGAGTCGGTCATGATCGTCGCCATGGTGGTGCTGGGTGGCATCGGCCATTTGCCCGGCGTCATTCTGGGTGCCTTGCTGCTCGCGGCCTTGCCTGAAGTGCTGCGCCATGTGGCCGGCCCGCTGCAGGCCATGACCGACGGCCGGCTTGACTCCGCCATCCTGCGTCAGCTGCTGATCGCGCTGGCCATGATCAGTGTCATGCTGATGCGTCCGCGCGGCCTGTGGCCCGCTTCCGAGCACGGCAAGTCGCTGAACAAGCCCGTCGGCCCGGACCCTATCCAGTCAATCAACCCCTAAGGAGAATGGACATGAGCGAAACCATTCTTAAAGTCTCGGGTGTCTCCAAGCGCTTCGGCGGTTTGCAGGCCCTTTCCGATGTCGGCATCCATATCGAGCGTGGCCAGGTGTATGGCCTGATCGGCCCCAACGGCGCCGGTAAAACCACCTTCTTCAATGTATTGACGGGCCTTTACACGCCCGACAGCGGCACCTTCGAGCTCGCCGGCAAGCCCTACAAGCCGACGGCGGTCCACGAAGTGGCCAAGGCCGGCATTGCCCGTACCTTCCAGAACATCCGTCTGTTTGCCGACATGACCGCCCTCGAAAACGTCATGGTCGGCCGTCATATCCGTACCAGCTCGGGCCTGATTGGCGCCGTGCTGCGCACCCCCGGTTTCAAGCACGAAGAAGCCGCCATCGCCAAGCGCTCGCAGGAGCTGCTGGACTATGTCGGCATCGGCAAATACGCCGACTTCAAGGCGCGCACCCTGAGCTACGGCGACCAGCGCCGCCTCGAAATTGCCCGGGCTCTCGCGACCGACCCGCAGCTTATTGCGCTGGACGAGCCGGCCGCCGGCATGAACGCGACCGAAAAAGTGCAGCTGCGCGAACTGATCGACCGGATCCGCAAGGACAACCGCACCATCCTGCTGATCGAACACGACGTGAAGCTGGTCATGGGCCTGTGCGACCGGGTCACCGTGCTCGACTACGGCAAGCAGATCGCCGAAGGCGCGCCCGCGGACGTACAAAAAGACGAAAAAGTGATCACCGCCTATCTGGGCACAGGTCATTGAAGGAAAGCAAGAACATGGCAAACACACTCCTTAAAGTGACCGGCCTGAAGGTCGCCTACGGCGGCATCCAGGCGGTCAAGGGCGTTGACTTCGAAGTCAACGACGGCGAACTGGTCACCCTGATTGGCTCCAACGGCGCCGGCAAGACCACCACCATGAAAGCGATCACCGGCACGCTGCCGATGCTGGGCGGCGACATTGAATACCTGGGCAAGAGCATCAAGGGCCGCGGCGCCTGGGATCTGGTCAAAGAAGGCCTGGCCATGGTGCCGGAAGGCCGCGGCGTGTTCACCCGCATGACCATCACCGAAAACCTGCAGATGGGCGCCTACATTCGCAGCGACAAGGCGGACATCGCCGAAGACATGGAAAAGATGTTCGTACTTTTCCCCCGACTGCGTGAGCGCAAGGACCAGCTGGCCGGCACCATGTCGGGCGGCGAACAGCAGATGCTGGCCATGGGCCGCGCATTGATGAGCCGCCCCAAGGTGCTGCTGCTGGACGAGCCCTCCATGGGCCTTTCGCCCATCATGGTCGACAAGATCTTCGAAGTGGTCAAGGACGTTTCAGCCCGCGGCGTGACGGTGCTGCTGGTCGAGCAGAACGCCAGCCGCGCACTCGGCATTGCCAACCGCGGCTACGTCATGGAGTCGGGCAACGTCACCATGAACGGTGACGCGAAAGACCTTCTGAACGACCCGCGCGTGAGGGCCGCTTACCTCGGCGAGTAACCAGGCGTCCCGCACTCCGGCAGGCATTGCGGGACGTACGTTTCCACCAAATCTGGCGAACCAGCGCGAGGGCATAAATGCCTTGCGGCGCCTAATATTTACGCATAAAGTTCGAAGGGTACGCACCACGCGCACCCTTGTTGAACCTTGGGGAAGCCAAAAATGAACCAGTATGTTGTCCGCACTGCTGTCGTGATGTTCGCCTTTCTGGCCTCATCCTTTTTCACCGGGGCTTCGGCCCAGTCACTGCGCTGCAAGGGCGACCTCGCGCAGATCGGCAATTCCAAAGGCACGATCCTGCAGAAATGCGGCGAGCCCGTCATGAAAGACACGTTCTGCAAAGCCACGCCTGACACCGTGTCCAGCTCGACCGTCGTGACGCCAAATACCGCAGGTTCCACCGCCAGCACCACGACCAACGTGACGGTCAACACCTGCCAGCAGGTGGAAGAGTGGACTTACAACCCGGGTTACGGGCAGTTCATGACCATGCTGCTGTTTGAGGGCGGTTCCCTGAAGAGCATTCGATACGGGGATCGAGTCACGCGTTGAGCCCCCACGGTCGCTCACTGCGTGTAGCTTCCTGCCCCCCGAGGGGGCCGCTGCGCCTACGGCCCGGCAAAGCCGAAAAATTGGCACACCCCTATCGAGCTCACTGCGTGTAGCTCTTTTCCCCTTGCAGGGGACCGCGCCAGCGGCCCGGCAAAGCCGGTTCCGCGGCACCCGCTGGCTTGAAGAATTCGGTGGGTACGACCAGTGATGAAGGTATTTCACCAGTGGGGGCCGAGGGTCCGGCTTCGCCGGCCCCAGGCGCCGCCCCCTGAGGGGGGAACAGGCTACACGCAGTGAGCCTGGAAGGGGGTGGACCTATTTCAATCCACCTTCGCGCCTGACGCCTTCACCACTTTTTCATACTTCGCCATTTCGCTTTTCATGAAGGCGCCGAACTGCTCGGGCGTGTTGCCTACGGGTTCGGCCATCAGTGTGGCAAAGCGGGTTTTGGCTTCGGGTGAATTCAGCGCGGCGACGAATGCCTGGTTGAGTTTGGCGATCACGTCTTTCGGGGTGCCCGCAGGCGCCACCAGTCCCCACCAGGTGTCGATCTCAAAACCCTTGAGCGTTTCGGCCACGGTGGGCACATCGGGCAGCATGGCGCTGCGCTTCGCTGTGGTGACTGCCAGCGCCTTGAGCTTGCCGGCCTTGATGTTGGCCGATGCCGTGGCCAGGTTGTCAAAGTTGTAGTCCACCTGGCCGCTCAGCAGCGCCAGTTGCGCCGGGTTGCCGCCGTTGTAGGGAATGTGCAGCGCAAAGATGCCGGCCTGCGCCTTGAACATTTCGCCGGCAAGGTGCCCGGCGCTGCCGTTACCGCCGCTGGCGTAATTGAGCTTGGCCGGGTTGGCTTTGGCGTACTTGATCAGATCGCCCAGCGAGTTGATGTTCAGGCGCCGCGCGGAGTCGGCGTTGATCACCAGCACATTGGGCACGCGCACCAGCTGCGTGATGGGCGCAAAGTCGGTGGCCGCGTTGTACGGCATCCTGCTGTAAAGCCAGGGGTTGATGGCGTGGGTGGCGACAGCGGAAATGCCGATCGTCATGCCGTCGGGTTGCGCCTTGGCGATGGCGTCGACGCCGATGTTGCCGCCGCCGCCGGGTTTGTTTTCAATGATGACCGGGCCAAGCGTGTCCTTGACGCGTTCGGCCATCAGGCGGGCCGTCACGTCGATCGGGCCACCGGGGGCATACGGCACGATGATGCGCATGACCTTGGGCTGGGCGTGCGACAGAGGGGCCGACAGTGCCATGCCGGCAATCAAAAGAGCACCCAGGCATTTGCCGGGCAGGGAAGTGAGGAGGGAAACGGGTCGAATGTTCATGCTTCGTATTGTTGCAAATAATCAGGCCTCGCCGGCTTGCAGCGAACCCGGCTTTTCATGAGCCGGAGCGCATTCCCATAAAAATGCCCCGGCTGACGCATCAGCCGGGGCACTTCTTTTTTCTTCTTGTTTGTCGGGTGTGTGTGCGCCGTTCAGGTCTCGGCGGGCACGGTTGCCTGCGCTTTTTCTTTTTCAGTCACAAAAGAGTCGGCATAAAACTCGTCCTCCGGCAATCCTGCAGTCGTGTAAGCCGCCTTGGCCGAATCCACCACGATGGGCGCGCCGCAGGCATACACCTGGTGGCCCGACAGGTCGGAAAAATCTTCCAGCACGGCCTGGTGGACGAAGCCGGTGCGGCCCGTCCAGTTGTCCTCGGGCAGGGCATTGGAAATCACCGGCACGTAGCGCAAATTCGGCATTTCCGCTGCCTTGGCCTTGACCCATTCGTCCATGTACAAATCGGCCGGGCGGCGGCCGCCCCAGTACAGCACGGCAGGGCGCGTGATGCCTTTGTGTTGCAGATGCTCAATCAGCGCCTTGATGGGCGCAAAGCCGGTGCCCGATGCCAGCAGCACCATGGGTTTGTCGCTGTCTTCGCGCAGGTAAAAGCTGCCAAAGGGGCCTTCGATGCGCAGGATTTCTTTTTCTTTCATGGGGCCGAATACGTGCTCGGTGAACTTGCCGCCCGGCATGTGGCGAATGTGCAGCTCTACGCCCGGGTTGTTGGCCTGGGTGTGTGGTGCGTTGCCCATCGAATACGCGCGGCGGTCGCCGTCGCGCAGCAAAAACTCCACATACTGGCCAGCGTGGTACTTGAACACATCGCTGGCCGGCAATTGCAGGCGCACCACCATCACGTCGTGCGAGGCCTTGGCCAGGCTGTTGATGCGCACCGGCATCTTCTTGACCGGGAAGGCGCTTTCATCGGTGACGTGGCGTGATTCGAGGACGATATCGCTCGTCGCCCTGGCGCTGCAGGTCAGGATGAAGCCGTTCGCCTCTTCCTCGGGTGACATGGCCTTGACCTGGTGCGCGCCATGGAGGACGGTGCCCTCCAGCTTTTTGGACTTGCAGGAGCCGCAGGCGCCATCCTTGCAGCCATAGGGCAGGCCAATGCCCTGGCGAATGGCGGCTGCCAGCAGCGGTTCATCCGCCTCGGCGATGAATGTCCGGCCACTGGGTTGCACGGTCACGGTAAAGCTCATATTCGGTATCCTTGCGGTATCTGTTCTCGACTCGGCCGGTTTCCCGGCAACCCCCAATTTTGCCCTCAAACCTGAACCCCTTAGGCGCACTGCCTTTCCGCTTCCGCCGCGAGCGGATTTTGATCGTTGGCTGCGGTGATGTGGGCCTGCGTGTGGCCCGGCTGCTGCCGCGCAATATCCGCCTGATGGCGCTGACCTCGTCGCCGGAGCGCTCGCCGGCCTTGCGCGCACAGCGCATCACGCCGCTGCAGGGCAACCTGGACGACGCTGCCTCTCTGCGGCGCCTGGCGGGGCTGGCTACACGGGTGGTGCACCTGGCGCCGCCACCCGGCGACCAGCCCGACTGGCGTACGGACCCACGTACGCTGGCGTTGCTGCGCGCCCTGCGCCTGCGCAGCCTGCCGCAGTCCCTGGTGTATGGCTCTACCAGCGGGGTGTATGGCGACTGTGGCGGCGAGTGGGTGCGCGAGACGCGGCCATTGAAGCCCCACACACCGCGTGCCCAGCGGCGTTTACATGCCGAGGCGCATCTGCGGCTTTTTGGCCGGGCCACCGGCACCCGTGTGCACCTGCTGCGCATCCCGGGCATCTATGCGCCCGACCGCGAAGGCGGTACGCCGCGTGGCAGGTTGCTCAAGGGCACGCCTGTACTGCGTGCCGAAGACGACGTCTACACCAACCATATCCACGCCGACGACCTGGCCCGTGCCTGCCTGGCGGCGCTGTGGCGCGGCAAGCCCCAGCGCGCCAGTAACGCCAGCGACGACACGCAGCTGAAGATGGGCGACTATTTCGACCTGGCGGCGGACCTCTATGGCCTGCCGCGGCCGCCGCGCCTGGCACGGGGCTCGGCACAGGAAGAGTTGCCGCTGATGCTGCTGAGCTTCATGAGCGAGTCGCGCCGGCTGGACAACACCCGCCTGAAGCAGGAGTTGCGGCTTCGTTTGCACTACCCGACAGTAGCAATTGGCCTGCGCGATCAGTGAGTACGCCAGCCGCGCGGGCGCAACGCAATAAATGCCATTGACCGCCTGAAATGAACGGGTTGCCACCATGGCAGCCCGTTTTCTCATTTTGGGTGTCTTTTTTTGGCAACGGCGCTGCGGTCGAATGTTACAACCAAAGCGGTAACAAATTGCAACTAACTTGGTCGACCTGGAGCACGTTTCTATTAACTGCAAAAAGAACTTTTTTTAACCCGATGTGCCGGGTTTCCTTTGTGAATACCATCACATCGAGTGCCTCTTTCTTGCAACCGGCTGACGCAAGGGGACTCGCGGGATGTGAAAAATGCACAAAAAAAGTTCGAAAAATGCGCGTACGGCAGCTCAATTTGTAACAATTATCGGCCAGCGTGCACCTACCGCGGCGCCGCCGTTTTTTGATGCACTGGGACGGATGGCCGGTAGCGCCTCAGGCAGATGGACCCTGCGCAAGCCGGTAACGGCCGTTTTGCTGCTGGGAGCAGCAACAGCGCAGGCCGGCCCGGTAGACGGGCAGGTCACGTCGGGCGCAGCCAGCATCTCGCAGAGCGGCTCCGCCACCACCATCAATCAATCCAGCCAGAACGCTTCGCTGACCTGGAAGAGCTTTAACGTAGGCGCGCAGGAAAGCGTCAACTTCGTGCAGCCTTCGGCCAGCGCGATCGCGGTCAACCGCATCCTGGACACCCATGGCAGCCAGATCCTGGGTCAGCTCAATGCCAACGGGCAGGTCTTCCTGATCAACCCCAACGGCATCCTGTTTGGCGCCGGCGCCCAGGTCAATGTGGGCGGGCTGGTGGCGTCAACGCTGGATGTCAAGGATGCCGACCTGAGCAGCGGAAAGCGCAGCTTCAGCGGCGCAGGCGCAGGCAGTGTGGTCAACCAGGGCACCATCAATGCAGCCAAGGGTGGCTACGTTGCACTGGTCGGCAATACCGTGCGCAACCAGGGCACTATCAACGCCCCGCAGGGCAGCGTGGCGCTGGCGGCAGGCAGCGCGGCTACTTTGACCTTCCAGGGCAACCAGCTGCTCAAGGTCGAGGTGGACCAGAGCGTTCTTAACAGCCTGGCCGAGAACGGCGGGTTGATTCTGGCTGACGGCGGGCAGGCGCTTATGAGCGCCGGTGCCAAGGATTCCCTGCTGGCCAGCGCAGTCAACAACACCGGGGTGATCCAGGCGCGCACGGTGGAAAACCGCAGCGGCACCATCATCCTGCTGGGCGGCATGGCCGCCGGCACCGCCAACATTGCGGGCACGCTGGACGCCTCGGCGCCCAACGGCGGCAACGGCGGCTTTGTGGAAACCTCGGGTGCGCAGGTGAACATTGCCGACGGTGCCCGGATCACCACGGCGGCCCCCGCGGGCCAAAGCGGCACCTGGCTGATCGACCCGGTGGACTTCACCATCGCCGCTGCGGGCGGGAACATCACGGGTGCGGCCCTGAGTGCCAACCTGGCCTCAGGCAACGTCGTTATCCAGAGCAGCAGCGGGAACACGGGCACGGCGGGCGACGTCAACGTCAACAACGTGGTGAGTTGGAGCGTCAACCAGCTGACGCTCAACGCGCAGAACAACATCAACATCAATGCCAACCTCAACGCCTCGGGCACAGGCAAGCTGGCGCTGGAATACGGCCAGGGCACCGGGCCCGGTACCGGTACCGGCTACAACTTCAACAACGGCGCGAAGATCAACCTGCCGGCGGGCAACAATTTCAGCACTAAACAGGGCAGCAGCGGCACCACCTTCACGTATACCGTCATCACCGACCTTGGTGCCGCAGCCAGCACCACCGGCACCGATTTGCAGGGCATCAGCGGCAATCTCAACGGGCGCTATGTGCTGGGTTCCGACATCGACGCATCGCCGACCAGCACCTGGAACACCGGGAGTGGATTCACGCCGCTGGGCAACAGCGCGGCGCAGTTCACCGGCACACTGGACGGCCTGGGCCACTCCATCAATGGCCTGTCCATCAACCGGCCCACCGCCGACGAAATCGGCTTGTTCGGCCGCGTGAGCAACTCTGGCCGCATCAACAATCTGGGCCTGGTCGGCGGCAGTGTCTCGGGCCGCACCAAGGTGGGCGCGCTGGCGGGATGGCTCGGCGGCAAGATCTACAACAGCTACACCGACAACACACCTGTGACGGGCAGCGGCAGCGAGGCTGGCGGGCTGGTTGGGTTGAGCCAGGGGACCATCACGAACAGTCACGCCGGTGGTGCGGTGAGCGGCGGGCTCTCCGTGGGTGGACTGGTCGGTTGGAACCAGGAGGACATCATCAACAGCTATGCCACCGGTAACGTCACTGCCTCGGATCAGTGGGCTGGCGGTCTGGTCGGCGACATGCTCAACAGCGCGACCATCAGCGGCAGTTACGCAAGCGGCAACGTCACCAGCACCAGCCGGGCCGTCGGCGGGCTGGTGGGGCGTTGGAACAGCAATGGCGAAGCTTCTGCGGCTATCAATAACAGCTATGCGACCGGCGCGGTGACCGGTAACCGCTATGTCGGCGGCCTGGTCGGGTTCAAGTTCAATGCCGGCGGTACCATCAACAACAGCTACGCGACCGGCGCGGTGACCGGCGCCAACGACCTGGGCGGCCTGGTCGGCATGTGGGACGCCGGAACGGCCATCAACAACAGTTTCTGGGACACCGTCACAACTGGGCGGGCCACCAGCTCGGGCGGCGGCATGGGCATGACCACAGCCCAGATGCAACAACAGGCCAACTTCAGCTCGGCCACGGCTGCCAACGGCAACGTCAACCCGAACTGGGATTTCACCAGCGTCTGGCGTATTTATGAGGGAAATAGCCGTCCCCTGCTCAAGGCGCTCATGAAGGCCACCACGGTCACGGTCGGCAGCACCAGCAAGACCTACGACAAGCTGTCCTGGAACGGCGGAACCGGCATCAGTTGCTCCAATACGGCTTGCGGCAGCTTGTCGGGAAGCATCAGTTTCGGCGGAACCGCCCAGGGCGCGGTCAATGCCGGAAGCTACACGGTGACGGGTTCCGGCCTGTATTCCAACCAGCAGGGCTACGACATCAGTTACGCCAATGGCACGCTGACAGTCAATCCCGCCAGTTTGGCTGTCACAGGCGTGAGCGCAAACAACAAGGTGTATGACGCCGGCACCACCGCCACCCTCAACGGCACGGCCAGCGTCACAGCCATCGCCGGCGACACGGTGAGCATCGCCGGCACCGGCAGCGGTGCTTTCGCCGACAAGAACGTGGGCAACGGCAAGGCCGTGACCGTCACCGGCTACACGCTGAGCGGCGCAGATGCCGCCAACTATGTCGTCGTACAGCCCACGGGCTTGACCGCGAACATCACGCCGGCCAGCCTTGCCGTTGGCGGTGTGACGATCCAGAACAAGGTGTACAACGCCAGCGACGCCGCCACCATCAACGGCACGGCCAGCGTTGCAGCTTTCGCCGGTGATACGGTGAACGTGGCCGGCACGGGCATCGGCCGGTTTGCAGACAAGAACGTGGGCAACGGCAAGGTGGTTACCGTGACCGGCTACACGCTGGGCGGCGCCGATGCCGGCAACTACACCGTGGTGCAACCCACAGGTTTCACGGCAAACATCACGCCGGCCAGCCTGGCGGTTACCGGCGTAGGCGCAAACAACAAGGTTTACGACACGACCACCACAGCGACGCTGAGCGGGACAGCAGCGGTGACGGCTTTGAGTGGTGATACCGTGACSGTGGGCGGYACCGGCAGCGGMAMYTTYGCCAACAARAACGTGGGTAACGGMAAGGCCGTCACCGTCACCGGCTACACACTGGGCGGCGYCGAYGCYGGCAACTACACCGTGGTGCAGCCCACCGGCGTGACAGCCAACATCACACCGGCCAGCCTGGCTGTCACGGGTGTGAGTGCAAACAACAAGGTTTACGACACGACCACCACAGCGACGCTGAGCGGGACAGCAGCGGTGACGGCTTTGAGTGGTGATACCGTGACCGTGGGCGGTACCGGCAGCGGAAATTTCGCCAATAAGAACGTGGGCAACGGCAAGGCCGTCACCGTCACCGGCTACACACTGGGCGGCGCCGACGCTGGCAACTACACCGTGGCGCAGCCCACGGCGGTGACAGCCAACATCACACCGGCCAGCCTGGCTGTCACGGGTGTGAGTGCAAACAACAAGGTCTACGACACAACGACCACAGCGACGCTGAGCGGGACAGCAGCGGTGACGGCTTTGGGTGGCGATACCGTGACCGTGGGCGGTACCGGCAATGGCGCCTTCGCCAACAAGAATGTGGGCAATGGCAAGGCGGTGACTGTGACCGGCTACACGCTGGGCGGTGCCGACGCCGGCAACTACACCGTGGTGCAACCCGCGAGCTTGACCGCCAATATCACACCGGCCAGCTTGACCGTCACGGGTGTAGGCGCAAACAACAAGGTCTACGACACCACCGCCACCGCCACCCTGAACGGAACGGCGGCAGTGACGGCCCTGGGTGGCGATACCGTGACCGTGGGCGGCACCGGCAGCGGCACCTTCGCCAACAAGAATGTGGGCAATGGCAAGGCGGTGACTGTGACCGGCTACACACTGGGTGGGGCAGACGCCGGTAACTACACCGTGGTGCAGCCCACTGCGGTGACCGCCAATATCACACCGGCCAGCCTGGCTGTCACGGGTGTGAGTGCAAACAACAAGGTCTATGACACCACCACCACGGCCACGGTGAGCGGAACAGCCGCCATTACGGCCCTGGGTGGCGATACTGTGACGGTGGGTGGCACCGGCAGCGGCAATTTCGTCAACAAGAATGTTGGCAATGGCAAGACTGTCACCGTCACCGGCTACACACTGGGCGGCGCTGATGCCGGCAACTACACCGTGGTTCAACCCACCGGCGTCACAGCCAACATTACGCCGGCCAGCCTGGCTGTCACGGGTGTAGGCGCAAACAACAAGGTTTACGACACCACCACCACCGCCACACTCAATGGCGCGGCGGCCGTCGCGGCCCTGAGCGGTGATGTGGTGACGGTTGGCGGTGGCAGCGGCACCTTTGCCGACAAGAATGTGGGCAACGGCAAGACCGTCACTGTCACCGGTTACACACTGGGCGGTGCCGATGCCGGCAACTACACCGTGGTGCAACCCACGGGACTGACCGCGAACATCACGCCAGCTGGCCTGGCTGTCACCGGCGTAGGCGCGAACAACAAGGTGTATGACACCACCACGACGGCGACGCTGAGCGGAACGGCAGCCGTCACGGCCTTGGGCGGTGACGTCGTGGCCGTGGCCGGCACGGGCAGCGGCAGCTTCGCCAACAAGAACGTGGGCAACGGCAAGGCTGTGACCGTCACCGGCTATACGCTGAGCGGTGCGGACGCCGGCAACTACACCGTGGTGCAACCCACGGCGGTGACCGCGAACATCACGCCAGCCAGCCTGGCTGTTACCGGCGTAGGCGCCAACAACAAGGTCTACGACACAACGACCGCCACCACGCTCAGCGGAACGGCGGCTGTTACGGCCCTGGGGGGTGATGTCGTGACGGTTGGCGGTGGAAGTGGTGCTTTTGCCGACAAGAATGTGGGCAACGGCAAGGCCGTGACGGTCACCGGCTACACGCTGGGCGGAGCCGATGCTGGCAATTACACCGTGGTCCAACCCACAGGGCTGACCGCCAACATCACCCCCGCCAGCCTCACGGTCACAGGCGTGAATGCCAACAACAAGGTCTACGACACCACGACTGCGGCCACGCTGAGCGGAACAGCCGCGGTGACGGCCTTGGGTGGCGACACGGTGACGGTAGGCGGCGCCGGCAGCGCCAGCTTCGCCAACAAAAACGTAGGAAATGGCAAGGCCGTGACCGTCACCGGCTACACGCTGGGCGGTGCCGACGCCGGCAATTACACCGTGGTGCAACCCACGAGCTTGACCGCCAACATCACACCGGCCAGCTTGGCTGTCAGCGGTGTGAGCGCAAACAACAAGGTCTACGACACCACCACTACGGCCACGCTGAGCGGAACAGCAGCGGTGACGGCTTTGGGTGGCGATGCCGTGACCGTGGGCGGCACCGGCAGCGGTAATTTTGTCAACAAGAATGTGGGCAATGGCAAGGCCGTCACCGTCACCGGCTACACACTGGGCGGCGYCGAYGCCGGCAACTACACCGTGGTGCAGCCAACAGGTGTCACGGCCAACATCACGCCCGCCAGCCTGGCTGTCACAGGTGTGGGCGCCAACAACAAGGTGTATGACACCACCACCACGGCTACCCTCAATGGCACCGCTGGTGTTGTTGCCCTGGGCGGTGATGTCGTGACGGTTGGCGGTGGCAGCGGCACCTTCGCCGACAAGAATGTGGGCAACGGCAAGGCTGTGACGGTCAGCGGCTACACACTGGGTGGAGCCGATGCCGGCAACTACACCGTGGTGCAGCCCACCGGCGTCACGGCCAATATCACACCGGCCAACCTGGCGGTCACAGGCGTGGGGGCCAACAACAAGGTGTATGACACCACCACGACGGCGACGCTGAGCGGAACGGCAGCCGTTACGGCCCTGGGTGGCGATACCGTGACGGTAGGCGGCACCGGCAGCGGAAATTTCGCCAACAAAAATGTAGGCAATGGCAAGGTCGTGACGGTGACCGGCTATACGCTGAGCGGAGCAGACGCCGGYAACTACACCGTGGTGCAGCCCACAGCTGTCACGGCCAACATCACGCCAGCCAGCCTGGTAGTCACAGGTGTGGGCGCCAACAACAAGGTGTATGACACGACGACCACAGCGACGCTCAACGGAACGGCGGCTGTCACAGCYCTGGGCGGCGATACCGTGACGGTGGGCGGCACCGGCAGCGGCAMYTTYRMYAACAAAAACGTGGGYAAYGGWAAAGCYGTSACSGTYACCGGCTACACACTGGGCGGYGCCGACGCCAGCAACTACACCGTGGTGCAGCCTACGGCAGTGACTGCCAACATCACACCGGCCAGCCTGGCGGTTACGGGCGTGGGGGCAAACAGCAAGGTGTATGACGCGGGTACTGCCGCCACCCTCAATGGCACAGCCGCTGTGGCTGCTTTGGGTGGTGACGTGGTGAGTGTGAGTGGCGGTAGCGGCACTTTTGCTGACAAGAATGTGGGCAACGGCAAGGTCGTGACCGTGACCGGCTATACCTTGGGCGGAGCCGACGCCGGCAACTACACCGTGGTGCAACCCACCGGCCTCGCAGCCAACATCACGCCGGCCAGCCTGGCTGTTACAGGCGTCGGGGCCAACAACAAGGTCTACGACACCACCACTACCGCCACGCTTAACGGAACGGCGGGGGTCACGGCTTTGGGCGGTGATGTGGTGACTGTGGGCGGCACCGGCAGCGGCACCTTTGCCAACAAAAACGCGGGCAACGGCAAGGTCGTGACGGTGACCGGCTATACGCTGGGCGGAGCCGACGCCGGCAATTACACCGTGGTGCAACCTGCAGGTGTCACGGCAAACATCACCCCGGCCAGCCTGGCTGTCACCGGTGTGAATGCGCAGAACAAGGTTTTTGACGGAACGACTGCGGCCACCTTGGGCGGTACCGCCGCCGTAGCCGCCCTGGTCGGTGACGTGGTTAGCGTCAGCGGCGGCAGCGGTGCTTTTGCCAACGCGAATGTGGGCAACGCAAAGCCCGTGACCGTGACCGGCTATACCCTGGGCGGGGTTGACGCGGCCAACTACACGGTGGTGCAACCGACCGGGCTGACGGCATCCATCACTCCCTTGCCTGTCACAGCTGTGCCCGCACGGGCGGGAACGCTTGGGAGGGGGGGCGCCGATGATGGTGCCGACGCCGCCATGCAACAGGCCGTGGATGGAACACGTTCCAAGTCAGGTCTCGTCGAGGTATCGCCCGTCCTGCGGGTTACCCGCAGCGCAAGCTCCGATGCCTCTGGTGGAGGCGAGCTGGTGGTTTCCGGCGGGGCCGTCGAGGTGTTGCAGGATGTGGCTGCCACAGTAAGAAAAGATCCGCGCCTGCACATCGTTGACGGCGGCGTGCAGCTGCAAAACGGTGTGCTGGCCGCTCAAAAGTAAGTACGGCCACCCACAAAAGTTTTCTCATGAAATGCAACGTATCCGGTAAGCAGGCTGTACTGCTGTTGGCAGCCGCGCCTCTGTTCGCGGCCCAGGCGGCTGACCCAATGCCGGTTGATATCGGCACCATCCTCCAGCAGGTCCAGCCGTCCCAGCAAGCCGTCCCATCGCCCCGCGGAGAAAGGCCGCCCCTCAGCAACGAGGGGAATGTCCCGCCGCCACCTGCGCGTCCCGCCGTGACGGTGGATGTCAAATCAATCAACATCATCGGCAACACCCTGTTCGAGACAGCCACGTTGCATGCACTGGTGGCCGATGCTGAAGGCAAAAGCCTGACGCTTGACCAGCTCGACGAAATGGCGGGGCGCATAAGCCAGTACTACCACAGCAGGGGCCAGACCTTTGCCCGGGCCGTGGTGCCTGCGCAGGTGATCCAGTCGGGCGTTGTTCGCTTTCTGGTGATCGAGGCGCGTTACGGCAAGGTCGGTGTCAACAACCAGACGCGCGTGAACGACCTGCTGCTGCAGGCGACGGTAGCGCCGCTGAAAAACGGGCAACCAGTCGACCAGGCCTTGCTGGACAAGTCCCTGCTGTTGCTGTCGGACATACCCAGCGTGGTGGTGCAGGCAACCTTAAGACCCGGCGACGGGATGGGCACCTCCGATCTGAGTATCGATACCACGCCCGGCCCGGCGGTTTCAGGAAGCCTGGTTGTGGACGACTACGGCAACAGCTATACGGGAAGAGCCCGCCTGGGCGGTACGGTGTACGTCAACAACCCCTTGAAGCATGGCGATGTCCTGAGCCTGAGCGGCCTGAATTCCGGGAAGGGGCTGAACTACGGACGGGTGGGCTACGAATCATTGCTGAACGGCCAGGGCACCCGCGCAGGAGCCGCCTATTCCTTGCTGGACTACAAAGTTGGCGGGTCTCTTGAAATACTTGGCGCGCACGGTTCCGCCGAGACCGGCAGCCTCTGGGGCAAGCATCCGCTGGTGCGAAGCCAGACGGTCAACCTCTACGGACAGGTTCAGTACGACACGGTGCAGTTGCGCGAGCGTGTCGACGTAGCGGGAATAAAAACAGACCGGCATCTCGACTCCTGGACGTCGAGCCTGACCGGGGACTGGCGGGACACCTTGTTGTCCGGCGGCATCAACACCTGGAGCCTGGGATGGACCCGGGGCAGGGTGGTTTTCGACGCCGCGGAGGCGCAGCTGGACGATGCGGCCAGCGCACGAACGCAGGGCTGGTTTTCAAAGGCCAATCTGGGCTTTTCCCGCCTGCAGCGCCTGGGGCAAAACAGCACGCTGCATTTTTCATGGGCAGGCCAGTGGGCCAACACCAACCTCGATTCGTCGCAAAAAATGTCCGTGGGCGGACCCTACTCGGTGCGCGCCTACGATGTGGGTGCGCTGTCGGGTGATACGGGTTACCGCACAAGCGTTGAGCTGCGCTACGACCTGGGGCAGGTTGTCGGCGGCAAGCTCCAGGCGGTGGCGTTCTGGGACGGTGCCTACCTGAAGGTCAATCAACGGCCGTGGGTGACAGGTGCGAACAGCGCAACGCTCAGCGGAGCGGGGGTCGGCCTTGACTGGACCGGGCTCAACCAGTGGCGGGCCCGTGCCTATCTGGCCTCGCCCCTGGGGCCGACACCCGAGCTGGTCAGGACGACAGATTCAACGCGTATGTGGACCGAGGTCGCCTACCGTTTTTGAACGCTGCGCTGCTTGTGCCCATTCCTGGCTTGTGGTGCCAGGGCTGCCAATTGGCGTGGCCCTGTAGTGCTATTAAATCAATAGCTGCTTGCGCCCGTCCTATCTGGGCTACAGCCTATTTTGTTCCAAAAATTAGATGCCGGCGGGCTTCTTGAGCGTCAGCATCCTGTCCTGGGCCTTGAGCACAATGGTTTTGACTTCCGCACCTTGCAGCACCGTCAGCCTGACTTCTGCGTCGGGCGCGGGCCGGTCCCACAGCTTTTTATAAAAAGCCTCGAGCGTGGCAACCTTGGCGTCGTCTACTGCCAGTACCACGTTGCCCGCCTCCAGCCCGGCCAGGTCTGCGGGGCTCTCCTTGCTGACCCGCAGAATCTGTATGCGCCCGCCCTGGTCATTGGAGGTGATGCCCAGCCACGGCCTGCGGCTTTTCGTGCTGGCGCCTGAACGCTGCAGCTCCGCGAGGATGGGGCGCAGCAAATCGACCGGCACAAACATATTGCCCGGCAGGCGGCGGTTTTCGCCGGTTGCATCAGACACGAGCAGCGAGCCTATGCCCATCAACTCACCTTTCTGGTTGAAGAGCGGGGCGCCACTGTGGTTGCCGCCACTGGCCATCACGGGTGGGCTGGTGAACAGCGCCGATTCGATGTGGTATTCCCAGCTGCCGGAAAATGCGCGCCGGCTGACCAGCCGGGTCATGCTCACGTCGCCGTCCTCATCAGCCTGCGGGCCGGTGACGGCCATCAGCGGTTCGCCCGGCTGCAGGTCTTTGCCGTTGCCCAGCGCTGCCACACCCACACCGCGCAGCGGCAGCAAGGGGCGCAACAGCCCGAAGCCGGTAGCCAGGTCATAGGCGACGGCGCGCGCCGGCAAGGTGCGGTTGTCTTGCGTCACGATCTCAATGTGTTCGGCCTCCAGCATCAGGTAGCCGATGGTGAGGATCAGCCCGTCCTGGCTGATCTGCACACCCGAGCCGGCACGGCGCAGGCCCAGCGTTTCGGCCGAACGCGCATCTTCCATCGCCGTGACCTTGACGCCGACCACTGCTGTCGTGGCGCGGGTCAGTGCATCCATCATGGCCTGTGCCGCCGGCGGTTGCACAGTGGCCGCGTGCGCTGTGGCCAGCCACGGCATGCCGGGCACTAACGCAGACATGAACGCGCTTGAAAGGACGATGCAGAGCCACTGACGCAAGGTGTACATGACGGACTCCTGAACGGAAGGAACAATCCCAACGCAGCTCAAGAATGCACGCTAATAAATGGCGTTACAAGCGGCAGGGTCAAAAGAATCTCGGGAAGTGCGTAACAAACATTCAGCGCATTCACTACCCAACTTGCCAGGTCTTGTTTGTTGACCTCAACGGGGTCTGCAAAAGGAGGGGGGACGGGCGAAAAAAATTCTTAGCCAGCTAAGTAGTGACGGCACCAAGTTCAAAAGCAATATCTATTTCCGTAGTTTGGAAATGACTAAGTAATTAGTACCCAAATTGGTATTGAAAATAACGTAACTGGCTGCTGCAAGCTCTGTGTATTGCGATACAGTTTGGAACAAATAACAGGGAGGGGCCCCGTACGGGCGCCTTGGGACATGCCAGACAAAAAAGCTTACCGCGGAAGATTTGCGCCAGCCACATGTGCGATGGCACCTGTGCGTTCGCAGCGATTCCTTCGCTGTGGCCGGGGCTTCAATTGACCGCTGCGAGCGCGGTAGCCCAGGAGTCCCCGCCCCCGCTGTCAGCGGCGCCGGGAACTGAAGAGCCGGCACCCCCGATCAACGCGCTGGCTGCTTTGTGCCTGGTGGCGCGCTTTCACCAGGTTGCCGCAGACCCCCATACCCTTGCCCATCAACTGGGCGTTTCCCCGAGTGACGATATTGACGCCAGCATATTGCTGCGTGCGGCCAAACACCTCGGGCTCAAAGCCAAACTCTCCAAATCCAAACCCGACCGCCTGAAGCTGGTTCCGCTGCCGGCCCTCGCTTTCCTGAAGCCCGCAGACGACGCAGCAAGCAGCACCGGTGCCGCTGGCAAGCAAGTCCGCACTGTCATCCTGGCGCAGTGCGATGGCCAGCGTGTGCTGTTTCAGGACCCGGCCACACCTTCGAACAGGCCAACGATCGAATCGGTAGAAGTCTTCGCAAGCCAGTGGACAGGCGAGCTGATCCTCATTACCAGTCACGCTGCGCTGGCGGGCGAGCTTGCCAAGTTTGACTTTTCCTGGTTTGTGCCCAGCCTTGTCAAATACCGCAAGTTGCTCGGCGAGGTGCTGCTGATTTCCTTCATGCTGCAGCTGTTCGCTTTGGTCAGCCCGCTGTTCTTTCAGGTGGTGATGGACAAGGTTCTGGTGCACCGGGGCCTCACCACGCTCGACGTACTGGTTATTGGTCTCGTGGTCGTCGTGCTGTTTGAAAGCATCCTCAACGGCCTGCGTGCCTACGTCTTCAGCCACACCACCAGCCGCATTGACGTAGAGCTGGGCGCGCGCCTCTTTCGCCACCTGGTGCAGCTACCGCTGGCGTACTTCCAGGCGCGGCGCGTGGGCGACTCGGTGGCGCGCGTGCGCGAATTGGAGAACATTCGCAGCTTTCTCACGGGCAATGCACTCACGGTGGTGCTTGACGTACTCTTCTCGGTCATCTTCATCGCCGTGATGTTGTTCTACAGCGTGCCGCTGACCTTGATCGTCATGGTCAGCCTGCCGCTGTACTTTGGCCTGAGCCTGGCCGTGGTACCCATCCTGCGCCAGCGGCTGGATGTGAAGTTTGCGCGTGGCGCCGAGAACCAGTCCATGCTGGTCGAAACCATCACCGGCATACAGACCGTCAAAGCCAGCGCACTTGAGCCCAGCTTTGGCAAACGCTGGGACAACCAGCTTGCCGCGTATGTCAGCGCCAGCTTCAAAACGCAGAACCTGGCCACGTGGGCGCATGAAGGCATCAACCTGATCGGCAAGCTCGTGAACGCTGCCACGCTCTGGTACGGCGCGCACCTGGTGATGAACAACGAACTCACCGTTGGCCAGTTCGTGGCCTTCAACATGTTTGCCCAGCGCGTGGCCCAGCCCATCATGCGCATGGCACAGCTGTGGACGGACTTTCAGCAAACCGGAATTTCCGTCGCGCGCCTGGGCGACATCCTGAACACCCGCACCGAAGTGCCGCCCACCAGCGCCGCGCAGCTGCCACCCATCAAGGGCCGCATCACGCTCGACGGTGTGGTGTTCCGCTACCGGCCCGAAGCGCCACCGGTGCTGCATGGCATCAGCCTCGATGTGAAACCCGGCGAGATTATCGGCATCGTCGGCCGCTCCGGCTCCGGCAAAAGCACGCTGACCAAGCTGGTGCAGCGCCTCTATTCACCCGAAGGCGGCCGCCTGCTGGTTGATGGCATCGACATCAGCCTCATCGACGCCGCGCAGTTGCGCCGCCAGGTCGGCGTCGTGCTGCAGGAAAATCTGCTGTTTAACCGCAGCGTGCGCGAGAACATTGCCATCACCGACCCAGCCGCGCCGATTGAGGCCGTGGTGCGCGTGGCGCAACTCGCCGGCGCGCATGAATTCATCAGCGAGCTGCCCGAAGGCTATGACACGCATGTGGGCGAGCAGGGCAGCTCACTCAGCGGCGGCCAGCGTCAGCGCATCGCCATTGCACGGGCCCTTTTTACCAACCCGCGCATCCTGATTTTTGACGAAGCCACCAGCGCGCTCGACTATGAAAGCGAAGCCATCATCCAGCGCAACATGGCCCACATCTGCAAAGGCCGCACCGTGCTCATCATTGCCCACCGCCTGAGCGCCGTGCGCCACGCGCACCGCATCATCGTGATGGACAAAGGCAAGATCGTTGAAGCCGGCCCGCACGACGCGCTGATCCAGAAGCCGCAAGGCCTCTATGCGCACCTGTGGCGCATGCAGGACGGCAAGCAACCGATGGAAGGGGCATCGGCATGAGCACCGGTTCTGAAGATCAAAAACCGGTAGCTGTGAGTACCGCACCGGCCGAAGCCGCTGCCCCCGCTGAAGAGCGAGAGAAGCATCAGATGAAGCAACCTGCGCCTGACGTGGAAGACATAACCGCCAAAGGTGAAGCACCGGCTGAAGTTCCCCAGGAAGCCGCCGTACCCGCCAAGCCCCGCCATCCGGTCATCGAACTGCTGGCCCGCTACCGCGCGATCTTTGGCGCCGCCTGGGCGCATCGCGACGAACTCGCCGGCCCGCGCCGCTTGAGCGACGAGGCCGCCTTTTTGCCCGCCGCCCTCAGCCTGCAAGACACGCCGGTGCACCCAGCGCCGCGCCGCCTGGCCTATCTCATCATGGGTTTGTTTGTCATAGCGCTGATCTGGTCCATCTTCGGCAAGATCGACATCGTGGCTGTGGCGCCCGGGCGCGTGGTCGTGAGCGAGCGCACCAAGCTCATCCAGCCGCTGGAGCGCAGTGTGGTCAAGGCCGTGCTGGTCAAAGACGGCGACCATGTGGTGGCTGGCCAGCCTTTGGTAGAGCTTGACCCAACCGCCGCGAGCGCCGACAAAACCACTGCGCACGACCAGCAAAAATCAGCCCTTTCGGAAGTGCTGCGCGCCCGCGCCATCCAGCAGGCGCTACAAAATTTGCAGCAGCTTGCGCCCGCCAGCATTGGGTTGCCGGCCAAATACATGCCTGAATTCCCCAAAGAATGGTCTGCAGCCGAGACTGCGGCCGCTCAGGCGCAACTGCAAGGCGAGTGGGGCGACGTAACGGCCAAGCTCGCCAAACTGTCAGCAGAAATCGGTCGCCGTCAGGCAGAAATCGTCACGGCACGCGCCGTGGTTTCCAAACTCGAAACCACCGTGCCTATGGCCCAGGCGCGTGAGACAGACTTTAAAAAGCTGGTAGACCAAGGCTACATCTCCGGCCACGCCACCCAAGACAAAACCCGCGAACGCGTAGAGCTGGAGCGCGACCTCGCCACCCAGCGCGCCAACCTGCTGCAAACCCAGGCCACCCTGCGCGAAAGCGAGAACAGCCGCGCCGCCTATTTGGCCGAAGTGCGCCGCACGCTGTATGAGCGCGAAGCCCAGGCCGACCTCAAACGCCAGCAAGCCACGCAGGAACAAGCCAAAGCCACCCAGCGCGAAAACCTCACCACGCTGAAAGCACCCGTCGCCGGCGTGGTGCAACAACTCGCCATTCACACCACAGGCGGCGTCGTCACTGAAGCCCAAGCCCTGATGATCATCGTTCCCGAAGGCGCACAAGTCACAGCCGAAGTCACGCTAGAGAACAAAGACATCGGCTTCGTCAACGTAGGCAATGGCGCCGAGATCAAACTCGAAACCTTTCCCTACACACGCTACGGCACCGTGCAGGCCAGCGTAGATCGCGTCACAGCCGATGCCGTCAACGACGAAAAACGCGGGGCAATTTTCCCCGTCACGCTGGCCTTAAAGACCAAGCAGATCGACGTGGATGGAAAAATGATCCAGCTCGTCCCCGGCATGAACTTGACTGCAGAGATCAAGACCGGCCAGCGGCGGGTGATTGAGTATCTGCTGAGCCCGATTCAGCGGGCAGGTAGTGAGAGTTTGAGGGAGCGGTGAGTGTTGAGGATATGTGAACCCGTCGATTTGAATAATTTGACTGACTCGCGGAGTACCAATTATTCAAAGGGTCGCATTGAGTAGATATTGAATCGATGAATTCCTTTGGAGGAGCCGGAAATGATCAGCCTGTTAATGCGGACGCCATGGATGTTTTCATGGTTAGGACTAGCTTGTCTATGTACAGTTGCGAGCGCTGCATCTTTTAGCTGTGGTCTTGTCTCTAGCTCAGTAGAAAAGCTTATTTGCCTAGACTACCGTCTTTCGGATCTGGATTCTCAAATGGCTGCAGCGTACGTAGCCAAGCAAGCCCAACCGGATACTGAATTGCGATCCAGTCAAAGTAAGTGGCTAGCTAATCGCAATCGCTGCAGATCGTTCTCATGTGTGCGCGATGCTTACATTGACCGTATCTCCATACTGCAACCTGCGGTCGGTGAAACTTACGCCACTCTGCGCGTACCCTCCCCAAAACGCTGGGAATATGTTCCTCCCGATGGATCAACAATTGATGGCCGTTTTATTTTGAACGGTCGAATGCTTGCCATGCAAAGAGGATCGTTTGGATCAGATAAATGGGAGTGGGTATCGCTAGATGAGGGGAAAACTATTCCCCGCGAATTTGTAGACAAACTCCCGCCGTATGAACCCTTACTCCTTAATGATCGAACAGAGAACTTAGGGGGGAACTTTGTCCTTTCCACTGCGGGCCCCAGCATGTGTTTAACAAAAGTTGGGGAGTTGGGGTTAAAAGTTATAAACGCGAAGAGCCTTTCCGGATCGGAGGCCTCTCGAGTATTGGTGGCCTTGGTATCTGAAAAGTGGACCAATTCGGAACCGTCGGCAAACTGTTTTGAATTGGAATTGAGTTACAGACGAGCAAGCTTTGCTCAATCAACTGTTTATGAAAATTCGCTGTACTGGCTAGACAAAAAATTCTCAATCCGCTTTGATCAACGGTTGTGGACCCAATCCGATCTAGTGGGCAAGAAGGTCTTTCTTGTGTGGGGAGGCGATTTGAGTGCAATGGTGGAAGCGCACTGCAAAGCTTTTGATCGTGAGTGCGCGGATAAGCGCTTTAGAGAATTGCTTGAGAACGTTTCGAGTTTTTACCGGTAAGAAGGAATAGTTCGCCATGTACACAACTGATCAACGCATTCGCATACTTGCTGAAATTCTCAAGAACACGGAAGCCAAAAGTGGCGTCTGGTTTAAGCTAAGCAACGCTGGTTTCGTTGAGAGTAACTGGCAAACTGGCCAAACACTTAGAGATACCAGGGATGGGATTACAGTCGCTAGTAAATTGAAGGGAAATAGCGGTTTCTCGGTAGGGCTGGTGCAATTTGACTTTGCATCAGGAAACGCATTTGAAGGAGCTGTGCGAGCTGCTATCCGGGATAGAGCGGTTGCGCTCAACTTGTTGACTCAAAATGACGCCGAGAAACTTTATGAGGCACTCGGTAATTTTCACGCCCGTAATCTATCTGGATTCTCGAATTCGACAGCCTTTCTGAGCGGGCAAGTTAGCTCAGCCGTTCAGACAACGGCTGAAGCACAATTTGCCTTGATCTCCGCGAACAGATCTTTGATTGAGACTCTGTTGTCGAGCGATCCCATCGTGAATCGAGCTTTGAGCGTTGCGACTCTGAATCAAATCAAAGCCATTGACGCGCAGGCAGTAGCCGCAGTGGCAAATGCAGAACAGCAGCTTGCGAGTCAAGGGGTAACTTCACAGTTGCTCGCTGCTAATAAGGACTCTGTGCTGTTGCTCCTGGGTGATGTCGCTAATCAAGGCCCTGCGAATCTTGCTCAATATACCAATTGGCTTGTAAACAACCCACAGGGCAGTTTTGATGAATTGCGCGGTATTGGGCGTCCAGACGCTGGCAAGCGATTTGACGACGTCTCATCGGTCGTTGGCTTGTTTGTATCGGGGAAGATCGATCCGAATTCCCCCTTTAGTTTGGGCGGTGCTACTGCTGGAGGCGCAATTGGCGTTATCACCAATTATCCCGATATTGCAGCTCCGGGCGGCACCCTTGTCTTTGCTAATGGCGCGACTCTGACGTATGGAAGCGAGAGCCAAGTAACTGTAGCCAATGATGGCGGCTTCGCTACCGTTGTCCAGGTGCTCGATGCAGCCGTAGGTATTCAGATCGAATACAGGATCGATGCTTTTGGGCAGTCGTCAGGTGGTCAATTGTCCATAGCGGATCCCAGCGTCGCTGGGGGTCGAAAAATTTACTCTTTCACTGATCAATCACAGATCAGGCTGGCGCCGGGTGGTGGTGCTTTCTTGCTCAATGATGGCGTCAGCGGAATGTATTTCAATATGGCGGCGGGGGATGCGGCGGGGAATGGGAATGGTGGGCGCGTTATTCTGTACTTTGATCCCGCAACCGGACAAGGCAATCTTTATCGCCAGAATTCCTTGAATGCTGGTTTTACGATGGAGGTAATACCCGCCGGCAGCCGAATTGAGATGCAGCTCAGTGGCAGTCTTCTCATCACCAAGCCGGACAACAGTGCCATCAGCGTGGCTGCTCCCGGTGTCGCCTCTCCGCTCGGCGGTTCTGTTGTATCTGGCTATCAGATCATCAGAGAAGTCGCGCCTGGGCTTTTTCTTGGTCGCTCCAATGCTGGCGGGGGCGCACAAATGCTCTATACCCAAGACACAGGGGACAACAACCCGGTAGTCGCCTGGGTGCCTGTCGGAGCCAAAATCGAAGCGCTTAAAACGAATCCCACCGACAGTTACGCCAGTGTAATTCTCATCACCGACCCAGCAACAAAGGCTCAGACTTACTACGACATCGTTACTCGTACCAGTGGGCGATTTGATGGGCAGGGTAATGGCGAATTCATATTGCCTGACGGTACCAGGCAGAAAGTAGCTGCCGGTGAATGGTATGTCACGTCCAATGGCACGGCAGCCATCTACAACAAGGACGGCAGCGTTTCTATGCTGTCCAAGGTAGGCGATACCGTATCGTTTGATACCTACGCGGGGCCGGAGCTTCGCAGATTGTCTTCGCTGCCACAAGCACAGGTGGGCACTGGTGCCAATACCGATGGTAGTCCCCGCGTTACGCAAGCGGGCCAAGTAGCATGGAGCACGGGTAGCAATCCCCAGGAGTTTGCCAATCTTGTGGGTGGGCAGCTACTACAGGCATTGGGCGTACAAGGCCAGGCACAAATCGACGCCAGCAAAGCTGCCTTGCAGCAGCTGACCTCCAGCTACGGCGAACCAACGAGCGCCACCATTCTGAGCAATGGAACAGTGCTGGTAGAAATTAATGGTCAGAAATACGCCGTTAATGGTGCGGAGGCAGCTCGCTTCAGTCTCGACGAATTCAATACTTTGCGAATTACGGTAGTAACGGGTCCCAATGCCGGTCAGGTCGCTACTTTTGACAACTTCACTGCCTTCGCTTCGGCCAATCCAGATAGCAAGCTAGGAGGCATTATTCCTACCAGTGCCGTTCTGCAGAGTGTGGGTGCTGCTGCACTCACGACTCACTTCAGCGGCGTTGAGGACGATAGCGGTTCCATTTCGTATTCTGGCGACGTGCAATACCACGTGGATAGTGATGGCTACATCGTGGACAACGAAATTGAGAATGTTGTGGGAACGATTTCCACTGGTTCCGGTGTTCTGCAGTTCAGCGTGGATTGGACAGATTCCGGTTTCGAGGTGGGACAAATTCTTGCCATAAATGGGCACGAGCTGACGAGCAGTCCAAACTCAATCAGTATGCAAGATATAGGTCTGAGTTTGGATGACATGGTTGATACCCGTCACGAAGGGTTTGGTACGGGGAGTGGCGTTACTTGGGTAGACAGTGCCCTTTCGCAACTGGTTCTCAATCTGGATCCTGCCGTGATCCAGTCCAATGGCTGGGCTTACCCGCAGTTGGTTACTACCGACCTCGGCGACGGCTTGACTCAACGCAGCGTGACGCTGGGAAACGGTACGGTTTTATCCAGCGTACGTAACGAAGATCGACTGCTCATTAGCGCCTCGCAGGTTCAGGAGTTTGGCGACGGCTCCTCTATTACAACGACTAACTATCCGAACGGCAACAGTCAAGCTATCACTACCGATTCGGATGGGAGTGTGTACCGGCGTAGCGAAACTCAAGTCATCAATCCGGGATTGCTGCAAACCAGGACTTACGACGGCGCGGGTGCGTTGCTAAGTACAGGAACCAGACAAACCTTTAACGACGGTGATGTTTTGGAGAGCGTCGCCACGACAACTAGTGGTAGCGCAGGTACCGTCATTGTTACGACCGACATTAAGCGACACGACGGAGCTGGGGATTTTGCTGGTCACAACATTGTTAGCGTGACCACCAACGCTGCAGGTCTGCAGTTGGGGATGGTTGACGTTAGCTATAACGAGCAGGGGCAGATCACCCAAACTCGGGTAGCCGAATCGCTTCCGAATGGAACCCAAGCCATTACCGTCCGTGATGCTCAAGGCAATACGGTGTCCACCGGTACTTTGCAGATTTTTGACGACGGCAGCACTCTGGAGGTCATCAATCCCGCAGGTGGCGGCCAGTCGATTCTGCGTGCTACGGATCATGCGAGTCAAGTCAGAAACGCGGACCTGTTAGCGGTGACACCTGGACAGTCAGAGCAAGACCGTCAAAAACTTGAGGCGACTCTGTATGCCGACGTTGGAGCACTCTTTGGCGCGCTCCGAGCAAAGGACAATCTGGGCGCGTTTCTTTATGGAGCCAAGATAGTCGTCGATCAGCAAATGCTGAGTAACAACACCCCGACGCTACAGGGAATAAATAGTGGACTGAGCGCTGCCACTAGTGTTCTCGGAGTGATTGGTGCTCTACGGGGCCTGCAGTCGAACAACGCGCTGACGCAGATTGGTAGCGCTGTGAGTTTGTTAACCAGCGCCAACAACCTCTATGCCAGTTTCAATAACGGCGCAGGATTCATGCTTCAAGGCTCAGACTCTATGAGGCTGCTTGGCCAAATTGGAGCGATCCTTAGCATTGCCAATCTGGCAAACCTTGGGGATATGCTCGACCATGGCCAGTATGGTTCAGCACTATCTACGGTGACTGGTGCTTATAGTGGCCTCTCAGCGTTAACCTACTCTGCCGGATCAGCTGCAACTGCCACATCGCCGGCGGTGGCCGCATCGGGATTGGTACCCATAGACCCTTACACGCTGGTGATCATTGTTGTGGCCAGTTTTATTCTGGACGAGATGTTCGCCGAAGAAGAACCGCCTCCACCCCCTCCGGTTGGGGAGGCATTTTTCACACGCCTTCAAGATGGCAGTTTGAGTTACCAAATTGTCAACGCTGGAAACGGCGGTGCCGAGATTCTTGCCGCCAAGATGGAGGCAATGATCGCCAAGCTCACTCAGCAGGTGGCGCAAGCCAACAATGGCAATACGGATCCCGATCAAGCACTGGCGCTCATCGCGAGCCGTATGCCAACTGTGAGAATCCAGAGTTGGCCCAGCCGCGTTGAGAACGGTGTCAGTAACTTCTTCTTCGTGCTGGAGCAGATTCATCCGCAAACCGGCGAGAAAATGTATAACGGCGTCGCTCGGCAGGACCTCGTGGATCACTACGCAGAGTCGCTGATTGCGCCCGAAGCAATTGTCAGTCGGTGGCAAATCAATCACCTGACGGCCAAGTTCGGCGCCGACGAAGCCAATTGGAAAACCGAAGGCCAGTGGCTGTCGGCCATGAGCCCCATTGAGCAGCAGCGCCATGCCTTGCAGCAGGCGCTCTCGAATGCGGACGCCGCACTTGAAAGTGCCAAACAGTCCAACCTGGCGCTGGGCAGCTGGGTCGCCGTAGGCGCTGTAACAGGGAATGTGGAGCAGGGCGCAGCCAATGTGCCAAGTGTGGTCACGGCGGCCGAAGCTGGGCTGGCTGCCGCCACCGCGGCGTTGAAAGCCTATGAGGCACAACACCCCGGCGACCCGCAGCTTGCGGCGCGCATTGTGGATGCCGCCATCACTGACCCGGTGCAGCGTGCGGCCGCCATTGAGAGCGCTTCGCGCCAGTGGCTCAAAGTCATTGCGGTTGACCTCGGCGGTGACGGTATTACCAAGACGGCGCTGCCAGCCGTCGTCAAGCAAGACTACGACAGCCTGCAAAGCGACGGCGTGGCGCGCTTTGATGCCGACAATGATGGTTACCGCGAGGCCACCGAGTGGATTGCGCCTTCGGAAGCCATGCTGGGCATTGACCGCGACGGCAATGGCCTGATCGACACGGCCAGCGAGTTGTTTAACGGCGTCAGCACGCCGTTTGACCAGCGCGGCTTGGCCAGTTTGAAGTATTACGACAGCAACAACGACGGCAAGATCGATGCGTCGGACCCGGTGTACAAGCTGTTGCGTTTGTGGATAGACCTGAACGGCGATGGCAGTGCCGGGAGCATGGAAATCTATGACCTGCAGATGCGCCACCCGGGCGTGGATATGGCAGCGCTGCGTGCGCGACTGGATGCGGCAGGGCAGGCAGCCATGGATGCGCTGGCTGGCAGCGCCGTGCAATCGATTGACCTGACGACCTTCAAGCTGCGCCTGGCTGACGGCACCGACGCGCAGGCCAGCGAGGTAGGCCTGCAAGCCCAGACAGAAGGCATTGCGGTGGTGGTAGACCAGGCCACGCAAAACGTCAGCATCCTGCATGAAAACGGCCTGCGTGAAAACTACATCACGCTGGTGCAAGACATGAGCGTGCTGCTGGAGTTGCAGAACGCGAACATCACCACGGCGCGCCGTGCAGAGCTCGAAGCCCTGGCTTTGCGCTACGGCCTCAATACGCAGTCGGCCGACTTCATCAATGTGGTGAAAAGCCTGCGGGCCGGCGGCGAGAACATCGGCGCCAGCGGCATGGCGATTTACATCGGCGACAGCGATGTCTGGGTAGATGCGAATGTGCGCTCCAGGCTGGAGCAGATGCGCTTCAGCTTCCACGCGGCATCGACCGTGGGCGGCGCCGACGTGTTCGGCACGGCGCACCTGAGCCCGCCTGTGTGGGCCGGCCCCAGCACAGACACGCCTGTTTTTGATGACCAGTGGGCTTTGAGCCACCATGTGACGACCGGTGAGGTCACCAGCGACACGGCCACGGCAGGCCCACCCGCGCCGCCCAACCCGCAGCAGTGGGTGCTGCCTTCCGACGTCTACACGCTGGACTATGTGGTCAAGGGCGCGCAGCTGGGCGGCCTGGTCACGCAGCAGGCGGTGATTGCCAGCAATGCCGCCACGCCCGGTGCGCCGGCGCAGACCATTCAGGTTTACACCACGGCTTCGCCCACCTCGTCGCTGGGAACGGCCGTTGTGGTCGGCAAGGAAGACGAGCAGTTCGCCTTCGGCTATGAGCAGCTCGAGCAGGAAGCCCGCACGCTGATTGCCGGTGCCACGCCTTACACCACGGTGCGCCTGCTGGGTGTGCGCGAGGTTCGGCACGGGTACGTCGAGGTAGACGACGTTACGGGGCGTATCCGCTTTATTGCCGATGCCAATTACTTTGGCACTGAGGCGGGCTTCAGCTACGCCGTGATGGACGGCCAGGGCCAGGTGATGGAGCGGCGCATCAACTTCAACCTGGCAGAAGTCAATGACGCGCCGAAGTTGCTGGGTGAAACCATCCAGGCGCAGGAAGATGTGCCGCTGCTGCTGGACGCCGCTACCTTACTGGCCAACGACACCGATCTGGAAGGCGACACGCTCACCATCATCGGCATAGGCCGCGTGGGCATGGGCCGCGCCGAGCTGCTGGCCAATGGCCAGATCAGCTACAAGCCGCCTACAGACTTGTATGGCGTGACCGACACCATTGAATACATCGTGCAGGACTCGCGCGGCGCCAGCGCCGTGGCGGTCATCAAGATCAAGCTGACGGCAGTGAACGACGCGCCTACGGTGGTCAGCGAAGTGATTCGCAATGCCAAGGAAGACACCAACCTGCGTATTGATGCGGCTCTGCTGCTGGCCAATGACTTTGACCCTGACTTCAATGCGCAGGCCGGCGCCGCGCCGCTGCATATCACGGCAGTGGGCAATGCCGTTCACGGCCAGGCGTTTGTGGATGGCACGGGCCAGATCATTTTTGTGCCCGATGAAAACTTCAACGGCACAGCCACGTTTGAATACACCGTAACGGACGACACCGGCCTTTCCACCGTCGGCAAGGCCGAAGTGGAAGTCGGCGCTGTCAATGACGGGCCGCGTGCTTTCGGTGAGGTCATTACCAGCAACGAAGACGAAAAGCTCGTTATCGACGCCGACTTGTTGCTGGCCAATGAAGAAGATGCGGATATTCAGCGCGGTGAACAGCAACACCTGATGGTGGTGGCCGTCGACCAGGCCGTTAACGGAACGGTGGCACTGGAAGGCGGGCACATTGTGTTCACGCCAGCCTCCAATTATTCGGGTGAAGCCAGCTTCCGCTATACCGTCAGCGACGGCGCGGGTGGTTTGTCGCAAGCCGTGGCCAAGGTCAATATCGCGGCCGTCAACGACGCGCCGACCCTGTTCAACCGGGCCTTCCAGGGTACGGAAGAAACACCGCTCAACATCACGGTCAGCCAGCTGCTCGCGGGGGTGCTTGACCCTGAAGACGGAGCGGCCGGCATCAGCCTGGTGGAAGCCCGCAATGCAGTGGGCGGAACACTGGAAAGAAGCGGAGATACCTTCACGTTCACGCCGGGCGCCAACTTCACGGGCGCCGCGCATTTTGACTATGTGGTGCAAGACGCGCAGGGCAATGAGTCCGTTGCCGTCGTGACGATGAGCTTTAACAACGTCAACGATGCGCCGGTGTTTGTGGCGGGTAGCCATCTGGCCAAGGCCGGCCAGGAAGACCAGGAAGTGCGCATCTCGCTGTCGGCGCTCAAGCAGATGTTTGTGGACGTGGATGGCGACGCGATTACGGTAGACACCGCCAATCTGGTGGCCGTCAACAGCGGCGACACCATCCGCTTTGATGCGCAGACGCAAGAGATTGTGTTCAAGGCCAAGGCGAACGCCAATGGCACGCGCCAGTTTGATGTGCGGGTGCAGGATTCAAACGGCGTTTACAGCGCATACGAACGTCTGGACATTGGTATCCAGGCGCTGAATGACGCACCCATTGTGAACGCGGTGGGCTTCCAGATGCTGGAAGACGGAGGTTATAACGACCCGAACCTGCAGGCGTGGAGCTATATCTCGTACAGCAGTTTGCTGTCTGGTGCCAGCGATGCAGATGGGGATGGGCTCAGTATTCTGGGGGCCGCCAATGGGCGAACCCTGAATGGACGCTTGGTCAACATCGTGAACGATGCGGCCAATAACCGCGTCGGCATCCTGGCTCCGTTGAACTACAACGGCGCCATCACTTTTGACTTTACGGTGGGTGATGGGCACGGCGGGCAGGCAAGCCAAAAGGCGTATGGCAACGTGGTCGCAGTGAATGATTTGCCTACGGCCAATGTTGTCGCACTCGGCGCGCCACTCTTGTTTGCCGGGGGGCGTATATCTGAATATTACCGTCTGGACACTTACGATGTAGAAGACGGTTCCAACTCGACCGTCACGATTGAGCGGAATCCATTGTGGGCCCCGGTATATCAGGGGGTGACTGCTGCCTATGTTTACGATACATATCTCGGGGAAAACGGTCAGGTCATTACGCTGGATGAGGGTGGTTGGAAAGAGGTGGCGGCTCCGGCGAACTATTTCAGCATTCCCGCGTCCCGCGTGGGGCAGAGCGCCAGCGATTCAGTCACTTTCCGGATTACTGATTCACAAGGTGGATTTAATTTCCGTTCCGTGAATTTTTTCATTCAAGGTTATGACCCGGTGGTGATTGACCTGGGTGGAGACGGGCTGGAGTTCCTGGATATTGATGAAAGCCAGGTGACCGTCGACCGGGACGGCGATGGCGTTGCGCAGAAAGTCGCATGGATTGGTGCCAACGAAGGCATCCTGGCATGGGACCACAACCACGACAACCAGATCAACCAGGCCGACGAAGTTGAATTCTGGTCGCACGTCAACCCCCAAGACCCGGCACGCACCGATCTTCAGAGCCTGGCGCGGCCCGAATTTGATACCAACCAGGATGGGAAATTTGACAGCTCGGATGCCAAGTGGTCTGAGTTCAAGCTTTGGCGCGACCTGAACGGCAACGGGGTAAGCGATGCGGGAGAGTTGCAGACGCTGGCTGACGCCGGATTAAAAGCACTTCACCTGAATGCCAATGTCTTGAACCGCCGGTATGGCGAAGACGTGCTGGTACGGGGCTATACCCGGGCCGAAATGACGGACGGCCGCATGCTGCAGGCAGGCGACGTGCAGCTTGATATTGAAGATCTTTCGCAAATTCCTGTCGCCAACACGCCGACACAATCGCAGCAAGAGGCGCAAGTAATTGCGGTAACCGACGTACAGGCGTTGGCGCAACAGCAGCAACAGCAGCAGGCTGCGGCCATGCGTGCCGGGTCACCGGAGTTCAGCGGTGCTTTGCGTGACCAGAAGGTCCTGACCGGGCAGGCTTACCGCTATGTGTTGCCGGAAGCACTGTTTACAAATCTGGGTGCGGGTGCGCACTACGCGGTAACGCTGGCCAGCGGCCAGCCGCTCCCCGCCTGGTTGCACTTTGATGCGGCAACACGCACATTGAGCGGCTCCCCCACAGAGGGGCAGGCCGGGGAATGGACGATCAAGGTAATTGGTACGGACGCGAGTAACGCAGTAAGTGCGGGTGTGATGACCTTGAGCGTCGCGCAGTTCAACCAGGCGCCGGTGGAATACGGAAATGTTCCCATCCAGTTCGCCGATGAAGACCAGTTGTTTACCCTTGATATTGCGCCCAACTTCTTCATTGACAAGGACACGGGCGACCAGATCCATTTCAGTGCCACGCTGGCAAATGGGTCACCTTTGCCGGATTGGCTGCATTTTGATGCGCAGGCGATGCGTTTTTATGGGACGCCGGGCGGGGGCCATGTTGGCACCCTTGAGATCAAACTAACCGCCGCGGATGAAGCGAATGCCACGGCAGATACCCGTTTCAAGATCGTTGTCGCGGGCATCAACGATGCGCCTTATCTGACCGGGCCGGTGCCCACCATTGGCATGACGGCCGGGGTGGCCAACAGCTTTGTCATGCCGCAGAATCTTTTTGCAGACCAGGATCTCGGGGACGTTCTGCGACTGAGCGTGTCTGTGGCAGACGGCTCCCCCTTGCCGGCCTGGCTGACGTATGACAGCGCGACGCGCACGCTTTCTGCGAACCCCACTGCAGAACAAATCTCTGCACCGTTGCAACTGCGCGTTACCGCAACCGATCTGGCGGGTGTTTCGACATCCACCTTGATGACGGTGGCCTCGATGATCCAGGGAACGGCCGCTGATGATGTGCTCAATGGGTCGGCATACAGCGAATACATCTGGGGCGACGCGGGCAACGACCTGTTGGACGGGCAGGCCGGAGCGGACCGCCTGATTGGCGGTTTGGGCGATGACCGCTATGTCGTTGATGCGCTGGATGTGGTGGTCGAAAGAGCCAATGAAGGGCTGGACACGGTCTTTTCTGCTGGAAACTGGACGCTCGGTGACAACCTCGAAAACCTGACGCTGACCGGCCACCTGGCTGTGAACGCCACGGGTAACAGCCTGGCCAATGTGCTTTCCGGCAACAGTGCTGACAACATTTTGTCGGGCGGCGCGGGTGACGATGTCTATCTGTTTGGCTTTGGCAGCGGCCACGACACGCTGGTTGAAAGTGCAGAAGCCGGGGCTGGCACTGACAGAGTTCAATTCATGGCCGGTGTCGCTGTTGGCGACGTCTGGGTAAGCGCAGATGCAAATTACGTGTATCTGAACCTGGTCGATGGCACCAACCGCCTGGCCATCCAGCGCGTGGCTGGCGGCGGTATTGGCGTGGAGTCTGTGCGTTTTGCGGATGGAACAAACTGGGACCAGGCCGCGGTCATGTCCAGAGTCGTGCCTAACCCGGCTCCGCTTTCTGCGGCGCCAGGATACTTCCGGATCGCAACGGAAGACCTGCTGTTTGAAGATACCTCGCCGGGTACCTGGTTTACGACCAGTTCTCCGTCACTGACGTATTGGGCGAAGCTTGGCAACGGAGACGCGCTACCTTCCTGGTTGACCCTTGACCCGGTCAGCGGAAAGTTCAGCGGACTTCCGCAGAATGGAGACGTTGCCGCGTTTGAAGTTCGCTTGTACGCCAAGGACTCTTACGGTGCGGTCAGTAGCACGCTGGTGCAGTTCCTGGTGACCAACACCAATGACGCCCCGACGGCCGCGGCGCCGGGCAACCAGCAGGTAGGCAAAAACCAGCCGTTTGTGTACGTGTTGCCGAGCAACACTTTCGCGGACGTTGATGTGGAGGATGCCTTGACGCTCGAAGCGACGCGATCAAATGGCGCACCCCTGCCGTCATGGCTGACCTTCGACGCGACGACCCGCACTTTTTCTGGAACGCCGCCCGCGAATGCAGACGAGACAGTGAAGATTTCAGTGAGAGCAACCGACGGCTCGGGTGCATATGCACTGACCGGTTTCTCGCTCGAGATAGGCAACATGCTGACCGGCACGGCTGCAGCAGAAACGCTGACGGGCACGTCGGCCCGAGACCTGGTGTACGGGCTGGACGGCAACGACACGCTCAACGCCGGCGCAGGCAACGACCTGCTGGACGGCGGGGCGGGAGCGGATGTGCTCAACGGCGGTGCAGGCGACGACATCTATGTGGTGGACAACGCCGCTGACAGCGTGGTGGAGACCACCAGCACGACGATCTATGTGGACCAGGGGCAGTACGTCACGACGT